>SHXZ01000003.1 GCA_009693045.1 Dehalococcoidia bacterium | reverse complement strand
AGGCGAAGGCCAAAGACCCAATCGGCTGGCCGAAGCTAACCCCGCCCGTGGGGGCGGCTGAGGCGACACACAAAACGCGGGATACGCTTGTAGTTGGTCCTTTGGGGTGCCTATTGGACGGGGAGTTCGACTCTCCCCCGTCTCCACCATGAACACAACAAACTCCTCCGCGCCATCACTGTTGGGCGGAGGAGTTTGTTGTCTGGCGGGGAGGTAGCGAGTTCCCCTTTCCTGGAGCTAGGTACCGCTCCGCGCTCAAACTGGTGTAAAATTAGTGTAGAAAGATGGTGAGCGCGAAACAGGAATCGCCGCGGAGCGCATAACCAAGCCAGCCTGCCGGTGTAGCTCAGTGGTAGAGCAGCGGTTTCGTAAACCGCAGGCCGTGGGTTCGAATCCCTCCGCCGGCTCCATCTCATTGCAAAGAATGGCGCGCGCCAGGCAGACACTGGTGTTCCATCGATGCGTGTCGTCCGCCGGAGCGGACACGGCCAAAGGCGTTTGATGCGGCTTCTGATCGTCACCGCGACGTTCCCCAATCCTCCCACGGACGGCTTGCGCATCCCCGTCTACCACCTTGTGCGGCGCCTGGTACCTCGTCACCAGGTCCATCTCGTGGCCTTCCACCCTCCACATTCGCCGCCGTCCGCAGAGGACACTGCCGTGGTTGAGGGATGGGGCGCGAAGGTCACCCTGCTGCCCACACGCCGCTTGGGCTTGTGGGCGCAGTTTGTATCCAACGTCTCCACGCTGCCGCACTCGCTGTACCTCTACCGTACGCCGGAGGCCTTCGCGACGCTCCGGCGCCTGGCCGGCGAAGCGGACCTCGTCCACGCCATGAGCTTCAGCATGGGTCAGTTTAGAGAAGCGTGCGCCGGCAAGCCAGGCATCTTTTCGCCGTACGACGCCGTCTCGCAGCTCATTCGGCAGCAGATCCGGCAGCCAGGGCTTGGCATCACGTATCAGATGTACTACCGGTCGCAGTTGCCCAAGGTGATTGATTTTGAGAGAGAGGTCATGCCCCGCTGGGACGCCGTGCATTTTGTGACCAAAGTGGACGCCGAGGCCATTCGCACGCATGCTGCCACGGCGCGCATTGAGGTGGTGCCCAACGGCGTGGACGTGGACTGGTACGCGCCGCCCGAGCCGCGGCCCACTACCGTGGAGCCGGAGGTGGTGTTCACCGGCGCCATGTTCGGCCCCAACAACGTGGACGCGGCGACGTTCTTTCACCGCGAGGTGTTGCCGCTTGTTCGCGCCAAGCGCCCGGAGGTGCAGTTCGTCGTCGCGGGCCGGGACCCGGCCTCTGCGGTGCAAGCGTTGAGCCGAGCGGACCGAAACACCACCGTGACCGGCACCGTCCCCGACCTCCGCGGCTACCTGTGGCGCGCGGCGGTGTACGTCTGCCCGCTGCGAATCGGCGTGGGTATCAAGAACCGCTTGCTGGAGGCGATGGCCGCCGGCTGTCCTATCGTCAGCACGAGCATTGGCGTGGAGGGGATGGACGTGGACGACGGTGAGCACGTTCTGCTTGCCGACTCTCCGGAGGCGATCGCCTCGGCGGTGCTGCGGCTGTTGGCGGACCGGCAGCTGGCGCGGCGCCTCGGCGACGCGGCCAGGGAGCGGGCGGTGGCGCGCTACAGCTGGGAGACGATGGCAAGCCGCATGGAGGCTTTATATACTGAAGCAACCGAGCGCTGGGCCAACCGCGCCAGGGTCTGAACGGAACCATGACTGAACAGCGCCACATGGTCATCACGCGCACCCCTTTCCGCATGAGCTTTGCGGGAGGCGGCACCGACATGCCAGGCTTCTACCGCGCGGACGAGGGCGCGGTGACGGCCACGGCCATCAACAAGTACATGTACATCATCGTCAACAAGCGCTTTGACCGCAGCATCCGCGTCAGCTACTCGCGCACCGAGATCGTCAACACCGTTCACGAAATCCAGCACCCCATCGTTCGGGAGGCCATGAAGCTCACGGGCGTCACTGAGCAGGTGGAAATCGTCTCCATCGCCGACATCCCCGCGCAGACCGGACTCGGGTCGTCCAGCAGCTTCACCGTCGGCCTGCTCAACGCCCTGTACGCCTACCGCGGCGTGCTGCGGTCTGCGGAGGAGCTGGCGCGAGAGGCATGCACCCTGGAGCTGGACGTCCTTGATGAGCCCATCGGCAAGCAGGACCAGTACCTGGCCGCGTACGGGAACCTGCGGCACATCCGGTTCCACCCCAACGACGCCGTTTCCGTGGAGTACGTGCTGATGCCCGCCGACCTGCGTGAGGCGTTCCAGGAGCGCCTGCTGCTGATGTACATGGGCCGGACCGAGGCCGCCTCCACGGTCCTCAGGGACCAGCAGAACCGCACCGAGCAGAACCGGCCTGCCCTGCGGGCCATGCACGACCTGGCCGTTCAGTGCCGGGACGCGCTCGCCGGGGGACGGCTGGACGACGTCGGCGACCTGCTGCACGAAGGCTGGGAGATGAAGAAGCGCCTCGCGGACGGCATCAGCGACGAGACCATTGACGGCTGGTACGAGACCGCTCGCAAGCTGGGCGCTCGAGGGGGTAAAGTCTTGGGGGCTGGCGGCAGGGGGTTCCTGTTGCTGTACTGTCCGCCCGAGCACCGAAAGCGCGTGCTGGCGGGCCTGTCGCAGCTCGTGCACACCCCGTTCGCCTTTGAACCGGACGGCACGCGTGTAATCTACGTGGGCGGCTAGCCCGTTCTGTCATTCTAAGCGCAGTGAGCCGAAGCCCTGAGCGAAGCGAATGGGGAAGAATCCGTACCGATCGCGCCTATCAGTCACTACGTTTGCAGTCCGACGGAGTAATAACCCATGCCAGAAGTGACCCGCGACTCACACGCCTACCTCCGCGAAGTCCGCCAGTGTCTCGACGAGCTGGAACGCCAGGACCTCCCGCGCGTCGTCCAGACGCTCTACGAGGCGTTCACGCGCCGCGCGTCGGCGTACGTCATGGGCAACGGCGGCAGCGCCTCCACCGCCTCGCACATGACCACGCACCTCCAGGAGGGCTGGGACGGGCAGGGGACCGGCGGGCTGCGCGCCGTCTGCCTCACGGACAACATCTCGCGGTTCACCGCGGTCGCCAACGACGTATCCTACGAGGCCGTGTTCACCGCCCAGCTCAAGGGGATGCTCAACCGCGGCGACGTCGTGGTCCTCATTAGCGGGTCCGGCAACTCCCCCAACGTGGTCAACGCGGCGAGGATGGCCAAGGAAGCGGGCGCCGTGGTCATCGCGCTGACCGGCTTCGGCGGCGGCAAGCTCCACGGTCTGGCCGACTGTGGCATCATGTTCACGTCACGCC
This sequence comes from Dehalococcoidia bacterium, assembly GCA_009693045.1. Classification (GTDB taxonomy): domain Bacteria; phylum Chloroflexota; class Dehalococcoidia; order Lucifugimonadales; family SHYT01; genus SHXZ01. The sequence continues at coordinate 190,964 of SHXZ01000003.1, read as the reverse complement.
ACTACGGGCCGGTGGAGGACGTTCACCTCACGCTCGCTCACCTGGTGCCGCAGCTCCTGCGGGCGAGGATTCAGGATGAGCATGGGACGCGCCCGCCCACGGGTGGGTGAGTTGGAGCAAATGTCACAGCCAAGAGGCCCTGGCCCGAAGCCACAGCCCCCTCGCGCAGAATTGGTGAACCGCCATGCCTAGGCCAGCCGCGTTTCTCGACCGGGATGGGGTACTGAACCGCAGCGCGCCGCTCCACCAATACATAACGTCGCCCAAGCAGCTACGGCTCTTGCCGGGCGCGGGCGGCGCGCTGCGAAACTTGCAGGACATTGGCCTGGCGCTGGTGGTCGTGACCAACCAGCAGGGCGTGGGCAAGGGCGAAATGACGCTTAACGACCTTGACGAGGTGCACCAGGAGATGACGGCCAGACTGGCGTCGTTTGGGGTTCACTTGGACGGTCTGTACGCCTGCACCCACCTTGAATCGGCGGGTTGCGCCTGCCGCAAGCCTAGGCCCGGCCTGCTGCTGCGGGCGGCGGCGGAGCTTGACCTCGCGCTCGGCCAGTCCGTGATGATCGGTGACTCGCCGGCGGACATGGAGGCGGGCGCCGCGGCGGGCTGCGGAACGCGCGTCCGAATCTTGAGACCTGGCGATGCCAAGGATCCCTACGCGTACGTGGTCTGCCGCAGCCTGCCCAAAGCAGTGCGATGGCTCGCTGTGCATCGCGCTGCTGAGGCGACCGCGACGAGCATTGGCAAGCGATAGCGAGGAGCCATGACGCAGACCCGGCGCCAGCCTGCCGCTGCACCCGCGAGGGAACGGGGGAAGCCTCCCCGTATCCTGGCCTACGGTCCGCTCCCCCCTCCCTACGGCGGGCAGGCCATTTCCTTTGCGCTCCTGACCGATGGACTGAGGGCCGGCGGCCAGTGGCGTGTGGACGTGGTGAACGTCGGCGTGCCCGACTGGCAGCCTGGGCAGTTCACCGCCAGGAGGGTGCAGAAGACCGTGGCGACGGTGCTACAATCACTCGCCAGGATTCCACGGGCTGACCTGCTGTACCTGACCATTGGCGGCTCGCGGATCGCGTTCCTCAGAGATGCGGTGCTGGTCTGGTGGGCGTGGTTCTGGCGGAAACCCATCGTGGCGCGGATGGACGGAGGCGCGTTCCACCTGCTGTACCTGGACAGCCCGCGTTGGTTCCGGCTGGCGATGCGCCACACCATCGCGCGCTTGACGACGCTGCAAGCACTGAGTCCGCGGATAGGCGAGACGCTCAAGGCCATCCCGGGAGCCCCCTCGCGTCTGGAGGTCGTCCCGGACGGCACCGAGGAGAAGTTGGGCATAGCACCCAAGAGCCTGCCCCGTGATGGCCCCCTCCGGCTGCTCTTCCTCTCTCAGCTGATGTTTGACAAGGGGTACGCCGATTTGATGGAAGCGGCTAAGCTCTTGCGGGAGCGTCATCCGTCCCTCAACATACGACTGGATTTCACCGGCGAGTTCCTGGTGGACCCCCGGTTCTTCCCGAGCAAAGACGCCGCGCGGGAAGACTTCTGGCGCAGAGTCCGGAGCCTTGGGCTTGAGCCGGTAACGGTCCATCACGGCCTTGTGACGGGCGAGGCAAAGGACCGCCTGCTGCGCGATTGCCATCTCTTTGTGCTGCCCACGTACTATCGCTTTGAGGGCACGCCCAGAAGCATCCGCGAGGCGCTGTCCTACGCCATGCCCGTCGTGTCAACGGACTGGTCGGGGATACCGGACTTGGTCGCCGACGGCGTGGAGGGGTACCTCGTGCCTCCACAGCGGCCTGACCTGCTTATGGAAGCCCTCGCGAAGGCGGTCACCACCCCGGAGCGCTTCGCATCGCTATCCGAGCGCGCTTACGCCCGGTTCCAGCGCGAGTTCACCGTCAAAGCGCACGTGGACAAGATGGGAGAGAGCTTTCGGCGGGCGATGGCAAAGCGGCGCTGATCCCCTGGCTCCAACACCAAGAGGAGTCACACAGTTGCTCGTTAGCCCAAGCTCATCGACGCCATTCCGAGGGAGCGAAGCGACTGGGGAATCTCTGCACGCACCGTTGCCAGCCCAGGTATCTGGGGAGATTCCTCGCTGCGCTCAGAATGGCGCCGAAGTGCATGCCCGTATTCATGCCACATTCACGTGGATTTGGTATCACCCCTCCGCCTGAGCCGCCCCAAAGGTCAGCAGCGATATCCGGTCGTCGTGCCTAGTAAGCGCCTGCCCGCTGATGATGCCGCGTGGCGCGTCGTGCAGCGCCTTTGGGAGCACAAAGGTGCCGAACTGGAACAGGAACGGGTAGACGTCCTTCCGGGCGCGGACGACGGTGGCCCAGTCAGCGCCGTCGCGGCTGGCGTACAGGACGGCCGTGCGGACTGGGTTCACCTTGCTCTTTTCCACGCAGGTGGAGATGAGCCGAACGACGTCGCAAAGAGCGAGCTGCCCTCCACGTCGCGCAGCCTCGTCAGGGCGCCGGTGCGCTTGTCCAGCCGGACGATGGCGTTGCGCTCAACATCGGAATTGGTGCCATACAGCAGGGAGTCCGGCTCAACGATCACCTGTGCCGTGCGCGCGGCCTGCATCCCTTTCACAACCCACGTCACCCGCTGGAGGTCCTGGTCCAGCACGCCTATCCTCGGCTCGCCGTCGTAATCGCCTACCATCACCCAGAACCGCTCCAGGTACGGGTCGTAAGTCACGCCGTGGACATGCCTGATGGAGCCGGCAGGAAAAGTGAGGCACGGCGCAAAGGACTTTCCAGAGTCGGTGGAGGCTGCGTAGGGTGCCGGGACAGCGGCGAAAGACCTCAGTGATCAGGCCAACCGTTGAAGGACTCCGCGCCGGGTCATACGTCAGCACAAGCCGGGACTTGTCGTGCATGAAGCCCGGGTCACCCTCGTACGCCGGGTGGGTGGGCATCACCAGCGTGCCACGAGGACCTGCCAGCCTCGTCAGCATGTTGAGGACGGCCTCGGCCGTGTTGAGGGAGTTGAGCCGTTGAGACGAGTCCTGCTCCGTGGAGAGCGCGATGCCACTGACAGCGGAATGGACCATGAGGAGCCGATGACCCGAGGGCACAATGGCCTGAAGCCCCTCTTCCAACGCTTTGGGTGAAGTCGGGGCCACCTGCCGCCCGCGCCGCGCTCGCCTGATCTTGCTCAGCAGCCGGACGAGCAGGGGAGACCGCCAGTACACCTGGCGCTCCACAAGCTCGCCAACGGTAAACAACCCATCATTCATCTATACTAACCTGACGCAAGAGTACGCGGGAGTTCTTGGTATCCTGGAGAGGGGAAATGACGCAAAAACGTCAAAGGAAGTCCCGATGCGACCTCATGAATAGTGGATTCAGTATAGCGATGAGCCGCGTCACGGTATAGGGCTTAGCCGGTATTGGTGCACTGCAAAGTTGGTCGTACAGTGAAATGACGTGAAAATCGCCCAACCATTCTGATGAGGGTGTTGCGGCGATCCAAAGCCGTAGCCAGCTATCCAGCCTGGGCACATGGTGCCCTCTACTCCTGGCGTTGAGGGTGTATGCGTGTTCTAACGGACAAATGGGCGGACGGCTACCTTGACTACGCCCGCGGACCCGGCCAGTACCGGGTCGCGGTGCGCCGGTGGCACGTCGTCGCGCCGATAACGGGCATGTTCTTCCCCGTGGCGGCGGACTGGCGGCGAGCGCTCAACTACCTGCGGGAGATAGGCTTCATCTCGCTGGCGCGCAAGGCCCTCTCCCGGTACCGCGAGCGGCAGCGCAATCACAAGTACGTGGCAATCGGCGTGGGCGAGGTTCTGGAGCGGTACGCCGACGCGCCGCTCCGCCAGGGCCAGCTCGTCGTTTTTCTGGCGCCGGGCCATCCCCGCTGCCTGGAACGAGTGGTCCTGCCACAGGAGTTCGTGCGGCCCATGACCCAAGCCGACTCCTTGAAGAGCCTTTCCCAAGAAGGCCTGCTGTTTTCCGAGGGGGCAGTTGCCGAGGAGTCGGTCGCCGTCTTCATGCGGTTTGCCGGCTGGAGCGAATTGTCGGGGCTTCCGCTGGACGTGGGTGCGCTGAAGCATGCCCTGGCGGAGGCCGAGCGCCTCTTGGCGGAACGCGGGACCCGGGAATGCGTCACGTATCACACAGCCCCGCCTTCCGGTGTGGGAGAAGTGCACGACAAACCAGCTCGCTCCGGATCGGCCCTGCGCGCGGTGACGTGGGGCTACGGCCACCAGATGAAGACGATGGTGATCCCCAACATGGGGAAACATTTCTACATCGCCAGAGTGCACGAAGTGGACCCCCTTCAAGTAGGCGACGTTCAACGCTTCCCGTTTTCCGCCGACACGTCGCCGACACCCAGGCCGGACGAACGATACGACGTGCACCTGGTTGCCGGGTTCCACCACACCCACGGCCCGCTGGCCGTCCACGCGCTTAGCCAGGGCGCGGCGGTGGTGGTGGAAAAACCCCTCGTCACCACGTCCCAGCAGCTTGACGACGTGCTAAAGGCCCTGGCGGACGGACGTGGGAGGTTGTTCGGCGGCTTTCATAAACGCTACCTCCCGTTCAACGCGGTGGCGTTGCGCGATCTGGGAGTGACCGCCGGAGGGCCGGTCTCGTATCACGCCATCGTCCACGAAGTGCCGATTCCACCGTTCAACTGGTACCGCTGGCCCAATTCCGGCAGCGGCCTCCTCTCCCACGGCTGCCACTGGATTGACCACTTCCTCTTCCTCAACCGCTTTTCGCCGGTGAAGTCCTCCGACGTGTGGGAGGCGGACAACGAGGACATCTTCGCAACGATGGAGCTGGAGAACGGGGCGACCTTCAGCCTCACGCTGACGCACCAGGGCAGCTCGCGCATCGGCGTGCAGGAGCACATTGAGCTGATGGCGAAGGGCGTGACGGTCCGCATCCAGAACAGCTCCCGCTACGTGGCCGAGGACAACCGGCGGATCATCCGCCGCATGCGGGCGAGCAAGACCGCGCCCTACGCGGCCATGTACCGCGCCATTGCCCAGCGGATCATTCGCGGCGAGCCGGGCGACGACGTGACCGCCACCGAACGCTCGGCCAGGGCCGTGCTGGTGCTGGAGGAGCGATTGCAGGCCAAGCGGCGTGAAGCGCGGCGCGCCACAGCGAGTGTGATACCCTAGTGGACGCAAACGTCGGGCGACACGGCGAAGCTGGCTCCCAGAGGGCTTCAGTGTCTTAAGGTGCATCCGACGTACGCGCAAGTAAGTGAGGACAGGAGCACGAAGGATGAGCGGTCCTGAAGTCATTGGCATCGTCCTGGGCGGCATAAGCATCGCCCTGCTGCTGGTCGTGCTCTACGCCCTTAAGCGGGTGTACGTTGTGATGCGGCGGGACCAGCTCCCAGGGAACAGCAAGGGCAAGGCGGCCTCTCGCCACTGATCCGCGCGGACCTCTCTTGAACGGTGTGGACTGACTGGTGGAGCGGGATGCCAACCTTCCCTGCTGGTGCGTGCGTGTCCATGTCCGTACAATAGCCACATGCTCGCCCTTCACTATCGCCGGAGTGTCCCCCGCTTTATAGCTGCAAAGCTGGTCGGCAAGCGCTACCCCAGCATCGTGACTGGCGTGGCGTCGGCCATCCACCTTGAGGACGTGCCGGAACCCAAGCTGCCGACCGCGCAGTGGGTACGCGTGCGCCCCCTCTTGAGCGGCGTCTGCGGGTCGGACGTCGCCGTGATCACCGCGGAGGGAACACCCTACCTTTCAGAGCTCGTCTCCTTTCCTTTTGTTCCGGGCCACGAGCTCGTCGGGGAGATTGCGGACGTAGGCGGCCAAGTCTCCGGCCTTGCGGTCGGGCAGCGCGTGGTGCTGGAGCCCGCGCTCGGGTGCCGCGTGCGCGGATTCGCTGAGCCGTGCGCGCCATGCCGATCCGGCTACTACGCGGCCTGCGAGCGGGTCATGGACGGCGACATCTCCTCCGGCATCCAGACCGGCTTCTGCCGCGACACCGGCGGCGGCTGGGGCCCGAGCCTGGTGGCCCATCACTCCCAGCTCTACCCCGTCCCCGACGCCATTTCCAATGAAGCCGCGGTGCTTGTGGAGCCCCTCGCTTGCGCCGTCCACGCCGCGCTCCGCGCTAAACTCGCCCCGAGAAGTAGGGTCCTCGTGCTGGGCTGCGGCACCATCGGCCTCCTCACCATCGCCGCGTTGCGCGCCTTCGCGCCGGAATGTACCATTGTGGCTGTTGCCAAGTACCCGCACCAGCAGGCGCTGGCGAAAGAGTTGGGCGCTCAGCGCGTCCTCGGCACGGGTGGCCTCTACCAGCGCCTCGCCGAGATGACCGGCGCCAAGCTGCTCAAGCTGCCCTGGGGCAAGCCGAACGTGCTCGGCGGCGTTGACGCGAGCTTCGTGTGCATCGGCTCCGCGAGCGCCTGGGAAGACGCGCTGCGCTGGACGAGGGCGCGCGGCACGGTGGTGATGGTCGGCATGCCCGGCGAGCCGAGAGCGGACCTCACTCCGCTCTGGTACAAAGAGCTCGCGGTCCTCGGCGCCTATGCGTACGGCGCGGAGCAGCACGGGGAAGGGCAAATGAGCACCTTCCAGCTGGCGCTGGACATGCTCGCGAGGCAAGGCTGGGGCGAGAGGCTGGCGCAACTCGTGCGCCACAAATTCCCGCTCTCCCGTTACCGCGAGGCCTTCGCAACGGCCATGCACGCGGGCAAGCACGAGTCCGTGAAGGTGGTGTTTGACCTGACGGGATAATCACCTCGGCCTTCAGTTGCAGATCGTGGAGGTGAGGCTTTCCCCCTCTCCGCATTGCGGAGAGGGGTTAGGGGTGAAGTAAGAACTTTGCGAACGATACGGTATGACTCAACCTGACAGTACAGCGTCGGTCAAGGTGGTGTTTGACCTGACGTAGCGCGGCACACCAATTGCTCCCCTGGTAAAGGGAGGCTAGGTGAGAGGCTGTGAACAAATGCCAACACTTGCGTCGCCGCTCAGATGAGGGGATCCCTCCCCGCGTCGGGGAGGGATTGAGGGAGAGGTGGGTGGTGAGGCGGTGGGCGTCCCCAAGGTTGGCTTGTGGGCACCGGACACCGAAGGTCGACGGGAAGGCCAAGGGATCGCAAGACAGTTCCTTCGCAGGCTCTGGGGTAGAGCACGCAAATACGACCAACGCCCTTATAGCTGAAACCAGTGAGGCTGATGCATGGCGCAACGAGGCCAGTGGTCCGCCGCCGAGCTAGACAAGTCCGCCCTCGTCACCACCGTGGAAGACCCCAAGCGGAAGTACGTCTTCCACTACGGCGAGGGGTTCCTGACCGAGCGCCTTCCCCTCGGCACGCGCGTCGTGTACCCGCCGCCGCCTCTGTCGCCCATCGCCGACGTGGACGCGGCCATAGAGCAGGCGATGGAGCACCCCCTGGGCATGGACCCGCTCTCGGCGCAGCTCAAGCCTGGCATGAAGGTCACCATCGCTTTTGACGACCTCTCGCTGCCGCTCCCGCCGATGAAGTCGCCGGACCTCCGAGGCCGCATGATTGAGAAGGTGCTGGCGAAGCTCGCCGCCAAGGGCGTGGACGATGTCCACATCGTCGCCGCGCTGGGCCTCCACCGCCGCATGACCCCCGGCGAATTGCGCCACGCCGTCGGCCCTCGCGTCTACAAGGCCCACTTCCCGCGCACGCTCTATAACCACGACGCCGAGGACCGCGAGAACATCGCCGAGGTGGGCAAGACCTCGCGCGGCGAGACCGTGGAGATGCCCAAGCGCGTCCTGGACTCCGACCTGCTCATCTACGTCAACCTCAACCTCACGTCCATGGACGGCGGCGTCAAGTCCGTCCCAACGGGCCTCACCACCTACCAGACGCTGCGCCACCACCACAACGTCCACACCCTCAAGCACACCTCCCTTATGGACCCATCGCGCTCCGCCCTCCACGACTCGTGCGTCCGCCAGAACGCGGTCATAGAAGAGCACGTCAAGGTCTTCAAGATTGAGACCACGTTCAACACCAACACCTTTCCGGGAATGCTACGCCACCTCCAGAAGCCTGAGTGGACGTGGGCGCCGTGGGAGCGCGCCGTCTTCCAGAACACCAAAGCGTTCATGGGCACAGCGCCCTTTGAGTTGCGCCGCAGCATCTTCCACTCCATCCGCTCGCCGTACGGCCTCACCGGCATCGCCGCGGGCGCAACAGGCCCCGTCCACGACTACACGCTGGCGAACCTGTTCCAGCAGCAGGCGGTGCCCGTCCAGGGACAGGCCGACGTGCTCATCGTCGGCGTGCCGTACCTGATGCCGTACAACGTCAACTCGGTCCTCAACCCCGTGCTGTTTCACTGCCTGGTGCTCGGCTACCTCTTCAACATGTACAAGGGGAAGCCGCTGCTCCGCAAAGGCGGCGTCCTCATCGCCACGCACCCGCTTGAGGAGCGGTTCCACGCGGGCCACCACCCCTCGTACATTGAGTTCTATAACCGCGTGCTCTCGCAGACGCGCGACCAGCAGGGCGTGGAGAAGGGGTTTGAGGCGGAGTTCGCGGCCAACCCGAAGTATATTGAGCAGTACCGCCACGGCTACGCCTTCCACGGCGTCCACCCGTTCTACGCGTGGTACTGGGCGGCCGCGGCCCAGGACTACGTCGGCAAGACCATTGTCGTCGGCGCAAAGGACAAGTCGGTCGCCGACCGGCTCGGCTACGCCACCGCGCCGAGCGTCCAGCAGGCCCTGGACATGGCCAAGGATACCGTCGGTCCCAACCCCAAAGTCACCTACTTGCACGTGCCGCCGATTTTCTTGGCAGATGTAACGTAAACCTATGTGCAAAAGTTCTTTGGAGAGAGCGCGAGAGGCCCTTTCTTGGAAGAAAGGGCCTCTCGCCCGTAACCATGCCTGACGAACGCTGGCTCCTCATCGCCAACCCCATCAGCGGGCGAGGCAAGAAGCGCTACCTGGTGGAGCAGGTTGCCGCGCGCCTGCGCGATGCCGGCCGCAGTGTGGACCTGACCTGGACACAGCGCCAGGGCCACGCCGAACAGCTGGCCTCCATCGCCGTGCGTGAGGGCGCCACCCACGTGGTTTGCTGCGGCGGCGACGGCACCGCCCACGAAGTCGTCAACGGCATCAAGCGCGCTCAGGCCCCAACCGGCGCCGTCACCTTCGGCCTCGTGCCGCTGGGCCGCTGCGACGACCTCGCCCGCACCCTCAACATCCCCCGCGACCCGCTCGCCGCCGTCCAAACGCTCCTCGCGGGCAACGTCCGTGCCATTGACCTTGGCGTGGTCAACGGCTGCTACTTCAACACCGTCGCCACCATGGGGTTTGACAGCGTCGTCGCCGCCTACGTGAACGATGGCAAGACCCCGCGCGTCCTCACCGGCAGGAGTGCGTACATCTACGGCACGCTGGTCAGCCTCATGCGGTACCGCCCCATCTGGGTGCGTATCACCGGCGACGGCGGTGACTTTGAAGGGCCGGTGTTCCTCGCGGCCACTGGCAACGCGGCCATCTACGCGGGAGGCATGAAAATCGCTCCGCCCGCGGTCGTGGACGACGGTCGCCTGGATCTGTGCCTCGTCCGCGAGGTGCCAAAGCTGGACGTGCTCCAGATGCTCCCCAAGGTCTTCTCCGGCGGCCACACCCGCCACCCGCGCGTCTCCATGCACACCTTCACGCGCATGGAGATCGCCACCAAGGAGCCCGTGACCATCTGGGCCGACGGCGAGCCCGTCACCAAGACCCCCGCCGTCTTCCAGGTCGCCCCCAAGGCGCTAGGGGTGCTGGCGCCGTGACGCGCCGAGCGCACGAGCAACGGGCCTTGTCGTCCCGAGCGCCCACTCTGTCATTTTGACCGCCCTTCTTGTCATTCTGAGCCGCAGCGAAGAATCCGTATCCCTCCACCTGCGCGGTACTCCGGTCGTACCGCCCCGGTGCTCTGGGAGCCCGAGGGGCTAGCAGTCCCTCGGCGTACCCTAGGTTCTTGCCCCTTCCCTGCAGGGAAGGGGCAAGGGGTTAGGTTGCGGCCACCAAGCCATCGCCAGGCACGCTCCAACCCCCATGTCAATAGGCAGCTTCCCCGTCCCGCCAAGCTGAAGAATCTGCGAAATCTGCGGACCGTCCCTCCCACGGTCCATGTGCTATACTTACCCCTGTGAAAAAGAGTGAAGATCACCACAAGAAGAGGTAGGCTTGGACAGGGAGCGTAAGCAACAGACTGTCGCCGAGTTCCGCGCTCACCCGAAAGACTCGGGGTCCACGGAGGTCCAGGTAGCCCTGATCACCCGCCACATAGAGCACCTGACAGGGCATCTGCGCGCCAACCCGATGGACAACCACAGCCGCCGTGGCCTGCTTAAGCTTGTGGGCCACCGCAGGCGGTTGCTGGTGTATCTGGCGCGAGAAGAACCTACGCGCTACACCACACTCATCGGCCGTCTTGGTCTTCGCCGGTAGGGGCGGGTTTGAAACCCGCCCCTACTTCTCGTCTAGTGGCCCCTGAGGAGGTGTAGCCCATGCTCCATCGTTACGAGTGTGATCTGGCAGGCCGTACCGTCATCATAGAGACCGGCGAGTGGGCGCAGCAGGCCCACGGCGCCGTCACCGTCCGCATCGGCGACACCGTGCTCCTGGTGACCGCCACCCGGGGCGGAGTGCCCCGCGAGGGCATAGACTTCTTGCCCCTCACCGTTGACTTTGAGGAGCGGCTCTACGCCGCGGGCCGCATCCCCGGCAGCTTCTTTCGCCGCGAGGGCCGTCCCGGCCAGGAAGCTGTCCTCAGCGGACGCCTCGTGGACCGCGCTATTCGCCCGCTCTTCCCCAAGCACCTCCGCAACGAGGTGCAGATCATCATCACCACCCTCTCCGTCGACCAGGAGAACCCCACCGACGTCCCCGCCCTCGTGGGCGCGGCGGCGGCGCTCGCCATCTCCGACATCCCCTTTGACGGCCCCGTTGCCGGCTGCCGCGTCGGCGTCGTCAACGGCGAGCTCGTCGTCAACCCCACCTTCCAGCAGATGGCCGACGGTTCGCTGGACATCGTGGTCGCCGGCGCCCGCGACTCCGTCGTGATGCTGGAGGCGGCAGGCAAAGAGGCCACGGAAGACGTGGTCGCCCGCGCGGTAGAGAAGGGCCTGGAGGCCAACCGCGAGGTCATCCGCGTCATTGAGCAGATGGTCCGCGAGGTCGGCAAGCCCAAGATGGTGTTGCCCGCCCCGCCAAAGCCCGATCCGGAGCTGGACCGGCGTCTGGAAGCCCTCGTCGGCGCGCGCATCCGCGAGGCGGTGTTCAGCGGCGCGGAGAAGGGCGAGGGCGGTGGCCTTGGCCCGCTTGAGAGCGAGGCGCAGGCTGCCATGGCGGAGCAGTTTCCCAAGGCCAAGGACGCGGTCAAAGCCGCCTTTGAGGCGCTGACCCGCAAGACGCTCCGAGGCGGCATCCTGGAACGCGGCCAGCGCCCCGACGGGCGCCGCGTCGACCAGATACGTCCGCTCAGCGCCGCAGTCGGCCTGCTCCCCAGGACCCACGGCACCGGCCTCTTCCGGCGCGGCCAGACCCAGGTCCTCACCATCGCCACGCTCGGCTCGCTCGGCGAGCGTCAGAAGCTGGACACCCTCGACCCTGAGGTATCCAGGCGGTTCCTGCACCACTACAACTTCCCGCCCTTCAGCGTGGGCGAAGTGCGTCGCCTTGGCACCGGCCGCCGCGAAGTCGGCCACGGCGCGCTCGCCGAACGCGCCCTTGAGCCGGTCGTCCCCAACGAGGAAGAGTTCCCCTACACCATCCGCCTCGTCTCCGAGACGCTCGGCTCCAACGGTAGCACCTCCATGGCCAGCGTCTGCGGCTCCACCCTCGCGCTCATGGACGCGGGCGTCCCCATCAAAGCGCCCGTCGCCGGCATCGCCATGGGCCTCGTCACCGGTGATAACGGCCGCCACGTCGTGCTGACCGACATCCAGGGTCTTGAGGACTACCAGGGCGACATGGACTTCAAGGTGGCCGGTACGTCGCAAGGCGTCACCGCCATCCAGATGGACTCAAAGCTCCATGGTCTTCCCAAGGGCGTCGTGGAAGAGACGCTAGCCCGCGCGCGCGAAGCCCGGCTTGTCATCCTCGACGTCATCCGCAAGGCCATCCCGGAGACGCGAACGACGCTCAGCCCCTACGCGCCGCGCGTGGTCCGAATCTCCATCCCCGTGGACAAGATCGGCGCGCTCATCGGCCCGGGCGGCAAGACCATCCGCGGCATCATTGAAGCCACCAAAGCCACCGTGGACGTTGAGGACGACGGCACCGTGCTCATCGGCTCGCCAAACGGCGAGGCCCTGGACATGGCGCGCGCCATGATCGAGGCGCTGACCAAAGAAGTCAGGCTTGGCGACGTCTTTACCGGCAAGGTGTCGCGCATCACGTCCTTCGGCGCGTTCGTGACCTTTGCGCCGGGCAAAGACGGCCTCGTCCGCATCGGAGAGCTCTCCAAGGAACCCATAGACACCGTTGAAGACGAGGTCAAGATCGGCCAGGAGATCACCGTCAAAGTGATTGAGATTGACATGATGGGCCGCGTGAACCTGTCGCGCAAAGCCACCATGATGTCCGAGGAAGAGTACGCCCGCGACCGCGCGAGCGCGCCACCCGACCGGCGCCCCGGCCCCGGCGGCCCGCCTCGCTTCGGCGACCGCAGACCGGGCGGCCCGCCGCGTCCAGACGGCGGCTTCCGCCGGCAGTTCTAGCGCATACCGCCACCACTGCGCTGATGTATGGGCGACCCGCCGGGTCGCCCATACGCTTTGGCGGAGGTCGTCTGGACACACTAACCACCTTGCCCAAGACCGTAGGGGCGAGGCATGCCTCGCCCCTACGCCATACGCCGGGAACACGTCAGCATGCCGCGCTGCGCCAGCAAGCCCGCGCTCTCGATGCCGGTATGCCATCCCGGTATGCCGGTCGAATCCGCCGAAGTTCGATACACATTCGTTGCCCGTAGGGGTGCACGGCCGTGCACCCCTACCCCTTGCGCCGACGCCACCCGGCGCCAAACACTCCACCCCGCTGCCATCGCCCCCTTCCGGAAAAGCCCGCCCAGTCGTAACCTAATGCTATGAACACGCAGCGTCGCTTCCCGTCTCCTCAACGCCACGGTTTGGGCGCTGCGCCCTTGAGGTGCATAGCATTGAATTGGCGAAACTGGGGACCCTATGGCAACTGCACAAAGCCCGTCACGACCAGCTTCCAGGCGTTTGCTCGGCGAAAAAACAACCCTAGCAAAAGCCGGCTGCACCGCAAGAAACAAAGCAATCAACGACGGCGGCCACTAAATACCATCTCTGCCGCTGCGCAGGAGGGACTTTTCTCCAACCCACAACGGTAGTATCGTAGGGGCGACCCGTTGAGTCGCCCCTATGGGTTGGGGGCCGCAGGCGCCGCACAATTTTGGGTTCGGTGTGCACGACAAACACCAGGAGGGGGCGTATGACGCAATCAACCGTAGCCACCCGCACGGTCCGCGTTCTGGTCCACGGCGCTTCCGGCAAGATGGGCCGCGAGGTCGTCGCCGCCGTCAGCAAGACCACCGACCTCCGTGTCGTGGGCGCCGTCCACCGCAACACCGCCGGGCACACCGACCTGGAATTGCCCACCGGAGCGGGCCGCGTGCCGCTCAGCAACAAGGTCGGCGATGTGCTGGACGCGACCACGCCGCACGTGCTGGTGGACTTCAGCACCTCGGAAGCCGCGATGGCGGCGGCCAAGGCCGCCCTCGCGCGAGGCGTCCACGTCGTGACCGGCACGACCGGCCTCACCGACGCGAACCTGAAGGAGCTGGACGCCACGGCCCAGGAGCGTGGGCTTGGCGTCATCGTCGCGCCCAACTTCGCGCTCGGCGCGGTGCTGCTCATCCACCTCGCGAAGGTCGTGGGCAAGTACTTTGACTACGTGGACGTCATTGAGGCGCACCACGAGGCGAAGATTGACTCGCCGTCCGGCACGGCGCTGGCCATCGCGCGGGCGCTGGCGGAGTCCCACGGCAAGCCGTTCGAGCACCCCGCGCCGGAGAAGGAGCCGCTCAAGGGCGCGCGCGGCGGCGAGACGCAGGGCGTGGGTGTTCACAGCATCCGGATGCCGGGGCGCATGGCGCACCACGAGGTGCTGCTCGGCACCGCCGGCCAGACGATGTCCCTCCGCCACGACGCCCTCAACCGCGAGTGCTACATGCCCGGCGTCCTCATGGCCGTGCGGGAGGTCTCCAAGCGCAAGGGGCTGACGCTCGGCCTGGACAAGCTGTTGGGGCTGTGAGGCAAGGTGGAGCGGGTCCGGGGCCGTGATGTGCTAAGCAGTCTCTAACCCTCTCGCACAAGGGGAGAGGGTTAGAGACTGCACCGAGCCACAGCGAATGAGGTGAGGGTAGCACCATGACGATGGCGATGGAGTTCATGTCGGCAGTGCGGGCCGGGCGCGTGGACGCCGTGAAGGCCATGCTCGTTGCAGACCCGATGCTCGCTAATGCCACGGACGAGCGGGGCGCGACGGCGGTGCTCAACGCCGTCTATCGCGGCCAGAGCGCCGTGCTTGAGGCGCTGCTGGCTGCGGGCGCGGAAATGGACGTCTTTGACGCGTCGGCGGTGGGCGACGTGAAGCGGCTCAAAAAGCTGCTCTCCACCAAGCGCGCGCGAGCGGTCATGATGAACGCCACGTCGCGGGAGGGATTCACGCCGCTGGGCCTGGCGGCGTTCTTCGGCAACAAGGAAGCCGTTGAGTTTCTGCTGGAACGCGGCGCGGAGGTAGACTTGGTCATGGACAGCCGCAATCAGAACACCGCGCTGGACGCCGCCATCGCGGCTGGGGAGCCGGGTGCCGCGGAGGTGCTTCTGGCGCACGGCGCGGACCCGAACGTGCAGAGCGCGGGAGGCTACACGCCCCTCCACAAGGCAGCCGTGCACGGGAACGCGGCGATGCTGAAGTTGCTGCTGGGCAAGGGCGCGCGAAAAGACATCAAGAGCAACGATGGCAAGACGCCGCGCGACATGGCCGAGGAGCGTGGCCACCGCGAGGCGGCGGCACTGCTGTAGTTACCTGCTCAAGGCCTGGACGAATGCGTCCTGTGAAATGTCGGCAGCCTTGAGAATAGCGCGCAAGGTACCCCGAGGAATCTCACGTTTCCGTGGCACAGTCACAGGAGGGCGGCCAGGAGCCCGGAGACGGACGTGGCTACCTGTCTGACGAGCTACTCTGTACCCGAACTGATGCAATCCAGCAAGCGTCTCATCAAACGTCAGCAGTGGCGTGGGAGGCATCTAGGCGGCAAGTTCTATTTCAACATGCTCAATAAAGGTCTGAACAGGGAGTTGCCAGCCTTCCTCTTCACGAGAGGCGAGACATAAGGCTATGGCGTCTTTAATGTTCGCCAGCGCCTCTTGGTACGTATCCCCGGCTGATATGCAGCCCGGAATGATCGGGACCTCAGCCGTGTACTTGCCATCTTCGTCCATGGTGATGACGACAGGCAGTTTCATAAGAGCTCCTAAAACCCATAATACGAGTAGCATAGCATCGTTAGGAGTTGTTGCGTACGGGGCACGGTATCACGGCTTTGGTTTGCTCGAGTATGACAAACCCGAGGATGGCTTGGAACCTCCGCCGGTTCCGTGGTACCATCGGTAGAAATGACTGTGAGGGAGAGGCGAACGTGGCAGGCTTGAACGTCGTCGTCGTCGGGGCCACCGGGGCTGTCGGCACCGTCTTCTTGAAGGTGCTGGAGCAGCGAAAGTTCCCGGTCATGGACCTCAAGCTGGTCGCGTCGCCCAGGTCTGTGGGCAAGCGCATTCGCGTGCGGGGCAAAGAGTACACCGTGGAGGCGCTCGGCCCGGACACCTTCAAGGGCGCGGACATTGCCTTCGTCTCCGCGGACGGCAGCATCAGTAAGGTCGCGTGCCCGCAGGCGGCGCAGGCGGGCGCCGTCGCCATTGACGACAGCTCGGTGTTCCGCATGGAGACGGACGTGCCGCTGGTGGTGCCGGAGGTCAACGACGACGACCTGGAGCGCCACAAGGGCATCGTCTCCATCCCCAACTGCACCACGACGCCGCTTGCGATGACCCTCCACGCCTTGCGGCAGGGGGCGGAGATTAAGCGCGTGACCGTCGCCACGTACCAGGCCGTCTCCGGCACCGGGCGGGCCGCCATGGACGAGCTGACCGAGCAGAGCCGCGCGGCGCTTGACGGGCGGGAGCATCCGCCCAAGGCGTACCCGCACCCCATCGCGTTCAACCTGCTCCCCCAGGTGGACAGCTTCCTAGACAACGGGTACACCAGGGAAGAGTGGAAGATGGTGCAGGAGACGCGGAAGATCCTGCACCTGCCGGACCTGCCCATCTCCTCAACGTGCGTGCGCGTGCCGGTGCAGGTCTGCCACAGCGAGGCCGTCCACGTGGAGTTTGACCGCCCGATGACCGCCGCCGAGGCGCGGGAGCTGCTCTCGCGGATGCCCGGCGTGAAGGTGCTCGACCGACCGGAGCAGTCGGAGTACCCGATGCCGCTCCAGGCCGCCGGCACCGACGAGACGTGGGTGGGGCGCATCCGGCAGGACGCCTCGCACCCCAACGGGCTGGCGTTCTGGGTCGTCTCGGACAACCTGCGGAAGGGCGCGGCGCTGAACGCCATCCAGATCGCCGAGGAGATGCAGCGCCGGGAGCTGCTGCCGGCGGGCCGCTCGCAGGCGCGTTCCTCTCAAAAGAATACCGAGGCTGGCCGTCAACCTGCCAAGGCGCACGCGCAAGCGAACAGCACATTTGAAGAGGACTTCCGCTGGTACAAGGCCCACAAGAGCGAACTCCTCCTCAAGTACGGGGGCGTCTACGTTGCCATCATTGGCGGCAGGGTCGTGGACAGCGACCCGGACTTTGGGAAACTGGCGCCTCGCGTCTTTGCAAAGTATGGGCACAGAGACACCCTCATGCCGCATGTGACTCGCGAAGACCGAACGATAGAGATGCCCAGCTTGATCACGGTTATACCAGCCCAGTGACGCTAGAAACCGCCTATGACGCTGGGTTTGTACCACCGGCGCCCACGGTAGAAGTGGTCGTCCAGGCGGTGGGTTCCTCAGCGGCGGAGCGTGTTGTCGCGCTATTGGACACAGGTTCCGCGCTTTCGGCGATACCCCAAGGCCTCGTTGAGCGGTTTGGCCTTCAACAGGTGGACCTGGTAGAGGTGCGCGGCGTTGGACAGGTGTCAAGTCCGTCGCCCGTGTTTATCGTTCAGATGGCCCTGAGCAGCGGTGAGACCTGGGTCACGAGGGTCATCGGGTGGCGCAACCCCTTTGCGCTCCTCGGCAGAAATGTCCTCAACAGGTGGCGCGTGACACTGGACGGCCCCGCCCAAAGAGTTAGAATAGACCCAACGTAACGCGAGAGGAGGCAGCGATGGCGAAGGAGCTGGGACGCGTCCTGACCGCGATGGTGACCCCGATGGACGACTCGGGGAAGGTGGACTTCAAGCAGGCGGGGCGTCTCGCGAAGGCGCTGGTGGACTCGGGGAGCGACGGCGTCGTCGTCGCGGGGACGACGGGCGAGTCGCCGACACTGTCGCACGACGAGAAGCTGCACCTCTTCGCCGAGGTGAAGTCGGCGCTGGGGAACCGCGGCAACGTCGTCGCGGGCACCGGCAACTACGACACGCGGGAGAGCGTGGAGTTTTCCCGCGAGGCGGAGAAGCAGGGCGTGGATGCGGTGATGGCCGTCGTCCCGTACTACAACAAGCCGCCGCAAGAGGGGCTGTACCAGCACTTCAAGGCCATCGCTGGCGCGGTGCACGTGCCGGTGCTGCTCTACAACGTGCCCAGCCGCACCAGCCTGAACATGACCCACGAGACCATCATCCGCCTGAGCGCCATTGAGAACATCTGCGGCGTCAAGGAAGCGGGCGGCGACATGGACCAGGTGACACGCGTGGTGGATGGCGCGCGGCCCGGCTTCCACGTGTGGAGCGGCAACGACAACGAGACGTTCTACATCGTCGCGGTGGGCGGCTACGGCATCGTGAGCGTGGCGTCGCACCTGGTGGGCGCGCAGATCAAGCAGATGATCGGGTACGTGCTGGACGGGCAGGTAGAGAAGGCCGCCGCGGAGCACCGCCGGCTGCACGCCATGTTCAAGGGGCTGTTCATCGTGTCCAACCCCATTCCGGTGAAGTACCTGGTGAACAAGGCGGGGTTCCGCGTTGGGATACCTCGGCTGCCGCTGGTGCCTCCGAGCGAGAAGGAGGCGCAGCAGCTTGACGGCCTGCTGGCGCAGTACAAGGTGGACTTGCCGGTGGGCGCGGCGGCGTAGGGGACCAATCCGCAGATTACCCAGATTCTAGGGATTGAGGAGAGAAGGCGCTCCGGGGGACCGGGGCGCCTTCTCTGGTTGGTGGGGAACGGGGTACGCCGAGGGACTGCGAGCCCCTCGGGCTCCCCGGATGGTAGAGCAGCCGCACTAACTGGCAACTCCGAATCCTTCCGGATTGTACTCAGTTCGTACGTTCTATTTGATAAAACTGTCAATCCAGATTCAGATACTTGACACGGAGCAAATGAATAGTTAGGACGGTTAGGAAAATTTGTGGATGGAGAACTGGAATGGTGACGTCTGTCAAATCCAAGGCCGAGCTTGGGCCAAATGGCCGGGGCATAGTGGATTTCTGGGGGTGGGCATCGCAGAAGGGCTTGCTCAACCAGAACACAGCTGCGACGCTGCGGGCCGCTTGTTCTGAAGTGCTTGGCGTGCTTGACGACTGGGAGCAAGCTGATCTGCGTAGCTTGGACGTGGAGGACGTCATTCGACGTTTCCAGAATCTAAGGAAGACTAAGTATAAGCCAGAGAGCTTGCACGCTTATACCCGGCGTTTTCGCACGGCTTTGCCTTCCTACCTGGCGTACTTAGACAACCCCGCGGCTTGGAAACCTGCTGCACGAGAACAAACTCCCCGCGAGAAGGCTTCGGTGGGAGAAAGAAATGAAGCGCCTGGCCGTGTCCAAAGCGGCCGCATCGGCAAGCGTCTCAATAATGAGAACGTTGGTTTAATCCATTACTCATTCCCACTTTGCGAAAGCCAGCTAGCATACCTCAATCTGCCTCCGGATTTGAAAACGGCCGAGGTTCAACGCTTGCAAAAGTTCTTGGAAAGCTTAGCAATCGACCCCAAGCAATAGCGTAAGTCTCGTGCAGGGGCGAAAGTCGGCGGGGGAGCCGGAGAGCTTGCGGGAGTTGGTTGGCCTGGGGTTGAGGGCAAGCGCCTGGATGGCCGGGACAACATGCCCGTAGTTTTCGAGGGAGAGCCGTTTCTGATCGCGTTCAGCGTGACGCTCGATGAGGACTTCATACACGCGGGCGGTTCTCCGCAAGGAACTCGTCTAACTTGCGGAACTTGAGCGGCTTCTTGCGCATCCGCTCCAGCATTTTCAGGTCCTGGGCGTCCTCGGGGCGTTCTAGCAGCTTGCGATAAGCAGCAATATCCAGAATGCCGGCCGCTGGCTTGCCGTTTTCCAGGATAATCCGAACTTGTTTTCGCTTGGTAGTGCTCATAGCCGCTTTATCCTACCCCCCCACCTTGTGCAGCTCAATGGTCTCGTGCCGGTGCGGGCCGGTGGAGATGACGGCGACGGGGCAGCGCGTCAACTTGCCACCAGGCGCAGGTCGGCATCCACGGGCAGGTCAATCGTTTCGCCTTGCCGTAAGCGCGAGTTGAAGAAGAGGATCTCCAGCGTCTCAATCTCACCGGTCTTTGGATTGAGACGCGCAACCACTTCGTCCCCGATCTCCTCGGACTCTTGTTCGGGGTACGGCGGGCACTTGTCAATGTAGAGGATGTCACCGATGCGGTCGTACCGGAACGTCAGTTTCGCGTCCATGAACACTCTCGCTTTGGGTGCATCATAGCGCAGGGTCATGGCTGCGGAACGTCAGGAACGGATTCTTCGGTGTGCTCAGAATGACGCCGGCTGGGCTGTTCACCCTTCGACAAGCTCAGGATGAGCGGTGTTACCCCATCACCTTCGCCAGTTCAATCGTCTCGTGCCTGTTCGGCCCCGTGGAGATGACGGCGACGGGTGCCCCGATGAGCTCGCCGAGGCGGGTCACGTAGCGCTGCGCGTTGCGCGGCAGGCCGTCCCAGCGCGTCAGGCCCGCGGTGGGCTCTGTCCAGCCGGACAGCTCCTCGTACACCGGCACGGCGCGAGCCAGAGCGTCCGCGCCGGGGAAGACCGTCGTGCGCTGGCCGTCCACCTGGTACGCCACGCAGACCTTGAGCGGCGTGATGCCCTCCAGCACGTCCAGTCGCGTCACAATGGCCGACGTGAATCCGTTGACGGTGGCGCTATGCCGCGCGGCCACGGCGTCAAACCAGCCGCAGCGGCGGGCGCGGCCCGTGGTCGTGCCGTACTCCCACGCGCGCTGGCGGATCTGATCGCCGATGGCGTCGTTCAGCTCGGTGGGGAAGGGGCCTGCGCCCACGCGCGTCGTGTACGCCTTGTAGATACCGGTGACGCCTTTCAGCGCCATCGGGTTGAGGCCAAGGCCGACGATGGCGCCGCCGACGGTGGGGTTGGACGACGTGACGAACGGGTAGGTGCCGTGGTCCACGTCCAGGAGGGCACCCTGCGCGCCTTCCAGCAGGACGTTCTTGCCGTCGGCCAGCGCGAGGGCGATGGTGACGTCCACGGACGCGACGTACGGCCGTAGCCGCTCGGTCCAGGCGCGGCAGGTGGCGACGAGGTCCGCGAGTGCGAAGGGCTCGGCGTCGTACATGCGGGTGAGGAGGCGGTTCTTCTGGGCAAGCGCGCGTCCAAGGACGCCAGGGAGGTTCTCGTCGTCCAGAAGGTCGCCGACGCGGATGCCGAGGCGGGCGGCCTTGTCCACGTAGGCGGGGCCGACGCCGCGTCCGGTGGTGCCCAGGGCGCCGCCTCCGCGCGCCTGCTCCTCCAGCAGGTCCAGCTTGACGTGGTACGGCATAATGACGTGGGCGCGCTCGCTGACCTGGAGGCGGGATACGTCCACGCCGCGTCCGACGAGCATGTCCATCTCTTCCAGCAGCACGTTGGGATCCACCACGACGCCGTTGCCGATGACGGGCGTGACCTGGGGCCAGAAGACGCCGGAGGGCACGAGGTGGAGGCGGAACTCGCCCTGCTCGTTCAGCACGGTGTGGCCGGCGTTGTTGCCGCCGGCGTAGCGTGCGACGACGTGGGCATTGCGGGAGAGGTAGTCTATGACTTTCCCCTTGCCCTCGTCGCCCCACTGGCCCCCGATGATCGCGTAGGCTGGCACTTTTGCTCCCTCCAGGTGGTCTAACTTCAGGATGCGGTGGCGGTACCACTCCTCTCGGCGGGTCCTTCGCGCCACTCAGGACAGGCCCAACCCCTGGCCCCTTCCTTCAGCGGAAGGGGAAGATGGTGGCGGAAGCGGGTGCGCCCAACAAGGAAGCTATTCTAGCAGACGGCGGCGGGACGGGGAAGGCGTGTCCGCAGATTTTGCGATGGCGCAGAAGGGTGAGAGGGACGGTATGCGTTGAGGGGGCGGCGGTCTTACAGTTCGCGGACGCGGAAGTAGTAGTCCAGGATGGCGGCGGGACTGGCGGGTGTGGCGTTCTCCCCAATGACGTCAAACGAAGGAGGTCCGAGCGAAGTAGGTCCAAGCACTTCGCGCGGGATGCCCAGCCGGTCGTTCCCGTGGAGGTACAGTTCCCTCAACGACGTGAGCTTCTTGAGAGACTCGGGCAGCTTGGCGAGATTGTTGTTGGAGACGTACAGATCCCGAAGCTGGGTGAGCTGGCCGAGGGCGTCGGGCAGGGCGGCGAGCTTGTTGTTGGAGACGCGCAGCGCCCGAAGCTGGGCGAGCTGGCCGATGGCATCGGGCAGGGCGGTGAGCCCGCCCAGTTCGGTCGCTTTCTCCCGGCGCGCCCGCTCAATGCGCGCCAGCGCCTCGGCCTCGCCGCCTCGTGACCTGCTAAAGAGCCGCCCAACCATGCCCGTGTCCCTCGTGCTCAGGTGGAACTGGCCCCAGTGTAGCCGCCCGGGGGGTCTGGGGGAAGCGCCCCGGCGCTGGGAACCACCACTGCAAACTTGCCCCTTCCCGCCGCCCGCCGCCCTGCGTTACCCTGGATGCATGGTGAAAAGCTATGCCCTCCGCACGTCCGCGCTGCACTCGCGCCCCATGGCGGCAGACGCAATTGATTTGAGCATTCTTGGGGCGCCAAACCTGCGACACCCCGCCGGTGCCCACCGCCCAAAGCGGAAGCGAAATGCCTGTAAAACAACGTTCCCCCAAGCCGCACGAGCGCCCGATAACAACCCAAACAACTCTCCGTCATTCTGAGCCGGAGTCCCGATGCAATCGGGACGGAGGCGAAGAATCCGTACACGCCCTCTGGAAGGCAAGAAAGAGACCCCAGGCGGCAGCGTCGTGGCGGGCGTCGCCAGGCCGGGGCGAGCGTGGCGTGTGCTATAATCGCCGCGCATAAAACTGCCGCCGAGGGGGAACGCGTTGCCAGTTGCTGAGGACCTCCGGGTGTTCACCGGCACGGCGCATCCGGCGCTGGCCCAGTCCATCTGCGAGTACCTGGGCACCCCGCTGGGGCAGGCGCAGGTGTTCAAGTTCTCCAACGACAACACCTTTGTGCAGTACCAAGAGAACATCCGCGGGCGCGATGTGTTCCTGGTGCAGCCGTTCTCGCGGCCCGTGAACGACCGGATCATGGAGCTGTTGATCATGATAGACGCGGCCAAGCGGGCGTCGGCGGAGCGCATCACCGCGGTCATCCCCTACTACGCCTACGGGCGGACCGACAAGAAGGACCAGCCGCGCGTGCCTATCACGGCGCGGCTGCTCGCGGACCTGCTGCAGGTGGCGGGCGCCAACCGGGTGCTGACGCTGGACCTGCACGCCGGACAGATCCAGGGGTTCTTCAGCGTGCCGGTCGACGAGCTTTCGGCGCTGCCGCTGTTCGTGCGCTATCTCCGGCGCCAGGAGCTGGCGGACCCGGTGCTGGTGGCCGTGGACATCGGCATCAGCAAGAAGGCGCGCAACTTCGCCGAGCGGCTGGGCGTGCCGCTGGCCATCGTGGAGAAGCGGCGCTCCGGCAACGACAGCAAGTCCGAGGTGCTCAACGTCATCGGCGACGTGAAAGGCAAGACGGCCATCGCGTTTGACGACGAGGTGGACACCGCCGGGTCTCTGGTGAACGCGGCGCAGGCGATGGTACAGGCGGGTGCGCGCGAGGTGTACGCGTGCGCGAGCCACGGGGTCTTCTCCGGCCCGGCCAAGGAGCGTATCAGTTCCAGCCCCATCAAGGCGCTGGTGGTGACCGACTCTATGCCGCAGCCCACAGACTGGCGGAAGGTGCACACGGTGTCCATTGCGCCGATGCTGGGCGAGGCGATCCGGCGCATCCACGCGGGCCTCTCCGTCGGCAGCATGATTACGGAGCTTGAGCAGTAGCGAGCTTTAGCGTGCGCTGATATGGGGATGGGACGACAGGCGGCGAAGTGAGGATGACAGGGTGCCCAGGCCGATGAGGTCTGGGCACCCTGGTTTTCCACAGGTTGCAGGCCAACCCGTCGGTGGCGCTCGTGGTAGCGACAGGCGGGTGGGGCAAAGGAGCGCTCATAGAGTACGGCGAGCTAGTCGGAATGGGTGGGCGTTTCCGGCGTGGTGGTATAGTTAGAGATAGCCTGGTGTAAGATGCGCGGCTGGGCTGTAGAGACTATGAGCAAGAGTGGTGATGCCGTATGGTCAACATCCTCACAAAGCTGTTCACCAACACGCCGGAAAAGGCGTTGACCAAGTACAAGGAGCTGGTGGCGGAGGTCGCGGAGTGGGAGGATGACCTCAAAAATCTGACTGACGAGCAGCTCAGCGGCAAGACCGCCGAGCTCCGGGAGCGGCTGGCGAAGGGCGAAGAGCTGGACGACCTCTTGCCTGAGGCCTTCGCGTGCGTGCGCGAGGCGTCGCGGCGGACGATCGGGCTGCGGCACTACGACGTGCAGATCATCGGCGGTGCGGTGCTGCACGAGGGCAAGATCGCGGAGATGAAGACGGGCGAAGGCAAGACGCTGGTCGCCACGCTGCCGTTGTTCGTTAACGCCCTCGCAGGCGAGGGCGCCCACCTGGTCACCGTGAACGACTACCTGGCGAGGCGGGATGCGCAGTGGATGGGGCCGGTGTATCACGCGCTGGGCATGACGGTGGCCTGCTTGCAGCACGAATCGGCGTACGTCTATGACCCGGCGGTCACCGCGGACGAGCCGTCCATGCGGCGCTTGCGGGCGGTGTCGCGGCAGGAGGGGTACCGCGCGGACATCACCTACGGCACCAACCATGAGTTCGGTTTTGACTACCTGCGCGACAACATGGTGCTGGAGGCGTCGCAGCAGGTGCAGCGTCGGCTCGCCTACGCGATCGTGGACGAGGTGGACTACATCCTGATTGACGAGGCGCGGACGCCGCTCATCATCAGCGGGCCGGCGCAGGAGCCTACTCAGGTGTATGCGAACATGGCGCGGCTGGTGCCCCGGCTGAAGCAGGACGAAGACTTCACGGTGGACGAAAAGCACAAGTCGGTGACCGTGCTGGATCCTGGCATTGACAAGATGGAGGGCTGGCTGGGCGTGCAGAACATGTACGCGCCGGAGAACATGCTGCTGGTCCACCACATGGAGAACGGCCTGAGGGCGCTGGCGCTCTACCACAAAGACAAGGAGTATGTGGTCCAGGACGGCAAAATCATCATCGTGGACGAGTTCACGGGGCGCTTGATGGAGGGGCGGAGGTGGTCGGACGGGCTGCACCAGGCGGTTGAGGCGAAGGAGGGCTTGAAGGTGCAGCAGGAGACGGTGACCTACGCCACGATTACGCTGCAGAACTACTTCCGTATGTACAAGAAGCTGGCGGGTATGACCGGCACGGCCATGACGGAGGCGGAGGAGTTTGCGAAGATTTACCGCCTGGACGTGGCTCCCATCCCGACGCACCACCCGATGATCCGGGAAGACCAAGCGGACCTGATCTTCACGACGGAGAAGGGGAAGTGGAAGGCGTTGGCGAAGGAGATCACGGATGACCACGCCAAGGGGCGGCCCATTCTGATCGGCACGACCTCCATTGAGAAGTCGGAGTTGCTGACCGATATGCTCAAGAGAGAGGGGGTGCCGTGCCAGGTGCTGAACGCTAAGCAGCACGACCGCGAGGCGACCATCGTGGCGCAGGCGGGGCGGCTCGGCGCGGTGACGGTGGCGACGAACATGGCGGGCCGCGGCACGGACATCGTTCTGGGCGGCAACCCGGACGGGCTGCTGCGGGAAGCGCTGAAGAAGGAGCGGCACACCGAAGAAACCGCGCCGCCGGCGTTGCTCGCACGGGTGCGCGACGAGGTGACGGCCCGCTGGAAGGAAGAGCACGACCAGGTGGTGAAGCTCGGCGGACTGCTGGTGGTCGGCACGGAGCGCCACGAGGCAAGGCGCATTGACAACCAGCTCCGCGGCCGCACCGGTCGGCAGGGCGATCCAGGCGCGTCGCGCTTCTACGTGGCGCTGGACGATGAGTTGATGCGCCGGTTCGGCGGCGACCGCATCAAGGGCATCATGAACTGGGCGGGCTTCAAGGAGGAGGAGGCGCTGGAGAACTCCATGGTGAGCAGGGCCATGGAGGGGGCGCAGGTCAAGGTGGAGGCCTATAACTTTGAGATCCGGAAGTACCTGGTGGAATACGACGACGTGGTGAACCGGCACCGGGACGTGATCTACGCCGAGCGCGCGAAGATCACCGGTGAGGCCGACCTGAAGTCGAACGTCCAGGACATGGTGGAGCGGGAGCTGAAGGAGTTGTTGAACGTCCGGCTGGCCGGACGGGACTCAGAGGATTGGGATGTCGAGGGCCTGGTAGCTGAGCTGCAGACGATCTTCCTGCTGCCGCAAGAACTCCAACCGGACCGGCTTGCCGAGATGACGCGAGACGAAATCGTGCAAGCCGTGTTAGGATACGCGCGTTCTTTTTATAAGGAACGTGAGGAGGCGCTGGGCGCGGAGAACATGCGCGGCCTGGAGCGCCTGGTGATGCTGCGGGTGATTGACAGCCACTGGGTGGCGCACCTGACGGCGATGGAGGCGCTGCGGCAGGGGATCGGCCTGCAGTCGGCGGGCCAGCGGGACCCGCTGGTGTCGTATCGGACGGAGGCCCACGCGAGCTTCCAGCAGCTTTTAGAGAATATCCAGCGCGACATTGTGCACACGATCTACCACGCCTCGCTGGCAATGCAGCCTGCTGCCTCCTCGGTGCCGCAGCCGGCGGGCCAGCCGCAGCCAGTTCGTGCGCCGCTTCCGGTCCGCGCGACCGCCAAGCAGCAGAGCCCGATGGCGGCGGTGATGGCGAACCGCCAGGTGCAGCCGGCGCGGGCTGGCGAGAAGGTTGGACGGAACGATCCGTGCCCGTGCGGCAGCGGCCAGAAGTACAAGCGGTGCCACGGGACCGGGGCGTGAGCTACGCGCTGGGGAAACCTCTTGCAAGAGGTTTCCCCAGTCCCTTTCCAGAACATTTTTATTGCTTGGGGGAAGAGAAGGCGAGGAGTGAACAGCGGAGTGGGTGGCGATGCAGCAGAAGACGAAGCGCCCGGCGGCCAAGGAGCAGCAGCGCATCGGGGACGAGGCGGTGGAGAAGGCAACGGGAAAGTGATGGGAGAAGTGGTTCCGCATCCTGGATCAGTTCGGGGCGGAGTGGCACAGCCACAAGGCCACGGGCCTGTGGCTAGGGAAAGGGCAGGGGCTCAGCGGCTGGTGGGCGCAGTCGGTGGCGGTCCAGCACGAGTGGGCCCGAGGGTTGCGCGTTCGGGCGACGCTGCGGTTTGACGGCAAGGAGATTCCCGGTGACCTCATCGCGGACGGGGAGCAGACGACCTTCCGGAGCGAGGAGTACTCGCTGGGAAATACCGGTGGCGAAGGTGACGAGGGCGGAGGCGAAGGGCGGCGACGTGGACGTGAAGTTCCATCGCGGGACGGCGGTGTTCGCGGGGGTGGGGACGGGCGCGGCGCTGTGGGCGAAGCGGTTTGGCCGGGCGTAGGGGGGAGACCTCACGCCCAACCCCTCTCCATACAATGGAGAGGGGAGATGTCAGAGGCACAGCGACCTGGTTTCGGATGAGGAACACGAGAGAAAAATATGGGGCTTGAGACGGTCTGCACGGTCAGGGTGAACGGCAAGGCGGTCGAGGCGAAGGCTCTGCTGGAGAAGAGCGAGCTGATCGTCCGAGCGCCGGTGCGGCTCAAGGTGCCGTTCAGCAGCATCACGTCGGTGGAAGCGCGGGACGGTGAGCTTGTCATAACGCACACAGGCGGCGAGGTGGTGCTGGCGCTTGGGCCCAAGGCCAAGACGTGGGCGGAGAAGATCAAGAACCCAAGGGGGCTGCTGGATAAGCTGGGAGTGAAGCCGGGGATGAGCATAGCCGTTGTGGGTGTGCAGGACGGGGACTTTTTGGCGCAGCTTGGTGAACGAGTGCCCAAGCTATCGGAGTGCAAGCCGGGCGCTGAGTTGGACCTGGTGTTTTTTGAGACGGACGAGCGGGAAGGCTTGGAGTGGCTGGAGTCGCTCGGCAAGGCGATTAAGAAGGCGGGGGCCATCTGGATAGTGGCGCAAAAGGGAAGCACGGAGGTCCGCGAAGTAGACGTGCTGACCTCGGGCCGCGCGGCAGGCCTGGTGAACGTGAAGGTGGCCGCTTTTTCTGAGACGCACACGGCGCATAAAATGGTGGTGCCGAAAGCGGCGAGAGCGGCTGCGGGTTCGCGTTGATGTGAGCGGTGGAACGGGAGACCGGCTAGGCTAGATTTTCGAGCTGGGCTTGAGCATTGGAGAGACGATGACCAGTAGCGCGGGGAACCCTACCGCCCAACGATTCTCGGGTCGCGTTGAGACCTACATCCGGTCGCGTCCTGGCTACCCAGCCCAGGTCATGGATGCGCTGCGCGCGGAGTGTGGCATGAGGCCGGAGTGGGTGGTGGCGGACGTGGGGTCGGGGACGGGGCTGCTGTCGGAGCTGTTCCTCAAGAACGGCAACCAGGTGTACGGCGTGGAGCCGAACGACGAGATGCGGGAGGCGTCGGAGAAGCTTCTGCAGGGACAAGCGGCGTTTCGCGCGGTCAAGGGGTCAGCGGAGGCCACGGCTCTCGCGGACAAGAGCGTCAATCTCGTGACGGTGGGGCAGGCGTTCCACTGGTTTGACCAGCAGAAGGCCAGAGAGGAGTTCGCGCGAATCCTCAGGCCTGGCGGATGGACAGCGATCTTGTTTAACACGCGCGACATCGCCAGTCCTCTCGTTCAGGCGTATGAGCGGTTGCTGGAGACGTATGGGACGGACTATCTTCAGGTGCGCCACGAGAACATCAGCCAAGAGGCGTACAACGCTTTTTACGGGCCGCAGGGGTGCCGGCTGAAGACGTTCAAGAATGCTCAGACGCTGGACTACGAGGGTCTGAAGGGGCGGCTGCTCTCGTCGTCGTTCGTGCCGAATCAGGGAGAGAAGGCGGAGGCGATGGTGCGGGAACTGGGGCGCATTTTTCGGGAGCACGAGCGGGGCGGGACCGTTGTGTTTGAGTACGTGACGGAGATGCACTACGGGCGGCTTTCTTCGTAGTACGTTGAGGGCAGGGCGGTAGCTTAGCTGGGGTGACAAGCAAAGATGGCTCAGGCGAAGAAGGCGAAGACCAGAGAGCAGGACACGTCGTGGGTCTGGAAGTCGCCGCGGGTCAAGAAGCTGCTGGCGCAGCCTGCGCGTACCCCGGAGGACTTAGACACGCTGACGCAGGAGAAGATTGACGCGCTCATTGTTGAGGGTAGGGGGGGGGTGGGCCAGCCGTGAGGACATGAAAGACCCCGTGGCGTGGGTACGGCGATTGAGAGAAGGTCGCAAGCTGCCAAAGCGATGAGCACGTTTTTGCTTGACACTACCTCAATTATTTACTACCTGAGGGACGAACCCAGTGCGGTATCTTTGGTTGAACAAATACGGCGAGGTGAAATCGTCGCTTCGTATTCGCCCATCACTGAAGCGGAACTGTGGATAGGAGCGATGAGGGAACAGGAAGAGCTTATTGTTCTGGCTTTGCTGAGGAGATGCGAGTTTGCGCCATTGGACTCGCGGACGGCGCGGCGTGCGGGAGAACTCCTTAGGAACAGGAGCGCAGGCGAGCGCCGAAGATACTTTGGGGATGCACTCATCGCGGCGACAGCTGCCGAGCGTGGTGAAATAGTCCTCACGGCGGATAAAGCGATTGCACGAGTGATGGGGCCTGAAGTGGACTATCAGGTGTACAGGTAACGCTCATGCCGTTCTCCAACGACGACATCGCCAATGTGCTTGAGCGGCTGGCCGACCTCTCCGAGCTGAAGGGGGAGGTGGTGTTCAAGGTGCGCGCGTATCAGCGCGCCGCGCGCAGCATTGAGCAGCGGTCGGAGCCGCTGGAGCAATGGGTGCGGGACGGGCGCGACTTGAAGGCGATCCCAGGCGTGGGCAAGGAGATTGCCAACAAGATCACCGAGCTGGTCACGACCGGCAAGATGGACACGTACGAGCGGATGAAGGCGGAGTCCCCGGAGGGCGTGCTGGCGCTGATGGACATCCCCGGCGTGGGGCCGAAGACGGCACACCGGCTCGTGACAGAGCTTGGCGTGTCCTCGGCGCAGGAGCTGGAGCAGGCCATCGTGCAGGGGCGCATGGCGGAGCTCCTTCGGCTTGGGCAGAAGGCGGCGGACAACATCCTGCGGCACATCCGGACGCTGGGGACGAAGGAGCGGCGCATCCCCCTGGGCAAGGCGTTGCCCATCGCGGAGCAGGTGGTGTCGGCGCTGCGGCAGCGCTGCCCCGGCCTGATGGACGCGGCGCCCGTGGGGAGCATGCGGCGCTGGCGGGAGACGGTGGGCGACATAGACATCATCGCGCTGGGGCGGGACGGGCAGCAGGTGCTGGACGCGTTCGCCACGCTGCTGCAGGTGGTAGAGGTGCTCGGACATGGCGAGAAGAAGGCCAGCGTCATCGTGAGCGGCGGGTTGCAGATTGACCTGCGGGTCGTGGAGCCGGAGAGCTTCGGGGCGATGCTCCAGTACTTCACAGGCAGCAAGGAGCATAACGTCTTGCTGCGGGAGTACGCGCGGCGGAGGGGCCTCTCGCTGAACGAGTTCGGCATCACGGGCCTGAAGACGGGGCGGCTGGAGCCGATCGCGACCGAGGAGGCGTTCTACGCGCGTCTGGGCCTGCCGCTGATCCCGCCGGAGGTGCGGCAGGGCGGGGTGGAGCTGGAGGCGGCGCTGTCGGGCAAGCTGCCGACGCTGGTGGAGGTGGCGGACCTGAAGGGCGACCTGCACGTGCACTCGGACTGGAGCGACGGGCGCGACCCGCTGGAGGCGATGCTGGCGGCGGCGAAGGCCAAAGGGTACGAATACGTGACGCTGACCGACCGCTCGGTGGGGCGCGGCATCGCCAACGGGCTGTCGCCGGAGCGGCTGCGGGAGCAACGGAAGCTTGTCCGCCAGGCGGAGCAGCATCTTGGCATACGAGTCATGCACGGCTCGGAGGTTGATATCCGGGCGGACGGGACGCTAGACTTTCCGGACGACGTGCTCGCGGAGCTGGACGTGGTCATCGCGTCGGTGCACTCGGCGATGGGCCAGGACCGCGAGACGATGACGCGCCGTATCATCAAGGCAATGCGCAACCCGCACGTCACGGCGATCGGCCATCCGACGACGCGGCTCATCGGTGAGCGACCGCCGGTTGAGGTGGACATGGAGGCGCTGTTCCAGGAGGCCGCGCGGACGGGCGTGGCGCTGGAGGCCAACGCCTCGCCGGATCGGCTGGACCTGAGGGACGCGCACGTGGCGCGGGCGCGGGAAGTGGGCGCGCCGATGGTGATTGACAGCGACGCGCACAGCACGGAGGGGCTGGACGTGATGCGCTTCGGCGTGACGACGGCGCGGCGCGGGTGGTGCGAGGCGAGGCATATAATGAACACGAGGCCGCTGGGTGAGTTCATGGCGTGGCTGAAGCGGAGTAGGCAACGCTGCAAACCCCTTTCTTGCAAGAAAGGGGTTTGCAGCGTTGCCTCAAAGAACTTACGCACTTGTAGGAAACGAGTTTGAAGACCGGAGAGCCCCGAGCGAATACCAACAAAAGGCGACGGACTCGCGCCACAGCGCCGGAGCGTGACCCTGACCTGACGCCGGAGAGCCTGGAGGCGCTGGACCACTTACGCGCCGGGCTTGTCGTCGACAGGCCGTGGCCGGTGGTGCTGTTGGAGGCGCTGGGAATGTGGACGTCGCCCAGTGAGATGTTCCAGGGCCGCCGTCGCCAGTACCTGGTGGAGAACGAGGCGTTTGACCTGATGGCGCTGGCCGAACGCCTCGGGCACGAGGTGGCCGACCTGGTACCCCAGACGGAGTGGAGGCAGTTCAGCCTCCGCGGGCGCTTCCCCTTGGAGATCGCTGAGGAGGACCTGCGGACATTGCTCGGCACGGCCAAGGTGAAGGGGCTACTCAACTACTGGTACGGCGTGGCGTTGGAGGGGGCGCTCCAGGCGGCGGTGCGGGATGAAGTGCGTAAAGAGCGGATGGGGGTAGGAATGAGGTCGCAGGCAGGGGTCACCGACGCGGCATTCATGCGCATCTATGGGGCGAAGCAAGGGCAGTTGCTCCAGACCTTCCGCGAGCAACGGAGCGGGTTCGAGGTGAGCCCGGGCGACGCGGTGGAGTCCAAGGCGTTCACGTACTGGCTGTTCAAATTGCGGGTGAACGAGAGCGAGAAGACGAAGGTCGCGAGCGATACCCGGAAGGCGCTGCAGTGGCTGCGACGGCGGCACCCGGAGCCGCTGCTTGGCTTACTGCCAGGCCTGGCGCTACTGGAGGCGGAGGCGGGCAACGAGGCGGTGGGTTAAGGTCCGATAGTTGACTTGGAACCGACCGGGACAGCGGTGATAGCCCCGGCTTGGACCAGGATCGGCATGGCGGCGGTCACAGCGGCAGCGTTGGTCTGGGAAGTTGCTCCTCTATGCGTGGTAACGGTCACGGTGCCGGTGACGCTGCTGGGGAGGCGGGCGTCGTTCCATAGCGCATAGACCGTTGAGCCGTCGCGCATGGTGAACTGCACCGCGGTGGGATTGATCGCCTGGGCGGTGGCGAAATCGCCCACGATGGCCGCCATCAGATTGAAGGTGATCTCCGCCGCCACGCTTGACCCGCCGGACTGTCCTCCTCCGCCAGCCCCGATGTTGAAAATCACTTCCGCTCCATTCGCAAAGTCAGTGGCGTAGCCGGTGACAATGCTCTGGGCCTGCCGGTCGTCGCTGACAGGCGGCTGGCCCGGCGACGCGAATTTGATGGCGAGGGCCTCTGTAATCCAGAACGGAAGGCTGGTGAAGCCGAGCTGGTCCAGCCAACTGCGGTACTGTGGCCCGTAGAAGACTTCTGATCCGCCGATAGAGTGGATGTTCCCAAGATCAAGCAAGCCGAGCGCACCTCTCAGCACTGGCGCCCAGTAGTCGGTGTGGTGCTGGAGCATGCCGGCCTGGCCTGCAGGCAGCACGACGGCGTTGGGGTCTGTGGCCTTGATGGTGCCGTAGGAGAGCTGGAGCAGCTTGAGGTACACGTCCGGTCCTTCCTGGAAGAAGGTCATGTCGCTTTGTGGCGGTCCTTGTAGTTCTGGCTCGTTGGCGACTTCCCAGTGGCGAATGGGGTACTGAAGGCCCGGCATGTCGTTGACGCCGTCGCCGTTGTACCGGTCAACAAGAGCTTTGAGCCAGGCGGTGTACGCCTGCTGGTCGCAGGGCGCGTAGAGGCGGTTGGGCATTCCGCGGAAAACGATGCCCGGAGCCGGGGGCTGGTTGGCGTGGCACGCCTGCTGGTCCCATCCGGCGAACGGCCAGATGGTGGCCAGGATCGCCACACGCTGACGTTGCCACGAGCGCACCTGGGAGTCAACGTTTGACCAGTCGTACCGGCCGGGTGTTGGCTCCACGGTATTCCACACAAACGGCCCGGGATGTGGACGGACCCAAGCACCCTTGAACCCCACCGGCTCTCCTTGGTAGCCCATAATGCCGAAGTGGGAAGTGCCAACATCCGTGGGCCAGGCGATTGGCCGGGGGGTGGGAGGTGGAAGCTGCGTTGGAGGAGGCACCCCCTGTGCCACGGGCGATGAAGTGGCGGGTGCTGTGGGCTGAGGCGTTGAGGTTTGCGCCGGCGGAGACACCGGCGATGTCGACGCGGGGAGCATGGACTGGGGCTCATCGCTGGTGGGAGTGGGGCTGAAGGGAGCAGGCGGCGCGCTCACGTTCTGGGCGCACGCCACGGCAACCGCACTCGCGAGGATGGCGCCAATGGCGAGCCGGGCGAAGATGAGCAGTTGTGCCGCGATGGGACTCCTCCGTGTTTCTGTCTCCCCGGGCGTCAGGATGGGAGTGTTTCCAGGAGCTCCTGCACGCGCTCCCGCCGCTCGCCGAGGCTTTGCAGGCGGGCTCGCTCGCGCTCCACGATCTCCTCGGGGGCCTTGCTGAGGAACTGCTGGTCTGCAAGGCGACCTTCCAGGCGGCTGATATTGGCGGCGCAGTCGGCTAGCTCCTTCTCCAGGCGCTTGCGCTCGGCGGCGACGTCTATGAGGCCCGCCATCGGCAGGAAGACGGTCACCTTGCCCACGACCGCCGTCACCGACTCCTTCGCGTCGGGGCGCACGTCGCTGGCGCCCAGGAGACGGAGCGGGTCTACTCGTCCGAGGGCGCGAATGACGGGCGCGGCCTCTTCCAGTGCGCCGCGCAGGTCGGCGGGGTCAACCAGCACCTCCAGGGGTTTGTTCGGCTCAACGCGGAACTCCGCACGGGTGTTTCGCGCCGCGCGCACGATGCCCATGACGACGCCGAAGGCCGCTTCGGCCTCCTCGTCTATCAGCCCGTGGTCTGATGACGGGTAGGGCGCGGTGACGATGGACGTGGGGAGGGCGTCGGCGCCCGCGAGGCGCGGCTTGAGGTGCTGCCAGATTTCTTCCGTGACGAAGGGCATGAAGGGGTGGAGGAGGCGGAGGGTCTTCTCCAGGACGTGGGCGAGGATGGGGAGGGGGCTGTCACCCCCCATCCTAACCTTCCCCCTCAAGGGGGGAAGGGATTGGTCGGAAGGCGAGGGTGCAGTCTGGCGCAGGCGGACTTTGGCGGCTTCAAGGTACCAGTCGCAGAAGTCGTCCCAGACGAACTCGTAGGCGCGTTGCTCCGCCTCGCCGAGCTGGTAGTCGCGCAGCAGGCGGTCAACGTCGGCGGTCACGCGGTTGAGGCGGCTGAGGATCCAGCGGTCCTCCAGCCGCGATGGCGTGGGGGCCTGCCAGCCCTGGACCTGGGGGGACGAATCCGCAGATTTCGCAGATGAGGCAGATTTTGTTACTGATTTATCTGGGGAATCTGCGTCATCTGCGGATCGGTTCCCCAGCGAAGCGTCCAGGTTCAGGGTGACGAAGCGGGCGGCGTTCCAGAGCTTGTTGGCGAAGTTGCGGCCCGCCTCCAGCTTGGACGCGCCGAGGCGGCTGTCGGTGCCGGCGGAGGTGCCGACGGTGAGCGCGAAGCGGAGGGCGTCGGCGCCGAACTGGTCAATCATCTCCAGGGGGTCCACCACGTTGCCGCGCGTCTTGCTCATCTTCAGGCCCTCGGTGTCCCGCACCAGGCCGTGGAGGTACACGGTGTGGAAGGGGACTTTGCCGGTGTTGTGGAGGCCCAGCATGATCATGCGGGCGACCCAGAAGAAGAGGATGTCGTAGCCTGTCTCCATGACCGACGTGGGGTAGAAACGCTGCAGGTCCGGCGTCTGCTCCGGCCAGCCGAGGGTGGAGTGGGGCCAGAGGCCGGAGGAGAACCAGGTGTCCAGCACGTCCGGGTCCTGGAAGAAGGTCGTGCCGCGGCAGGTGGGGCAGGCCGTGGGCTGCTCGGCGCCGACGAGGGGCGTGACGTCCAGGGGGATCTCGGCGGTGTGGATGCGGCTGTCCACGTCGGCGAGGGCGCGGCCCTGCGCGAGGAAGGCGGCGAGGGTGGCGGTCTCTAGGTTTTCTGCTCGTGGTGAGCTTGTCGAACTACTGGCAGAAGAGCTTTGTCGTCCTTCGACAGGCTCAGGACGAGCGGTGGAGGAAGGCTCAGGACGAACGGGAGCGTCCCCACCCTGCCCCCGACCTAACCCCCTGGCCCCCTTCTCTGAAGGGGAAGGGGGAATGCCCTCTCCCGGAGGGAGAGGGGGAGACGGATTCCTCGCTTCGCTCAGAATGACCGATGAGGGGCTCGGCACGACATCGGAGCGGAAGAGCGTGAGGCGGATTTTGGGGCCGTCGCACGCAACGCAGTACCAGACTGGGATGCGGTGGCCCCACCAGAGCTGGCGGCTGATGCACCAGTCGCGGATGTTCTCCATCCAGTTCTCGTAGACGCGGGTGTAGTGCTCGGGGACGATCTTGATCTCGCCGGTGCGGACGGAGTCCAGAGCAGGCGCAGCCAGGGGGGCCGTCTTGACCCACCATTGCTTGGAGACCAGAGGCTCCACGGCCTCGCGGCACCGGTCGCAGTGGCCGACGGCGTGGGTGTGCGGCGTGACGCCGTCCAGCAGGCCCAGGCGGTCCAGGTCCTCCACGACGCGCTTGCGGGCGTCGTAGCGGTCAAGGGTCGCGTACGCGCCGCCCTCCTTATTAATGGTGCCGTCCAGGTTCATGACGTTGATGACGGGTAGGCCGTGGCGCTGGCCGGTCTCAAAGTCGGCGGGGTCGTGAGCGGGCGTGATCTTCAGCGCGCCGGTGCCGAACTCCTTGTCCACGGCGTCGTCGGCGATGATGGGGATGATGCGGCCCGCGAGGGGCAGTCGCACCTGCTTGCCGACGAGGTGGGTGTAGCGGCTGTCGGCGGGGTTTACCGCTACGGCGGTGTCGCCGAGCAGGGTCTCCGGGCGCGTGGTGGCGACGGTGACGTGGCCGGAGCCGTCAGCGAGGGGGTAGCGGAGGCGCCACATGTGGCCCTGCTCCTCCTGGTGGACGACCTCCAGGTCGGAGAGCGCGGTGGAGCAGCGCGGGCACCAGTTGATCATGCGCTCGCCGCGGTAGATGAGTCCCTCGCGGAAGAGGTTGACGAAGGTGGTGCGGACGGCCAGGCTGGGGACCGGGTCCAGCGTGTAGACCAGGCGGCGCCAGTCCACGGAGGCGCCGAGGCGGTGGTGCTGCTCGGTAATGCGGTTGCGGTACGCGCCGACCCACTGGTGCACGCGCTCTAGGAAGCGCTCGCGGCCGAGCTGCTGGCGTGTGAGGCCCTCCTTGGCCAGCTCGCGCTCCACGACGACCTGGGTGGCGATGCCGGCGTGGTCCAGGCCGGGGAGCCACAACGTCGGCTCGCCCTGCATGCGGTGCCAGCGGGCCATCGTGTCCTCAACGGTGGCCGTCAGCGCGTGGCCGACGTGGAGCGAGCCGGTGACGTTGGGCGGCGGCTGGATGACGACGAAGGGCTGCTTGCCGGGGTCCTCTTTTGGGGCGAAGACGTTGAGGTCAAGCCAGTGCTGGTAGAGGCGCTGCTCCACGGTGGCGGGGTCGTAGGCCTTGTCCATTTCGGTCTGGGGACGCGATGGGTTGGTCATGGGCGCACTCCTGGTTGACGTTACAGAATGTCGGGTCGTCAGGCCGGAGGCCTGAGCGGGTGGCCGCTTTGGTTCCCCCTCCTCGGCGAACCTTGTCAGGGCTACCGAGAGGGGGTGGGTACGGTAACGGGGACGGTGAGATGGGGCTTAACCCGCAGAGTACTTCCTGTCTTGAGTGAAGGCCGACTCTTGCCATTTTGGGTGGTCTCTGGAGATTGTTGGCTCAGGCCCGCGTATGGCTTCGCGCCCAGCGCAAGGCCAAGAAGGGCTATGGAGCGCAGCGTGAGGTTCGGATGGGCATTCAATATCCGAGAGATGCGCGCTCGAGAGACGCCGAGCTTCCTCGCCAGGTCCGCCTGAGTCATGTTGGACGCCGTCATGAGGCGGAACGCGTCTTCAACGACTTCAAGGGCAATCTGCTCAGCGAGGAAGTCGGGGTCTTGTTGGTATTCGGCGACGTGCTTTTCCAACGTGTAGTCAACGACCTTGCTTGCCACTAGTCTCACCTTCCAAGAACGCTCTCATCACGCGCTGTGCCCGTGCGTATTCGGGCTGTGCCGGCGCACCTTTGTGGAATCCATGTGTCATTGCGCTTACGCCCTCTGCTTGCCCACCATCGCCAGCGCCCGGTCCAGTATTCGGTGGCCGACCTCGTACTTGGTCAGCAGCGGAAGCTCCTCCACCTTGCCGTCGCGGTCCAGCAGCAGCACGCGGTTGGTGTCCACGCCGAACCCTGCGTCGGTGGCGGTCACGTCGTTGGCGGCAACCAGGTGCAGGCCCTTGGAGCGCAGCTTCGTCTCCGCGTTGACCAGCAGGTCCTCGGTCTCCGCCGCGAACCCGATCTTGACGAAGGGCCCGTTCACCGTGGCGATGATGTCCGGGTTCTTGGCCAGCTCCAGGGAGATCGTCTCGCCCGACTTCTTGATCTTGTGGTCGGACTCGGCGACAGGACGGTAGTCGGCCACGGCTGCGGCCATGACCACGATGTCGGCCTGGTTGGTCACGTCCAGCATCGCCTCCAGCATGTCGCGGGCGGACTTGACGCGGACGACGCGGACGCCCACGGGCGGGCGGAGGCTGACGGGCGTGGTGACGAGCGTCACGGCGGCGCCCCGGTCGCGGGCGGCCTCGGCCACGGCGTAGCCCTGCTTGCCCGAGGAGTGGTTGGTGAGGATGCGCACAGGGTCCAGTGGCTCTTGGGTGCCGCCCGCGCTGACCACCACCTTCTTGCCCAGTAGGTCGCCGTGGCGTCCAAGGACGAGCTTGATGTGCTCCACCAGCACCTCAGGGTCGGTGAGGCGGCCCATGCCCATGAGGCCCGACGCGAGGCGTCCGCCCTCAGGCCCCACGATGGTGACGCCGCGGTTCCGAAGGCGAGCCAGGTTGTCCTGGACCGCCGGGTGGTCGTACATGTGCGCGTCCATGGCGGGCGCGACCAGGAGCGGTGCCACGGTGCCGAGGACGGTGGTGGTAAGCGCGTCGTCGGCGACGCCGGCGGCGAGCTTGGCGAGGGTGTTGGCTGTGGCTGGTGCGATGACGATGATGTCGGCGCGCATCCCCAGCGCAACGTGGTCAATCGCCAGCTCGGAGTGGGGGTCAAACAGGTCGGTGGTGACGGGACGGTGCGTGAGGGCGTGGAACGTCATGGGCGTGATGAAGTGAGCGGCGTTCTCGGACATAACAACGTCGACGCGCGCGCCCGCCTGGACAAGCTTGCTGGCGAGGTCGGCGGCCTTGTAGGCGGCGATGCTGCCGGTGACGCCCAGGACGATGTTTTTGCCGTGGAGCGGGTTCGGCATGTCTTATCACCTCGGTGTGCGTCCCGAATTGGAGTTGGGATGGCACCCATGTGAAGTAAGGGTAGCATGTTTGGTAGCGAGAGGCGTGTGGAAGGAGCCCGCCCAGGCAGGTTTAGACCCTTGCTACACGGCTGCTCGACCAGGAGGTAGAAATGGCAGGTGCTGGAGATTCCGAGTGCAGTGAGGTATGACACCGCCAACGGTCACCGGTTCATTTCGTAGATGATCCGCAGTCCTACCAGCGTCAGGTCGGGGTGGACGGCGTGGAAGACGGTGGTCTCCTTGGCGATGACGCCCGCCTGGCCGCCGGTGGCGATGGCCTTGGCGTCCTGGCCGATCTCCTCGCGGATGCGCTTCACCATGCCCTCCACCATGGAGACGTAGCCGAAGACGAGGCCGGACTGGAGGGAGGCGACGGTGTTGCGCCCGACGACGGACTTGGGCCGCACCAACTCCACACGCCGCAGCATGGAGGCGTTGGCGAAGAGGGACTCGGCGGCGACCGAGAGGCCGGGGGCGATGGCGCCGCCCAGGTAGTCGCCCTCGCGGGTGACGGCGTTAAAGGTGAGGCCGGTGCCGAAGTCCACGACGATGACCGGGCCGCCGTAGAGGTGAAAGGCGGCGGCGGCGTCGGCGACGCGGTCGGGGCCGACGTCGCGGGGATTCTCGTACATCACGCGCACGCCGGTCTTCACACCCGCGCTGATGATGAGCGGCGTCTGGTTGAAGACGGTGTGACTAAGCTCCTCAAACACGGTAGTCAGCGGAGGGACACCGCTGCACAGCACGACGCCCGTGATTTGCGACGGCTTGATGCCGCGAATGCTCAGCAATGAGTGGAGGAACGACTCGTACTCGGCGGGCTGGCGGCGGGCGTCGGAGGAGAGGCGCCATGAGGAGCGGAGCGTTTGGCCCTCAAAGACGCCGACCTTGACGTTGGTGTTGCCGATATCTAAGGCGAGGAGCATGGTGGAGCCATTATAGCGTGGTGTGAGCGGGGCGGCTAACGTCGGCTCAGCGCGACATGGTCTTTTCAGGGTCAATCCGAGTGAGCCGAAGCCATGACCCTGAGAGAAGCGAAGGGGAAGGGGAGCGGGACAGCGAGGAATCTCCGCAGCTATGTGGGCGGCAACCTGAAGAGCGGAGATTCCTTGGTCGCTATCGTTCTCCCAGAATGGCGACCATGTGTCCGAGAAGAACCTAGCGAGAACCGAATCGCCTCGGGGCACTTGGCAGAACTACTTGACATACTTCTAATAAAAAGCTAATATTCGTTCAATATTAGGGCGGCGCACAAGAGGGTTGCTCCCTTTTCACTGCGCTCCAGATTGGCCCGCCACGCGAGGGCCCTCAAGAGGATGGTCCCGCCATGAAGGCAGACCCCTGGCGCATTGCCGCGTACTGCACCGTTGCCGCCATCGGCATCCTCGTCCTGCTGCTCGCCATCCTCTGGCCCGCCAGGCTGCCGGGGCTGCTGGCCGTGACCACCGACCCCGAGACCCTCCTCCGGCCACTCCCCCTCTCTCAGCGAATCGTGTGGACGCTTAGCAACGGGCTCTACGGCCTCTACTTCTTCCTCTTCGTCCCGCTCATCTGGATGGTCTTCCAGACGATGAAGAGCGAGAGCCCGC
This sequence comes from Dehalococcoidia bacterium, assembly GCA_009693045.1. Lineage (GTDB taxonomy): Bacteria > Chloroflexota > Dehalococcoidia > Lucifugimonadales > SHYT01 > SHXZ01. The sequence goes on along the minus strand of SHXZ01000003.1, from coordinate 150,923 downwards.
TTGAAGCCGCCATCGCCTTTCCCATCGCCGTCGTCGCGATTGTCGCGGAAGGCTTGGGCCGCTGGTGGCACCCGGTGTTTGAGACGCCCCTTGTGGCTGTGTACCATGCCTCGGGCGACCCGGAGGCGCGGCGCTCGCTGGAAGAGCTGCTCCTCCGCTACGACAGCTATCATCAGATGCTCCACTACCTCACCTACATCATGGTCGTCTGGGCAGTCCTGCTCCTGGTGGCCTCGCTGAAGCACAAGAGCCTGCCCCTCTGGCTTAGCCTCCTCGCCTTTACCATGGTCGTAGCGGTTGGGACGTTCCCGCCGGCGGCCATTGTGTGGGCGGTCCCCGCGCTCCTGGTCGTCAAGGCCCACAGCGAGAGGGCGTCGTCGGACGGCGCACGCGCGGGGAGGCGGGGTGGCGCAAGCGCCCCTTCAGGCGGCCTGCGACGAAAGCTGCAACCAGCACGGCGCGGCTAGACGTGCGCGCCAGAAAGTCGAGGGCGTCATGAAGGCGGATGTTGACCGGTTCCTCCAGGTCTTGGCCGTGGAAAAGGGGTTCTCGCCCAACACGGAGGCGGCCTACCGCAACGACCTTAACCAGCTTGTGGAGTTCATGGAGGGCCCTGGCGCTGTTGCCACCTGGGCGGACGTTACGCCGGACACGCTTTCGGCCTACATCCTCGCCCAGAAAGACAGGGGCTACTCCAATGCCACGGTGGCGCGGAAGATCGCGTCGCTTAAATCCTTCTTCGCGTACCTGGGCCAGGAGGGGGTCATCAGCCGTGACTCAACCGAGGAGATCACCTCCCCAAAGCTGGGACGCCGCCTGCCCAAGCCCCTCACCGAGACCGAGATGGCGCAGCTCCTGGACGTGGCCTCACGCGACAAAGGGATGGAAGCGCAGCGCGACGTCGCAATGCTGGAGCTGCTTTACGCCACCGGCATGCGCGTGAGTGAGCTGGTCTCCCTCAACCTTGACCAGCTCCACCTGACTGCGGGGGACGAGTACGTCCGCTGCATCGGCAAGGGCAACAAGGAGCGGGTCATCCAGCTCCACGAGTCCGCGGTCCAGGCGATCAAGGATTACCTCGCCAATGGCCGGCCCCACGCGGTGAAGGACGACCACGAGCAGGCGGTCTTCGCGAACCGCCGCGGCGAGCGCCTCACGCGGCAGGGGTGCTGGCTCATCCTCAAGGAGCACGCGCACCGGGCGGGGATCGCCTCCAATGTCACGCCCCACGTGCTGCGGCACAGCTTCGCCACCCACATGCTGCGTGGCGGGGCAACGCTGCGGCAGGTTCAGGAATGGCTCGGCCACGCCAGCATCACGACCACGCAGGTGTACACGCTGCTCACCGACCAGCACCTGCGCGAGGAGTACGACAAGGCGCACCCACGCGCGTGGTGAGAGGTGGCGGCCAGGAAATCAGCACGGGTTTGCGGTACGGCGACGCGCGAGGACCGAAGGGGCTGTTCGAGAACGGCCCCTTCGCGTTTGATGGCGGAAAGCCCGGTACGCTATGCCAGCCCGGCAAACCCTCCCCCCTGCCTTCTGCCGCCGTTCTCTGGTAAGCTAGGGGTGCTCTGCAGGCGCACCAGCACGTCTCATCTGCATCAACACGGCGCGCGCGCGGCGCCGGCCGATTTTGCGGGGAGGTGGCGGCGCTTGTGACCGTGCGACACTCCAGGCAAGTTGCTAGGCGTGGAGCGGGGGACACTCTGCCAAGAGGTGGCACATGCCCGTGATCACTATCAACGGCCAGGTTGGCTCTGGTGTGCGAGAGATGGGCCCATTGATCGCCCAGTATTTGGGCGTTGATTACGTGGACCGGCTCATTCTTGCCGAGGCGGGCCGTCGGGTTGGCGCGTCGGTCGCCGCCCTGTCCGAAAAAGAGCAGCGCGTGCCACCGGTACGGCAACGGCTTACCCGGCTGCTCAAAGCGGCCCTCGAGCGCTCAGCCGCTACGGGCGGGGCGGGAGACCCGTTCTTTCAGCCCTCCGTCGACGCGCTGATGGTCAGCCCGTATCCCGAGGCCTCCCGCAACGAGCCGATCACCCACGCCCAGGAACTGGACGACCAGCGATTTTTTGACGTCGTGAGCCAGGTCATCAGGGACCTCGCCTTCGACAACAACGTCGTCATCCTGGGACGAGCGTCAAACCTGGTCTTGAAGGACTGGCCGGGCGCGTTGCACGTCGGCGGCGTAGCCCCGATGCAGTACCGGATTGAGATGCTTATGCGCCGCGAAGGCGTTGGTAAAGACGCCGCGGAAAAGATGGTCCTGGAGCAGGAACGGAGCCAGATGGTCTATGTTCGTCGGTTCTACAAAACCGAAGTCTTGGACCCCATGAATTTCCACATGATCATCAACGTGGCTGCCCTGGGGACCGAGGCCGCCACCCGTGTCGTCGTCGAAGCGGTCAACCAGAGAGCGAGAGGGTAACGATGGCCCACCAACCACGCCAACCACGCACGCGCCGTGAGCGGCGTCTTATGAAGCAACGCCAGGCCGCGGAAGCCCAGGTGGACGCTCCGCCAGCTTCAGCCCAAGAAGACGTGACGACCCCGTCCACCCCACCGCCTCCGAGCGCAGGCGCCGCCACAGCGGTCCGTCTAGTTCCGGCTACGCAGAGACCGGGGCCCGCTCCGCAGCGGGTAACGCGCACCGCGCGTGTGGAACAAACCACTGCCACCATGCCCCAGGTGGTGTCTGAGATGCGCAGGATCGGACTGGTGACGGGCGTCATCGCCATCATTCTTGTCGTGCTCTATTTCGTGCTCCGCTGAATATGACCGGAGAGCTTCCCTGGCGTCCGGTACCCGTTGGGAAGTTTTCAATGTCTTGAGTCGTCCGGTGGGGCACGGCCAATTCGGTTGGCGCGTCCGCCCGTCCGATAAGGAAGTAGAATCATGGCCAGAACGCCCACGAGCGCCCCGGCAAAGCGCCTGGCAGCCATCCCTGCGGTCATCCGAAGGAACACCCTGCTTTTGGCCGCGTCCCAGGCCTTCGTGGGCACCGGCAACCAGATGATCCCCACGCTGGGGGCCATCATCGTCGTCAAACTGCTGGGCAGCGCCAGCTTCGCGGGCGTGGGCACCAGCATCCTGGGCGTCAGCCGGTTCATCGTCGCCTATCCCGTCGGCAAGATCACCGACACGTACGGCAGGAAGGCCGGCGTGGTGGCGGGCCTCATCGTCGGCATGGCGGGCGCGGTCGTCACCGGCCTGTCCGTCATGCTCTCGTCATTCGTGCTCTTTCTTGTCGGCATGCTCATCTTTGGCATGGGCGTTGGTGCAGCGCAGCAGCTCCGCGTCGCCGCCGCCGACATGTATCCAACGCGCCTCCGCGGCTACGGCCTGGGGATGGTGCTCACCGGCTCCCTCGTGGGCGCTCTTGGAGGCCCGGTGCTCATCAAAGCCGCCCAGAGCTTATCGAGGAGCGCTGGGATAGATGCCACCGCCCTCGCCTGGATCCTGGTCCCCGCGTTCATTTTGCCCGGCCTGTTCCTCGTCCTCCAGGTCCGCCCCGACCCCAAGGAGATCGCCGCCAACCTGGCGCAGTACTATCCTGGCGAGAACGTGCCGACTCCGCCGCCACCGGCTCCCGGACAGGCGACGGGCGGCTTCTTCACCTACGTGCGGCACTACCCCAAGCTGTCCGCGTTCACCTCCATGTTCGCTGTTCAGGGCACCATGGGCATGCTCATGGCGATGACCCCTCTCGTTCTCTCACGCCATGGCCACGGGCTGGGCGCCATCTCCATCGCCGTCACCATCCATGTCGTCGGCATGTTCGGCTTCTCTCTCCCCCTGGGACGGTTGTGTGACCGCATCGGGCGCCGCCCGGTCTTGCTCGCAGGGCTGCTCATCGGCGCGGCAGGCGGCATCCTCATGCCGGTTACGGCCATCTACTGGGTGATCACTGCTGGCATTTTCCTGGTCGGCCTGGGATGGTCGTGCGTCAATGTCGCCTCGTCCGCGCTGATTGTGGACACGACGGGCCCGCAGGAGCGTGGCCGCGCCATCGGCGCCAACGACACGTTCAGCGCCGCGTCCGGCATCGTCCTGCCGCTGGTGGGCGGGTTCCTGGCGCAGTACGTGGGCCTCGTCGCCATTGGCGTGCTGGCTGTGGCCATCTCCGTGCCGCCCGTGGTCCTCGTCCTCCGCCTGCGGGAGTCCAGCCCGGGGCGGTACGAGGAAAGACCGCTGGCCGCAACACGCTAGGCGCTGCACAGTAGGGGCGAAGCATGTCTCGTCCCCAACGCATTTCGCCAGGCGTAGGTTCTTCCAGCGGCAATCAGATCTCGCCGTTCCGTAGGGGCGCACGGCCATGCGCCCCTACGTTTGTGATGCTGCACCCACGTGCCCGCTCTACACCCGCCCCGTGCTCGCCATCCCAATGCCCTGCACGAACGTCACGCTGGGCACCTTCGCCAGCTCCTCCGGCCACGTCTTGATCTTGGAGCGGCGCGTCCCGGAACCGAGCATCACGTACTCCAGCCCCCGAATCGTCTCGTCCACGTAGATCGGGAGGCTTGGCGGCAGGCCAAGGGGCGTCACGCCGCCGATGGCCATGCCGGTCAGCTCCACCGTCTCTTCCGGCGACGCGAACGACGCCCGCGACGCGCCCATGAGCCGCCGCACCGCGTGGTTCACGTCCAGCCGCATCGTCGCCGCCACCACACACGCGACGAACTGCTTCGGTCCGCGCGTGGAGGTGACGATGATGGCGTTGCCGCTGGTCTCCAACGGGAAGCCGTAGCGGGCGCAGAACTGCGCCGTGTCCGCGTACTCCGGGTCCACGGGGACGACCTCGTGCCGGATGCCGAACTGTTGCAGGGCTTGGGTCACAAGCGGGTGAACGAGTTGTTGGTCCATGCTTCCCTCTCAACGTGGTGGTGGACTTGGCTATGGAGAGCTCATTCATCTATAGTCTCTGAGGGCAAGCAACGCAATCAAAGGTATTGCATAGGCTGCTTAAGCCCTATATGTTTTGAGCCAGACAAGGGGGGATTCTAACGCTCTTGTGAGGTATTTGATGCCTAGTCGCCCGTGGTGGTATCCAGAAGACCGGGGAAAGCAAAGTCCACTCCAAAGGGGCTCGTCGGCTTCACGTTCAGGCAACGTCCGAACTTCCTCACGCACCATTCGCAGTGTTCTTACCTTAATGGTCGTCGGCGCGGCGCTAGTCGTCTTTGTTGTTTATCCTCTACTCCCTAAACGACACAAATTCTGAGTGCAAAACGTTCAGCAGCAAGTTGGAAATCTTGCACCGTGGACCCACAACCGACGATGACCATTCTTCGTCGTATTCTCATCATAGCTTTCGGTGGTTGCTGTGGTCTGCTCATCATCTCCCTCCTGCCTATTCAAGCCCAGCAGCGAGTAGCTACGTGGCAATCCAGCGTAGAGAAATTTGTTTCCGGCCTAAGGAGCCAAACGCCGTCGACCAAAGTTGGACAGTCAGCATCTCCTCCCGACACCGTGAGAACTAACAACCCAGTAAGAACGACAGCGCGAGATGACAAAGTCTTGGCTGCTCCTAAAATAGGGGCCACGGCCATCGAACGCTTCGTTCATGATCTAGTGAATCAGGAACGCCAGAAACGCGGGATGAGGCCGCTCGCTACAGATGACCAACTCTCTCTTGCTGCCCGAGGTCACAGTCAAGACATGGCCGATCTTAGCTACTTTGCGCATGAAGATCAGCGAGGACAGGGGCCAACCGAACGCGCAGCGCGAATTGGATACACTTGTCGAAAGAATTTCGGGTCTTATTATCAAGTAGGCGTAGCCGAGAACATTTTTCAGAACTGGCTTTACTCGTCCGTGACGTACGTCGGCCCAGTGCCTATTAAGAACTACAGCTCTGCTGAGGAAATCGCGGCCTCTACAGCACAGGGATGGATGAATAGCCAGGGACATCGGGGAAACATTCTTGACAACACGTATGATAGGGTTGGTACAGGGGTAGCCATTTCTGCAGACCAAAAAGTCTTTATTACCCAGGACTTTTGCTGACGGCCTTCGCCTATCCCCGGGTTCTCTGTGGTAGTCAACGAATCAAGTCTTCACATCGCGCGACTCTTACGAACAGTCAATAAACGTCCAAGACATCCGTGCTACCATACACTCATGGATCCGCGTGACAGCGCCATCGCCGAGCGGCTCAAGGCCGCGCCACAGTCCCCAGGCGTCTACCTATTCAAAGACGCCAAGGGGAAAGTCCTGTACGTCGGCAAGGCGGCGGTGCTGCCCAACCGCCTGCGCAACTACTTCGGCAAGCAGGAGAACCTCCCCTACAAGATCCAGCGCATGGTGCGCCGCGCCGCCGACTTTGAGTGGCTCGTCACCGACTCCGTCAGCGAGGCGCTCATCCTTGAGAACACGCTCATCAAGCACCACAAGCCGCCCTACAACACGCGGCTGCGCGACGACAAGACCTACCCCTACATCAAGATTGACCTGAAGGAAGATTTCCCGCTCGTCTATTTCACCCGACGCGTGGAGAACGACGGCGCGCGGTACTTCGGCCCGTTCGCCAGCGCGGGCTCTGTCCGCCAGACCCTGGACCTGCTAAAAAAACTCTTCCCTTACCGCTCGTGCACCAAGGTCATCACCGGTACGGACGCGCGCCCCTGCCTGGAGTACTTCATCGGCCGCTGCGTTGCGCCGTGCACCGGCTACGCCTCCAAGGAGGAGTACCGCGAGGTCATCAACCAGGTGCTCCTCTTCCTGGACGGCAAGACGGAGCCGGTCCTGACGCGGCTGAACGAGCAGATGGAGCGCGCCGCCGAGGAGCTGCGCTACGAGCGCGCCGCCCTGCTCCGCGACCAGATCAAGGCCATCCAGGGCGTTACGGAGGAGCAGAAGGTCGTCTCGCTGCGCCGCGAGGACATGGACGTGGTGGCGATGGCGCGCGCGGGCGACGAGGCGTGGGTGGAGGTGTTCTTCATCCGAGGCGGCAAGCTCACCGGCCGCGACCACTTCACCATGGACGGCACGGAGGAGGAACCGCCGGGCCGCGTCCTGGAGGGATTCGTGCGCCAGTTCTACGATCGCGCCTCGTTCATCCCGCCGGAGGTGCTGGTGGAGCACCCGCTGGAGGACCAGGCGTTGGTCGCGGAGTGGCTGGCGAAGTGCCGCAACGGCCGCGTGAGCATCCACGTGCCGCGCCGGGGCGAGCGCCGCCGCCTCGTCCAACTCGTCGCCGAGAACGCCGTCCAGCGCCAGCGCGCCGCCAGTGTTAAGCTCCACGCCGGGCAGGAGGCGCAAGAGCGCGCCGTCCGCGAGCTGCAGGACGCCCTCAGCCTCCCAAGGCCGCCGCGCCGCGTTGAGTGCTACGACATCTCCAACATCCAGGGCAGCGACTCCGTAGGCAGCATGGTGGTCTGCCAGGACGCGCGGCCCCAGCCGTCGTCGTACCGCCGCTTCAAGATCAAGTCCGTGGAGGGCGTGGACGACTACAGCATGATGCAGGAGATGCTCCGCCGCCGTCTAAAATACCTCCTGCCGGTCCTCGGCATCGGCGGGCAGGAAGGCGACGGCGCGGCGCAGCCCGGCGGCAAGTGGACCGAAGTCCCCGACCTGGTGCTCATTGACGGCGGACGCGGCCACCTGAGCGCGGTCCTCCAGGTCTTCCTGGAGCTGGGCATCAGTACGGAGCGCGTGCCGCTTGCCTCGCTCGCCAAGCAGGAGGAGGAGCTGTTCCTGCCCAACGTCCCCGAGTCCATCCGCCTGCCGCGCAACTCGCCCGCGCGGTTCCTCGTCCAGCGCGCTCGCGACGAGGCGCACCGCTTCGCCATCACCTTCCATCGGGAGCGGCGCTCCAAGCGCCAGACCCGCTCCGCGCTGGACGAGGTGAAGGGCATCGGCCCCGCGCGGCGGCGGTTCCTGCTAACGCGGTTCGGCACCGTGCAGGGCGTCAAGAGCGCCTCATTGGAAGACCTCACCACCGTCCCCGGCGTCACCCGCGACCTGGCGCAGAAGCTCAAAGAGCAGCTGTAGCGGCTCCTCTGCGGCCGACCTGCGTCTTAGCCATCCAGCTTCTTCCACCCCCTTTCGCCTGACTTCGCCACTTCGGCGCAAATATCCTCATCTTCAACGAAACAAAGCTAATATAACCTCGTACGCACATGCTTAGCGTACTTCTCTCGCAATTCAACACCGCTTTATGATGATGCACGGCATTAAGGAGGTGGGCGATGATCCTGCGGCTGAGCATCGGTAAGATCAAGCCCGGCACCTTGCCCGACTATGAACGCGCCTACAAGGCGAACGTCGCGAAGACCAAGCGGCGCGGCGTCAAGGGCCTGCTTGCCCGCTGGTTCGCCGAAGATGTCGGCGATCCGAACTCAGGCATCGCGGTCTCCCTCTGGGACAACGAGACCAACATGCGCGCGTACGAAAACAGTGACTTCTTCAAGAAGGAGATACTTCTGCCGCTTCAGCCCTACTTCGTCAACCAGTTCACCACAACGTACTGTCAGGTGAGAATAAACGAGGACTACCGCACTCTTCGCGCTGCCGCAGCCAAGCCGGCTGCCCGCGGCCGCGCTCCCGGCGATTAAGCGGCCCGCTGCGCGCACCGTAAGGCGCTAGAGAGTTAGACCTTAGCTGCTCGTTGACGTTTCTTCCCGCTCAGCTGGGAACAATGGTCTGCGTCTGAATCACTCCAAGTGGGCAAAGGCGCCTGCTTGCCGGCGCACCTTGTTGTCCCCACTCGTGTTGCGTATGCTAGCCTCATGTCTGCGCCGTGTGTTGCCTGCGGTTACCTGGGTCCCGACGACGCTCGCTTTTGCGTGCGTTGCGGTGCCGCGCTGACCGCGCCAGCCCCCGAGGAATCGCAAGGCGACGCGGTGGCTCAGGCCGCTCTGGTGCTGCAAGGCCTGACCAAGCGGTGCGACCGCTGCGGGATGGCCAATGACGCATCCGTTCGCTTCTGCCATTACTGCGGCTGGGACTTGGCCGAGACGCCTCTGGTGAGCAGCGTGCAGCTGAGGCCGGCAGGGCTCTGGATCCGGCTTGGCGCGTACCTGTTGGACGTCATCCTGCTCGCCGTGGCGGTGGGCGTTGGAACGGCCGCCGCCGTCGCCACCGGGGCCATGACCGAAGGCAACCAGGTCTTGACCAACCTGGCTTCCCAGGTGGGGACGGTGTTCTACTTCACCGTGAGCGTGGGGACCCGAGGCGCCTCGCTGGGGAAGTGGGCGCTGGGACTGCGCATCGTCCGCAAGGACGGCACGCGCGTCTCTCTACCGCGTGCGCTGTGCCGTTACCTTGCGCTGAGCGCCGTGTTCCTGCCGTCAACCATCGGCGTCCTGCTCATTGATCCGGAAAGCTTCGTCGGTCTTGGGGATAGGCCCGAGGCCGTATGGGAGGTGCTAGGTAGCCCGTCGTCGCTCCTCATCTACAGCGGGCTGCTCACAGCCATCGTCTTCGTTATCTGGCTTGGCGTGAGCAAGCAAAGGCGCGGCTGGCACGACCTGCTCGCCGGCACCCGCGTGATCCGCGTCCGCTAGGCCTGGACGTACCGCCATGTCCGCCCTCGTCATCCTCCCGCTGGCCTTCGCCCCCGGCATCTTCTGGCTGTGGTACTTCTACCGGCGCGGCATCTACCACCCGGAGCCGAGACGTCTCATCATCCGCACCTTCGTGCTGGGCATGCTTATCACCGTCCCGGCGGGGATTCTCGAGGCGCTGCTCCTCCTGCCGACCGCGCTGGTTGACCTGCCGGATCTCACCTCGGCCACGGTCGTTGCTTTCTTGGTCGTAGGGCCGGTGGAAGAGGGGCTCAAGTTCCTGGTCGTGCGCCGCTCCGTGTACCGCTTCTTTGACGAGCCGCTGGACGGCATAATCTACGGCGCGGCTGCGGCGCTCGGCTTCGCTTCCGTCGAAAACGCTTTCTACATGGCACAGTTCGGGTGGTGGATCATTCTGGTGCGCGGCCCGATTTCAACGCTGGCCCACGTCGTGTTCGCAGGGCTTTGGGCATACCCGCTCGGGAACCGCGGTGTTGGCAGGGCTTCATGGCTCGGTGTCGCGGTGGGGCTCGCCGCCGCCATGGCCTTGCACGGGGCGTTCAACTTCTTCCTGTTCACCGAGTCCTGGCCCGCGGTGTTCTCCGTGCTCCTTCTCGTACTCGGCGCGGCTTGGCTGTGGCGCATGATGCGGCGCGCTCAGGAAGCATCGCCGCTCAAAGGCAAGCTCGCAACCCTCGTCGTCCTGTGTCCGCGCTGCACGAGCAGAGCTCCGGCTTCGGACAACTTCTGCACCCGCTGCAGCGCCCCGCTCGGCGATGCGCGGGCGGCGCCCATATGCGGCAATTGCTCCGCATCCGTCAAGTCAGGGACGCAGTACTGCTCCATGTGCGGCTACCGCTTTGTGCGTGACCTGGGTCCGCTACCCTCCGCGCCATTGGAGCTACCCCCGCCTGCTGCGCCGCCTGCGCCGTAAGGAGGTACCGCCGCTACGGGTCTGATCAGCGCCAACCGAGGACGTAACACCGGCGCCGCGCCGTGCGCTCGCCCTGCCGCCGCCGCGCCTGGCAAGCTCACCAAAGTCGGCCCGTGGTATCATCTCGTCCAGGACGCATAAGGAGCAGGTGATGAAAGCCGTTGTGTACCGCGGCGTGGAGCATGTCGCCGTTGAGACCGTCCCCGACCCCAAGCTCGTCGCGCCCACAGACGCCCTCGTGCGCATTACCACCGCCGCCATCTGTGGCTCCAACCTCCACAGCTATCACCGGGAGACGCCGAACCTGGCGGGCGCGGTGCTGGGGCACGAGGGCGTGGGCGTGGTGGAAGACGTCGGGAGAGGCGTCACCAGGTTCAAGAAGGGCCAGCGCGTCTTTGTTCCCTGGCGGCCCGCCTGTGGCCAGTGCTGGGCCTGCCTCCACGACCAGCACAGCCGTTGCACCACCGTGACGGCGGCGTTCGGGAGCAAGGACCTGCCCGGCAGTCAGGCCGAGTTCGTCCGCGTGCCCTTCGCGGACGTCGGGTTGGACCTCATCCCGGATGGCATAAGTGACGACGACGCCATCTTTCTCACGGACATTTTCCCAACGGGCTTCTTCTGCGCGGAGAACGGCGGCGTCAAGCCTGGCGACATTGTTGTAGTGATGGGATGCGGGCCGGTGGGCCTCATGGCGCAGATGTCCGCGTTGCTCCACGGCGCGGCGCTGGTGCTCGCGGTGGACCGTGTGCCCTTCCGCTTGGAGATGGCGCGCCAGCTCGGCGCCGTGCCGCTCAACGACACGCAGGTCAACCTCAAGGAGCGCGTGCTTGCCGAGACAGGGGGGCGTGGCGCGGACGTGGCGCTGGAGGCCATCGGCATGGACGGCTCGGCCCTGCTGGCGGCCATCCCTCTGGTGCGCGTTGGAGGCACCGTGTCCATGGTTGGCCTGCCCACCGAGGAAGCCTACGCGTTCCCAATCCGCACGGCGTTCAGCGCGGACCTCACGTTCAAGATCGGCCTGTGCCCCGCCAAGCGGCTCATGCCACGGCTCATCAACCTCATCCGGCAGGGCAAGGCCAAGCCGTCGCAGATCATCACGCACCGCCTGCCGCTGTCAGAAGGCGCGCACGGCTACCACATGTTCGCCAACCGCGAGCCGGGCGTGATGAAAGTGCTGCTCAGACCGTAAGCGAAGGCGCGATCTCAGGGGCGTGGTACGCAAAACGTAGGGGCGGGTTTCAAACCCGCCCCTACTTGTCGCTCGTCGCGCAGACGAAACGCGGCTTGGGTCATTCGCCGGGTCTGGGTACCGCCTCCACCGGAAAGTGCAATCGCTCTCTCACCTGCCACAGCAGCATGGAGGCGTCTCCGCGCCGGTGGGGCTCCAGGCCGTTGCTCTTGAGGAAGGCGTTGAGTGCCTCCAGCGTGCGGACGACCTCGACGTTCCCGCTGGGTTGGGCGATCCGAGGCCACCGGTCAACAAACCACCGTTTGCCAACTCGCTCATTGTTCTCAACCGGCCTGCGGACTGGTTGTGACGCCTCGCCGCTGTTCCCGCGTTCACCGTTCAGCTTCGCGTCGTATATTTGGGCTCTGGCGATGGTCAGAGGCTTTCCGGAAGCGGGCTCTTCTTGCGGGGGCGGAAGTCGGTTTGCCCTGCCGTTCGTGCGAGACGCGGGCGGCGCCTGGCCCTCCAACTCCCGAAGGCGGTCCTCCAGCAGCACAATGGCCCTGCGGATAGCCTGTGGCGTCTCGGGCTGGTTATAGACGACTCCAGAAAACGATATCTGCAACATTCGAGTCTCCTGAGCGATACTTGGAATAGTGTGTCGTCTCAAGAGAGCAAAATGCAACAGGTTTTTGGGTAATTTCTGGGTTTTCCTTGTGTTAAGGGCTATGCCCTTGCGCGACTCACTGCGGCGATGGCAGCCTCCGCGGTGTCAACGTGGCCCGCTTCGTGGCGCTGGTTGTCCCTTGCCCGTCGCCGCTCTCTTGGGCGTCTTGGCCTTGCCCGCTGGAGCCCGGTCCTGCCGGGCCTTCGATGCATCGCTCGTTGCAGAAACCTTGGCGCGAGTGGTTACCCTCCGGCGTGCCGACTGCCTGCTTCTCAGGCGGTCTTGGCGGGCGGCCATCCAGGCTTCGCCACAGGTACAACGCCGCCAGCGACCGGTACGGGCGCCATCGCTCGCCCAGCGCCAACAGCTCCTTAGGCGTCGGCGTCGTCTCCAACCCAAACGCCTGCTGCGCTCCCTTGCGCAGGCCCAGGTCGTCCACCGCCAGAATGTCCAGCCGGTGCAGCACGTTCATCAGGAACATGTCCGCCGTCCACCGCCCGATGCCTTTCACCGACATGAGCGCCTTCTCAAGCTCGTCGTCGGGCAGCGACCTGAGCTTCTCGTTGCTGAGGGTGCCGTCCGCGAATTTGGCTGACAGGTCCCTCAGGTAGCCCAGCTTCTGGCGCGACAGGCCCGCCGAACGGAGCTGCTCGTCGGACGTCTCCAGCACCTGCTGCGGCGCGGGGAAGGCGCCGTCGCCGTACAGCGCCAGGAAGCGCCTCAGGATGGCCGCTGCCGCAGGCCCCGCGAGCTGCTGGTAAAAGATGGAACGCACCAGCGACGGGAACGGCTCGCCCGGCGGCCTGAGCGTGATGGGCCCCACCTTCTTGATGACGTCACGCAACACAGGGTCGGCGCGGGAGAGCGCCCTCGCGGCCTTCGCTAAGTCGCTGTTGGATGCCACGGCATCGCCTCCTCAGCAGCCACGTGGCTGCGAGTGTACCATGCTCGCGCGATGCTATCATGACGCCAAGTCACCGTATCTCAGGAGGTCGCAATGCCCCGCCGCTACTGGCTGTTTAAGTCCGAGCCTGGCGCCTACTCCTATGACGACCTGGTCCGCGACGGCGTCTCTGAGTGGGACGGCGTGCGCAACTTCGCGGCCCGCAACTTCCTCCGCGACCAGATCAAGCAAGGCGACGGCGTGCTGTTCTACCACAGCAGCCCTAACCACCAGGCAATCGTGGGCACCGCCGTCGTCGCGCGCGGAGGCTACCCCGACCACACCGCCTGGGACCCCAAGTCGGATCACCCTGACCCGAAGAGCACGCCGGACAACCCTACGTGGTTCATGGTGGACATCCGCGCCGACCAGCGCTTCACGCGGCCCGTGACTCTGGAGGAGCTGAAACGGGTACCGGCGTTGAAGGACATGACGCTCTTTAGACTCGGGCGCCTCTCCGTGCAGCCGGTGACGGAGCAAGAGTGGAGGACTATCGTCAGGATGGGTGGCGGCAGTGAGCCGGCGAAGCCCGCCAGGGCGGCACGCGTCACCGACGCCCGGTCAACTGCAGTCCCACGACGCCCGCGATGATCAGCGCGATGAAGAGGACCTTCGCCGCTCCCAAGCCTTCGCGGAATAGTAGGGCGCCGATGATGGTAATGCTGACGATGCCCACGCCGGACCAAATAGCATAGGCTACGCTCAGAGGAACCCACTTCACGGCAAAGATGAACGAGACAAACGAGAGGCCGTAGAACACAAAGACCAGCACCGAAGGGGTGGCTCGACTGAATCCTTGGGACAGCTTCACGGAGATCTCTCCGCACACCTCCAGCGCGATCGCCATGCCCAGCAAGAGCCATCTCATTGGAGTGGAGTGTTCCCTAGCCCGTCACTTTGGCTGTGCACCGCCGACGCGCTAGGGGTGAGCGAAGCTCCAGGAGTTGCCGAAGGGGCTTCGCCATTCAACCAAAACGCCTCCGCCAGCAGCTTGTACGACCGCAGACGGTCCTTAAACCGGTGGCAAACCGTCACGATCACGAAGTCATCCGTGGCGTACTCCTCGCCCAGGGCCAGCAGCCGTTCCTTCACGCGCTTCGGGTCACCGATAGATGAAGCGGCCCTCCATGGGCCAACGTCGCCTATGCCATCGAACGCGCCATGCCCAGCCCAGTCGTGAAGCCTGGGACTTAGCCAGTTACTTCTTCTTAGACCCCTTGCTCTCAGCGTTCTTTCTTCATCGTAGTTCCTCCCGTGAAGTCTACACCAGAGCAGGGGTTCGTACGTCAACCGGCCCCCTCGTAATCACCCGCGTCTCCACGACGTGGCGGAAATGGAGCCGTTCCTGGATAAAGCGTGTAGCGACGGTGGGGTCAAACTCCTTGCACGAGAACACGTCAACCCAGCAAGCGTCCCCGAGCCAGTGGATGCTGATGTGAGACTCCGCAATGACAACGATGCCCGAATGGTCAAACACGTGCGGCCCGCTCACGATGGTCATCCCAATAAGCTGCGGAAGGTCCCGCAACACCCTCGTGACCTCGGCGGGCTCCAGGCGATGCTCAAGGTACCCTTGAACCAGCAGGTGCAGTCCGTTCAATTCCGCATCTCCACGTTCGCTTAAGCCTCAGCAGGTTGAGTCAAGCAGTCAGCGTCCTTTGTGTGGAGCTTCCAGACCCTAAACAGGCCCCACTCGCCGTTGTCGCGCTCCTGCTCAAGCTTCATGAACGACCGGAACATCCGGTCAAGCCGCTTGCCTTCTTCGCTGACCACAATCGCGCACGCCCGGTCGCAGTTCGGATACTCGCGAAGCTTGCGCTTGAGCTCCCGCGCAAAACCAAGAGCCGCGTGCAAACGGAGCGTCGGCAGGGGGAACGCGCAGATGTCGCTCAGCAGAGCGCAAACCGCCGGAGCATCGCGGGCCTCCTGCGCGGTAAGTGGGTCCTGAAGAAGGTTCCAGTCAGCGTCGGCGCGGCGCTTCCCGCTCAGGTAATCGCTAACGAAGCTGGGCTTCACGGGGAGCACAATGCAGTACCCTAGCACCGTCCCGCGCCGGTTGGCTGCAATCAATGCTCCCTCGGGGAATACCCTGGATAGCGTCTCAAGCTCCTCGGACTTCCACAGCGGCTTGGCAGGGCTGCTTCCGTAGACCACCGGGTCCAGTTGCATAATGCCTGCATAGTCGTCCGTGGGGACAAACCGCGCCGTGCGGACCTGAACTGCCGAGCCGGCGGCCAAGTCGGCGTCAAACTGGTCCTCCTCCGCGCGAAGCAAAGCCGCGACCCGTTCTCGGAGGTCAGCCTCAGGCACCAAGATGCCAGCTCCAGCGTTCATCATCACAGCTGCCTCACACGCCAACTCCTGTGTCTGCGGGCCGAGGAGCGCGGCATCCCTCCGTCCAGACCGCGGAGCCGCCGGACTCGTCCGCAAAGAGTACCCGTCCTCCGCGAAAGCTCCCGCTCTCGCCTCAGAATGCAACGGTGAATAAGAGGAAGCCGCGCTTGCAACATGTGCCTGCACCATCGCCACCATCGCCCTGCCGATCACCTCTTCCGCCCTGGAGCCCGTTGGACGAATCCAGTCTATGAGCGCATGGAGCTTCGCGAGTTTCAGGCCTGCCAGTCGTTCAAACCCAGATCTCTCACGGGCAACGTTTAAACAGGCCTTGACGTCTAAGGGGTCTACATCCCGCATACGACCTTCCAGGGGTAAGGCGACAGGATTCGCATCGTGTGCCTAGCCGCAACGCGGCCAGGGATAAGCTACCTACCCCTATGGCGTGATTATGCCGGAGCAACCTGAACAGCGGCTGAAGGCGAGGTAAAAAGCGGCTGAGTGTTAGGTCGTGGCCAGCGGGAGGGTCACGGTAAACGTCGTTCCTTGGTTTGGCGCGCTCTCAACGGCGATTTTGCCGTGGTGCGCATCCACAAGCGCCTTCGTAATAGCGAGGCCAAGCCCTACGCCTCCAGGCTTGTCGGCGGAGCCGGCCCCCCGGTAGAAGCGTTCGAAAACGTTGGGCAGATCATCCGCAGCCATGCCATCGCCGTCGTCGGCGACCTGAATCACCCCGGACCCGTCCCCCGCGTACACGCTGACGGAAATGTGGCCCTGTTCGGGCGTGTGCTGGATGGCGTTCTGAAGCAGGTTCAACACGACCTGTTTCAAGCGGTCTCGGTCCACCGGCGCCGCCACGGGTCCGTTCGTATTCAGCGCCACTTCGCGGCCACCGGCGATCACGCGGACCTCGGCACAAGCCTCCCGGCACACCGCCCGCAGGTCAACCAGCTCTGAACGCAGGCCGATTCCTGTCTCAATCCGGCTCAGCGAAAGCAGGTCGCTGATCAGCCTCGTCATCCGCTCCAGCTCCCCCTGCATGGAGCGCAGGGCGCGCTCGGTCAGAGCCTGGTTCTTGAGCCCGCCACGAAGCAACACGTCCGTATAGCCCCGGACAGCCGTCAGCGGGGTGCGCAGTTCATGAGAGACGTCGGCGAGGAACGCCTTGAGATTTCCCCGTAGCTGCTGTTCGTTGGAAAACGCCCCCTGAATGCTGTCCAGCATGGTGTTGAACGCGGTCGCGAGCTTGCCAATCTCATCGCCCCGTTGGGCGAACGCCATCCGTTGCTTTAGGTCTCCGGTGGCGATGGACTGGGCCGTCGTCGCCATCTTCTCCAGAGGCCGCAGGCTGACCGCGCCGATGATGAGGACCACCGAGATCGCCGCGAGCAGTGACGTCCCCATGGCAATCACCAGGAGCCAGCGCACCTGCACCAGGAGTTGGTCTGCTCGCCTCAAAGAGCGTGCGCCTTGGACGAGCCCCTGTACAGACCCGTCAGGGGTCTGTAGGGCCACGAGGAGCACCATCGTCCGCTCCCGCGTCTGCTGGTCCCGAACCGTGAAGACAGCCTCCTCCGGTTCGGAGATGATAGCGTCGTAAGGGATGTCCGAGTACTT
This sequence comes from Dehalococcoidia bacterium, assembly GCA_009693045.1. Lineage (GTDB taxonomy): Bacteria > Chloroflexota > Dehalococcoidia > Lucifugimonadales > SHYT01 > SHXZ01. Next base: position 133,748 of record SHXZ01000003.1, on the reverse strand, counting down.
CACCGCTCTGACGCCGTTGGACGCGGAAACCGCGCGATAAGGTTGCCCCGCAGCGTCCAGGAAAAGTACCGAAGTCTCGCCTAGCGGATCCCGGGAGAAGTGCAGCGCGGGGCCGGCGCTCTGCGAGGTATCCAGATTCGCCGACGCATTCGTGATCTTCACCTCGGCGTCAATCGCCGCACGGAGCCGCGAGGCCGAGGCATCCAGCAGGAACCCTTCCACGCCTTCGTAAATCACATATCCCAAGCCTGAGAGTAACGCCGCAAGGAAAATGGCAAACAAAAACGTAATGCGCCAGCGAAGCGTCCCGGACCACGTCACCATGGGTCCGCCCTCAATGCGTATCCAGCGTTGCGGATCGTCTGGATCAGCGGCGGCTCCCCCAGTTTGCGACGCAAGTGCCCCACATACACCTCAATGACATTGCTCTCGCCAACGTAATCACGGCCCCAGACCCCTTCTAGAATCCGCTCCTTGGACAGCACCTGCCGTGGATGCCGTAGAAAAAAGCACAGCAGGTCAAACTCTTTCGTGGTCAACACGATGGGGAAGTTCGCCCGCACGGCCTCGCGGTTTTCCGTCCTCACCTCCAGGTCAAGGAACGTCAACGCCTTGGCGTTTGACGACTCGCTCCGTCGTCGCAGCACCGCGCGTACCCTGGCCAGCAACTCGTCCAGGCTAAAGGGCTTGACAAGGTAGTCGTCGCTGCCAAGGTCAAGCCCCTTGACCCGGTCCTGGATCGCGTCCTTCGCCGAAAGGATGATGATCGGCACGTTGCTCGTAGCCCTAATGCGCCTGCACACCTCCCAGCCGTCCATCTTCGGCAGCAAGATGTCCAGCAGCACAAGGTCCGGCCTGCGGCGGCCAAACGACTCCAGCCCAGCGCGCCCGTCAAAGGCAAGCTCCACCGAAAACCCTTCCTGCTCCAGTCCGAGCTTCAGGACGTCGCCGATAGCGGATTCGTCCTCAACGACCAGAACTTGCTGCATGGAGTACCGTCCCTGCTTCTCAACGACTCGCGAAAGTCCCTACCGCAGGTGTCCCTGCCGGCCCCCTCATTCTACGTCCAACCGTGGGGCCGAGGTTGAGGAGGAAAGTACACGCCTGGTTCGTGGTGGTATGCCAACGTTGAGTCAAACTGTCGGTCTCGCGAAAGCGAAATTCGGTGCTCCCCCTCTTCCACGCCCGCCCTCGGCCCCCAGCGGAGCGAGGGGGAAATGTCAAGTGGAGAGGGATAGAGCCTGCCCCGAGCGTAGCCGAGGGGAGGTGAGGCGGAAACGCGGGCGATGATGACCGGTCCGCTAGTCGTTCGGTCCGTCGCGGTGGTCTAAGTCAAAAGCCTCCGCCAGCAGTTCGTACGACCGCAGACGGTCCTCAAACCGGTGGCAGATCGTAACGATGACGAAGTCGTCCGTGCCGTACTCCTCGCCCAGCGCCAGCAGCCGCTCCTTCACCCGCTTCGGGTCGCCGTAGATGAAGCGGCCTTCCATGGTGGCGAGGAACTGCTTCTGCGCCGGCGTGTACGGGTACGCCAGCGCCTTCTCCACCGAGGGGACGCCGCCGCGCCGCGCGCCGGTGAACCGCTGGAGCCGCCACATCCGCAGACTCCACGCGAGCCCCTCCGCCTGCTCCTGCGTCTCCGCGCACACCACCGAGACGCCCACGTTCACTCGCGGCTTCGGCAGCGCGGACGACGGCTTGAACATGTCGCGGTACATCTGCACGACCTGCGGCCCGCCCTCGGCGCTGATGAAATGCGCGAACGAGAACCCGCACCCGATATCCGCCGCGAACTGCGCACTCTCAATGCCAGAGCCGAGCAGCCACAGCTCCGGCATGCCATGCCCCGCAGGATTGGCGTGGATGCCGTGGAACGGGTGCTCGTCCGGCAGCTCGTCCGCGAGGAACCGCACGAGGTCCGCCACCAGGTGGGGGTACGCGCTCACGGGCGTGGGCCTCGCGCTGGGGGCCAGAGCCAACACCGTCCGCTGGTCGCTGCCGGGCGCGCGACCCAGCCCCAGGTCAATCCGGCCGGGGAACAGCGACTCCAGCATCCGGAACTGCTCCGCGACCTTCAGCGGGCTGTAGTGCATCAGCATCACGCCGCCGGAGCCGACGCGGATGTGCTTCGTCCGTGACGCCACGGCGGGGATAAGTACCTCCGGCGACGCCGACGCGAGGCCCTCGGCGCTGTGGTGCTCCGCGAGCCAGTACCGCGCGTAGCCGAGCCGGTCCGCGGCCTCCGCCAGCGCCAGTGTCTCGCGGATGGCGTCCTGCGGCGTCCCGCCCTCGCGGATGGGCGACTGGTCTAGCACACTTAACGTGACCATGATGAGGCGATTGTAGCAGACCGGCCACACGTCAGCGGCCAGCGGCCTTCATGTCATTCTGAGAGCCTGTGAACAAATGCCAACATTCGTGTCGCCGCTCAGATGTTAGAGTCCCTCCCCGCGTCTGGGAGGGACTGAGGGAGAGGTGGGTGGTGAGGCGGTGGGCGTCCCCCAACTTGGCTTATGGACACCGGAGGTCGACGGGAGAGCCAAAGGCTCGGATGACCATTGCTTCACAAGCTCTGAGCGGAGCGAAGAATCCGTGTCTGACGTGGGGAACGGATTCACTGGGGTGGTTGGAAGCCACGCACAGAAGGGTCGCCCTACGTCGGCTTCGCCAGGTCAATCACCTGACGACAGCACGCGCTGCCCGACCACGACCCTGGAGTCACCGCTCCAGTAGCTGCCGCTGTACACCTCCACGGCGAGGACCGGGGCGATGCGCTGCAGCCAGTCCAGGCACGACGCGCCGTAGATGTCCCCCGCGTGGAGGATTAGGTCCACGCCCGCAAACGCCCGCGCGAGCTGCGTTGGCATCTCCGACATGGCGCCGGGCATGTACGCGTCAGAGATAAGCCCCCAAGCAAGGCCCCTTTCGCAAGTGCTAAGCAGCCCCAGCCAGCCGCCGAACCCAGTCCTCAACGCCGAGGACAGCTATCCCGGAGGGAAGGGTAAGGGTGAGGGAAGAATGGTCGCCGCGAGAGGACTTCACCTGTCAAGCCCCATTATGTCACTGCCATCTGGTATCGCCGTTCTCGGAGTCGATTCTTGGTTGAGGAGAGTGGCCAATACCGCCTAAAGCTATCCGGACGGGGTGACGGAGGAGAGTGAGGGTCTGCCTGGCCGAGAGGAAGGCGCTCGCGGTGACAACCACCAGTCCACATCATCGCTAGAGGCAAGTTGCTGTCCATATGACCTTTAACGGTTCACAATAGCGCCCCATTGCGACTTTGTGGGCTGATTGATACAGTGTCCCATCAGGCTACTGCCAGGTTATCTGTGCGACTTGACCGGCCTGACGAGTAAGAAGCGGTGGCGATGGAACAAAAAGCAGCTCCGGGCCCAGCTATTTTGGGGCGTTGGAGAGTCCCTTTCTTCTACGGCTGGGTCATCGTAGCTGTGTGCTACTCCGCTGACTTCTTCGCCAGCGGCCTTGGCCAGTCCACCGTGTCGCTATTCTTCAAGCCCATGAAGGACTCTCTGGGTTGGTCTCTGAGCGCGCTCGTCGGCGCCACGACGGCAGCCACCTTTGGTGGCATCATCGTCTCGCCGTTCCTTGGACGGGCTATCGACCGTTTCGGCGTCAAGCCGGTGATGCTCTGGGGCACCGTTGTCGGCGGCGTGGGCATGATCCTGATGATGTTCATCCAGGAGGTTTGGCAGTTCTGGCTGCTCTACACCTGCGTGGCCGCCCTCGGCTTAGCCGAGTTCTCAGGCCTGGCGAGCCAGTCGGCCGTTGCCAAGTGGTTCATTCAGCGGCGAGGGCGCGCCCTCACCTTCTCCACCCTGGGCCAGACTACGGGCAACATTGCCTTTGCCCCCCTTGTGGCCTTCTTGATCACCCTTCTCGGATGGAGGCATGCCTGGGGTGCGATGGGGCTGACCCTCCTGCTGGTGATGGTGCCCCTCGTGGCCATCCTCATCCGCAACCAGCCGGAAGACGTGGGTTTGAAACCTGACGGGGATTGGAAGCCTTCAGGGAATGGGGCCTCGCGGGCGCCGGTAGTCAGCGATGTCTCCTGGACGTTACGGGAGGCCTTGCGGACTCGGGCGCTGTGGGCGCTGATGGGGACGTTCGTGATCGGGGGATCCACAATGGCAATGACGATCACCCTGGCCCCCTACCTTACCCTCAAACACAACATGTCCAACCAGGCCGTGGGCTGGGTCATCGTCGGATTCTGGATTCCCGGCACCGGGTCCCGGCTCATTTGGGGCTACTTGATCGACAAGCTACCGGCTCGCCTCTGTCTCTTCATCGTGAGCGTCGGCCGGGGTATCGGCGTCTTCTCCCTGGCGTTGGTCCCTTACCCTTACAACATCGGGGTGTGGTGGTTCTTTTCCGGCCTCGTTGGCAACGCCTTTGGCATCCTTCAGCCCGTCATGTTCGCCAATTTCTTCGGCCGCAAGGCCTTCGCGACGATTCAGGGAGGGGTGCGGCCGATCATGGCCGTACCCGGCCTGATTTTCCCGCTCCTCATCGCCCGCTTCTACGACATCAGCGGCAGCTTCACGTGGGGATTCCTGTTCTGCGGATGCCTTGGGTTCCTTGGCGCCGTCGCGTCATTGTTCGCAAAGGCTCCGACCAAACCTGAGTCCGCGAAACCGATTGATTGAGGGGGGCTTACATACTTGACCCAGACACTGCGTCAAGTATGTAAGCCCCGAAGAGTCGGCCTACCCAAGCTTTGCCAAATCAACCACCTGGGCGCTCCGCCCGCGCCACGTCAGCTCCAGCACGGCCACGGTGCCCAACCGGCGCATGTGCTTCGGCAGCGTGGCGCTTCCGGGGTTGACTAGGAGGACGCCCTGGTGTTCTTCCACTAGGTCATAGTGGGTGTCGCCGAAGACGACGATGTCCACCGGCTTGCCGAACGCCTCGCACAGCGCATCGGGCAGCGAGGCGCTCGAGAAGTCTCGCGCGGCGGCGCCTGGGAACATCTCGTCCCTCATGCCGGGGAGGGTCAGCATGTGGGTGAGGCCGACGGCGTAGCCCTCCACGGACAGCACCCGCTGCCCGACGACGACCCTTGGGTCGCCGCTCCAATAGCTGCCGCTGTACACTTCCACCGCGAGGACCGGGGCGATGCGCTGCAGCCAGTCAAGGCACGACGCGCCGTAGATGTCCCCCGCGTGGAGTATGAGGTCAACGCCTGCAAACGCCCGCGCAAGCTGTGGGGGCATTTCCGGCATCGCGCCGGGCATGTGCGTGTCGGAGATCAGGCCGATCTTCATGGGCGTGGCCTCAAGCTGGACCTAATCCTTCTTCTTCTGCTGTTCCGCCAGCGCCCGCGTCTCTTGGACTGCCCGCGCTCAAGAATGTACTGTCAGTCCAGCCATTTACGACCATCACGACTATGGCATTCTTGTTCCAAGAATTCAGGTGAGGCGGCCCCAATGTATTGTCGAAACTGTGCGAAACAGCTCCTCGGCCAGCCGGAATTCTGCATGAATTGTGGTGCTCGGCCTATGGCAAGTACCTCGTTTTGCTCCAATTGCGGGAATGCAACAACACCGGCCTCTGAAATTTGTGTCAAGTGTGGGGCGCGCCTTACAACCGCACCTGGAACTCAAGTCCGCGGTACCGGGCCCGCAGCAACTGTTTCGTCCAAGTCGCGCACAGCCACCACCCTTCTCGCGTTCTTCCTCGGCAGTTTTGGCGCTCACCGATTCTACGCCGGTAAGATCGGTTCCGCCGTAGCAATGCTCTTACTTACGATCGTTGGGATAATCTTGACTGCCACCTTGATCGGTGCAGTCATTGGCGTGCCAATTCTGATAGCCACAGGCATTTGGGAACTGGTTGATTTCATCGTTACCGTTACGGGGAACGCAAAAGATTCTCAAGGAAAACGGATTGCAGTCTGGTGATGACTTCAGCCCCACTGACTAGAATTCTGGAACTGTGTCTGTTATACGTCCTCCACACGCCACAGTGCCGGTGTCTAGTGTCACCTCTCCGACCTCCGAGTCTCGGAACAACTTAGGGTTCATCCCCGCTCCCTCAGCCACGCCATCAAGTCCAGGTTTCCCGGCGAGTGCTCCATTTGCGTGAGCGCCACCGCCGCCTCTCCCCGGAACTGCGTGCCGTGGTTGACCAGGTGCACCAGCACCTGCCACAGCGGGGTCTCGTGGGCCACGCCCGCAGTCGTCTGGTAGCGCGCCGCGCGGGCCAGGTCGTCGTCGCGTAGGCCGCCCACGTAGGCCAGCAGCTTCGCCTCCTCCTCCCGCCAGCGTGCCCGCAGCGCGTCCAGCGTGGGAAAGTCCTGCTCCGCCAGTGGCGCCTTGGGGAAGACCCCTTCCTGGCAGCGCGTCCGCCACATGTACTCCGGGCCCATGACGTGCACCAGCGCGCCGCGCACGCTGCTGTGGCTGAGTCCGGCGGGCTGGACGAACTGCTCCGCGTTCACCTTGGCGGCGGCGTCCAGCACGCGCGCGTTGGCCCAGGCGTTGTAGGCGAACAGGAGGGTCACTTCTTCAGCGCGCATCGTCGTCCTACTTGCGCTGCATGCTATGGGCGTCGCGCCGCTGCCCGGAGCCGGTCGTCAAAGGTCACCAACTCCGCATCCAAAGCCCTCGCCACCTGGAGATAGGCCGCGTCGTAGGCCGTGAGCCCCGTCTCTAAAGCAAGCCTCAGTACGGCCTGAAAGTCTGGCGTCACGAATCGGATGCCCAGATCAAGGCCAAGTTGTAGTCCCGCCTCGGCTTCAACCGGGTCCGCGCCACCACGGGTCATCTTCGTTCGCGCCACGTTGGCAAGCTCATAAGGAAACAGCGTCGGCGCAAAGAGGTCTGCGCCTTGGAGCAAGGACTCGGCTTCCCTTGCCCTCGGCTCTTTGAACGCCAGGGCAACCACAACAGATGCGTCTACCACTTTAACGGGCATCACGATCCGCCCTGATGATATCTACCCCGAGCGGATAAGGCTCGAGCTTCAGCTTCTGCGCTCGCTCATAGACTTCTTGCACGGTCAGCTTCCGCGGGTCCGCCGACGCCTCCAGGATCGCCATGAGCTCCCCCTGAAGCGACCGGTGGTTTCGCTTGGCCCGCTCGCGCAACCGCTCCACGATCTCGTCAGGTACGTTCTTGACCGATAGGTCTTTCCCCATGCTCGCACCTCAGTGGTTCCAATATGGCTCCATTATGAAGCCATTGTGACACTCTGTAAAACATCCCAGGCAGGCCTGGATAACGGAAGCTCTGATAGACCGCCACCCACCCCCCTTATTAGAACGTAAGCTCTATGATACCCTCGTCCCATGACCACCCAGAACGCCCATACCGCCTTGGCTCAGGAGGTCTCCATGTCCCCTCGCCGCCAGAGCCGCAAACCATCAAGACTTTGGGCGCACCGAAAATGAACTAAGCCATTCACGGCCAGCTAAACAGGCGGAAGACCGGCGGAAAAACAATCCCGCCCCAAGCTGGCCGGGTAGGAGAAAACAATGGCATCAATGGCCCGCCGGGGACACGAGCCTCGGCTCCCAGTGCCTCGGCCCAGAGTGGAGTCTTGTGCGGGAGAGCACATTGAGCGTCGCCCGCGCTACACTGCCCCCATGCGCTACGTCGCCGACCTCCACATCCACTCCTCCTACGCGCGCGGGACCAGCCCGCAGCTCACATTGGAGAACCTCGCCGCGTGGTCCAAGCTCAAGGGCATTGACCTGCTCGCCACCGGCGACTTCACGCACCACGCGTGGCTTGCGGAGCTGCGCGCGAAGCTCTCGGAGGCGGAAGGCGGCCTCTTCCAGTTCGGCGGTGTGCGGTTTATGCTCGGCACTGAAGTGAGCTGCGTCTACCAGCAGGGAGGCCGCACGCGCCGCGTCCACCTGTTGCTCTACGCGCCCTCATTCGCAACCGTGGAAACGCTGAACACCGCGCTGGCGCGCTGGGGCAACCTGGCGCAGGACGCGCGACCCACGCTGGCGCTCTCCGCCCGCAACCTCGCCGCCCTCGCCTACGAGGCCGACCCGCGCTGCACCGTCATCCCGGCCCACGCTTGGACGCCCTGGTACTCGGTGTACGGCTCCGTGGGCGGCTTTGACTCCCTGGAGGAGTGCTTTGGCGACCTGACCACGTCTATCCTGGCCGTGGAGACGGGCCTCTCCAGCGATCCGGGCATGAACTGGCGCGTGCCGGAGCTGGACGGCAAGTCCATCGTCTCGTTCTCCGACGCGCACTCGCTGCTGCGCCTTGGCCGTGAGGTCACGGTCTTTGACGGCGACCTCACGTACGACGGCTTCCGCCGCGCCCTGGAGCGGCAGTCCATTGCCTACACGGTGGAGTTCTACCCGGAGGAGGGCAAGTACCACTTTGACGGCCACCGGAAGTGTGGCGTCCACCAGTCCCCGCGAGAGACGCCCGCCTCGCCAGACGGGCAGCGGTGCCCTGTGTGCAAGCGGCGCCTCACCATCGGCGTGGCGCACCGCGTAGAGGAGCTTGCATCGCGGCCGGACTCCACGTTTCATAGCGCCGATGGCTTCATCCGCGACCCGTCCGGTAGGCGGCCGCCGTACCGCCGCCTCGTGCCTCTGCAAGAGATCGTCGCGGAGGCGCTGGGCAAGGGCGTGTCCACCAAGGCTGTGGCGCAGGCATACATGCAGCTCATCCGGGAGCTTGGCCCGGAGCTCACGGTGCTCCTGGACACACCCACGGAGTGGATCGGCTCCGTGGCGGGCGAGCGGGTTGCAGAAGGCGTTCAGCGCGTGCGCCAGGGCAAGCTCGTCATTGAGCCTGGCTACGACGGCGTGTATGGCACGGTGCGCATTTGGCCGGACGCCAAGGGCAAAGGCCAAGAGCAACCTAGCCTCTTTGGCTCATGAACACCACGGTGTCATCCTGAGCGAAGCGAAGACCCTTACCCCCGCGCCCTGGCCGTCTCTGGGTCCGCTGCATCCTCCACCCAGGGCCTCTTCCGCAGGATGGCGTCCAGGATGGGCGTCGTGGCGAAGGCTGTCACAAGCGCCATCAGTACCAGCACCGCGAACAGCGTCGGCGAGATCACACCCAGGTCCAGGCCGATGTTGAGGACGATGAGCTCAACCAGGCCCCGCGTGTTCATCAGGATGCCGAGCGCGGACGAGTCCCGCAGGCTCATCCCGGTGAGCTTGGCGGCAATGAGCGTGCCGCCGAACTTCCCCGTCGTGGCAACGGCGATGATGACCCAGCAGAGGAACCAATCCTCGCCGGTCTGCAAAAGGCCAAACTGCATGCGCATGCCGGTGAATGCGAAGAAGGCAGGCAGGAACATCACCCTGACCACGTCTTGCAACTTGGCGGTAACCTCACCCGCCACACGGCTGTTATGCGGGATCACCGCGCCCAGCAAAAACGGTTAAGAGGACCTCATAGTCCCTATTTGTCGCGATCCGCGGGTGCCGCCCTTTTTCACCCGGCCGGAGGGTGACGATAGCGACGAGCCGCGCACCGCCCAGTCGTTCGCCTTCCGAATTGAGTACGACGTCCCCGCCGCCACCTTGCTGGCGCAATCGAGATCGCACGCTCTCCGGCGCCAATGTCGCCCCGCACGCAAGGCAAGTTGCCTTCGCGCGCGAGACCGTTGGCGATGCGACTTCTTTTTCGCTTACTGGCTCAAAGATCTCGAATTCAACATTGGGCCGTGCGTCATCGTTGGACCGTTCGATGCGGTAGCGAAGGGCGCGTTTCGGCCCAGATGAGATGTTTAGCCAAAAGGAGCGGATCAGCGGAATCTCCGCGCCGCAGCGGGGGGGACTCACACCGAACCGTTCTCGCCTACAAATACACAACGGGCCGGGCGCCATCCGAATCTGCGGGGTAGCACTCCGCCAGTTCCGTTTCGACGGCTCTCTTGATACCCCGACCAGCTTGTTGAAACTCATCTGCCGGTGCCAATCCACCGCGTGGGATGTCTTCAAGTATCACTTTCAATATCAGACCAGCGACGGGGTTCAAATCGCTCGCGAACGCATCACAGTATAATCGGAGTGCTTCGAGTGGAATCGAGCCGCTACCAGCGAACGGATCCACGACCAGCGGCGGCTCCTCCCCGTGCGCCGCCTTCACGAGGGCTCGGCTCGTGTCCAGGTAAGCGCGGTTAGCGGCGTTGTCCCAGTTAGCGAAGTCGCCGATGAACTTGAGGAGAATTCGGCGCAGCCCTTCATCAGTGCCGATCTCTTGCTCTCAGCCGGAGGGACGCTCACGGAAGGCGCTGAGGGCGCGCCTGGCCTCGCGTCTGAAGTCCTCCGGGCAGTGCGGATCGGCGGGGTCCGGGAGCAGCAGCGCCATCAACATCGCCCGGCTGGACGCCAGGGGCCGCCGTGCCCACCAGACGTGTAGCCTCGACGGGTGCCCGTGGCGAATTGACTTCTCGCGAACCGCGTGTTTGGACACGACGGCGATGGGGAAGTCAACTTCGGCCAGGCGCTTGCATTCGCACGGGATCATCTCTGTACCTCGATCTGCTCAAGCTGGTCGATGTACTGTTCCGGCAAGTGCCAGAACTTCGCCCCATCGACGATTTGCCGCTTATAGTCGGCGCTGGGAGGGGGAGCATTCGGCTGGGGAAGGGCGACGTACACCCACACAAGGAGGGGATTAGCGTTATCGCCATCCTTATTGACGTGACGCTCCACCCGCTCGTAGGAGTTCTTGACGCTCTCTCTGCCGGGTGCATACCCTTCTGAGGCGTCCAACTTACCGACATCCACTTCGTCTATCTGATAGACAACACCCCACACGCTGGAACCGCGAAGGGCCTCGATGCTCGCCACGCCGCACTTTCGCTCCTTCGATTTCCTGGGAAAGACTAAACCATGGTCCTTCATCTCGGCGACGCAACAAATCCGCGCCGAGGGACAACGCCTCCGCATCTGATTCCAGTCCAGGTTAGAGCCGTAGGCAAAGTAGAGCATGCTAGGGCTCCTTTCCATAAGGAGCGCGCTCTTCACGCACCTGCATCGGGCGCTTCATCCCGTCGACGGTCAGGTAGTAATGCGAAATCTTCGAGACTTGATGCCAATCGAGCTGGGCAAGGTCCTTGATCGGCTCCTGCAGCGTCGGCGCCGTACCGCAGTTCGTCACCACGTAGAGCCAGTAGCAGTCGGGGCGGTCCTCGGCGAGCAGGAAACGAACTCGCGGCGCTTTCAGGAGGTAGTCATAGACAGCCTCTAACTAGTGGGGGAGCGGGTCGACGCGCGAGATGGAGAGGCAGAAGAAGGGGTCGAACTCATAGGCAATTCCGAGCGCGTAAGCCTGGAGCCCGAGGCGCAGTAGGCGACCGTCGGCGTCGAATGTCTTTGCGCTGTCGATTATGGTGAGCGCTTCAAGCTCGGACGCCTTCAGGTTCCCCCGCCGGAGCTTTTCAGAAAGTGTGCCGACAAGGCCCAAGGCCCTAGGTCCACGAGCCCGCGCCGGCCGGGCTAACGGTCTCGACCCGCATGGGCTCGTCGAAGATGGGGCCGGTTACGATCTGGCCGTTGCGCAGCAAAGGGTCTCCTGGCGCTCGTGGATGGCCTTGCCGGAAACTAGCAGGCTATCACGTTCGACCACACCAGGCCGATTGTCAACTTCGGCCGAAGTTAAATCAGGTTGGGAGAGTCACCGTGATCCAGAATGGGATCCCAGCTTTACTCACCACTGGACGAACATCGGCATGATTACGTGGGTGTAGACCAGGGAGTCGGCGCCGTTCTGGCCGGCGGCCGCGACCGGCCGGAACACGCCGGGGCTGGAGGGCGTCGTCACGTCCAGGTACACCTCGTCGGTGCCCAGCACCTGGAGCACCTCGCTTAGGTACCGGCTGCTGAACGCAATCTTCGCCTCTGGTCCTTCCACTTTTGCGTCCAGCTCGCTCACCGTCTCGCCCAGTTCCTCCGCCCTCGCCACCGCGCGTAGCACGCCAGGCGAGCCGGGCAGCACGTGGATCCGCACCAGCCCGCCGCCGTCGCGAGCAAAGATGGACGCCGTCCGCACCGTGCGCTGGAAGTCCGCCACGCGCACCGTCGCCCGCGTCTGCTTCGCCTCGGGGATGAGCTGCTTGTAGTTGGGGAACGCGCCCTGGATGAGCTGCGACACCAGCTCCACCTGGCCGTGGCCGGCGCCGCCCGCGGCAAACCTGAACAGCACCTGGCTCTTGTTGGGCGCGACGAGCAACTCCACCGGCTCGCCGCCCCGCGAGGCGTCCGGCAGCAGCCGGTTCACCTCGGCAAGCGTCTTGGCGGGCAGGATGAACTGGACCGGTTCGCCGCACGGCTCCTTCAGCAAGCCGGTGCGCACCGCCAGGCGGAAGCCGTCCGCCGCCGCGAACGTGAACCGGTCACCCTCCAACTCCACCTTCACGCCGGTCAGCACCGGCCGCGAATCCTCGGTCGCCGCCGCGATCGCCACCTGCCCGATGGTCGTGCGCAGCACCTGAGGGTCAAACTTCACCACCACACCGCCCTGCACCTGCGGGATGGGGGGAAATTCGTCCGCGTCCGTGCCGTTGATCCGCGTCTCCACCCTGGCGCATTTGATGTGGATCACCCTGCCACCGGAGCCTTCCCGACGGGCTGGGGCGCCGCGAGCCGCGCCGCCCGTGGAGTCCAGATCCACCCGATCCGCGGGCAGCGAGCTGACGAAGTCGTTGAGCAGCCGCGCGGGCACGGTGAGCGACCCCTCCTCCTCCACCTGCGCGCCGATCCACACGCTCATGGCGATTTCCAGGTTCGTCGCGGAGAGGCGTAGCCCGCCTTGGTCCGTGGAAAGCAGCACGTTCTGGGTGATGGGCAACGTCGTCCTCGCCGCCACCGCGTGGCTCACGATGCCCAGCCCCCGGTTAAGGTTCTCTTGTAAGCAGGACACTTTCATCGCATTCACTCCTAACCGCTATGGCAAGTATAGGAACGGCTCCGAAGGGCGTCAACGGCGTCGCCGCCATGGGCAGCGATTCCTACTGGCTTTCTGCAACGGCGTTCCGCCAACTCTGTCTATAATGGTTTCATTCTTGAAAGGAGGCACGCCATAGACAAAGACCGTCTCCGCGCCCTCCTCGCCGGTGTGCGGCAAGGCGCTACGTCCGTTGACAGTGCGCTGGAGGAGCTGGCGCGCCTTCCATTCGAAGACCTGGGCTTCGCGCGGCTTGACTACCACCGCGCCTTGCGCAAGGGTTTCCCGGAAGTCGTGCTCGGTACTGGCAAGACACCTGACCAGGTCGCCGCCATCTCGCAGCGTCTCGCGGCTCACCACGACCGCGTGCTGGTCACGCGCGTCGATCCGGAGGTCTTTGAGGCGGTCCGCCAGTCCGTCCCTGACGCGCGCTACCACGCCCAGGCCCGCCTGATCGTCGTGGACCGGCGCACGGCTGACCCAACGGGCGGCATGGTCGCGGTGCTGTGCGCGGGCACGTCGGACCTGCCGGTGGCGGAGGAGGCCGCGCTCACCGCCGAACTGATGGACTGCCCGGTCCAGCGCTTCTACGACGTTGGCGTGGCCGGGTTGCACCGCTTGCTGGCCGTCGTCCCGATGCTCCAGGCCGCGCGCTCCATCGTCGCCGTCGCTGGTATGGAGGGCGCGTTGCCCAGCGTGGTGGGCGGCCTGGTGTCCGCGCCGGTCATCGCAGTGCCCACCAGTGTTGGCTACGGGGCAAGCCTCAACGGCCTCGCCGCGCTCCTCGCCATGCTCAACAGTTGCTCGCCGGGCGTCGCCGTCGTCAACATAGACAACGGCTTTGGCGCGGGCTATCTGGCGGCCATGATCGCCCGGAACGCTGCGGCCTGATCTGATTGCTTCTAGCCACGGCCTGCTCCAATGAGAAAGCGCCGCCTCCCGGGAGGCGGCGCTTTCCTGCAGCGCGAACGCACCGGGCTACTTGACGACGATCTCGCCAACCATTCCCAGCGACTCGTGGGGCAGGCACACCAGCTTGAACGTGCCCTTCTTGCCCATCGGCACCTTCACCTCAGCATTGGCGCCCGCGGCCATGATCTGGTCAATGCCCAGGTCTTTGACCGTGAACGTGTGGAACTCCTTCCCCGCGACCAGCTTGATGACCTGCCCCCCCGTCACCTCAATCTTCTTGGGATCAAACGAGTAGGGGCCCTCCATGAGTTTCACCGTGACCGCCGTAGCGGAGGGCATGCTTGGCGCCGGAGCGACGGGGGCAGGCGTCGTGGCAGCAGGCGCGGCGGGCGCTGGCGTGGTGGCTCCCTTATTGGCCGCGACTGGCTGCGTGGCCGCAGGCTCCTTGTCACCGCCGCAGGCCATCGCCAGTACGGCAATCGCCGTCACCATGAGACCGAGTGCGAGCTTGAGCTTCATGGCTCCTCCTTTAGATGTGCTGGTGTTCTTTCCATCTGGCCTTAGCCATTGGTGAACCAATTCACTACCGTAGTATAGCCGAGCTACTCCCCTCTTGTCAGTGGTTAGCGCTGCTTATGCAGGGTCTTGTAGATGGCCGAAATCTGTGGAGCGGGGACGGTGGAGGGGCGATTTATAAAGCCACCTCAAAATGCTCCCTGCCACAAAGCGATATGTGGTCCCGTCGGCATGCCTGACCTCTCCCCTGCCCCTCCCCTAAATGGGGAGGGGGATTGCCTCTTTCTTTGGCAACGAGGCTGGCGAAGGAAAGATGTGGGACGACTTTTGGGATACGTTTATGAATCGCCCCTACAGCCTGCTGACACCGGCTACGCAAGGAAGAGGCAGGAGCGGGTGGACGACCGAAAGACCCCGGATAGGCTCGGTTGTTCGGTTTGATTTTTGCGTGGGACCGCAAGCTGGCAGGAATTGTTTTTCCGGCGATTTTGAGGCTATTTTTGCGGTGGGCACCGGAACGGTGCATTTCCGGTGTGCTCCAAGAATTGCGCTGTTTGGCGGCGACCCCTGCGAGGGACGGCCGAGGGATTCGCTGGGGATGGTAAGGTGCGACGAGCCTGTTCACAGCTAGCGTAGCAGGCGTGGGGTGATTTGCGGTAGGGGCGGATGGCAGTAGGGCTCCGCCTTATCGCTGATGCTTTGCGGGGAGCGCCGTGAAGCATCAGGGTGCAGAGAGACGACGAGAAGGCTCCCACCGAGAGGCCAGAGTCTATGGGTGGTGTCTGTGCGGTCATGCCCCGATGAAGACTACCAGATTGGCAGCCTTGAAGAGCGTTTCCAAGCGAAAGAGTGGGTTGGCCCGGCAGGCAAGCAAGGGATACGGATTCTTCGCCTACGTTTCCCCATTCCCCCTCGGCTACGCTCGGGGTCAGGGCTGCGGCTCACCCAGTTCAGAACGACAGACAACGGAAAGACCCTGTGTGTCTCGTCCAGCCCACTAGCCAAATCTGCCAAACCAAGCCATCATGGGGATATCTAAGATTAGGCGTGGGACTACTCCAGTGACTCCTCGGCGCTTAGAGCACTAAGAACGTCATGGCTACAGCAGTGTCATCCACCACCGTTCGGTCCGCTACCCTAAGCGACCTTCGGGCTCTCGTCTACCTTGAGCACCTCGGCTTTGAGTCGGACCGATTCACCCTTCGGCGTTACCGGTATCTGCTCACCCGCGCCAACGCCACGACGCTTCTCGCCGAGCATCGGGACCGGGTCGTGGGCGCAGCGGTCATGGCTTGGCGCAGGGGCAGCGTTGTGGGCCGTCTGTACAACATCGTGGTGGACCCAAGCCAGCAGGGCGGCGGTCTGGGGAGCATCCTCCTCGCCGCGTGCGAGCGGCACGCCGTGGAGCGCGGATGCCAGCGCATCCACCTTGAGGTGCGCCAGGACAACGCGAATGCGATCGCGTTCTACGAGCGCCGGGGCTACCAGGTCATCGGCTCCCGCCCGGACTTCTACACCGACGGCTCGGCGGCGTTGGCGATGGCCAAGCAGTTGTCGCCGTCCGGGGCGCTCTCGGCGCTCATGGCGATCGGGCCGCTGGGGTCGTGACCGACGTCGGACAGTGGGTTCCTGGCGAATCGCCAGGCCGTAGCCGACAAAAGAGACAAAAAGAAGAGTCCCTCCTGCGGCTCCCCTCTCCGCAGGAGGGACTCTTCTTCGAGAGATCTCAACCCTTACCGGCTGACGCGCTTGACCTCCAGGGTTTCCCCGGGCGCAAGGGCGATGCGGCGGACGTTAATTCCCAGCTTGAGCAACCAGTATCCAAGCGTTGCCTTACTGACCGCTAGACGCGTCGCCGTCTCCGAGAGGCCGAACTCGTTCACCATTTCGGGCAGCAGCCGCTCCAGCGAACGACCATGCTTCTCCTCAACCTCGTGCATTAAACGTGTCTTGCGTGCCATCCTTTGCCTCCCGTACACTAGTCCCTGCCTAAGCCGATTGTCGCTACCCACCGCCAGGGGGTCTAAGTACCCCACCCCGGGGGGTGCCACCTAGATAAGAACTTAGCAGATAGCTAGAGTCTTGTCAAGAGGTTACTCTAGCATGAGTTTCAAAATCTGTTCAAGAGTCGCTATGAAAACGTCACTGTGTCGTCTCTCTAGCTGCCCCGCAGGCCGGGTGTGCCCAAGGGGGTGCCTGTGTCCAGTGGGCTAGAGAGCCTGTTCCTCCAATGGGTCCGGGGGGTGTTTGAGGCCCTGGGCTGGCCCGGCGTCGTGCTCCTGATGGGGGTTGAGAGCGCCGCCATTCCTCTTCCCAGTGAGCTCATCATGCCGTTGAGCGGCTGGATGCTCATCCAGGCCAAAGGGCACTCGTGGTCTTACGTGTTTCTGGCCGCGTTCTATGGGGCGCTGGGGAACCTGCTCGGCTCGCTCGTCGCCTACGCCGTCGCCGCTAGGGGAGGGAGGCCTCTGCTGGAGCGCTTCGGGCGCTACGTGTTGATCTCCGCCCACGACCTGGACGTTGCCGACCGGTGGTTCGCCCGCCACGGCGAGATCACCGTCTTTGCAGCGCGCCTCTTGCCTGTCGTGCGCACGTTCGTGAGCGTTCCCGCTGGCTTAGCGAGGATGAGCCTGCTTCGCTTCTCCGTGTACACGTTCCTTGGCGCGTATCCTTGGTGTCTGGGGCTGGCGCTCGGCGGCTACCTGCTTGGCGACAACTGGGAATCCCTCCGGCGAGGAATGCGCTCATTTGACATCCCTGTTGCGGCCGTCCTTCTCGCGCTCGTTGCTTGGTACGTCTGGCGCCACGTCCGACGCTACCGGCGTGGCGCAGCCCCCCGCGTCTGACCGCCGTGATGAACCGCCGCCTCCGACGCGTTGGATTGTGCAGTACGCGCCGCCGCGTCTATAATGACCGCAACCCTTCGCAGCCTTGGAGAAGACGCTCTTGAATAGCCTCGCCAAGCGGCTTCGCAGCGGCCCATCCGTTGTGACAGCGGAGCTCAACCCGCCCAAAGGTGTTGACCTTACGGCCGTTCTTTCCATAGCGGAAGCCCTTCGCCCCATCGTGGACGCGATCAACGTCACAGACTCCCACGCAGCCGTCATGTCGCAGATGGGCCTCGCTCTGGCACACCGGCTTGTTGACATCGGTGTGCAGCCGGTCTTCCAAGTCTCGTGCCGCGACCGGAACCGCATCGCCCTCCAGGCCGACTTGCTCGCAGCGGCGGCCCTCGGCGTCACCAATGTCCTGTGCCTGACCGGCGATGACCCAAAAGCCGGAGACAACCCGGAGACCAAGCCGGTCTTTGACCTGGACGTGATGGCCCTGCTTGAGGCGGTCACCGCGCTTAGAAACGGTCGCGATTTGGCAGGCAACCAGCTAAAGGACGCGCCTGATCTTTTACCCGGCGCCGTGGTCAACCCCGGCGCGCCGGACCTGGACAAAGAGCTACGGCGCATGGACGAGAAGATCGCCGCCGGCGCCGCCTTCTTTCAGACCCAGGCGGTGTTTGACATGAGCCTGCTTGACCGCTTCGCCAAGAGTGTGGAAGGCCGCGGCGTTCCCGTTCTCATGGGCGTCATCATCCCCAAGTCTGCCCGGATGGCGCGCTGGATGACGCAGAACCTCCCCGGCGTCCAGGTGCCGGACGCGCTGATCAACGAACTGGAGAGCGCACCCAAGCCCGGCGAGAGGGGCGTGCAGATTGCCGCTGCACTTGCCAGGGAGGCCGCAGTCCGCTTTCGGGGCGTTCACGTCATGGCCCTGGGCTGGGAGCGCCGTATTCCAGAGGTGCTGGAACTAGCCGGCCTGGCCGCACCTGTTGAGTCGTCTCGCTGAAAGACGTCACAAGTAATGCTCACAACTGGCGTCGACATCATTGAAATCCCGCGCATCTCGGCGGCGAACGAGCGCTGGGGAAGCCGCTTTCTCAACCGTATCTTCACGCCGGGGGAGCAGGCCTTTTCTCACGGTCGCGCGCCTCAGCTCGCCGGGCGGTTCGCCGCGAAAGAGGCCACCATGAAGGCGCTCGGGACCGGCGTCCGCGGTGTCGGCTGGCGCGAGATTGAGGTGGTGCGCGAGCGGGGGCGGGCGCCTACCATCCGCCTGCACGGCCGCGCCGCCGAGCGCGCCTGCCGTCTGGGACTCACCACGTTCGCGCTCTCCATCTCGCACTCGCGCGACTACGCCATCGCGTTTGTCGTCGCGCAGAGCGGCGGACCCGCCTCGTGACCCTTGTTCCTCCGTGGAGCTCGAACTGCCCGATTCTCTACACGTCAGCAATGACAAGTTGTTCACTCGGCCTGAACATAGGGACTTGGTCGACGCGCTCTGCAAGATGCAGTGCCATGCCGCGCCCTTCAGGGCGCGGCACCGCTAGGCTGTATATAACGCTTTGCAGCTCCGTAAGGAACATAACCCCATGAAACTGGTCACCGCTGAGCACATGCGCGTGGTTGAACAGGCGGCCGTGCAGCGCGGCGTTTCGCTGGACCGCCTCATGGAAAACGCGGGGCTGGCCGTGGCGCGCGTGGCCCTGGAGCGCCTCGCAGGTGTCCAGCAGCCCCAGGTCCTCGTCCTGGTCGGCCCGGGCAATAACGGAAGCGATGGCCTGGTGGCGGCGCGGCATCTTCAGGCGCGCGGCGCAACCGTCACCGCCTACCTCTGCGCCGCGCGCCCCGGTGAGGACCCGAAGCTGGCGAGCGCGGTCGCCCAAGGAGTAACGGTCGCAGACTCCGCCAGCGATCCGGAGCTTGCTGAACTGGAGATGGCCCTCGGTCAAAGCAGCATGGTCATTGACGCGATTCTGGGCATTGGCCGTTCAAGGCCCATCACCGGCCTGCTGGCCTCCCTGCTCCGCCACGTCGTGTCGTCACGACGCCGGAACGCGGGACTCACCGTGCTCGCGCTGGACATCCCGACGGGCCTGAACGCCGACACCGGCGAGGTTGATCCCGTTTGCGCGCCCGCTGACCTGACCGTGACGCTGGGTCTGCCCAAGGCGGGGCTGTTCAAGTTCCCCGGAGCGGACTATGCAGGGCAGATCAAGGTCGTTGACATCGGCGTCCCGACCGAGGCGGCGGAAGGGGTTGACGCGCCGGAGCTGATTTCCGCCGACTGGGTCCGCAGCGTCCTCCCGACGCGCCACCGGGACTCCCACAAAGGCACGTTCGGCAGGGTGCTGGTGGTTGCCGGCTCCCAGAGCTACCTTGGCGCTGCGTACCTGGCTTGCATGGGCGCTGCGCGCGTCGGGGCCGGCTACGTCACGCTGGCGGCGCCCTTCCGCATCCAGGCTATCATCGCCGCCAAGCTTACGGAGGCGACCTACCTGACGCTGCCTGAGCGCGTGCCCGGGTCGCTCTCGCCGGAGGCCGCCCGCGTGCTGCGGCAGGCAGTCAGCGACTATGACGTCCTGCTAATCGGCCCGGGCCTCGGCCAGCACCCGGCCACCGCCGCCGTCGTTCGCAACACCCTTCTGGGCGACCCGACGATGACCACCCCCGTCGTGGTGGACGCCGACGCGCTCAACATCCTCGCTCAGACTTCCGATTGGTGGAAGGGCTTCAAGTCCCCCGCCGTCCTCACGCCGCACCCAGGCGAGATGTCCCGCCTCCTGGACAAGCCAACGGCCGACGTCCAGCAAGACCGCTGGGCGCGCGCGGCGGAGAGCGCGGAGTCATGGGGCGCGAACGTGGTGCTGAAGGGCGCTTTCACGGTTGTTGCCTCGCCGCAGGGGCGCCTCCGGGTTAGCCCCTTCGCCAACCCCGCCCTCGCGAGCGCGGGAACGGGCGACGTGCTCGCGGGCGTTATCGCGGGGCTGCTGGCCCAGGGCGTCTCGCCCAACGACGCCGCCACGGCAGGCGTTTACCTCCACGGCGTGGCTGGAGAGATGATGCGTCAGGAGTTCGGCGACGCGGGCGGCATCGCCAGTGACCTGCTGCCGCTGCTGCCCAAGGCGCTGCGAGGGATATGGGAGGGGAGTTGGGCAGACGGGTGGTAGTCGGCGCGTAGGTTGGGGTGGGAAAGGCGGCAATCCACCAGTGGCAGGCCGTCGCTGCGAGTCCGTTCTATCCGGGCCGGGTCTCGGCCAGTAGGGGAACCAGCCGAGACTCGGCAACATAGGGTGTGGTGGACCGGGACACTTGACCCCACACCGCGCAGATTGAACGAAGTTTAGTACTATTCTGAGAAGTATGTCAAGTGGGTGGGTGGTCAACGGCTGGCACTATTGGGGTGGCGGTCCCGGGATTTTCATCACGCTGCTCGTATGCAATAAGTATGTCCAACGAGGAGAGGGCGCTGCGAACCAGCGCCCTCTCACTGAAGCAGGTTTCCCGAGGTGGGCTACGCTTTGGCCTTTGCCTTCTCGTGCATCAGGTTCACCAGCTCGCGGACGGCCTCGGCGGACTTGCGCAGCTCCACGTATTCCTCCGGGCTGAGGACGAGCTGCACGATCTCCTCCATGCCCTTCGCGCCCAGCTTGACGGGCACGCCGACGTACAGGTCGCGGACGTTGTACTCGCCCTTGAGCAGCACGCAGCAGGGGAGGACCTGCTTCTTGTCCAGCAGGATGGCTTCCACCATGGAGACGACGGAGGCGGACGGGGCATAGTAGGCGCTGCCGGTCTTGAGCAGGTTGACGATCTCAGCGCCGCCGTCGCGGGTGCGCTTGACGATGGCGTCCAAGCGTTCCTTGGAGAGGAGCTGGTTGATGGGGACGCCGCCGACGTTGGTGTAGCCGACGAGCGGCACCATCTGGTCGCCGTGGCCGCCCAGCACGTACGCGTGCACATCCTGCACCGAAACCTTCAGCTCCTGGGCGACGAACGTGCGGAAGCGGGCGCTGTCTAGGACGCCAGCCATGCCGATGACGCGCTCGCGCGGGAAGCCGCTCACCTCGTAGGCGTGCTGCGCCATGGCGTCCAGCGGGTTCGTGACGATGATGAGGATGGCGTTGGGGGACTGCGCCACGACCTTTTTCGTCACGTCGCCGATGATGTTCATGTTGGTGAAGAGCAGGTCGTCGCGGCTCATGCCGGGTCGGCGGGCGATGCCGGAGGTGATGACCACGATGTCGGAGTTGGCGCTGACCTCGTAGGCGTTGGAGCCGACGATGGTGGCGTCGGAGCCGAGGACTGGGCCTGACTCCAGCATGTCCAGCGCCTTGCCCTGCGGCAGCCCCTCCACGATGTCAATGAGCGCCACGTCGGCGTAGCCCTTGTCAAAGACGCGCTGGGCGACGGTGGCGCCGACGTTCCCCGCGCCGACGACGGTGACTTTTCTGCGCATTTCTCGTTCCTTTCTCGCGTTTGGGTTGCGCAACGTAGGGGCGACTGGCCAGTCGCCCCTACAGACGTACGACTGGCTCGCTCCGACGCTAGCTCTTCTTCGGCGTCGTCGCCTTGACGTACCCGTCCCAGCGCTCGTTGATGCGCGGGTCGCGGACGGTGGCCATGAGGTAGTCGCCGAAATCCTTGCCGGTGGCGCCCGTGCTGCGGCCGGTCATCACGATCTTCTTCTCGTACTGGCCGCAGATGTCAAGGGCCTTGTGGACACGCATACCAAGGTCGCTGAACCCAATGTGTTCCAAAAGCATGGCGCCTGCGCGCACGATGGAGCTGGGGTCGGCGTACTGGGCGCGGCCTTCGCGGACCATGCGCGGTGCGCTGCCGTGGATGGCCTCGAACATGGAGAACTGTTTGCCGATGTTGGCGCTGCCCGCGGTGCCGACGCCGCCCTGGATCTGTCCGGCCTCGTCCGTTATGATGTCGCCGTACAGGTTGGGAAGCACCATCACCTGGAATTCAGAGCGGCGGAGGGGGTTCAGCAGTTGGGCGGTCATGATGTCAATGTACCAGGCGTCCATCTCAATCCCCGGATACCGTTTGGCAATGTTCCGCGCGATGGTGAGGAACTTGCCGTCCGTGGTCTTGACCACGTTGGCCTTGGTGATGATGGTCACCTTCGTCTTGCCGTTGCGCTTGGCGAAGTCAAACCCGGCCTCAACGATGCGCTCCGTACCCTGAGTGGTGATGAGGCGGAAGTCAATCGCCACGTCCGGCGTCACGTTGATGCCCTGGCTACCGAGGGCGTAGAGATCCTCGGTGTTCTCGCGGAAGAACGTCCAGTCAATGCCGTCCTGCGGGATGCGGACGGGGCGGACGTTAGCGAAGAGGTCCAGCTCCTTGCGCATGGAGACGTTGGCGCTCTCAATGTTGGGGCGTCCATCGCCCTGCTCCGGCGTCTCCGTGGGGCCTTTGAGCGTGACGTGGCACTTTTTGATATCCGCGAGCACGTCCTCCGGGATGGCCTTCATCTTGGCGATGCGGTTCTCAATGGTCAGGCCCTCAATGGTGCGGAACCGCACTTTGCCCGCGTCCACCTGCTGCTTGAGCAGGTGCTCCAGAATGCGCTGGGCCTCCGCGGCAATGGCGGGGCCGATGCCGTCGCCCCCGATGATCCCGACGATGATGGGATTGATCTTGGAGAAGTCGGTCCACTCTTGGCCTTTCTTGAGCGTTTCCACGCGCTCAAGCTGCTGTGTGAGCACTTTGCCAAAGTGCTCCTTGGCGGCTTCAATAGCCTTGGTGTCAATGGGCATGATATCTCCCTCTCCTAGCAGGGTTTACCTGCGTTGTTCCTAGATCTAACGCCTCATCCCTTCCCCGCACAAAAGGGAAGGGCGACGCTACTTCGCTCCCACGACCGCCAGAAGCGCCCCACGCGGGACGCGCGCGCCCGGCATGTGCAGGTGTTTCTTTACCACGCCGTCCGCAGGCGAAGGCAGTGCGTTCTCCATCTTCATTGCCTCCAGCACCACGACGGTGTCGCCGGCTTTGACTGCTGTGCCTTCCGCCGCGACATAACGTATGATGATCCCCGGCATGGGCGCGGTGATCGGGGATTCTCCATCGCCGAGTTTGTGTCCGTTGGTGGGGGCGGGTTGGGCCGTGGTCTGCGTCGCGGCGGGCGCAGCGGCCCGGGCCGCTGCGGGCCGCGGAGCGGCCGCGCGGACCGCAGTCCGCGCTCCGCCGCCGTCCGCGGGATCGACGACCACCTGGAACGTTTTGCCGTCCACGGACACGTTGAAGCTGCGCGCCCTCG
This sequence comes from Dehalococcoidia bacterium, assembly GCA_009693045.1. Classification (GTDB taxonomy): domain Bacteria; phylum Chloroflexota; class Dehalococcoidia; order Lucifugimonadales; family SHYT01; genus SHXZ01. Next base: position 110,319 of record SHXZ01000003.1, on the reverse strand, counting down.
CCGACGCCTGCACCTGGGCCATCGGCGCGGGAGCCGCCGGCGTCTGCGGCGCGGGTTCAGCAGGCCGCTGCGCCATGGCGTACTTCACCTTCAGAAACTGCATCCCAGTCGTCGGGTACAGTGCGTAGGTCAGAACGTCGCCGATGTCCTTTGCCACGCCCTTGGAGTCCTCCCTCGCCTTTGGCATCTCGGGCTTGAGCTCGTCGGCGGCGCGACCCGTAATGGGCTGTTCGCCGCGGGCGTAGCCCTTGAGGGCCATCTCCCGAACGTTGGGGTCAATGGGTTGCGGCGGCTTTCCGTACAGGCCGTAGCAGTAGTCCTTGACCTGCGACGAGATGACCTTCCATCGCCCAAAGAGCGCGTTGTTCACGGACTGCACACCGACAATCTGGCTGGTGGGCGTCACCAGGGGGGGATAGCCCAGCTCGCGGCGGGTCCTCGGCAGGTCGTCCAGCACCGCGGGGAGCTTATCCAGCGCGTCGGCCTCGCGGAGCTGCGAGATCAGGTTGCTGACCATGCCGCCCGGCACCTGGTGGGTGAGCACGCGCGGATCCACCACGGCTAGGCGCCCGTCGGCCATGTGCTGCCGAAGATACGGCCCCAGCGTCTCAAAGTATTCCCCGATGGCTATCAGCTCATTCAGGTCAAGCCCGGTGTCCCGAGGCGAGCCTCGCAGCGTTACCACCAGCGGCTCCAGCGCGGGCTGCGCAGTGCGTAGCGCCAGCGGCGCCAGGCAGGTATCCACGATGTCCACGCCCGCCTCGACCGCTTTGAGCACCGTCATGGACGCCATGCCGCTGGTGTAGTGGGTGTGGAGCTGAAGGGGGACTTTGACCTCTTTTTTCAGCGCCTGTATCAGCGTGAAAGCGTCCGGCGGCGCCAAGAGGCCCGCCATGTCCTTGATGCATATGCTGTCCGCGCCCATGTCTTCCAGGATGCGGGCCTTTCCCAGGAAGTAGGCCAGGTTGTACACGCGGCCACCCATCCGGCCCTCTTCGGTGACCGAGTAGCAGATGCAGAGTTGGGAGTGCTTCCCGGCGGCCTTCACGGCCTCGTGGGCGCGCTTGAGGTTCCGCTCGTCGTTGAGTGCGTCAAAGATGCGGAAGATGTCCATGCCGCAGCTCGCGGTGTGGGCGACAAAGGCGTCCACCACGTCGTCGGCGTAGTTGCGGTAGCCGACGAGGTTCTGGCCGCGCAGGAGCATCTGCAGGGGCGTGTTGGGCATCAGGCGCTTCATGCTGCGGAGCCGGTCCCACGGGTCTTCGTAGAGGAAACGGGTGGCGACGTCAAACGTGGCGCCGCCCCACACCTCCGCCGAGTAGAACCCCGCCCTGTCAATGCGGGCCGCGATGGGCTCCATGTCCTGGGTGCGCATGCGCGTGGCGGCAAGGCTCTGGTGGCCGTCCCGCATGGTGGTGTCGGTGATCTTGAGCGGCGCCTGCTTGGCGGCGGGTTTGATCCTGCTCGTGGTCATAACGGCTATGTTCCTGAAGCGTTCTTGAATGTGCTCATCCTGTGGCGGGACTCAGCCCACGCCAGGGTGCGCCAGAGCGTCGGCTGTTTGAGGAAGGGCCGTTCAGCCGCGCGCCATCGGCTTCCGGTCTTACGCGGGGCCTCAACCGCTGCTTCGTCAGCGAGATACAGGTCCACAGCGGCGAGCACAACTGCCCGCAAGACCGGACTATCGCCGTTGCGATCGGCAAAGACCATCGGCGAACGACCTTTCGGCGTGTGGGCCAGCTCCGCGGCTTGAGGACAGGAGCGCCATTACAGGGGGATGTTCCCGTGCTTCTTGGCGGGCACGGTGTCGCGCTTGTTCTGGAGCAGAGAGAAGGCCTTGATGACTCTCTCCCGCGTCTCGGTGGGGTCAATGACGTCGTCAATAAAGCCGTGGCTGGCGGCGACGTACGGGTTGGCAAACCGGTCCTTGTAGTCCTGGATCAGCTTGCCGCGCGTCTGCGCGGGGTTTTCGGACTTCTGTATCTCGTTGCGGTAGATGATGTTGACCGCGCCGTCCGGCCCCATCACGGCGATCTCGCCGGTGGGCCACGCGAAGTTGATGTCGCCGCGCAGGTGCTTGCTGCTCATGACCAGGTACGCGCCGCCGTAGGCCTTGCGGGTCAGCACGCTCACCTTGGGCACCGTGGCCTCGGCGTAGGCGAACAGCAGCTTGGCCCCGTGGCGTATGATGCCGCCGTATTCCTGGTCCGTGCCAGGCATGAAGCCCGGAACGTCAATAAGCGTGAGGATCGGGATGTTGAAACAGTCGCAGAAACGCACGAACCTGGCTGCTTTGACTGAGGCGTTGATGTCCAGCACGCCAGCCAAAAACTCGGGCTGCTGCGCCACGATGCCCACCGACTTGCCTGCCATTCGGGCGAAGCCGACGATGATGTTCGGCGCGAACCGCTCGTGAACCCCCATGAAGTCACCGTCGTCAACGAGTGCGTGGATGATGTCGTTCATGTTGTAGGACTTGACTGGGTCTTCCGGAATGACGGTCCGCAGCTCCTCGGTCTTGCGGTCGGAGGGGTCCGCAGAATCAAAGGCGGGAGGGTCATCCGTGTTGTTCAGCGGGAGGAAGGAGAAAAGGCGGCGGACCTCGTTCAGGCAGTCCTCTTCGGTATCGTACGCAAAGTGCGCGACGCCGCTCTTGGTCGTGTGCGTCTCCGCGCCGCCGAGTTGCTCGTGCGTGACCTCCTCACCGGTGACGGCCTTGATGACGTCGGGGCCGGTGATGTATATCTGCCCGGTTCCCTTGACCATGAACACAAAGTCGGTGAGGGCCGGAGAGTACGACGCACCGCCGGCCGCCGGGCCCATGATGACTGAAATCTGAGGCACGACGCCGGAGGCAAGGACGTTCTTGGTGAAGATCTCGCCGTAGCCCTTGAGGCTGAGCACGCCCTCCTGGATGCGTGCGCCGCCGGAGTCGTTGAGGCCGATGACGGGCACGCCGACCTTCATGGCCAGGTCCATGACCTTGCAGATCTTTTGAGCGACCGCCTCGGAGACGGAGCCGCCGATGACGGTGAAGTCCTGCGAATAGACCAGTACTTTGCGCCCGTCAATCTCTCCCCAGCCTGTGACCACCGCGTCGCCGAGAAACTTCTGATCGGCCAGGCCGAAATCAGTCTCACGGTGCAGCACGTAGGGATCAAGCTCCTGGAAGGTACTTTCGTCCAGCAACTTGGTGATGCGCTCGCGGGCGGTGAGTTTGCCGCGCTTGTGCTGCGCCTCAATGCGGGCGGCGCCGCCGCCAAGGCTCGCAAGCTCCCGCTTTTCTTTGAGGATCTGCTGAGGGCCCTTGTTCGTGGCCTGTTGTTGTGTGGTCACGGTGTTACGTCCTGTCCAGTGAAATACGAGTGCTGCCACAAGTTCGGCGCGCGATAGACGGCCAAATGCTAACACAAGCAACGCGATGGCTGCAAGGCGCGGTTGCTCTCTTGCCAGGGGCGAGGCATGCATCGCCCCTGCTCGTCCCCGCTTCGTTCCATGTGGCATAGTGGCATACAATGGGGCAAACAGCGCATAAGGTGGTTTTCTTGGCTACGCCACCCGCAACCGATCATAGCCTCCGCATCGGCAACGGCGTGTTCCGGTGGGGAGAGCGTACGTATGTCATGGGCGTGGTCAACATGACGCCGGACTCGTTTTCCGGAGACGGCCTCGGCCTTGACGTGGACGCGGCAGTGCAGCAGGCGCTCCGGTTCCAGGATGAGGGGGCCGACATCGTTGACGTTGGCGGCCAATCAACGCGGCCTCCGGGCAGGGTCTATGGGGAGGGTGCGGCGGAGGTCTCACCGGAGGACGAGGCCAGTCGGGTTGTGCCGGTCATCCAGCGCATGGCTGGAGTCCTTCGCATCCCCATCAGCGTGGACACGTTCCGTGCCGAGGTCGCCCGCCAGGCCCTGGACGCCGGCGCGGCGATGATCAACGACGTGTGGGGCCTTCGGCGGGACCCGGATCTGGCCCGTGTGTCCGCGAAGGCAGGAGTGCCAATAATCCTCATGTACAACCAGGAGGGCTACGCCTATCGCGACTTGCTGGCTGACATAATCGCGGGTGTTCGGCTAAGCGTCTGGAACGCTGAGAGGGCAGGCGTACTTTCGGACAAGATTATCGTGGATCCTGGAATCGGGTTCGGCAAGGACGCGGCGCAGAGCCTGGAGCTGCTGCGTCGCCTGGACGAGTTCAAGGCGGCCCTCGGCAAGCCGATGCTGGTTGGCACGTCGCGCAAGTCGCACATTGGTTTGGTGCTGGGCGGGCTGCCACCGCAGGAGCGCGTGGAGGGGACCGCCGCCACCGTCGCGCTGGCAATCGCCAAGGGCGTGGACATCGTTCGCGTCCATGACGTGAAGGAGATGGTCCGCGTGGCACGGGTGGCGGACGCAATTGTACGTGGATGGAGAAAGGAAGGCGCTCAATGAGCCAGGTCGCAGTTAATGAGCTGCTCCTCATCATGGACCAGGCGTACGACCAGAACCGCGAGCACTCGCTCCTCGCCAACCTGAGCACAGTGCCCGATGAGGCCTGGCTGTGGCTGCCGCCGGGAAACGAGCGCTCCATCCGCCACATGGTGGGGCACATTGCAGCCTGCAAATACCGGTACGACAACCAGGCCTTTGGCGACCGGAGCGTAACCTGGAACAGCCCCGCTATGCCCCGCTCGTCCACTTCCGGCCACGCAAGTGCGCCGTTCACCCATGAAGAGATGCAATCGGGCGTACTGGGGCTTCCGGATGAGCCCTCGCGAGTCGCCATTATGGGCTGGCTGGCCGAAGGCCACCGCCGTCTGCGGGCGCACTTGGCTGCGCTGGACGATACCGGCCTGCGGCAGCCGGGTTACGCCTTATCATCTGGGCAGACACGGGACATCCGCTGGGTTATGCAGGTTATGGTCCAGCATGACCTCTACCACGCGGGTGAGATTAACCACATCAACGCGCATTACCGAGGCACTGACGTCTTTCGCGGCGGCAGCCGAAGGCCCCCGCAACTGTCGTGAAGAAGGCCATTTGGGTTATGCCACTTGGCTTGCCGTCGTCCGGCTACAAATGACGACCGCCTACGTCGCCCTCGGTTCCAACCTCGGCGACCGGTACGCGCATCTGCTCAGCGCCTTAACGCGAATGAACGAGCGCGGCATTAAGGTCGTTGCCGTGTCCCGCATCTACGAGACCGACCCTGTGGGCTACACCGAGCAGCCCAAGTTCCTGAACGCCGCGTGCCGAGTAGAGACCGACCTGCCCCCCAGAGAGCTTCTGGCGGAGATACGGCGCATTGAGAGCGAGATGGGGCGGACACCCTCGTTCCCCAACGGGCCCCGCGTCATAGACCTTGACCTACTGCTGCACGGCGACCGCATTCTTAGCGAACCCGACCTAGCAGTGCCGCACCCGCGAATGCAGGCGCGCACCTTCGTCCTGGTCCCGCTGGCCGACATTGCGGCGCAGGTGCGGCACCCCGCGCTGGGCCGGACTATAGCGGAGCTGGCCGGGGCCGTGGGCCGGGTGGGCGTGGTTTACTGGGGCGCCTTTCCCCCAGGGACCGGGGGCGGCGAGTGAGAACCCATCTCGATGGCGCGAGAGGTAGTCTGGTCTTCCAGCCATAACCCTGGCTGCTGTTTAGCATGTGACGGATATCGTTGCATTTTGGCACAGTGTTGCGGTAATGGCCGTTCCCGTCTTGTACGCACCGAGCATCCGAGATTGACACAGCCAAACGTTGCGATATACTTGGGCAGCAACGCGCCACGATGGGGAAGCGATGGCTCGTTTAGCGCGTCGTCAGCAGGAGGACGGGATGCTTATCGGTCACTTCAATGAACAGCCCTGGCAGGACCCCAGGCTTGACTTCAGCAAGGGCGGCACCGGCATCACGGACCTGGCCATCAGCAACGAGGCTTATGACCCCGCCATTGGCGGCAGGCTCTACAACCGGTACATCGACGAGAAGCTGTTCGCCGAGGAGGTTGGGTTTGAGGCGTTGATGCTCAACGAGCATCACTCGTTGCCGGGGTGCATGCAGGGGGTCACGAACGTGGAGGCCTGCATCCTCGCCAGGCAGACCACCAAGGCCAAGATCACCATCCTGGGCAACCTCATCCCGCTCTGGGACGACCCGTTGTGGCTGGCCGAGCAGCTTGCCATGATTGACATGATATCCCACGGGCGGCTGGTCTCTGGCTGGGTGCGCGGCGGTGGCCGGGAGAGCATCACCCACAACGCCGTCCCAGCCTACAACCGGGAACGCCACCAGGAGTCCCACGAGTTCATCATCAAGACGTGGACGACTCCGGGGCCCTTCCGCTGGGAAGGGAAGCATTACCAGTACCGGTACGTGAACCCCTGGTCCATGCCGTTCCAGAAACCCCATCCGCCCATCTGGATCCCCAGCACGGTGAGCGTGGACACGGTGCTGTGGTGCGCTCAGAATCATTTCCCCATCGTGCAGCTCGCAACCAAGCTGGACGCCACCAAAGAGGCGTTTGAACTGTACCACCGCTCCGCCGCCGAACAGGGGTACACGTCCGGCACCCAGAACCTGGGCTACCTATTCAAGGTGCACGTGGAGGAGACCGAAGAGCAGGCGCACGAGGTCGGGCGCAAGTACATTGAAGGCATTAGTAACCCATTTTTGGCCGGCAACGAGGGCACCGTGAAGCCCTGGCTCACCGTGCTCCCCGGAATGAGACCTCGCAGCGCCGCGCAGCTGGGCGCGGCGGCCTTCGGCCCCAGAGGGCGCCAGGGGGCGCGCTTCCGCACCTACGACGATCAGCTTAGCGACTACACCATCATCTCTGGAACGCCAAAGACCGTCATTCCCAAGGTCCGTCACATCCTGGAGTACCTCCGGCCGGGGACCATCTTCTTCTGGGACGGGGATGGCGCCATGTCCCACGATGACCAGGTGCGGAGCCTGCGCCTCATGGGGGAGGAAGTGATCCCCGCCGCCAAGGAGATGGGGAAGGAGCTTGGTTTGCTCAGCCCGTACGAGGTGAACGACGGCACGGGCTTTGACCAGGAGGCCTGGGCCAAGATGAAGTCGGTCGCTCCCTTGAGAGGATAGCGGCGCAGGGACACGCCACGGAAATCAAACGCCAGGCGAGTTCACGGCTGCGGTCCTTGGGAGGTTGGGCTGCGTGGCTCCACAGCCCAACCTCATACCCATGCTGTCTCGTTATCCCTCTTGACGGCGCTACGAGCTTGCGTCAAGATTGCCGTTACTCTGTCCAGCAGAAAGCCATGCGTAAAGGCACAGCCAGCGAGGAGGGCAAGGGATGTTCATCGGGCACTTCACCGAGCAGCCCTGGCAGGACGCCACGCAGGGATACCTGGGAACCATTCGCCTGGATGTTAGCAACAAGCTCTACGACCCGGAGGTTGGACGCCAGCTCTATAACCGATACCTGGACGAAAAGCTGTACGCCGAGGAGATCGGGTTTGACGGGCTGATGTTCAACGAGCACCACAGCACGGCGTTCTGCATGCAGGGGGTGACGAACGTCGGCGTCGCCATCCTGGCCCGCCAGACCAAGCGGGCCAAGCTGTGCATCCTGGGGAACGTACTGCCGATTTGGGACGACCCGCTGTGGCTGGCCGAGCAGCTTGCCATGATTGACATGATCTCTCACGGGCGGCTGGTGAGCGGCTGGGTGCGCGGGGCGCCGTCGGAGAGCGTGGCGCACAACGCGCCGTCCGCGTACAACCGCGAGCGGTACGAGGAGGCCCACGACTTCATCGTCAAGACGTGGACCACGCCGGGCCCCTTCCGGTGGGAAGGGAAGCACTACCAGTACCGGTACGTGAATCCCTGGTCCATGCCGTTCCAGAGGCCGCACCCGCCTGCGATGATCCCCGGCGTCGCCAGCAAGGAGACTGTGCGCTGGGCGGCGCAGCACCACTATCCGTACGTGATGCTTGCGACCTTGCTGGGGCCTACCAAAGAGATGTTTGACTACTACTTTGAGTGCGCGCAGGAGTTCGGCTACAAGGCCGGCTCGCAGAACCTTGGTTACCTGTTCAAGGTCCACGCGGATGAGACCGAGGAGTTGGCCGACCAGGTAGGCCGTCGCTACATTAGCGGCGCGGAGAACCCGTTCATCGCGGGGAACACCGCTGCGGCGCCGCTGTTCACCGGTCTGCCGGGGCTTTCGTCTGCTGACTCGCGCAAGCGCCAGGCGGCGCTGCTTGGCGCCCGCACCGGCGGCGCGGCCAGCACCGCCTCCACCTTCCGCGCCCCCTACGAGACCCAGGTTGAGCAGTACAGCATCGTCTCCGGCACGCCGAAGACGGTCCTGGCCAAGCTCCGCCATGTGTTGGGGCTTCTGCGCCCGGGCACGCTCTACATTTGGGATGGCGACGGTGCCATGACCCACGACGACCAGATGCGCAGCTTCCGGCTGATGGGCTCCGAGGTCCTGCCCGCCCTCCGCGAGATGAGCAAGGAGATGGGCTTGGTTGGACCGTTTGAGTCCAACGACGGCACCGGCATTGGGCCCGACGTCTGGGCCAAGCACAAGCAGGAGCTAGCCAAGGCCTAGCCGAAACCAAGGATTCGACAAGGCGAGCGGGGCCTGCAGATCTCAACTGCAGGCCCCGCGTCTTTTGCAAGCGCTTTCACCCTAAGGTTCGGGCTTGCTTGCGGCAAGCAAGGGCGGTACGCTAAATGACGCTTCTTTCCAAGGACATCGCCGGTGAGGGCGGCCCACCATCTTGTAGGCAGGAGCAAGTGCGACGAAATGCCTGACGTAGTCGAGCGAGAAGCCGTCGCCCGCAGCGAACCGGTAGCCGGTCAAGAGCTGACTGACGCGCAGTGGGAGCACATTCGTCCGGTGATGCCTGGAGGGAAGGGCGTCGGACGGCCACGGGCGGACGACCGACAGGTGCTCAATGGGATCTTGCACGTGGTGCGCAACGGGTGGCGCTGGCGTGACGCGCCGCCTCAGTACGCCAGCCGAGCCACGCGCCACCGCCGGTTCCTAGACTGGCAGGAGCATGGCGCGTGGGAGTCCATCTGGACGGCGTTCCTGGCGACGCTGGATCCGCAGGAACGGCAGCGCTGTATGGAGGCGTACCGCCGGAGCGCGGCGGGGCGACCTCGGCTCAAGTAGCAGCGTAGGGAGCCTTGTAGGAAACCCGCCGGAGGCATCCGGCGGGTTTCCTTGTGCTCCGGGGCAAGGATCGCCTCTGGAGCGCCATGGACCATGCGCAACACCGACCTAGAGGGACGGCGGCGCGTGCTGCGCGCGTCCTTTCCATCCTTCGGGGAAAGACGGAGAGGCGGACGTTGATGGCTTTGTCTTTTTGTGTTGTCCAGCTTTGGCAGGAGTTGTTTTCGTTGCGGTCTTGGATATGGATAGCTGGCCGTGACGGGTCCGGTGCGTTTGCGCGCGCTCCCAAGAATTGCCTATTTTGGACTCGCTCTGGTTGCTAAGCGCAGGCTCCTGGCGAGTGATCTGTTTCCTCGCGCGGGCTGTTGCTCAGCAAGGGATGGAGGGAGATCCCGAGCTCCGCTCGGAATGACAAGGGAGGTGCTCGGAATGACGAGAGGTGGGCGCGGAACGGCACACGGAATGACCAAGGCCCTGAGGCGCGCCAGCGACTCGTGGGCTGGTGGCTTCCGCAAGCAGTGGGAGGGCGCACTTTGAAGGGCCATGACTCAAGGTTACGCTTGACGAGGTGCTTTGGGTAAGAGGCGGATGGCAGGGTGGAGAGACAATCCGTAGATTGCGCAGATTCCAGAGACTGGACTTTTCGAGGAGGGGCAAGGGGCTAGGACGATGGGCTGACCTTTCCCCGTCGGCTACACCCTCCACTTCTCCCTCAATCCCTCTCCGCGTCGGGGAGGGATCCCATTATCTGAGCGGCGACGCGGACGTCGGCATTGGTTCACCGACTCTCAAGGTAAACTCCGCGAAGAATCTCCGCAGGTATCAGGGGGGGTAACGTACTGTGAAGAGATTCCCTTCCCCTTCGGTGCGCTCAGGGTCGAGGGCAGGCCTCGGTCGCTCCGCTCCCTCAGAATGGCATGGTTGGGTTCGCACCACTTTCTAACAGAGCTGGTATAAGAAGCCGGCGAACCTCAAAAAGGCCAGGCCTCAGGGAGAGTGTCAGGGCCTTGCAGTTCTCAGCAACTAAGGCATCCTGGGGCCGACGAAACAGCGGACATCTGGAATCATCGCGCGTCAGGTGGAGGCTTTGGAGCCAGGAGAGATGCTTCGCTCCGTTCAGCATGGCAGAATTGAAAGATCCTGGAGTGAATGTTCCTGGACATACGCTGGGGCTCCGACCAGTGCTAAGCTTGGGTGTGCCATGAACACTTTTGATCCAGCGGCGCATGATCTCGCTGCAGCCACATCACCTTCGCGTCGTGGCGACCCTGGCGTTGAGCGGTATGACGTGGTGATCGTTGGCGCCGGGGCGGCGGGCCTCATGTGCGCCATTGGAGCCGGTAAGCGAGGGCGCCGCGTGCTGGTGCTGGAGCGCGCCAACAAGGCCGGCAAAAAGGTCCTCATCTCCGGCGGCGGGCGCTGCAACTTCACCAACCTGTACGCCACGCCCGATTGCTATCAGTCGGAGAACAGGGCCTTCTGCGTCTCGGCCATGACGCGGTATACGCCGCAGGACTTCATCGCGCTGGTGGAAAAGCATGGCATTGCCTACCACGAAAAGAAGCTGGGACAGCTCTTCTGCGACGGTTCCGCGACGGAGATTGTTCGGATGTTGCTGGACGAAGCCGAAGCGGCCAAGGTGACGGTTCGCTTGCAGTGCAAGGTCGTCAGCATCCGGGGCGGCGACGGTTTCCTGATAGAGACGGACCTTGGGGCTGTTGCCGCCGACTCGCTGGTGGTGGCCACTGGAGGGCTCTCCATCCCTCAAATGGGCGCGACCGGCTTCGCCTACGTGGCTGCCCAGCAGTTTGGGCTCAAGGTTACGCAGACCCGGCCTGCACTGGTCCCGTTCACCTGTGGCGGCCAGGATCTCGCGTTGTGCAGACGCCTGGCCGGAGTCTCTATCCCTTGCATCGCGAGCTGCGTGGGCGCCAGCTTTGCGGAGAACCTGCTCTTCACCCACAAGGGCATGAGCGGGCCAGCGATTCTCCAGGTCTCATCCCACTGGCAAGAGGCCGCGGAGGTCCATCTTGATCTGCTCCCAGGCTTTGACCTGCTTGCCCATCTGAAGGAGCAGCAGACCGCCAGGCCAAGGGCGGAGCTGCAGACTATCCTCTCGGCGTTGCTCCCCAGGCGCTTCGTGGAGGCGATGTGCGAGACAGGGCTGCCCAACCGGGCCATGGCCCAGCTTTCCAGCAAGGACCTTAGCGCCGCTGTTGACACGTTGAAGGACTGGCGCATCTCGCCCGATGGGACGGAGGGCTACCGGACGGCGGAGGTCACTCTTGGCGGCGTGGACACCACCGGCCTCTCGTCCAAGACGATGGAGGCCGTAAAGGCGCCCGGACTCTTTTTCATTGGCGAAGCGGTGGACGTGACGGGGCCGCTCGGTGGGTACAACTTCCAGTGGGCCTGGGCTTCCGGCTACTGCGCTGGGCAGTACGTGTGAGAGGCTTCGCAAGGGATTCACTCGCGGCGATTCCCGTTGTCGCTCGACGGGGGAGGGAATAGTTGGGTGCGTGAGATTGGAATGACCAAGGCCCGAGGCGGGTCGGCGGCCTCTGGGCTCATGGCTTAGACGGATGATGGGAGGGTGGCTCTGAGGGGGATGGCACGAGGTTTCGCTGACGACCTGCTGTGGGTAAGTGGCGGATGGAAGAATGCGGTGTGGGAGGCAGCGCCTGCCCGGTTCCGCTATCATGGGCCATCAACTGGAAAAGGGGGGCAGGATGACTACAGTCAAACGCGCGACCTGGGAGGACTTGAAGGAGCGGGCGCGGGCGGTGCGCACCCGGCTGGCGGGAGGCACGCTCCCGACGCCTGCAACCGGCGGCGGGATACAGTCGGTGCCGGGGTTCGGCGACATCGTGACCGAGCTGTGGTACGGGGGCGTGTGGGCGAGGCCCGAGCTTGAGGTGCCGTATCGTTGCCTGGCGACCGTCTCGGCGCTGACGGCGCTGGTGCGGCCCGCGCAGCTTCGCGGGCACACGGCCAACGCGCTGCGGAGCGGCATCACGCCGGCGCAAGTGCTGGAGGTGATGGTGCACGTGAGCTTCTACGCGGGCGTGCCTGCGGCGCTTGGCGGCATAGAAGTCGCGCGCGAGGTGTTCAAGCAGCGGCCCGAGTGGGAGGCCGCCGCGCCCAAGGAGTTGGCGGCGCCCAGGCCGGCGTCCATGGAGGAGCGGCGGCAGAAGGCGGCGGAGATGCGGCGTAAGCTGTGGGGCGCGCAGCCGACCGGGTCGGTGCCGGCGGCGCAGGAGCTTGCCCCTGAGTTCATTGACGTGGTGTACGCCTACCTGTTCGGCGAGGTGTACTACCGCCCCGGGCTTGACCTGAAGCAGAGGGCGGTCTGCACGCTGTCCGTGCTGACGGTGCTTGGGCGGGAAGCGCAGCTCCGGGTGCACATCCGGGGGGCGCTCAACGTGGGCCTGAGCAAACAGGAGGTGGTGGAGGTGCTGACGCACACGGCGGCGTACGGCGGCCTTCCGGCGGCGCTGAACGCGCTCGGTGTGGCGAAGGCGGTGTTTGACCAAGGGTAGACGGCCTCACCCCCAGCCCCTTTCCAATAACTTGGAGAGGGGAGAGGTTGGAGGTAGGGCAGGGTGGGACGATCACGCACCACCACGGAGTCGGGCGACAGCACCGTCGTGGTACGACTAGCGGCGGCTGGAGCCGTTCGCGGATACGCGGGCGGGGACGATACGTGGGGAGATTCCTCGGTCGCGGAGTTTACCCTGAGCGAAGCGAATGGGCTCCCTCAGAATGGCATGGTTGCGTCGGCGCCACTTTCTTGTAGCACTGGCATTGCAAAACAGGATGCGCGCATCCCTGAAGCGAACGGCATGAAGGCGTGGGTCCAGGCCGTCGCCGTTGTGTCGTTAGGCGTTCTCAGTCAGCCGCACGGCAATTAGGGGGCTGAGAGCAAACAATTGCCAGGGCTTGTGCGTTCTACTAGGTAGCAGTCTTGAGGAGGCGTCTATGAAAAAGCTCGTGATGGTTGCCGGCGTGTTGTTGCTGCTGGTGCTGCTCGTGGCGTGCGCCAATGACGAAGTGGCTAGCAGTTCTCCGGCAAGGGATGGGGGCTTTCTGATGGAAGGCGGGCAAGCAACGGCGACTAAGGGGATTGGGGTGCCTGCGCCGATGCCAGCCCCAGCAGGAGCACCCATATTTGCTGCGCCAAGCGCACCCCCTTCCGCTACAGCGCCGTCGCCTCAGGGCGGCGCAGGCATGGCCTCGGGCCGACTGGACGTTGCAGACCGGAAAGTGATCTCGACGGCGTCCATGGTGGTGGAGGTGGCAGACGTTTCCAAGGCGCTGACCGAGGTGCGGACGACGGCGCAGAACCTGGGCGGCTTCGTGGAGAACCTGTCCAGCTCCGGCGACGCGCAGCAGCAGCGGGCCACGGTGACCGTCCGCGTGACGCAGGACCGGTTCTTTGCGGCGATGGACCACATCTCCGCGCTGGGCATTGTGCTCAGCCAGAACATCGGCTCGCAGGACGTGACGGAGCAGTTCATTGACCTGAAGGCGCGGCTGCAAACGGGGCAGCGGCAGGAGCAGAGTCTGCTTACGTTGCTGCAGCGGGCGCAGAGCGTCACGGACATCTTGACGATTGAGCGGGAGCTGACGCGGATACGCGCGGACATTGAGCGGTCCCAGGGGCAGCTCAACTTCCTGGAGCGCCGGGTTGACCTAGCGACGATCACGGTGACGCTCGCGCCGCCGGAAGAGGCGTCTGGGGACGCGCCGTCGGCGGCGCTGGGCTTGGAGGTAGATGACGCGGCGCGCACGGTGGAGCGGGTCAAGGTGTTCGTTGCGAGCCAAAAGGGGATCGTGGACAGCGTCTTCATCTCCGAGCGAGACGGGGAGAAGCAAGCAGAAATCGTGATGCGGGTGTTCCCCGTGGACTTTGACCTGGCGCTGGCGACGCTGGCGAGCGAGGGCGAGGTGCGGAGCCGCGAGGTGCGCGAGGGGACGCCGCCGCTCGCCGGGGCCAAGCCGCCGAGCAAACCGACGGCGCGCATGAGCCTGTCGCTCACGGAAGAGCAAGGCTGGTCGGTCGCCGAGATTGTGGGCCTGGTCATTATCATCGTGGTCGCGGTGGGCGTTGTCGGCGGACTGTCGTACTGGGCCTACAGGGCTGGACGGAGGCACGGGCAGCGGGCGACGACGCCTTAGTGACCCCCCCTGTAGGGGGAGCTGGGGTGGGGTCTGCAAAAAGACGCGTAGGGGCGGGTTTTCAAGCCGACCACTACGGCCCGCCCCTACGGTTCAACAGAGGCCTAGCAACAAAGAAGGAGGCGTTTTGTCACCCCTCCAGGGCGGGGACAACCTCCTTGGCGAAGAGGTGCAGCGGCTCCAGCGTCTCGGCGTCCGGGAAGCTGAAGATGGGGTACTCCACGCCGGCGTCAAGGAGCGCCTGGCAGCGCTCAATGCACTGGTCGGGCGTTCCCGCGATGACGCTCCAGCCGGGGTCGTCGCCGAGGCCGCCGGGGAAGTAGCGGGCCAGCTTGCGGGTCAGCTCCGTCTCGTTGCGGGCGATGAGCATCTGGCCGAGGCGGGTCTTGAGCACGGTGGAGGGGTCGCGGCCCACGGCCTGGCAGTGGCGCCCGAGGATGGCGTACTTCTTGCGGACGTCGCTGGGCCCGCCGAAGATGTTGCTGGCCTCAGCGTAGCGGGCCACGAGGCGGAGCGTCACCTGCTCGCCTCCGCCGCCGATGAGGATGGGCGGGCGGGGTTGCTGGACGGGGCGCGGCTCGCAGATGGCGTCCTTGATGGTGTAGTAGCGCCCCTGAAACGACGGGGCGTTGCGCGTCCACATGGCAGTGATGACCTGGATGGCCTCTTCCAGTCGTTTCATGCGTTCGCCGAGCGGCGGGAACGTCCAGCCGTAGGCGTTGAACTCGCGCTCGTACCACCCGGCGCCGATGCCCATGAACAGCCTGCCGTTGCTCACCACGTCCACGGTTGCGGCCATCTTGGCAAGGAGCGCGGGGTTGCGGTATGGCGTGCCGGTGACCATGGTGCCGAGCCGGATTTTGCTGGTGGTGGCGGCCAGCGCGGCAAGGGTTATCCACGGCTCCAGGATCGGCTCATCGGGGCTGCCCACGATGGGTATCTGGATGAAGTGGTCCATGATCCAGAACGAGTCAAAGCCGACGCGCTCGGCCTCTTGGGCGACGCGCTGGACGTTCTGGAAGATGGCGTGGCCTTCCGTCGGGCGCTCTCCGCGAGGCGGCTTTTGGGGGAACGTGTGGGACGGCTGCTGGATGCCGAACTTGATCATGGGAAGCTTCCTCCATCGCATGTACCCGGTTCAGGCTGACCAATTCCAGGAGGGCCTTTCGCTCCGCCTCGGTTTGAGTCCGGAGGTGGCTGGGCGTACTCCGTACCGTGCGCCTGCATTTCCTCGCGGTTTCAGTATCACCCGTCGTGTCTTGCCCCCGCTATCCCTCAGGGCGGAGTGAGGATAGCTGAAGCAGCCTGCGCGGAACAGGGGCGCTGCTACTGGCTGGGTTCCGGCGGACCTTGCGGCGGTGTTGGACTCGGAGCAGCTACGGGCAGACGAGGCCGCGGCAGGAAGAAGTAGATCGGCAAAGAGGCAACCGTGCCCAGTAACGCCGGAACGAGGGCCCCTAGATAACTGTTGGTTCGGTCGTAGACCAGGCCGGCGACCACGGGGGTCGCAAACCCCAGCAACGCAAAAATTGAGCTCTGGACGCCGCGTAACGTAGCAAAGCTCTTGCGCCCAAAAAAGTCGCCCGTGATGGTTATCATCACCGGGACTGCTCCCTCGGCAATGCCCCAGCAGAGGACGAAGAAGTAAAGGTGCCACGGGGCAGTGCTCCACGTAATGACGGCCAACCCTACAGCGCTAAAAGCGACGGAAACGGCGTAAACGCGATGCGCCGGCCAGCGGTCTGCAAAGGAGCCCCACAGCAGGGAAAAGGGCAATGCCACCAGGGAGGTGAGGCCAAACATGGTTGCCGCAGCTTGCTGGTCTATACCCTTCCACACCAGCATGGGGATCATGTGGACCATGATGGACCCAGAGGCGAGCATCTTGAGCCCATTGGCCAGAGTGTAGAGCCAAAAGGTGGGCGTTCTCAGAGCTTGGTCGACGCTGAAGTCCACGGTAGTTCGAACGCTCCTGCTCACGGCTGCCGCACCGTGGGCAGAGAGATCGCGACCGGGTTGGTCTCCATCCGGCAGCAGACCCATGCTTTCAGGCGAGGGGCGAATGACGAAGCAGAGGGGCAGCAACGCCACCAGCATGATGGCGCCCGTTGCAATGGCGGCAGTGTGCCACCCAAAGTGAATGACCATGAACGCGGTGAGCGGCGCGAATACCACTCCCCCCAGGCGAAAGCCTCCGACCAAAGTCCCGTTGGCCGCCCCGCGCCGGCGGACGAACCACTGGTTGATGGCGGCTGAGATCGGGGGGAAAAACCCCGCGCTGACTCCAAGGGAGAGGACGAAAACGTAGACTACCAAGAGGCTCCAGAAGCCGTGCACGACGGTGCCTATGAGGATGTATCCGCCTACCGCCAGGGCGACTCCAGCCAGCATGACGGGCCGGGGTCCAAACTTGTCGATGGCCCAGCCGACGAAGGGGCCCTCAACGCCGCTCTCAAGCCGCGTTGCCGAAAACACGATGGAGGTGCGGACCCGGCTGAGACCGAGGTCTTTGGTGAGCGGCAAGAAATAATTGGGGAAGCCGTTCGTATGGAGACCGTGCCCAAAGAAATTGAACCCCGTAGCGGCGGCCAGGATCCACCAGCCGTGGAACACTTTTCGAGGCCATTGCCTTAGACGTGAGGCGAGCTGCATACCATCCTCTTACCGCAAGCGGGTTCCTGGGATGGTACATCGCCTGGCAGTCAGGCGCAACCGAGGCGCTTTTGTCTCGCCTTGTACCAATCGGAGTTATGCAGTTGGAGACTTCAAAGTAGAGAGAATACCGTTGTTCGCGCCATTCTGGCCACAGTGAGGAATCTCCGAAGGTATCTGGGCGGGCAGCGCAACGTGGTGAGATTCCTCGGTCGCTTCGCTCCCTCAGAATGGCATGGTTGCGCCGGAGCCACTTTCTTACAGGACTGGTATTAGTCTTCGACGTTCGAGAGCGTGTTCGGAGAGACCCTTAGTTGGCTGAACTGGAGACTCAACGAATGCAGCCTGCAAGTAGAGTGGTATTACTCGCCTGCGCTTGCTCGCCACGCCTCCCATGCCTGGTCGAGTGCGACCTGCGTGTCGGCGTGTTCGCGGCCGAGGCTGGCCACTTCGGCGAAGGCGTTTCGCTCCGCGGCCGATTGCAACTGTTGCTCCAGCGTGCGCAGGCGCGCCTCCAGCTCGCTGATGAGCTTTTCGTGGTCAACGTTAGCGGTTTTGAGGACCGGCCTGGTCCCAGCCGCCAAGGGTCCGGGTAGGCGCGCGAGCCGGGGAGGGCGTGGCGTCCGGGCGGCTTTGCTCATCGCCTCGCGCTGCTTCTCCGCCTCCTCTTCCGCTGCCTGCCACTCGTCAAACGTGCCGCTGAACACCTCAACCTGGCCGTTTCGCGCCACCCAAAGTTGATCCGCCAGCAGCGAGACGAATCGGCGGTCATGGGACACACAGAGCAGCGTGCCGTCGTAGGCCTGGAGCACTTCCTCCAGCGCCTCCCGGCTGGGGATGTCCAAGTGGTTGGTAGGCTCGTCCATCAGGAGCGCGTTGGGCTGGGTAACGAGCAGGCGGGCCAGCGCCAGGCGCGCCCGCTCGCCGCCGCTGCACTGCCCCACGCGACGGTCAACGTCGTCGCCCCGGAACAGGAAACGGGCCAAGTACGAGCGCGCCTCCCCCATGGGCGTCTCCGCCGCCTGGAGGAACGCGTCCAGTACCGTGGCGTTTGCAGGCAAGTCCTCCAGCCCTTGGCGGTAATAGCCGACGTTCACTCCGTTGCCCACGGTGGCCCTGCCCACGAGTGGCGCCTGCAACCCCAAAAGAGTGCGGAGCAGCGTTGTTTTGCCCGCTCCATTTTCTCCGATGATGCCGATGCGCGCGCCACGCTCCACCTTCATGTCCGGCACCGTGAGCAGAGGCCGAGGACCCTCGTCGGTCGCAACGCCGACGTGAAGATCGCGCGTGGCGAACACGACCTGCGCTGTGTGGCTGGCGGCAATGGTCGGCATGGCGACCGTGGACTCCCGCTGCGGACCCGCCACCCGTTCCAGGCGCGCCAGCCGGGTAGCGCGGCCTCGCGCTTCCCGCGCGCGCTGTCCGGCCCGGTAGCGGCGGATGAAATCCTCCTCCTTGGCGATGTGGGCTTGCTGCTTGTCATAACTTCGCTGCTGGCGGAGGGTCTGTTCCGCCTTGAGAACCCGGTACCTGGAGTAGTTGCCGGGGTAGGCGCGCAGGCGTCCGTTCTCCATCTCCCACGTCTGCGCGGCCACTTTATCCAGGAAATAGCGGTCGTGGGAAACGACGACGAGGGCGTGCGGGTAGGCGGCCAGGAAGCCGTCCAGCCACGCCAGTCCTTGCAAGTCCAGGTGATTGGTCGGCTCGTCCAGCAGCAAGATATCCGGTTGAGCCAGAAGGGCGCGGGCGAGCGCAGCCCGCGTCCGCTCGCCGCCGCTGGCTGCGGAGGCGGGCGTGGTGAGCGCCTGGGCGTTGAGCCCAAGGCCGGCGGCGGCGCGCTGAACGGCGTTTTCCGGGTCCTGGACAATGAAAGCCTCGTACCGTTCCAGGAGGGCTGCATAGCGCCCCTCGGCGCGAGCGCGTTCCGAGGGCGCCGCTTCCTGGATGGCGTGGGCACTGGCCGCCAACTCCTCTTCAAGAAGGCGGACCTCGTCAAAAGCCCCCATGATCTCGTCGTACAGGGCGCCACCGCTGGTCAGCACGGGGATTTGGGGCACGTAACCGATGCGGGTGCTTTTGGCGCGATGGACTTCACCGGATGAGGGTTCAAGCTCGCCAGCCAGAACACGGAGCAGGGAGGTCTTGCCGGCGCCGTTCGCGCCAAGAAGGCCGATGTGCGCACCCTCCTGGATTTCCAGGCTCACGCCGGAGAAGATGCTGTCTGCGCCGTACTGGATGCCAAGGTCCGAGGCGGTGAAGAGCGCCATGAGATACTCACTTCAACGGATGATGTGCCGTGAACAGCCGTGTTTCAGTATAGCAAGGCGCACGAGCGGCGAAGGTGGCTGTTGGCGGAAAGCGGGGATGTCCGCCACCTCTCGTAAGAGAGGCATTTGCGGCTGTTATACTTCCGCCATGTTGCTGAAGACGTTCGTTGTCGGCCCGCTGAGCACGAACTGCTACGTGGTCGGCTCCGAGGAGTCGGGCGAGGCGCTGGTGGTGGACGCAGGCGCGGAGGGGGAGCGCGTCGCGCGCGAGCTGGCGGTGCTGGGGTTGCGCGCGGTTGCGGTGGTCAGCACGCACGCGCACTACGACCACGTGGGCGGCGTGGCGGCGCTCCGCGCCGCGGCCGTCCTTCCTTCCTCGTCAGCCTCCCGTCCGCCCCGGAAGGACGGCCGGGCCGCCTCCGGCGGCCCCACGCCGCCCGCCTACGCCCTCCACGCCGCCGACGTCCCCGCCCTCGGCCGAGGCGAAGCGCTGCGCGAGGTGTTCTCCGGCTATCAGGACCCGCCGCAGCCGGAGCGCGTCCTGCACGGCGGCGAGATCCTGACCGTCGGCGACGTGGAAGTCCATGTCCTCCACACGCCGGGCCACACGCCAGGGAGCATCTGCTTCTACGTCCCGTTCCCCGGCGACGGACTGATCTTCACCGGCGACACGCTGTTCCGGATGAGCATCGGGCGCACGGACTTCGCGGGCGGCGACCAGCGGCAGGAGCTGGCGAGCATCTGCGACGTGCTCCTGGCGCTGCCGGACGCCACGCGCGTCTTCCCCGGCCACGGCCCGGCCACCACCATCGGCGACGAGCGGCGGTGGAACCCGTTCCTCAAGGGGCTGTAGGCCGCCCGCGCCGCCGTTTGCCTACCTGGTGGCAACGGTACGTAGGGGCGAGGCATGCCTCGCCCCTACGTACCGTTGCATGTCATCATGGCCTGCGCTACGCTTGCTCGTACAGATTTCGTAAGGCCCGGCCAGCCAGGCCGGTCCGGAGGCAGGAACGTATGGCCCGCGGCATTGAGTCGGTCAGCATGGAAACCATCGTCTCGCTGTGCAAGCGGCGCGGAATCATCTTCCCTGGGAGCGAGATCTACGGCGGCCTCGCCAACGCGTGGGACTACGGCCCCGCAGGCGTGGAGATGAAGCGCAACGTCAAGGACGCCTGGTGGCGCGACATGGTGCTGCGGCGCGACGACGTGGTCGGCCTGGACTGCGCGCTCATCATGCACCCCAAGACATGGGAGGCCAGCGGCCACCTCGCCAGCTTCAGCGACCCGTACGCCAACTGCCCCGGCTGCGGCCGCAACTGGCGCGCCGACCACGTGCCGGGGATGCTGTGGGAGAGCGAGTGGTGGCTGTCGCTGCGGCGGCGCCTCCGGAACACGAGCGGCAACGCTCAGCGGGATTTGCAGCGCTGGGCCGACGGCGACGGCAAGAAGTCCGCGCCGAACCTGGGCCTCGTCCAGCGCCCGCAGGCCGTCGTCGCGGCGCTCACCGAGGTCACCGCCGACTTTGACGCCCCCGACGACCTCTTCCTCGCCTTCATGCGCGCGCTCGGCGCGGATGCGGCGGGCAAGGCGCAGACGCCCTGCCCCGCGTGCGGCGGCGCGCTCTCGGAGCCGAAGCCCGCGAACCTGATGCTCGCCACGTTCCTGGGGCCCATCCGCGCGACGGCGCTGGAGGTGTACCTGCGGCCCGAGACCGCGCAGGGCATGTTCGTCAACTTCAGGAACGTCGTCACGGCCACGCGGCGCAAGCTGCCCTTCGGCATCGCGCAGATGGGGAAGTCGTTCCGCAACGAGATCACGCCGGGCAACTTCACCTTCCGCACGCGCGAGTTTGAGCAGATGGAGATGGAGTTCTTCGTCAAGCCGGGCGACGACGAGCGGTGGCACGACTACTGGATCAACGAGCGCTTTGACTGGTACGTCCGCCACGGCATCCGCAAGGAGAACCTGCGCGTCCGCGCCCACGAGAAGGCGGAGCTTTCGCACTACTCCAAGGCCACCTCGGACGTGGAGTACCGCTTCCCGTGGGGTTGGGCGGAGCTGGAGGGCATCGCCAACCGGACGGACTACGACCTGAAGCAGCACGCGAAGTTCAGCGGCCAGGACCTGAGCTTCTTTGACGAGGACACGAAGGAGCACGTCATCCCGTACGTGGTGGAGCCCGCCGCGGGCGCCGACCGCGCCATGCTGGCGTTCCTGGTGGACGCCTACGACGAGGAAGAGGTCAAGGGCGAGAAGCGGACGGTGCTGCGACTGCACCCGAGCATCGCGCCCATCAAGGCCGCCGTGCTGCCCTTGAGCCGCCACGAGCAGCTCGTGCCGCTGGCCCGCGAGGTGCACCAGGCGCTCCGCCGCAGGGGCCGCTGGCCGGTGGAGTACGACGACGCGCAGAGCATCGGGCGGCGGTACCGGCGGTTTGACGAGCTGGGCGCGCCGCTGTGCGTGACGGTGGACTTCCAGTCGCTGGAGGACAAGCAGGTGACGGTGCGGGAGCGCGACAGCATGGAGCAGACGCGCGTGCCCATCGCGGACTTGGAGCGCGTGCTGGCGGAGCGGCTGGAGGGGTGAGGTTTTTCCCCTCTCCTTCTGGGAGAGGGCGAGGGTGCGGGCCGTCCCGGTGGGAGAGAGGAGAGGTGATGACCACGACCGAGCCACGCAGGCGACTCTCAACGTTATGCGAATGCCAGGATCCGTCCCACCAGATGGAGTTTATTCTTGACGAGTGGGACGACGACGACGCGGAGCTTTACATAAGCGTGCAGCTCAACCAGCTACACGGCTTCCCGAAGCGGTGCTGGCTTGCGCTGCGGTACATCTTTGGTGCTCGGAGCCGATACAGCTACGGGCATTGGGACGAAGGAAGCATCTCGCTGGAGTCCGCGCGCGAGTTGCAACCCATGCTTGCTGAGTTCATCGCCCTGCGAGAACAGGAAGACCAACGTCTCGAGGAAGCGCGGAAAAACGCGCGGGAGGCTAACGGTGGTTGACCGCTCTCGCGACTGGTTTGCGCAGGCGCAGCGTGACTTTGCGCAAGCACTGGTAGTGTTCGGGAGTCCAGAGGGTCACGACCCTCTGGCGTAATCCCTGCTATTCATCCTTCGACAGGCTCAGGACGAACGGCATTTTAGGCTCGGCGTCCCCTACAATACCCCCATGCGCATCCTTCACTTCGCGGACGTCCACATTGGCGTGGAGAGCTACGGGCGGCCCGCCACGGAGGCCGACGTGGCCGCGTTGCCCGCGCACTTCGCGCCGGAGCTGTCGCCGGAGCAGCGACTCCGCACGTACAGCGGCCTCTCCACGCGGCTGCTGGACTTCCTCGCCGCGCTGGACCAGGTCGTCGCGTACGCCGTGGAGCGCCGCGTTGACCTGGCGCTGTTCTGCGGCGACGCGTACAAGAGCCGCGACCCCTCGCAGACGCAGCAGCGCGAGTTCGCGCGGCGCGTGGCGAGGCTGGCGCAGGCGGGCATCCCCGTGTTCCTGCTCGTCGGCAACCACGACCAGCCCCACAGCCTGGGGCGGGCCACCGCGCTGGACATTTTTCCCACTTTGGCGGTGCCGCAGGTCGTCGTCGCCGACCGCGTGGCGACGCACCGGATGGAGACGCGGAGCGGGCCGCTGCAGATCGTCGCCGTGCCGTGGGTGCGGCGCGGCGCGTTCCTCGCCGCCGAGGAGCATCGCGGGAAGTCGCAGGAGGAGCTGGCGCAGTTCGTGCAGGACCGGCTGACGGAGCTGGTGATGGCCGAGGCGGCGCGGCTGGACCCGTCGCTGCCCGCGGTCGTCGCGGGCCACGTGACGGTGATGGGCGGTGTGGGCGGCTCGGAGCAGTCCATGGCGCTGGGCCGTGACCACGTGCTGACGCGGAGCGCGCTGGCGCTGCCGGGCGTGGATTACGTGGCGCTGGGGCACCTGCACCGCCATCAGGTCCTCGGCGGTGGCGCGCCGCCGGTGGTGTACGCGGGCAGCCTGCAGCGCGTGGACTTCGGCGAGGAGGTGGAGGAGAAGGGCTTCTGCGTGGTGGAGATTTCTGGTAGGGGCGACCCGCCGGGTCGCCCCTACGGTGGCTCAGGACGAACGGTTAGGTGGGAGTTCGTGGCGGTGCAGGCGCGCAGCTTCGTGACGGTGGACGTGACCCTGGACGCGGAGGACGTATCGCCGACGCAGCGCGTGCTGGAGGCCATCGGCAGGAAGCACGTCCGCGACGCCGTGGTGCGCGTACGCATCGCCGGGCCGGAGGCGGCCGTGCGCGGCGTGGACGAGCGAGCTGTGCGGCAGGCGTTGGCGTCGGCGCACCACGTGGCCGCCATCGCGCGGGACGTGGCGCGCGACCAGCGGCCCCGGCTCGGCATGCCCGCCTCCAGCCTGACGCCGGAGGAGGCGCTGCGCCGCTACCTGGAGACGCGGAAGGGCTCGAGCGAGGCGGTGCGCGCGCGGGCGCTGGAGGCCGGGCGGCAGCTCATCCAGGAGGAGCAGGCGCGGGAGCGGGGATGATGGGTACTCCGAGGGGTTCGCAACCCCTCGGAGTACCCTTTTGTTGGTTACACCGGCTACTGAGGGTGGGGATTGTGAGGGCGTCGCCGTGATACCCTGATAGGCGTGACGACGTGCTTATTGGTTGACTTCCGCGCCTTGGGCGCATGTACGGTGACGGTCCTGCGGCTTCGCCGGGGGCTGGAGAGGTGACCGTCGGCGAGGGGTTCCTGCTCGTCGTGCGGTGGCTCCACCTGCTGGCGGCGGTGGTGTGGGTCGGTGGCAGCATCTTCTACCTGATCGTGCTGCGTCCCGCCGCGCGCGCCGAGGGCGCCGAGGGCGAGGCGGTGCAGCGCCGCGCTCGGCAGGAGTTCCGCGCCGCGGTGGATACGGCCATCCTCGTCCTGGTGCTCACGGGCGCGGTGCTGGCGTTTGACCGGCTCACGACGCCGCGCATCGGAGCGGTGTACGTCGGCGTGCTCGCCGCGAAGGTGGCGCTCAGCTTGTGGATGTTTTTCCTGGCGCACAGCCGGCTGCGCGGAAGCCGGCCGCCGATGGCGGAAGCGGCGTCGTCAGTGGGGCCCGCACCGTGGTGGGCGTGCGCAGGACGGGCGCTCGCCTGGACGAACCTGGTGGCGGTGCTGGGTGTGGTCGTATTTGTGCTCTCGGACTTGCTGCGCGCGCTCTTTGAGCAAACGCTCCGGCAGGGTGGGTAGCGGCGATAACTCGCGGGAGGGCGCCATGGCGGACCACGTGATGACCTGGGAGGGGATCGCCGAGTACTTTGACGCCAAGCAGGGCGACGAGGGCGACCTGTGGCACCGCGCGCTCATCAACCCCACGGTGCTCCGCGTGCTCGGCGACGTGGCCGGGAAGCGAGTGTTGGACCTCGCGTGCGGCAACGGCGCGCTGTCCAGGCAGCTCGCGCGGAGCGGCGCCTGGGTCACGGGCGTGGACGGCGCCGAGGGGATGCTCGTCAGGGCGCGGGAGCGTGAGGCGCGGGAGCCGTTGGGCATTGTCTACCACGCAGCCGACGCAGCCCGCTTGACGCCGCTTCAGGACGGCGCGTTTGACACCGTGGTGTGCAACATGGCGCTCATGGACATCGCGGACGTGGAGGGCGCGCTGCGCGAGGTCTCGCGCGTGCTGCTGCCCGGCGGTAGGCTCGTCGCAAGCATCGTCCACCCATGCTTTGAGCAGGGCGAGCACTCGGCGTGGCTCGTGGAGAGGATAGGCCCGGCGACGCAGGTGTCGCGCAAAGTCGGCCGGTACCGCGAGCCGTTTGAGAGCACATTCTTCTGGCGCGTGGGGCCTGGCGAGATATGGCACACGCGGTGGTACCACCGGCCCCTCTCCTGGTACGTGCGGGCGCTGTCGGCGACGGGCCTGGCCGTGACGGCGCTGGAGGAGCCGGCGCCGACCGAGGAGTTCCTCCAGAACGACACCGAGGGCGAGTGGATCAAGCAGATACCGCTGCACGTGGTGTTCGGTGCCGTGAAGCTCGGCGGCGGTGAGGCGGCGCGATAGAATGGTGGTAGCGCATCCACGACATCCGAGACGGAGGGGGCCATGCGTCGTGACCTGATGGACATCCTGGCGTGCCCGGTTTGCAAGGGGCCGCTGACGCTGACGGTGGAGAAGGAGCAGGAGGGGGAGGTCGTCACGGGCGCGCTGGTGTGCGCGGCGTGCAAGGAGACCTACCTCATCCAGGAGAGCATCCCCAATCTGCTGCCTCCCGCGCTGCGGCAGTAGTGAAGTAGGGAGCGGCGGAGAGACGGCACGCAGCAGCGACGGCCGTGCTCCAAAGGCGTACGTTCCAATGTTTCCCAGCTGTGCCTCAGTCCTACGCGTACAGCCCAAGGTCCGTCCCGCCCAGCACGTGCAGGTGGCCGTGCGGCTGGCTTTGGTGGGCGTGCCTGCCCACGTTGGACAGCATCCGGTACCCGCCCGGGCAGAGCTGAGTACCCAGCTCTGCGGCCACGGCGCCGATCTTTGCCATAATCGGGCTGGCCCACAGCTCCTCCTGGCGCATGTGCAGTTTGGGGATGACCAGGACCATGACCGGCACCCACGTCAGCCGGTTGTCAAACGCGATGACGTCGTCGTCCTCGTACCGGATGGTGGCGGGCGACTGCTTGGCGGCGATCTGGCAGAAGACGCAGGTGGGCAACTGTTCGCTCATCCATGCTCCTTTTGTCGCAGCGATAGGCCGCGCATGGTCACGCCGCCCACATGCTCTCTAAAAACGGAACGCACTACGCTTTCGCGTGTTCGCCAGGGACGCAACGAAGCGCATGAGGGCAGGGTAGTACACGGGGCGCGCACTCGCAAGGGCGCAGCCTTGGGGCGCGCGCGTTCCTATCGTGAAGAGAGAGCAGAGGGCGGAGCGGGCTATTCCCTGGCCATCCGCTCCTTCCCCGAACCTCCACCCCCGCCCTACCCTACTCCGTTCGCTCCCAGTGCTCGGGGAGCCCGATGGGCTAGCAGTCCCTCGGCGTGCCCCCGTCCCCCGCAACCCCTTCCCTCCCCGCGCCGGGGAGGGAAGGGGGGAGAGGTCACTGCCATCCGTCCCTTGCGCAAAGTAGAACACCAGTCCTATCCTACGCCTATGACCACCACCATCGCCATCCAGTCCACCCGCCTAAACCCCGCTACCCTCTCCCACAGGGAGAGGGTAGCGGGGTGATGTTCGTCCTCGGATTCGTTCCTTCAAATTCAGCAAACGAAAAGCCCACCGAAAAAATCGACGCATTCGCCATCCATACCGCCGCTACGCCAGCACCGAGCACGCCAAAAATTTCAAAGCGCCCCGAATCAACTCGGAGCGCCTTCCAATCAGCCCACATTCCCCCTCTCCATCGTATGGAGAGGGGGAATGTGGGAGGTTTTAGTCTACCCTCGTCCTCGGCGCTGCGTCGGCCGCGGCGGGCCCCGCCGCACGCCGCGCGCCTCAAACACGCCGATGGGAAGGATCTCCACCTTCGTCTCGTTCAGCAGGCGCGAGACCAGCGCCGCAGGCAGGCCGTCCCGCAGTTCCGGCTCTGTGAGGTGCGTCGCGACCACGGTCGGGAGCCAGGCGTCGTGGCGGTGCACCAGGAGCTGGTACAGCTTCTCTTGCGCCCAGAGCGTGGCGTGCTCCGAGCCCAGGTCGTCCAGCAGCAGCACCGGCGCGTTCTTCACGCGGTCAAACAGCTCGCTGTAGGCCACCTCGCTGCCGGGGCTGAACGTGCTGCGCAGCTCCTCCAGCAGCGCCGGCACCCACGCGTAGGCCACCGGCTGGTCGGAATCCTTGCGCTCGTTGAACACCGAGGCCAGCAGATGCGTCTTGCCCTGCAGTGTTGGGCCGATGAGCAGGAACCACCCCAGCGGCGTCTCCGCGAACTGCTCGCAGAGGGCCAGCGCGCGGCCAAGGCGCTTCTCGTCCGTGGCGTCGTCGCCGGGCCGCCTCGTCTCAAACGTCGCGAAGCGCATCCCCGCCAGGCTCTCCTCGCTCCGCCCGATGCACACCCGCACCTCGTCTCGCCGCGTCGCGACCTCCACCACCCTCGCCACCGTCGCGTCGCCCAGTCGCGAGCGCAGCCGCTCGTCAAGCTGCGAGAGCGGCACGCTGAGCGTGATGACCGTGGGCAGCAGCAGGTTGTACCGCTGGTTGAGCAGCTGCAGCAGCTTCTCCTGCGCCCAGGGCGTGCCGCTGTGCGCGCCCAGGTCGTCCAGCGCCAGCACCGGCGCGTTGGCGACGCGCTGGAACAGGTCGCTGTAGGGCGCCGAGGCGTCGCTGGAGGGCGAGAAGCTGGCGCGGAACTGGTCCAGCAGGTCGGGCACCGAGGCGAAGAACGCCTGGCGTCCGTTCTCCAGAAGCCGGTGTGCGATGGCCGCCGCCAGGTGGGTCTTGCCGCACCCGCTGGGGCCGGTGAGCACGAGCCAGCCCGTCGGCTCTTTGGCGTACGCCTGCGCAGCGGCGAGGGCCTTCTGGAACTGCCGCCGTTCCTCCAGCGACTGCCCCTTGCCCTCTGGCGCCAATGTCGCAAACGTGAAGCGGGCCATGTGTTGCAGGCCGCTGTAGCGGAGCAGATCGGCGTTGCGCGTGGACTGCATCTGCCCAAGCTGGCAGGCGCAGGGGAAGACTTTGCCGAAGTCGGGGTGAGTGACGGGCACCTGGTGGCGCACCCAGCCGAGGCCGTGGCAGCGCGGGCAGGGGGGCGCGGGGGCCTGTTCGGCGGGAAGATCAGGCAGCGGCGTACCGTTTGGGGCCGCGGCACCCTTCAAACGGAGCTTGTTGAGCACGTCGCCGAGCTTTTCCATGACAGTTGGTCAGACCCCTCACCCTAACCCTCTCCCACAAGGGGAGAGGGAATGCCAAGTGCTAGCGGTAACCTCAAAATATGAAGAAACGAAACGGCGTTTCCATGGAGCCTATGCGCTGGACCTATCCGCAGATTGTGCAGGAATTTTGGCGGCAAAAACACTCGGTGGATACTGGGGATTATTCCGTAACAGCGGAGTAGTCCTCAAAGCGCGCCAGCTTGCCGTTGAAGCGGAGGAACAGGCTGCCCACCGGCCCGTTGCGGTGCTTCGCCACGATGATCTCCGCCAGGTCTTTCGGGTACGGCCGGTCGGGGTTGCGCAGCTCCCACTCCTCCTGCTGCATGTACATGTCCTCGCGGTGGATGAACATCACCACGTCCGCGTCCTGCTCAATGGAGCCGCTGTCACGCAGGTCGCTGAGCTGCGGGCGGTGGCCGGTGCGCATCTCCACGGCGCGGCTGAGCTGGGAGCACGCCAGCACCGGCACGTTGAGCCATCGCGCCAGCATCTTGAGCGAGCGCGATATCTCGCTGATCTCCTGCACCCGGTTCTCCGGGCGGTTGCTCGGCCCCTGGATGAGCTGCAGGTAGTCCACCACCATCAGGTCCACATGGTGCTGGAATTGGAGTAAACGCGCCCGAGAGCGCAGGCCTACCATTGTCTGCATGGGCGTATCGTCAATGAAGATCTTGAGGTCGGAGAGGCGGCCCACCGCGTCAATGAGGCGGCGCTCCTCCTCCTGGCTGTACAGGTGGAGGCGGAGCCGGTGCGTGTCGATGCCCGTCTCCGAGGCCAGCAGGCGGTGGGCGATCTGCTCCTTGCCCATCTCCAGGCTGAACAAGCCGACGACGGCGCCCTGGGCGGCGGCGTTGCGCGCGATGTTGACGGCCAGCGCGCTCTTGCCGACGCTGGGCCGCGCCGCCAGGATGACGAGGTCGGCGCGTTGGAGCCCGCCGAGGAGTTGGTCCAGGTCCGAGAGGCCGGTGGGGATGGGCGCGGCGCCCGTCTGCAGGGGGCCGGCCAGCGTGGCGTTGGACATGTCCGCGAGGAACTTGTCCAGCACTTCCCGAAGTGGGACGAACTGGCGGAAGGGGTAGTCGGTGCGGAGGCGATACAGAACGGCTTCGGACTGCTCCAAGGCCTTCTCAGAGTCAACCGGGCCTTCGTAGGCGAGAGCGGCGATCTCCGAGGCGGCATTGATGAGGCCTCGCAGGAGCGCCATGCGCGAGACGATCTTGGCGTATTCCTCGACGTGCAGCGACGTGGGCAGTGCGGCGATGAGGCTACTGAGATACGCATGACCACCCACGTCCGCGAGCCAGCCGCGGCGGTCAAGCTCGTCCGCCACGGTGAGCTGGTCAACGGTCCCGCTGCGCTGGAAGATGGTAAGGCACGCCTCGTAGCAGCGGCGGGTGGTCTCGTTAAAGAAGTAGGCGGGACGGAGGACTTCGGCGACTTTGATGATCCCCTCGCTGTCAAGCAGCAGGGAACCGATCACGCCCTCCTCGGCCTCTATGCTGTTGGGCAGCACCCTCTCTGCGTACACCATTGGGTACCCCCCAGATGCCATGACGTCAGCGAACTACGGTAGGCGCCATCTCGTGAAGCGCCTGGACTACGACAGCGGACGGCCCTGTGCTTTGTCGGCCTCTGCGCCGGACTGGTCAGGGCCACCGTTTGCGGGGGCGGGCCCCGACCCGCCCCTTAGGTTGCGTTCTCGGTCGGACCCGCGTCCTGAGGCTGATCCGCAGCCGCGGTTGCGGTCGGCGCGGCAGCCACCGGGGTCGCTGCCTGGCCAAACTGGGTGCTGGACTCCACCGTGACGGTGATAGTTGGGGTGTGGTTCTCGCCCAGACGCACCGGCACCAGGAACGTCCCGATCGCGCGGATGGGTTCCCGCAGGTCAATCTGGCGGCGGTCCACGTCAATACCGACGGCCTTCTTCAACTCCTCAGCCAGCAGCATGTTGGTGACGGCGCCGTACAGCCTGCCGCCCTCGCCGGAGCGCATGCGGATGGTGATGGACGCGCCCTGGAGCAGCCCCGCGAGGTCGCCCATGCGTACGGACTCGACCTTCCTGTGTTCCGCAGCGACCGACTTGACCTTCTCAATTCGGTTGAGCTGGTCCTTGGTGGCCGGAACGGCGAACCCGTGCGGGATGAGGTAGTTGCGGGCGTAGCCGCGCGTAACCTCGCGCACCTCGCCCGCCCGGTAGCGGGGGAGCACATCCTGGAGAAACAGTAGCCGGACACGCATGGAGACACCTCACTCCGGACTCGGAATCGAACTTGCGTTCTAGTTTACCATACGGTACACTTGGGAGCAACCAGCCGGGCCGCCCCCGTTGATGAACACGCCTATCGATGAGTGTGCGGTGAGCGAGGTGTGGAAGTCAAGGAGAATAACTCCGGGAGCGTTGGGGATAAGTTTGGCGAAGAGTTGGCGAGTTACCCGCCCCGGGCGGGGTTCTCCACGCCTGAAGGCGTGGGGATTGGAACGACGGCTTCTCGGCGGTTTTGGGCTGTGGTACGATGCGGGAGTGGCGTTGCAGAGCGCGGGAAAGGAGCAACATGACCACGGTTTCACAGCAGGGCGAACGGCGTAAGGCCCTTGATCTCGCCATCGCCCAGGTGGAGCATCAGTACGGCAAGGGCACCATCATGCGCATGGGCGAGGTCGCCAAGCAGCTCGGCGTGGAGGTCATCTCCACCGGCTCGCTGGCGCTGGACCTGGCCCTGGGCGTGGGCGGCCTGCCCCGTGGCCGCGTCATAGAAATCTACGGCGCGGAGGCCTCCGGCAAGACCACGCTGGCCCTCCACGTGGTCGCCAACGCCCAGCGCACCGGCGGCACCGCCGCCTACCTGGACGTGGAGCACGCGCTGGACCCCACCTACATGCGCAAGCTGGGCGTCAACGTGGACGACCTTCTCATCTCCCAGCCGGACTACGCCGAGCAGACGCTGGAGATCGCCGACTACCTGGTGCGCAGCGGGGCGGTGGACGTGGTGGTGCTGGACAGCGTGGCCGCGCTGGTGCCCAAGGCGGAGCTTGAGGGCGACATGGGCGACATGCATCTGGGGCTCCAGGCGCGGCTCATGTCCCAGGCGCTCCGGAAGCTTACGGGCTCCATCAGCCGCTCCAAGACCACAATGATCTTCATCAACCAGATCCGTGAGAAGATCGGCGTGCTCTTCGGCAACCCGGAGACCACGTCCGGCGGCCGCGCCCTCAAGTTCTACGCGTCGGTGAGGCTGGACCTCCGGCGCATAGAAGCGGTCAAGCACGGCAACGACGTGGTTGGCGCGCGTGTAAGGGCGCGGGTGGTCAAGAACAAGGTGGCGCCGCCGTTCCGGACCGCCGAGTTTGACATCATGTTTAACCAGGGGATCTCCAAGACCGGCGACCTGCTGGACCTGGGCGTGAACCAGGGTCTGCTGAAGAAGAACGGCGCCTTCTACTCGTACGGTGAGACCAGGCTCGGCCAGGGCAGAGAGGCCTCGCGGGAGTTCCTGGGCACGCATCAGGACATCGCCGACAAGATAGAACGCGAGATCCGCAGCGCCACCACGGTCGCCTACGAGTTGGGCGCGTCGCCAGCCTCCGATACCGACGCCGGAGAAGACGCCTTCGCACCGAGCACCAACGGCGTGTCCAGGGGGGAGTGATGCCGTTCCTTTCCGAACAGGACAAGAGGGCGCTGCAAACGCGGTTCAAGACGGACCTGAAGGGCGACGTCACGATCAAGCTGTTCACCGTACGGAGCGCCGGTTTGCTGGTCGTCCCCGGACGCGAGTGCCCGACCTGCCCCCAGGTCAACGAGCTGGTCAACGAGGTCGCGTCCCTGTCGCCCCGCATCAAGGTGGAGACCTACGACTTCTACACCCAGGCGCAATTGGCGCGCGACCACGGAGTTGACCGGGTCCCCTGCATCGTCCTGAGCACCGCTGGGCACAAGGCTTCCAACATGAAGCTGTACGGCACCCCGTCCGGCTACGAATTCGTGACGTTGCTGGAGGGCATGGTGGCGCTCTCGCGCAACGTCAATCCGCTCCAGCCGCTCACGCGTAAGGCTCTCAAAAGGCTGGACAAGCCGGCGCACGTCCAGGTGTTCGTCACACCTACCTGACCGCACTGTCCGAGTGTGGCCAGGATGGCCCACGCAATGGCGATGGAGACGGAGCAGATTAGGGCGGACGTGGTGGAGGTCCAGGAGTTCCCGTACCTGGGGCAGAGCTACCGGGTGCAGGCGGTGCCCAAGATCGTGATCAACAACACGGTGGAAGTCCTCGGCGCGGTGCCGGAGCAGGTGCTCCTCCAGAAAGTGCTCACCGCGGTTGGCCGAGAGGACCTGCTTGAGGTGGCGAAGGTGCCGAATACGCAGACGCCGGTGGGCGGTCCGACGTCGGCGCTCACCAGGCCGCGATAACGTAGAGAGACAGATGTCCATGCGCAGGTCAACGCTCCTCGTCGTTTTCCTTGCTCTGGCGGCGGTGTTCGCGCTCGGACTCCGCGCCGACGGCGTCGTCTCCGCCGACTCGTCGCGCGTCACCGTTCAAGACGCCAAGGCGGAAAGCAAGTTCCCCGACGGCATCCTCTTCCGGGTTAGGGTCAGCAATCCAGGAGATGTGAAAACCGTGACCGTGCACTTCAGCATCGTCGGCGGCAGAGTGCAGCGGTACGACTACCTGCCGGCGCCCGACGCCTCCACCGGCACGAGCGAAGTGCTCATCCGCACCGGCTCCGACCTCAAACGGTACATACCACCGGGCGTGCTTATGGAGTATTACTTTGAGGTAGAGGACACAATCGGAAATGTGGTCAGCTCCCAGCCGAAGCGTTTCATCTTTGACGACTCGCGCTTCACCTGGCACGAGCTGAAGCAAGGCGACATAACCATTCGTTATTACGGGCCGATGAAGACCCGCGCGCAGACGGTTGTGGATGCCGTGGACACCACGATTGACAAGGTTGGTAGGAAGCTGTTCGGCTTGACGCAAGTCAGCCCGGTCCGGCTCACGTTGTACAACAACTGGAATGACATGGTGAACGCCCTGCCCCTCACCAGCAGAACACAGCGGGGCGAGTTGATCACGGAGGGCACTACGTTCAGCGATTTCGGCATCATTCTCTTGCTGGCCGACGACGCTCAGGTGCGCGGTCTGGCCTCGCACGAGATGACCCACTTCCTGATCCACGACGCACTCGGCAACGATAACATCCCTGTCTGGATGAACGAAGGCCTCGCCGAGTACGCCAACCTGGAGCCAAGCCAGGTCTACGAGCAGTACCTCTCCCTGGCTATTGTCCGCGGGACACTGAAGCCCCTGACGTCGCTTACTCAGATGCCCGGGAAGTCTGAGGACGTCATGGTGGTGTACGGCCTTGGGCGCAGCGTGATGGAGTACTTGATTGAGAGCGAGCCCAGCGGCACCGAAAAGCTCCGGACCCTGTTTCGGCTCCTTCGGGCTGGCCAAGGGATGGACTCGGCGTTGACCCAGGCGTATGGGTTTGACCGCTTTGGGCTGGACCAGCGTTGGCGCAAGACTATCGGCCTGCCGCTGCCTGAAGACGTTACCAAGACCGAGCTGCCGAAGGCGCAGACGGTTACCGCTGCCCCCTTGCAGTTCCCGCAGGCCACGACCAGCCAGCCTCAGGCGTCAAGCCCCACCGGTGCAACCGGCGCGGAGAGCGACAAGCCGCGCCGCGCCGGCGGCGCGTGCTCTCGCTCGGAGGGGGCCTCGGCGGACGTGGGGATGTGGCTTGGGCTGGCCGGGGCGCTGGCGTTCGTGGCAGTGCGGAGGCGGTGGCGAGGGTAACGGTTCAACCTGGAGCCGTTGGCCGCCGTTGGGACACCTCAACATCCAAGAAGAGGAACCCGCGAAACAGTTCCCTCTTTCCTTCTCCTCTTCTGCGCGCGATTATCTGGCTTTAACGGCTTGCTCCACCATCGCCAGTCGCTCGGCCATCTGCGTCAACTCAACGCCGAGGCGGGCGATCAGCGTCAGCGCCCAGGCGGTCTGATAGAGCTGATACGTGTAATCGTAATCTTTGTGCTTCTGGATGACCTCTAGCTGGGCCGCCAGGTCCTTGGCGAACGCGGAGAACTTCGCCTCAGTCTGGTACCACGTCTGCTGCTCTTTCACAAGTCCAGTTAGGACTTTGGCAAGACCATCTTGAGCTGATTTGGGCTGGAGAGCCGGGGCCAGCAGAGTTGCGTCGGCCATGTCTGTCCTCCAATGGCGACTTTACCGCCGCACTGTTGCGTAGGTGCAACGAGCGTGGCGGGCCGCAATTATTTATCTGAGATAGCATACGAATTGTTTGAGAAAAAGTCAATACTCTCGCTAGAAGACCTCCACACTCCTTCAGTTGGCCTTCGTTGCGAAAGACCCGTCAGCACGGCAACGGAGTCGGCGCGCCAGCGGCACGGGAAGAGTCACGCCAGGGTGGCGATCCACAGGTACGCCTGGCGAGCCTCGCGGCACAGGTGGTCCATCGCGTCTCGGAAGACCTCGGGATGGTGCTGGAGGATCGCCTGGAAGTTGGCCTTGGTCACCACTAGGAACTCGCACGTCTGGAGCGCCGCCAGGCTCGTGGCGCTGTCTTTTTCGTCCACCAGCGGCACCAGCCCGTACGCGTCGCCGGGTTTGAGCAGCCGGAGCGTTATCTCGCCGCCGGCGCCGGGCGCACGGATGAACTCGCGAGCCGCGCCATGGTTCAGCGCGAACAGGCCCTCGCAGGGGGTGTTCTGTTCCCCGATGGCGGCGGTCTTGGGGAACGTCTGGAGTTACGCGTCCTCAACGAGGGCGCTGCGGCACGCGCTCACCGGTTGAGCGGCGCCGCAAAGAGCGGGACCGCCTGGATGATGGACTCCGCCCGGTTTCCCTTGGTGGTCATAAGAGCACCTGCGCCTTCACGAAGATCGTGTCCCGGACCTGCCAGGTCCTACATCTGTTGCCCCAGCCTTTTAGCTGCGGCGGGAGGGAGTAAAGCGTCACGCATTGTTAGCAGAGATAACAAGACCGCGAACGCTCTTGGAATGGCCTAGCGCGCACGGGGGTTCAACACGTCGTTCAGGGCGTCACCGAGTAGGTTCCACGCGAAAATCAGGGTTCCTACGACAATGACGGGAGAGAGGATGAGGTGAGGGTGATTGCGCAGGAGAGAAATATCCTGGCCACCCCGGATCAGGTTCCCTAGGCTGGGGACGGGCGGCTGGATGCCGATGCCTAGCCAGCTGAGCGCCACTTCCGCCCCCGCTATGGCGCCCAGGCCCATGGAGATGGAGACGATCACCGGCGGCAGCGCGTTGGGCAGCAGGTGGACGAAGATGATGCGGGCTGTGGACGCGCCCATGGCCCTGGCGGAGTCTGCGTACTGCGCCTCCTTCAGATAGAGGATCTGCCCGCGCACCAGCCGCATCATGCCGACCCAGCTCACCGCGGCGAGGGCGAAGAAGATGACCAGGTAGTCGGCCAAGCCCCAGCGGACCAGCCCGGTTATGCCTGTGGAGTCCTCAAAGGCGCGGGTAAGCTCCAGCACTCGGGGTTTGATGGTGGCCGCCATGAGGATCATCAGGAGGATGCCGGGAAAGGCGAGGAAGACCTCCCCGAGTCTGCTGATGAGGGTGTCTGCCCACTTCCGGTAGTAGCCGGCAACGAGCCCGAGCGTAATGCCGATTACCAGGGTGCCGGTGGCCATGGAGGTAACGGTGAGGATGAGGTTGGCCCGCATGCTATACATCAGTCTGCTCAGCACGTCTCGCCCTGCGGTGTCGGTCCCGAGCCAGTGCTCGGCGGAAGGGCCCTGCCGGACCGCGTGGAGGTCCTGCTCGGTGTAGGGATAGGGGGCGAGGAGGTTGGCGAAAATTCCGCTCCCATACAGGAGGAGCAGTGCAGCAATGGCGACAACCGCCTTTGGCTTCTTGATCAGGCGGCGGACGGCGTTGCGCAGAAGCCCGCGGGAACGATATCGGAGCTGGACGCGGCCCGCGACCTGTTCCACGGCCATGGTTCTACGTGTACCTGATGCGCGGATCAACGACGGCGTACAGGACATCGGAGATGAGCACAGCCATGACCAGCGCGCAGGCGGGTATGAGCGTGAGCGCCATGATGACCGGATAGTCCCGATGGAAGATGGACTCAACCGCCAGGCGCCCGATCCCGGGGATGCCAAAGATGGTCTCGGTGATGAAGGCGCCCTCGACCAGTCCGGCGAGTGAGAGGCCGAGGATGGTGATGACGGGGATGAGCGCGTTGCGGAGCACGTGACGAACCTGGATGGTGAACTCGCTGAGTCCCTTCGCGCGGGCCGTGCGAATGTAGTCCTGCCCCAAGACTTCCATCGCGCTTGCTCGGGTCATGCGGGCCAGCCCCGCGATGCCCGGCAGTCCCATCACCAGCGCGGGCATGATGATCTTGGTGCTGAACAGACCATCCCATCCACTTGTTGGCAGAAGGTGGAGCTTGAGCGCGAAGAGAATGATGAGGAAGGGCGCGGTGATGAACACCGGCGTCGCGTTGAAGAAGAGCGCAAAGCTCACTAGGGCCCCGTCAAGCCACGTCCCTTGCTTGAGCGCCGCCAGGAGTCCCAGCGGAATGCCCAGTCCGATGCCGATGAACATCGCGGCAAAGGTCAGGCGGGCGGAGACCCATATCTTCTTGGCGACGAGACCGCCGACGGTCTGGCCGCGATACGTTAAGCTTTCTCCGAAGTCGCCCTTGAGGGCCTTGCGGACGTAGTCGCCCCACTGGACAAAGAAGGGACGCTCCAGGCCCATCTGACGGCGGAGCCGCGCGACGGTCTGAGGGTTTGCCCTGGTCCCCAGGCGGACTTCCACCGGGTCGCCGGGGCCGTACGTGCCCAGCGCGAAGGTGACGAGGCTGACGATGAGCAGCAGGAACGGGAGCCACAACAACCGCCTGACGATGAAGGCCCCCATCGTTCTCTTTCCTTCGCAGTAGGGTCACCGCGCGTCTGACTACGCTCCTGGCCTCGCTATTGCAGCTCTGGTTCCTAAGCGCTCTGTAGGGGCGACTCATGAATCGCTCCTACACGACAGTTCCTATACCAACGCTGCGTGACGGTGACATCTATTCAAGAGAGGAATTTTTTCTACCATTCTGATCCCTTCGCTCCGCTCAAGGGTAAACTCCGCGAGGAATCTCTTCAGCTACCTGTGCGGCCAACAACACGCGGAGAGATTCCTCGGTCGCTTCCGCTCCCTCAGAATGGCATTGTTGATTTGCGCCACTCTCATGCAGAACTGGTATTACTCCGGGTTCACAAGTAGAGGTAAACCGCGTGGTTCCCCCTTTTTGGGCGATGGCTTACCCCTTGTCTATATACACGTCGCGCATGTGCGGGACGATGAGGGGCAGCAGCTTGTAGTTCTTTACCCGCGGCTTGATGAGCACGGGGACCTCGGTGCTGAACCAGAGGGGCACCCACGCAGCGTCGTCAAGCACCAGCTGCTCGGCCTTCTGGTAGAGCGCAACGCGCTTGTTCCAATCAGGCTCGCTGCGGGCCTCTTCCAGGACCTTGTCCAATTCCTGGTTCGCGTAGGCGCCGTGGTTGGTGTCGCTCTTGGAGTAGAACAGCACGTCAAGGAAGTTCTGCGGGTCTGGGTAGTCCGCCTGCCAGCCAAGGCCGGAGAAGACCTGGAGCTTCTTGGCGTTGAGGTCTTGCAGGAATGTTGCCCACTCCACCTGCTGGAACTCCACGTTGAGCCCAAGGGCCTCCTTCCACATTTCCACGATCACCTCAAGGTCCAGGCCCAAACCGCCTCCGGTGCCGGGCACGGTGAGCACCATGCGCGGCAGCTTGCCGGCGGTTGCGGCCTGAAAGTCAGCCAGGGCCTTGGGGTCCTGAGTGCTCTCGTATTGGGCCAGCAGGTCTTTGGCGTTAGGCGCGGCATACTTGGAGGCGGCCATAGCCTGGCGCGCCTTGGCGGCGTCAAACGTCAGCCCCTTGGTCTGACCCGTGTAGCCGGGGAAGTCCTTGGGGAGGATGCCGTAGGCTGGAATCGCCAGCCCGGACAGTATCTCCTTGGCGATGAGCTCTTTGTTGGTCGCAAAGTTGAGGGCGCGGCGCACGTTGACGTCGTCAAAAGGCGGCTTAGCTGTGTTGAACCCAATGTAGCTGACGGTAAAACCCGGCGGCGTGGCGTGCACTTCCTTGTTCAGCGGGTCCTTGGGGTCCCGGACGCGGTCAATGTCGGCGATGCCCACGCCGGTCATGTCTATTTCGTCGTTCTCGTACATGGCCATTGGGGAGCCGCCGCTCAGGATGTACTCAATGCGGTCAAGCTTGGCGGGCTCCCGGTAGTACAAGGGGTTGCGCTCCAAGACCACACGCTCGCCGATGCGGTACTCCTTGAGCTTGAAGGGGCCGGTGCCGTTGGGCTGGCTCGCCCAGTTTCTGCCAAGGCGCTCAATGTTGCTCTGGTCAACCACGTACGCCGTTGGGTACGTGAGCATGGCCAGGAAGTAGGCCATTGGGCGGACCGTGGTGATTTGCAGGGTGTAGTTGTCAATCACCTTGACGCCGCTCACCTCGGTCGCTCGTCCTTCAATCTTGTCCTTGGCGCCTTGAATCTCTCCCAGATACGTGTCCGCCACGGGGGACAAGAGCCTTGGATCGGTGGCGCGCTCAAAGGAATACTTGAAGTCCTTGGCGGTCACGGCCTTGCCGTCGTGAAACTTGGCGTCTTTGCGCAGATAGAACGTGTAGGTCTGGTGGTCCGTGCCGATGTCCCACCGCTCGGCGATGTCCGGCTCTATCGTTAGCGCCGGCGAAATCGTCACTAGCCCGCTGAATACCTCAACGATGAGGCCCGCTGAGGACGTGTCGTTCGCAAGGTGCGGGTCAAGGGTTGGCGGGTCCATCCACAATCGGCGGAACACCCCACCCTCGGGCGCAGACGCAGTTGGGGAGGGGGACGCGGCCTTGGGCGCCTCGGCGCCGGACGGCGTCTTGTTGGCCGACTTGGGCGCTTGGTCGCCGCCGCACGCAGCGGCAATTACCCCCACGACTGCGATGATGCCCAGAGTAAAGAACAGCTTTGCTGTTAGTCTCATGGCGACCTCCGTGGGGCTCATTATAGCTCGTATGCTTGCTTTAGATGGATCCGAGAATGTCCGTCGCTAGCGTGTTTGGCCTTCTTCCTTCCCTACTTGGCTGAGCAGGTACGCCTTAAGCAGCGGTTCAAGCTCCCCGTCCAGGACATCCTGCGGGCTGTGGCTCTCGTAGCCTGACCGATGGTCCTTCACCAGCTTATACGGATGAAGCACATAGCTCCGGATTTGGTTGCCCCACTCGGCCGAGACGTGCGCACCACGCACGCGGGCCATCTCCTCCGCGCGTTTCTCCTCCTCACGGGCGATCAGCCGCGCCTTGAGCACCTTCATGGCGGTCTCGCGGTTCTGATTCTGGGACCGCTCGTTTTGGCAGGTAATGGTGATTCCGGTCGGCAGGTGGACGATCCTCACCGCCGTTGAGGTCTTCTGGACGTTTTGGCCTCCGGCGCCGCTGGAGCGGAAGAAGTCCACGCGGAGGTCATCGTCGCGGATTACGACATCCACGTCGTCGCCTGCCTCTGGAAGCACTTCCATGAGGGCGAACGAGGTGTGGCGGGCGTGGGCCGCGTCATAGGGCGACAGGCGGACTAGGCGGTGGACGCCCTTTTCGCCTTTGAGCCAGCCGTAGGCGTTGGCGCCCGCCACCTCCACCGTCGCGCTCTTGATGCCCGCCTCTTCGCCGCGGGACGAGTCCAGCAGGGACGTGCGGTAGCCGGACTGTTCGGCCCATCGGAGGTACATGCGGAGCAGCATCTCGGCCCAGTCCTGCGACTCGGTGCCGCCGGCGCCGGCGTGGATCGCGAAGATGGCGCTGGCTCGGTCGTACCGTCCGGAGAACACGAGCTGGAACTCAAGCGCGTCCAGCTTCTTCTCCAGGGTGGCCGCTTCGCGCTCCACGTCGCCCTCAAGCGCGGGGTCGTTCTCGGCGGCCACGAGTTCGGACAACTCGGTCAGCGAGGCCGCTTCCCGGTGCAGGCCCCGCCACAAGTCCACCTCTCCCTGGACCTGGGAGAGGCGCTGAAGCAGCTTTTGCGCTTCCTGCGGCTGGTCCCAAAGGTCAGCGGCGGCGGAACCCTTTTCCAGGGTAGCAAGCTCGCGCTCTTTGCCCGCCAGGTCAAAGACGCCCGGTCAGCGTGGCGATGCGGGCGCTTACGGCCTGGGCTCTGGCGACGAGCTGGTGCATATACGTACCTTCCTTACAACACGCTTTGGCAGAGTCTCCTTCGATCTATGGTAGCTGATGCAGCGTCGGCTGTCAGGCACTCCGCGCGACCGCCATTCCGCCACAGCCGAGGCGGGAAGTGGTCCGGCTGCGGTGAGCGCCAAAGGCACTGCGAAAGGCGCACTCAGGCCGGCGCCGACCTGCACGGCGGTGGCGCCGTCGTTGACACGGGCGCGCCGCCGCCGCTACGATAAAGGACACTGCCGAGGTAGCTCAGTGGTAGAGCAGCGGACTGAAAATCCGCGTGTCGTCAGTTCGACTCTGACCCTCGGCACCAGGCAATGAAGCCACGGAATGGCCCCGGAAGAAATACCCTCCGGGGCCATTTGATACCAATTTGACACCAATTGACCCATTCAAGCGTTTGGCGCTCCAAAGAGCAAGGCCCCTACCTTGCCAACTGCTTCTCGTTGGAGTTCTGGTAGCACGTGGCTGTACGTGTTCGCCGTTACGGCGATGTTGGCGTGGCCCAGCCGGAAACGCCCGATGTGGTGGCGGCCCAAGCAGTCCTGGCTCCCCTATGGGAACGCCACGCTGCCGGGCTACAGGCAGGAGCCGAAAGGGCCTTGGAGCGATTAGCCAGGATGGTCCACGAGGAGGCTCAGCCGAAGGTCGGCGGGGTACCGGCAACTTGAACAGCTTGCGCAGCGCCTCATCGGCCTTACGTGGCCCTACGACGTTCTTCAGGTCGTGGGCAATTCTCATTGGTAACAGCGGCCAACATTATGTGACCATCACATACTCTGTGCTGCACTTTCACGTGCTAGGGTTTTCTGGGGCCAGTGTTTGAAGCGGCCAAAGCAAACATGGTCAAGTCCACAGAGGGATGAAGTTGCAAGAGGTGAAGGGGTGTTGATTGGTCATCTTCGGCATTCTATTCATTATCGGCGGCATATCTGGCGAATGCGTTCTAAGAGGTACCAATAGCCCAATTGCCTTGATCGTTGTCGGTGTCGTCCTAGTTGTCATTGGCATCTTACGTGGCAGGGATCATAAGGCATAATCAAGATTTGCGACGTGACGGGAAGGTGGGAGGTAGGGGCACCGAGCAACTAAGGCTTGGCGATTCTCCCCGACCGTGGCCCGCACCCGAAGAATGAGTATCATAGCACCCATCTGTGCTCTGCAGAGGTGCCAACGTGTGGCTAAAAGGGATTCGGCGGTTCAGCTTGATGGCCGTGCTCATGGCCGCCATTATTGCAGCCGTGGCCGTGTCTGTGGGATGCCAGTCGCCAGAAAAGTTTCAGCAACCTCCGGCACCGAAAACGCCCATCACCCAATACGGCAAGCCTTACCTCAGCCCTCCCAGCCAGTCTTCATCCAACACAGTTTCTGACGCCACGCCGCGAACTGTGAAACCACAGGATCAAAATACGGCTTTGTTTGAGGATAGGACGAAGTGCTAATCGAGAAAATCCGGATTCACGCTCATTAGGTCGGCTATTTGGTACACGTTGCTGGGATCGAAATTAGTCCAATTGATGCGCTCGACGGTTTGGTGTGTATAGAACAACACCATTTTCGGAGACAGGAGGACACTCGAACTCCCCATGAACCCAGTCAACCATCCTACTCTAGGCAGCTTAGTCTTATTTGCGTTTCGATACAAGCAACGAAAGCCTCTGTGGCCCTTAGAGACCTCTGGACGGTGAGACGAAGCGGGGAAGAGTCTCAGGGCCACATACGGTCGAGTGCCTGCTGCGCGCCAGTTAGGGCCAGCAGGCACTCTTCGTGTCGGTGCGGCCGCATGAACACGACGCTCCTTGCCCTCGCCGCCCTTGACGGCGGCAACGCCGCCGCATAGAATCAGCTTTGCTGAGCGGAAGTAGTTCAGTGGTAGAACGCCTCCTTGCCAAGGAGGAGGTCGTGGGTTCGAGCCCCATCTTCCGCTCCATTTTTGTTCCCGCGCAAGCTTCATCGGCGTGCCGAAGTGGCGGAACGGTAGACGCGACGGTCTCAAAAACCGTTGGGCCACAAGCCTATGTGGGTTCGATTCCCTCCTTCGGCACCATTACTCCCAGTAGGGCCATGAGTTCACTTGTCCGGTATGATCACAAAGGGCTGGATCAGCGCCCTACGGCCTTCATCACTCATGTTTAGCGTCCCGACCGCGCCCGTCGTGTTACACTTGGGGCGTTATGGTGCCTTCGCTTGACTGCCCTGACCTTTACGAGCGGTTTGACCCCGCCCGGATGCGGGACCACCTCCCCCAGATGGCCGCCCAGTGCCGTGAAGCTGTGGCGGCGACGAGGTCGCTCTCGTTGCCATCCAGGTATCGTCACACGACGTCCGTGGTCGTCGCCGGAATGGGAACCTCGGGCCTCGCCGGCGAGATGGCGTCCGACCTGCTCCACTATCTTGGCGTGCCCTGCCCGCTCACGGTCTGGCGCGACTACGGCCTTC
Organism: Dehalococcoidia bacterium; assembly: GCA_009693045.1. GTDB lineage: Bacteria > Chloroflexota > Dehalococcoidia > Lucifugimonadales > SHYT01 > SHXZ01. The sequence goes on along the minus strand of SHXZ01000003.1, from coordinate 67,608 downwards.
CCGCCTGGGCGGGCGAGAAGACGCTGGTTGTGGCGTGCAGCTACTCAGGCAACACGGCGGAGACCCTCTCCGCGTACCAGAGCGGGACCGAGTGTGGCGCCGGCGTGGTGCCGATCACGAACGGCGGGGAACTCGCCAGGCGCGCCGGGGCGTGCGTCGTCGCTCCCGTGGCTATCCCGAGCCGATGGGGCGGCAGGCACTCGCTCGCCGGGGCTCTGGCCGCGCTCCTCGGTGTCCTGCAGGCCGCCGGCCATGCGCCAGACCTGAACGGACAGATTGACGAAGCGGCCTCCCTCATTGACCAGCAATCCCTTCGCTTTGGACTGGCGACGCCGGAGGCCGAGAACCCGGCCAAGGCCCTGGCGAGGCGTTTGTGGGGGCGCGTGCCGGTAGTCTACGGAGCGGGTCTGCTGACGAGCGCGGCGCGGCGCTGGCAGTACGACATCAACGAGAACGCCAAAGCGTGGGCCGTGACGGCTACATGGCCCGAGCTCCAGCACAACGCGGTCAGCGGCTATTGCCATCCCAGCACTCTCAGCCGGAACGCGTATGCCCTTATCCTCCTATCGTCACATTTACCAAGTGCCCTCAGCCAGCGGGTGCCTGTTACGGAAGAGCTGCTTCGGTCGGCGGGGGTCGCAGGCGAGAAGGTGGAGGCCGACGGCGAGCTAGTGGGAGCCCGCGGGCTCGGGCCGCTGGCCCACCAGCTTGGCATGGTGTACCTTGGTAGTTGGGTTTCGTATTACCTGGCTTTGCTTTACGGGGTTGACCCCGTTGCCAACGAAGCCCTGGACATAGTCCGGCGCAGCGTGGCGTCGCTTCCGCACAAGCCCTCCGACCCCCCATAAGCGGTTGATGCTGGTCTTTTCGCCAACGGTTCACCTTCGTTGGCCCGTGGTGCAGCGGTAGCACAGGGGACTTTGGATCCCCTGACCCTGGTTCGAATCCAGGCGGGCCAGCCAGCGTTTCTGGCAGCGAGGACCTTACGCTCCCACCCGCACGACAACGAACGCTTCGTCCGTGAACCACATGCTTTTGTGCTGTTCCATTGCTTCATCGGCGCCCGGGACACCCTGACGGATGTCGGAGAAACAGCATGCCTGCCAAAATACTTGACGGGACAGCCATCGCCAAGACGATACGGGCTGAGGTTGCGCAAGGGATTAAGGACTTGCAGAGCAGGGCCGGCATCACGCCGGGCCTCGCGGCCGTCCTCGTCGGCGACAACCCCGCGTCGGCGACGTACGTACGAACCAAAGGCCGCGCCTGCAAAGAGGTCGGCGCATTCAGCGAGACGTTCGCGCTCCCCGCCACCGTGCCCGAAAGCGAGCTCATCGCGCTTGTCCAGCGCCTCAACCAGGACAAGAGATTCCACGGCATCCTGGTGCAGCTCCCGCTTCCAGGCCACATCAACGAGCGGCGGGTCGTCCACGCCATCAGCCCGGACAAGGACGTGGACGGCCTCCACCCGGCCAGCCTCGGACGTCTGGTGGAAGGCGAGCCGATGTTCGTCCCCTGTACGCCTGCGGGCATCCAGGAGATTCTTGTGCGCTACGGCTACGACCCCGGCGGTAAGATCGTGGTCATCTGCGGCAGAAGCAACATCGTCGGCAAGCCACTAGCGATACTGCTCATGCAGAAGCGCCGAGGCGCCAACGCCACGGTAACGGTCTGCCACACGGCCACCCCCGACCTCGCGAGCTTCACTCGCCAGGCGGACATCGTCATCGTCGCCGCCGGCAGCCCGAACACCCTGACCGGCGACATGGTCAGGCCCGGCGTGGTGGTCATAGACGTTGGCACGAACCGCGTCGCTGACCCGACTGACAAGCGCGGCTACCGTCTCGTCGGCGACGTGGACTTCGCCTCCGTGGAGCCTAAGGCCGAGGCCATCACCCCCGTGCCCGGTGGCGTCGGCCCCATGACCGTCACGATGCTCCTCGTCAACACCCTCAAGGCGGCGCGCCGGAGCGCGGGCTTGGAGCCGGACGAAGGGGACGTTCGCTCCTAGACGCTGCGGAAACGGCGCCGCTCTCTCTTACCGACCTTGGCCTACGCACCTGCCACTGCTACACTGCCCACAACACAGCGGCCTGGGATGCGGGCACGCTTGCATGAGGAGGGGCCATGATCTACGAGGTGCGCACCTACACTCTGAAGCCCGGCGCCGTCGCCACCTTTGAGGAACGCTTCGCGGAGGGGCTGCCCATCCGCGAGAAGTACTCCCCCCTCGGCGCATTCTGGCACACCGACATCGGCCCGCTCAACCAGGTCATCCACGTCTGGCCGTACCGCGACCTCGCGCATCGCGACGAAGTGCGCGCCGCCACGGCCAAGGACACCGGCGGCAAGTGGCCGCCCAAGATCACCGAGTTCATCGCTTCCATGCAGTCGGAGATCCTGCACCCCGCGCCGTTCATGCGGCCCCTTGGTGAGCCGCAGGCGCTGGGCAGCATCTACGAGATGCGCATCTACACCTACCAGTATGGCGCCATGCCCAGGGTGCTGGAGCGGTGGGCGGAGTCCATCCCCTACCGCGAGAAGTACTCGCCGCTGGCGGCGTGCTGGTACAGCGAGCTGGGCGGCCTGAACCGCTTCTTCCACGTCTGGCCGTACAAGGACCTAGCCGACCGCGCCCGCATCCGCGCCGAGGCGGGCAAGGACCCCAGCGGCAAGTGGCCGCCCGCCACCCGCGAATGGTTGGTGAGCCAGGAGAACAAGCTGCTTGTCCCTGCGGCCTTCTCGCGGCTGCACTAGCGAGGCTGCAGGGCGCATTTCACGTGCGATGAGTAGGGGCGGGTTTCAAACCCGCCCCTACCAGGCACCGGACAATCGGACTCTCGGAAACAATAGGGGCCGCGTTGCTTTCAAAGGGAGGCCCACATGGCCCAAGCTAAGACGCAGCAGCTCACCCGCTCCACCCAGCCGCACCCGGAGTTCCTCTGGCACTCCGGCAAGCTCGTGCCGTGGGAGCAGGCCACCGTCCACGTCACCTCCGTCGTCTGGACGGCCGTGAGCGCGGTGTTTGAGGGCATCCGCGCCTACTGGAACGCCTCGCAGCAGGAGCTCTCCGTGTTCCAGCTTGACGCGCACATGAAGCGCCTCGCCCAGTCCATGAAGCTCATGCGCATGGCCGACAACATCACCACGGCCCATGTGCGCCAGGCGGTGCTTGACCTGCTCCGCGCCAATGCGTTCCGCGAGGACGTGTACGTGCAGCCCCTCGTGTACTTCGCCGAGGGCATCCCCGGCTACATCGGCGTGCTGGACCGGCCAGTGGACGTGCTCATCACGGCGCGCCCGTCGCCGTCCACGCTGGAGGACGAGGGCGGCGTCACGGCCGGCATCAGCAGTTGGGCGCGCATCGCCGACAACGTAATGCCGCCGCGCGCCAAGGCCCTCGCCAACTACCAGAACAGCCGCCTGGTCCCCACCGATGCGCGCGTCAACGGCTACGACCAGGGGATCATGCTGAACCAGGCGGGCAAGGTGACGGAGGCGGCTTCCTCGTGCGTCGTGCTCATCCGCGACGGCGCGGCCATCACGCCCCCGTGGAGCGCGGGCATCTTGGAGAGCATCACCCGCGAGGCGCTGTTCACGCTGCTCCGGAACGAGCTGCGGATGCCCGTCCAGGAACGGGACGTAGACCGCACGGAGCTGTACATCGCGGACGAGGTGCTGCTGTGCGGCACGCTGATGGAGGTGAAGCCCGTCGTCTTCGTGGACAAGTACACCGTCGGCGACGGCCAGCCCGGCCCCGTCACGCGCAAGCTCCAGTCGCTGCTGTTGCGGGCGGCGCGCGGGGAGATGCCCGCGTACGCGCCGTGGCTCACTGCTGTGTACGGAGCGCGGCGCCCCGCCGTGAACGGCGCGCGGCGCGCAGCGGTGAACGGCACGAGGAAACTCGCCACGGTCAGGGCGCGGGCGTGACGGGGTTCTGCTCCGTGTCTGTTACTGGGAGGTTTGCCTCGCCGCACCGCCTACCTCACCCCTAACCCCTCTCCGTCCATACGGAGGGGGGAACTGTGGGGGGACATGCCGCCGCAGCTAGGGCACGGGGCGTGACGTGGTGGGCCCACTCGTGGTTCGACAGGCTCACCACGAACGGGAGAGGCTCACCATGAACGGAAAAAGAGGTCACCACGAGCGGGAGAGGAATCTCCGGTCGCCCTGAGCTTGTCGAAGGCCAGCGGGGGACTAACGTTTGCAATGAGCTAGGTCAACGCCTGCCGCACCACGTATATCTACTGTCGCCCGGCAGACGCACGAAGCCGGAGAACCGCGTGTTCTTCGCCACGCGGGAGGTGGCGCGGGCGGCGGGGTACCGCGCGTGCAAAGTGTGTAGGCCGGACGAGGGGGAGTATGGGGTGTGGAGGGGGGAAAAGCGGCAATGACACGTTTGGGCACCCCCTTCTTTCAAGAAAGGGGTGCCCAAATCCTCCCCAAAGAACTTGATCCGACAAGTATTTCTGGGAAGGAATTGGGGAACCCTCTTTGTAAAGAGGGTTCCCCAATTGTTGGTATCAGACAGACTCTGGGAAAGTCGAATATCACTCGTTACCGCTCCCACAGCGGATGCCGGAACGTCGGGTTCGCGCCAAGGTGGCCGCGTGGTGCGTCAGGCGTGGCGGTGACGGCGGCCTCCGGCGAGAGCTGGTTCAGGTGGCGGGCGAGCTGCTCCAGGCTCGCCAGGTTGTGCACCGGTAGGAAGTCGTCAACGAAGGGCAGCGCCGCCTGCATCCCCTGCGTCAGCGGCTGGTAGTCCACGTTGCCGAGCAGCGGGTTGAGCCAGATGAGCCGGTGGGTGAGAAACACGTAGTCGTTGCTGGTCATGTCGTCCCTCCGGCCTATGGGTTGCGGAACAGCGCGAACGAGCTGGTGAAGCCGTGGAGGTAGGTCGTGCCGCCCACCGGCCCGATCTCGCCGTTGCAGAAGAAGCCGCCCAGCGGCACCGGCCCCGCCAGCTCGCGGAAGAGGTCGGAGTCGTGGTTAGTGCGGCTGTACAGGCCGGCGCCGCGCCCGTTGCACTGGAACATCAGCGCGCCGGCCGCCGCGTCCTTGCGGCCTCGCAGGTAGCGCGCGAGTTGGCGCTGCAGGTCCTCGGACGAGGTCATTGCGTCGCGGACGTGGAACTGGACGAGCTGGCCTTCGCGCAGCTCCTCGCCGATGGCCATGATGCCCTGCTCTTGGTCGGCGCCGATGATGTTGCGGATGAGGAAGTCGCCGGGCTGTATGTTCTCGGCCTCGAGCACGGGGTCGGTGGCGATGCCCAGAAACAGGTTGGTGGCGAGCAGCTCCTGGTCGCGTGGCGAGAGCGTGGCGTACAGTTCCCGCAGGTAGGTGAAGGGTGGCTCGCCGTCCAGCGCCGCAAGGAGGTTGTCCTGGCAGGCGGTGATGCGCTTGGGCTGGCCGACGGGGCGGCATCCCTGCGCGACGACCGTGTCCATCACGACGTCGCCGGTGAGCGCCACGCCGACCGCGCCTTCGTAGAACGTGTCGCCGCCGAGGTACAGGACGTGGGCGCCTGCGCGCCGCCCACCGCTGGCGAGGCCGCCCACCTTGGCAGCGGCGGGGTACGCGAAGTCCAGGCCCGCCATGAACTGGTCGCCGGGCGGCGTGAACGGGTCCATGAGGATGAGGAACGCGGGCCGAGCTTCCGGTGCAACGCCCACCAGCTTGGTCCACGCGTCCGGCGGCGCGTCCGGGCTGGGGCAGGTGGAGCGCGTGGCGTGGAAGGGCGCGAGTCGCACGCCTGGGAGGTGGCCTGCCGTGACGGTCACCGCGGGGCGGTCCTCGACCTCTTTGCCCGCGCCGATGACGCCACCTCCGGTGCAGCCGAAGACCAGGACGCCTGGCAGGTGCGAGCCGAGTAGCTTGGGGGCGTCAAGCAGCGTGCCGCCGTAGGCCGTGGAGGCGAACACCACCGCGAGCGATGCGGGCGCGTCCGGCCCCAGGTCCGCGGCGACTTTGCCCGCGCACTGCTCCAGCGCCGCCGCGAAGTCCTTGCCCTCGGAGATGGCGGACGCCCACTTCATTGGCATGGATGACCTCCTAAGGCCATGGTAATCAGCAGGGTGTTTTGCGGGCGTTGTCAGTGTACGGCTGTTCTACCAGTTCTGCGAGAAGGGGACCGTCGCCTCACCCCTGCCCCTCTCCACTTCATGTGGAGAGGGGACGACATCGCCGGAAGCCTTCTGGATTGGGCCATCTTTATTCAGCGCTGGGATAAGCACCAAGACTGAGGCGATCATTGATCGCATTGTTTTCTGCTGGCTGGCCAGCTTTGGCTGACGTTGTTTTTGCGCCAGTTCCAGGCCAGTTTGTCCCGCCGTGAAGGGCTTGGTGCACCGACTGTTGGTCTCCAAGAATGATCATTGTTTTGCCTGGTGTCTGGGGCGTCCGGACCCTGAGACGAGACGGCGCGAGGCGAGCGTGCGTCCGGAGGACGCAGGCTCGGGTGCGGAAGCTTGCGGTGGTCATGGGGTCAGGGTACTCCAGAGCAAGTGTGCCGCGGAAGGGGCGGATTGCAGCGACCTCTCCCTCAATCCCTCCCCTGAATGGGGAGGGAGGGGGTGTGGGGAACGTGCGGAGTTTCACCGAACGTGGTGGTAGGAATTGTAGGGGCGCACGGCTGTGCGCCCCTACGCGTTTGGGAGGTGCGGGCCTACGGTGGCGACGATGGGCAGCGCGCGGCGTGGGGGAGATTCCTCGCTCCGCTCGGAATGACAAGGGGCGGATGGAATGGCAAGTGGCGCACGGCTGTGCGGCCTTACGCGTTTGGGAGGTGCGGGCCTACGGTGGCGACGATGGGCAGCGCGTGGCGTGGGGGAGATTCCTCGCTCCGCTCGGAATGACAGGCGGGCGGAATGGTAGGGGCATTCTTAGTGAGAGGGCGGCGGACGGCCCCCTCGGCTACGCTCGGGGCGGGCGTGCGCCCCTACGTGTCTGGGATGTTTGGGCCGACGGCGGGCACGTTGATCCGTTCGCGGTGTGGGGAGGCTCTATCCCGCCCGCGCCACGCAGGCCGCGCACACGCCCGTCACGGTGAAGTGATCCAGGTTGGCGCGGAATCCAAACTCGTGCTCCAGGCGTTGGCGCAGCGACTCAAGCTGCCGGGGCGCCAGGTCGTAGGTGCCGCCGCACTCGTCGCAGACCATGTGGTGGTGGCGCGCGCCCTCCGCGGCCATCTCGTAGTGCAGGCGGTGGCCGATGTCGATCTCGGTAACGACGTTGAGGCGCTTGAGGAGCTGGACGGTGCGGTAGACCGTGGCGACGTCCAGGTACGGGTAGGCCTGCTTGGCCCTACGATGGATGTCCTCAACGCTCGCGTGTCCCGGCGCCTCGGCGATGGTCTGAAGGACGAGCAGGCGCTGGGGCGTCAGCCGGACACCGGCAGCCTTCAACTCCGCCAGGACGCTTTCGTGGTGGGTCATGTTTGCGCGCTCCTGATGCGTTGCTCCTATGGTGCGTAGTTTGGGAGGGCGGCGTCAACCGCCGCGGCTTAACGCGCCGCCACCCGCGCTTGGTGTTGATGGCTTGGAGCGCGAGGCGGTGGCGGTCCTGGCGCCCACGTATACCACCGCGCGCCTGCCAAGCGTGGCTGCGGCGAGGATGGCTATCGCGGTCAGGACGATGGCCCCGCCGGGCGCGATGTCTTGGTAAAACGACACCGTCAGCCCGACGAGCACGCTCAGGGCGCCGAGGAAAGCCCCGATCAGCAGGGTGAGCCGGAATCCACGGCCAGCCTGGAGCGCAGCAAGGGTGGGGAAGACGATGAGCGCCCCGACGAGGAGCGCCCCAACCACGCGCATGGAGAGCGTGACTGTGACGCTGGTGAGCAGGGCCAGCACTAGGTTGACTCGTCCGACCGGCACGCCGCTCACCCTGGCGAGCACGGGGTCAAAGGTGGACTGGACGAGCTCGGTGTAGAGCAGCCCCACGAGGAGCAGTGCGCCAAGGCTGAGCACGGCGATGGCCCAGACGTCTACCCTAGTGGCCGTCACGATGTTGCCGAACAGGTAGCCGAGCACGCCCGCGCCAAGCCCCACGCTGAGGCTGAGGACGATGACCGCCACCGCCAACGCGGAGTACAGCACCAGGGCGAGCGACGCGTCGCCCGACAGCCGCTGGGAGCTCCGCAGCCACTCCAGGAGCAGCGAGGCCGCCGCGGAGACGGGCAGGGCCACCAGCAGCGGCGACTGATGCAACATCAAGCCGATGGCGGCGCCTGCCAGGGCGACGTGGGCCAGGGTGTCGGCGATCAGCGAGAGCCGCCGGAGCACGAGGAACGTCCCCAGGATTGGGCACACGACGCCCACGAGGCCGCCGACGATGAGCGCCCGCACCATGAACCCGAACTCAAAAATGTCAGGCATGCGCTACTTTGCTCCAAAACGCAGAGTCAGGCAGTGAGGGTGTAAAGGCGTATCGCCTTGCCTGTTTCGCTTTTCGGCCAATGCCCCATCCCTCCTTCGGCTCCGCTCAGAACAGGCTCTGCTGGAGAAGGGGGAGACAATCCTGAGAGAGTCCCGACGCGTCGGGACTCTCTCAGGGACCCTTCGGCTGCGCTCAGGGCAGGCAGTGACCACCCTCATTGGTCAAAGCCCCGCAACGTGGCGGTCAAGCCATGGGGACCTTTTGAGCAAAGCTGGCATACGCTACTCGTGCTGGTGAACGACGAGGTCAACGGTCGTGCCGTAAGTCTTGCTCAGGTCGCTGGGCGTCAGCTCCTGGGTGGGCACATAGGCGAAGAGCCGTTGGTTCACGCACGCCACACGCGACGCCTCGTGCAGCACCACGCCCAGATCGTGGGTGACGAGCAGGATGGTGATGCCCCGTTCGCCGCGCAGTCGCCTGAGCAGGGCGTAAAGCTGCTCCTGACCGGGCTGGTCCAGTCCAGTCGTCGGCTCGTCCAGGACGAGCAGCTCCGCGCCGCTGACCAGGGCCCTGGCGATGAGGACGCGCCGTTGCTGGCCGCCGGACAGCTCGCTCACCAGGCGGTTGCGCAGCTCGGAGATGCCGGCTTGCTCCAATCCGCGCTCCACACCAGGGCTGAGGGACCGGCGGAACAGCGCCAGCGGGTCTAATCCACGGTACAGCCCGTGGGACACGACCTCGCTCACGGTGGCCGGGAAGCGCACGCTGAAGGCGTTGACAAACTGGGGGACGTAGCCGACGCGACGCCACTGGGTGAACCGCTCCACGGCCTGGCCCAACAGCAGCACCCGGCCCGACTGCGGCCGCTCCAGGCCCAGCGCCAGCTTGATGAGGGTGGTCTTGCCGCTGCCGTTGGGGCCGATGAGCGCGACGAACTCGCCGCGCTCCACCGAGAACGAGACGTGGTCCACAGCGGGCGTCAGGCCGTAGGCGTAGCTGACGTCGTCGAAGGTCAGTGCGGGAGGCGCGCTCTCTCTTGCTACCGACATTCGAGCGCCAACCGGAGGTTCTGCAGGTTGCTCCGCATGACCGTCAGGTAGTCCTGACCTGCCTGGACTTCCTCGCTGGTGAGACCTTCCAAAGGATTTAGAGTCAGGGTCTTCGCGCCCACTTCTCGCGCCAAGGTTTTGGCCACCGCCGGGCTGACCAGCGTCTCAAAGAAGATGTAATTGACGCCAAGCTGCTTGACCTCGGCGATGAGCTCGCGGAGGCGGGCCGGGCTTGGTTCGGCCTCCGGCGACAGGCCGGAGATAAAGACTTGCCGCAGGCCCAGGTCCTTCGCCAGGTACCCGAAGGCGGCGTGCGAGGTCACGATGGTGTTCTGCGCGCAGGAGGAGAGGCCGCGTTTCATTTCGTCCGACAGGGCCGCGAGCTGGGCTTTGAGGCTGTCCAGGTTGGCGGCATAGGTCTGGGCGCCCGCGGGGTCCGCTTTTGTCAGGGCGTTCTTCACCTGCTCCGCCTGGAAGGCAAACAGAGCCAGGGAGAGCCACACGTGGGGGTCAAGCCCTCCCGAAGCCACTCCCTCCTCACCATCGCTGGAGGCAGGGGGCATGAGCGGCAGGCCGTCCGTGGCCTGGAGGACCAGAGGGCCGCTCTTTGGCAGGTCACGCACCACCCGCGCCGCCCACGGCTCAAACCCGGCGCCGTTCTCGATGAACACGTGGGCGCGTTGGATCGCCGCGATGTCCTTCGGCGACGGCTCCCAGTCGTGGGGCTCCACGCCAGGCGGCACCATGTTTACCACGTCTACTCGGTCGCCGCCGATGCGTCGGGCGAGGAACTCCAGCGGATAGATCGTCGTCACGACCGAGACCTTCGCTGTGCCGGCGGCAGGGGCATTGCTGGAGCACGCGCCGAGTGCGAATCCCAGGAGCAGGGGGGAAAGCGCCGAAAGCGCGGCCAGCGCCGGGACTCGTCTCATCTGGTTACTGAGACTCGGTATCATTCCGTTGCACACCTTCACGCTTTGTCAGTTCAGGGGTTTTGCGGACCTACTCAATGGCGCGGAACTTTTGATGCTTGGCGTGGTGAGTGGAAGGCGCGCTGCCGCTCGCATCGTTGCGCCGGCACTGGGCGCAGACGACGTACACCTCAAGCCGGTGGCCCAGCACCTCGCTCTCGGCGGCGGCGGCCACACGCTGGACCAGGTCGTCCAGGTCGCAGCCGCGGAAGTCGTCAACGGCGCCGCAGCGGACGCACACCGCGTGGTGGTGGTGGCCGGAGCGTGAGAGCGCGTAGCGCGGCGTGGCATCGCCCATCGCCAGCTTGCAGACGAGGCCTTTCTGGAGCAGCAGGCGAACCGTCCGGAAGACGGTGGCGCGCCCGACGGGCCGCACGTCTCCGCAAAGCTCCTCGACGGTGAACCCGTCCGACCGGGACGTGAGGGCGCGGAGGACTGCGGCCCGCGTGGGGGTGAGCCGCGCGCCCGATTCCGCGAGGCGATGCAGCAGCCGCTCGCTCTGCTCTCGCAAGGTGGGCGATGTGGATGTCATGGGAACTCCGGCCTGCGGTGGTGCAAGGTGAGATGATGTCTCACTACTTGAGATACCATATCATTCGTATGGCGAGGCGTCAACATCAGGTGATGTGCTGTGCCGGTTCTTGCGGCGGTCCGGAAATGAAGCCAAAGGCGCCTTGCCTGCGTAAGCGGAATCACGCCACAATGGCACAGCATGGTAGAAGCGGCGGGCTGAGCGACTTTAGTGGCTCCATAGTTATGCACTGGAGGGCGTCATGGACCTTGGTCTTAGGGGCAGGGTTGCGATTGTCACAGGCGGCAGTGAAGGGATTGGGAAAGCGGCTGCGGTGCGATTGGCCGCAGAGGGTGCGAGGGTTGCGATTGCGGCGCGCCGGCCCGACGTGCTGGAGCGGACTGCTGAGGATATCCGCAAGGAGACGGAGGGGGAGGTCATGCCCGTGCCCACGGACGTGATGAAGCCGGAGCAGGTGCGGCGGCTGGTCCAGGCCGTCGTGTCTCGCTGGGGGCGGGTGGACATCCTGGTGAACAACGCTGGAACGTCCGCGGCGATGCCGTTTGAGAGCGCCGGCGACGAGGCTTGGGCGGCGGATTTGGACCTGAAGCTGTATGGGGCGATACGATGCTGCCGGGAGGTGCTGCCTCACATGAAGGAGCGCGGTTGGGGACGGATTATTAACGTGACCGCGATCGGCGGGAGGGCGCCGGGCGCCCGTTCGGCGCCGACAACGGTATCCCGCGCGGCGGGAATCGCTCTGACGAAGGTGTTGTCCAAGGAATACGCTGAGCATGGCATTCTGGTCAACACGGTGTGTATCGGCCTGGTCAAGGCGGGCCAGCACGAACACCGGTACGAGCAGCTCAAACGTGAGAATCCAGGCTTGACGCTGGAGGCCTTCTATCGCCAGATCGGCGCGACGGTGCCCCTGGGCCGCGTGGGCGAGGCTCGGGAAGCGGGCGACGTCATCGCGTTTCTGGCCTCGGAGCGCGCGAGCTATCTGACCGGCATCGCGGTCAACATTGACGGCGGGACAAGCCCGGTGATCTAGGGCACGGGTCTTTTCGTCGTCATGCGGTTACGCCGTTGGGGCTTTGCCTCGTGATTCCTTGATTGGTCGTGGTGGGCGGCGCGAGGTTTCACCCTCGCCCCTCACCCTCGCCATCTCCCATCAAGGGAGAGGGCGAGTCAACGAAGGAGGCAGGGAGGGTATTGCCCTCCCTGCCTCCTTTCATTCCGAGCCCTTCGCTCCGCTCAAGGGTAAACTCCGTGAAGACGCTCCGCAGCTCTGTGGGCTGGCGACGTGACGTGGGGAGATTCCCGTCCCCTTCGGTGCGCTCAGGGTCGAGGGCAGGCCTCGGTCGCTTCGCTGCCTCAGAATGGCGTCGATGAGCTAGGGCTATAGGGCAACGGTGTACGTTCTGCTGGGTTAACGTGAAGCGCGGTTGTTTGTTGAGCTACGGGCTGGTTTTTGCCGCCTTACGGCCGTTGGGGCCACCCCACTCTTTTCGCTGGCGCGCGAGATCGCGGAGGCGCGCGTCGACTAAGGAGTTGATTGTCTTTGGAGGGAACCGCCCGTTTTTTCCTCGCTCGCCGGCCGCAACGCCGGTAAGCACTTCAATGCCTTCGTCAATGGTGTCCACGGCCCAGATGTGGAATTGCCCACCGGCCACCGCTTCAACAACGTCCTCGCGGAGCATCAAGTTGGCGACGTTGGTGCGAGGGATGAGGACTCCTTGCTCCCCGGTGAGCCCGATGATCCGGCACACGTCAAAGAAGCCCTCAACCTTGTGATTGATGCCGCCTATGGCCTGGACGTTGCCGAGCTGGTCCACGGACCCCGTGACCGCGATGCCTTGCTTGATGGGGACGCCGGAAAGCGCGGAGAGGATGGCGTAGAGCTCGGTGCTGGAGGCGCTGTCACCGTCGACGCCGTCGTAGCTTTGCTCAAAGACGATGCGGGCGGAGAGGTTCAGTGGCTTGTCGGTGGCGAACCGGTTGGCGAGGAATCCTTCCAGGATGAGGACGCCTTTGGTGTGCGTGGCGCCGCCAAGCTTTGCTTCGCGCTCAATGTCAACGACGCCGTCTTGGCCAAGCCCGACGGTGGCGGAGATGCGCGAGGGCTTGCCGAAGGCGTAGTCGCCGAGCATGAGGACGGCAAGACCGTTGACCTGGCCTGCCTGGGCGCCCTGGGTTTCCACGCGGATGGTGCGGCGGACGATCAGCTCTCTGAGGTGCTCCTCAATGAGATTGGAGCGGTACGTCCTCGACTCAATGGCGCGGCGGACATGGGCTGGAGTCACCGTGAGCGAGTCGGTCTGGACTGCCCAGTGGCTCGCCTCGCGGAGCACGTCGGCGATCTCGCTGAAGCGCGTGCTGAGCTTTTCCTGGTCCTCGGCCAGGCGCGAGCCGAGCTCCACGAGCTTGGCCACGGCGGCTGCCTCAAGGGGACGGAGGCCCTCCCGCTGGCATTGGGCGCAAGCGAACTCGGCGTAGGCCTGGGTGTTCTTAACGTCGCGGTCCATGCGGTTGTCAAAGTCGGCGCGGACTTTGAACACCTCGCGGAACTCTTCGTCTACCGCGTAGAGGGAGTGATAGAGCATGGGACTGCCCAGTAAGACGACCTTAACGTTGAGGGGGATTGGGCCCGGCTGCAAGCTCTTGGTGGAGGTAAAGCCAAGGCGGTCGTTGAGGTCTTCAATCACCAAACAGCGATCGCGGAGGGTGCGTTTGAGCACTTCGTAACTTCCGGTGTTGCGCAGAAGGTCAGCACTGTTGAGGACCAGGTAGCCGCCGTTCGCGCGGTGAAGCGCGCCTGCCTTGATGAGGGTGAAGTCTGTCTGGAGCACGCCGAAGAGGGCCTCACGCTCCAGCCGCCCGACTAGGTTGGTGAAACTTGGGTTATTCTCTATGACCTCCGGCGCGCCTTTGGTCTGGCTGTTGTCAACCAGAACGTTGACGGCGTACCTGCGCAGGGCCGTCTCCTGAAGCAGGGCGGCAGCCGTAGGGGTGGTGCTTTCCGGGTTCTGGAGAAATTGGCGCACGCGATTGATCATGTCCTCCTGCGCATCGCCGAGGTACGTGATGACATCGGGGCAGTCGTTAAACTGGGCGAGCGGACTTTCAAAGAGACCGCTCACTACATGCTGCGTCACCTCGCGGTTGAGGGTTTCGAGGCGCGCCTCAGCGGAGCGCTGGACCTCTCGCACCTTCTTGAGGAGGTTTTGAACGCCATGCTCAAGCTGCTGCCGCGTCTCTTCCAGCTGGCTCTGTTCCTGAGGGGGCAAGTTGAGAAAGTCATGCTCGGTGAGGGGTTTGCCTTGCCGCGTGGGAACAACCGTAATTCCCACCTGGGTGACGCGCACCGTGAAGCCCAGGGGTTGCGCCTTCTGGTTAAGCTCCTCCAGCTGCTCGCTCTGGGTTGCCTGCACGGCCTTGGAGATCTCCTCTCTGCGAGCGGTGTAGTCATCGCTCTCAAAAGCTTTGGTGAGCTCTTCGCGGGCACGGCGCACGAGCTGTTCCATGCTTCTGGCGAGCTCGGTCCCACGGCCGGGCGGCAGCGATAGGGCCTTGGGCCGGTAGGAGTCCTGGAAGTTGTTGACGTAGCACCAATCATTGGGGACAGGCTGGGACTCGGCGCGGTCGTGGAGGTATCGCTGGACTGCGTGGGCTTTCCCCGTGCCCGGTGCGCCGCTGACGAAGATGTTGAACCCCGGCTGGAGCATGTCCAGGCCAAATTGGAGCGCCTGGAGAGCGCGGTCCTGGCCCACGATGGCCGGTAAGGGGTCAATCTCAACGGTGGTCTTGAAATCAAACATGGCGGGGTCGCAGATCCGGCGGACCGAGGATGGTTTCAATGCTTCAGGCATGATGAGGGGCCTCACTTTCAGGATACGCTGAGCAAATTGAATGGAGTCGAGAGGCGAGCAGGCCCGGTTGCCAGTCCTCTTGGGTATTCTTGAGGTGAGCGGTTTGCGGTGCAACGCCGACCAGCTCAGGGTATCAAGCGGAAACCTCTCGGTCAAATTGGGGTTCAGGCGGTACAAACGCGCTGTGAGCAGGATGCGCCATGACTGATGAGAACAGGGCAATCGAGGAGGTCTATAGGGTTCTCCTGCGTTCGTGTTGATCGGGATGGAAGGCGCCCCCACCCAACCGCCCCAACCTCACCCCTACATTCCCCCTCTCCATGTGATGGAGAGGGGGAATGTAGGGGACGACTACTGCACCAGGAAGGCATATCTACATCACTGCAAGAGAACCGTTTATAGGCGCGAAGAGGGGTCGGAAGGCGTGGCGTGTGATGACGACGACGCGAATCCGCAGGGCCTGAGAAGACGTAAGATTGTTTACTGTTCCAGCGTCAGGATGTTTACGTGGAGGATGTGTGAGCTCATGCCATCAAGGCCTCTTTTGTACCGTGGGGCACCGTTGAGCAAAGGCGTTCCGATGCAAACAGACGGGATTCTAATCGGGGTAATCGCCGATGAGTCGCGGGGCTTCCGCCGCTTGCTGGGCGTGGGGATCGCCGGGTTTCTGATCGCGCTGTCCGGCGTCGCCTGCGCGAGCAGTCAGGGCGCCGAGTCAGGGTCCTCCACTCAAACCGTACCGCCCGTCGCTGCCGGAGCTACGCCGAGCTCGCAGGCGGGCGTGGCCCCGGCAGCGACGGGCGCGGACAACGCGCCGACCACGGAGGCGTTGGGGGCGGAGGCGCTCCGGTACGTCCGCGTGCTTTCCACGGAGCTAGGCCCACGAGACACCGAGTCAGGAGGGGAGCAAAAAGCAGCGGCGTTTCTTGCGCAGGAGTTTCAGGCTGCGGGTCTGCAGGTCCAGCAGCAGGGGTTCTCGGTCGTTGTGATGCTCCGTTCGGAGCCGAGGCTCACCGTGACCGCGCCTGCCGCGCGCGATGTGAGCGCCGAGCCCATGATCGGCAGCGACGAAGGAATTGGCCAGGGGGTACTCATCTTTGGTGGGCTGGGCAAAGCGGCTGACCTGCCGACGGGGGGTCTGAAGCGGAAGGTTGCGCTGTTTGAGCGTGGGGAGATACGGTTCCAGGAGAAGGCGGAGAACGCCGCACGCGCAGGTGCTTTAGCGCTGGTGGTGTCGAACAACGCAGCGGGGCCGCTCTTCGGCTCGCTTCTGGCTGGAGTGGGCATTCCCGTCGTCGGCATTAGTCGTGACGATGGTCAATCGCTCAAGGAGCTTCTGGCGCAGGGAGAGGTGATGGTAAGGGTTGCCATCAAACGGGTGCAGCTGCCGAGTGCCAACGTCATCGCCGAGTTGCCTGCGAACAACCCAGCGAATAACCCAGCGAATAACAAAGGCGGGATCGTCATTGTCGGCGGCCATTACGACACGATTCCCGGGGTCCCCGGAGCGAACGATAACGGCTCGGGCGTGGCAGTGCTCCTGACGCTCGCCAAGGAGATCGCCAGGAAGCGGTATCCGTTTACCGTCCGGCTGGTCGGCTTTGGGGCGGAAGAGCTTGGGTTGTGGGGAAGCAGGAGGTACGTTGAGTCGCTGCCGGCTGAGGAGCGGAGCCGGATCAAGGCGGTCATGAACCTGGATGTGGTTGGCGCTCAGGCGCTGATTGGCGCGCTTGGCGATGCTGCCCTGGCCCAGGACCTGAAGGCCCAGGCAGCGTCCATGGGTCTGAGCCTTGGCGTCGTGAGCGGTGATGTATCCAGTGATCATCTCTCGTTCACCAGGGAGGGCATACCGGCCGTCATTCTCACCACCCCTGACTTTTCGGTCATCCACACGCCCGAAGACACGGTGGATAGGCTGGAACCGCTGCGACTGGGGCAGACGGCGGCTCTCGTCTTGGGGTACCTGGAGGCGCTCGGCCAACGATAACGACGGAAGCCTCCACTGGAGATAACCGGCTCGCTTGCGTTGGTGTTGAGTTGACCGGAGGGACGCCCCGCAAAACCCCGCCAACCTCACCCCTACCCCCTCTCCATCGCATGGAGATGGGAAATGAGCGGGAGGGTAGCATGGTATTCGGTGCTATCAACCTCAATGCGAGAGAACCAGATGCTGTTTGCCTATGCAAAAAACGCGTAGCCCGCTATAATCGCGCTGAGTGGATTCCGCATTAGGAGGTAGATGTTGGCCGCGAACAAGGACTCTTTCCGAAAAGCGTGGGGAAAGTTCCCCACGGGGGTCACGGTCATCACGACGCTTGATGACAAGGGCGAAGTCCACGCGATGACGGCCAACGGAGTCGTCTCCGTCTCCTTGGAGCCGCTGCTGAATCTGCTGTCCGTAGGCCATCACGCGCTGACGCTGGGCTACTTGCAGAAGTCACGTCGGTACGGGATGAGCTTCCTCGCCGATAGCCAGCAGGAAATCGGCGTGTACTACGCGAAGCGGCCCGGCGATCGAACCGCGCCTGCGCCCGCCCGCTTCACAAAGCACGGCGAATCGTACAAGGTTGAGGGCGCCCTAGCGTACTTTGACTGCAAGGTGGTGGCCACGCACGACGAGGGAGACCACATCCTGTTCATTAGCCAGGTGGAAGAGATTGAGGTGTCGGACGGGATGCCGCTGATCTTCTATGACACCAAGTGGCATAAGCTGCCGCCCACGCCGGTGGCCGCGCCGAGGTACAGCAACTCGTAACCGTAGCCCTAACGTCTAGAGCCTTCACGAGCCAGCCCTTCGTCAGGAGGGCTGGCTTTGTTTTGGCGTCGGCGCGGGAATACGGGAGTTGGCGAACAGTACGACTCCTAGCGCCAGCCCCGCAAGCAGGTATCCGCCGAGGACATCCAGGGGCTGGTGGAAGCCCAGGTGGACGCGCGAGAGGCCGGTGGCAAGCACGAAGGCAAGCCACAGCACGATGAGCCCCGTACGGGACCACCTGTTGTGGAGGTGTGGCAGGAGAAGAACGGCGACCACGAGCCCGAAGAAGAGGACGGAGTGGAAAGCGTGGCCGCTGGGGAAGCCGTCGTTGGCGGCGCGTACGAGGAGGTCGGGCCTGGGACGACCGATAAGGGCTTGCAGGACTGTGCTGTTGAGCAGGTCAAGGATGCCTGCCGCGAGGAACAGGGCCGCCAATCGCAGCCGCCGCAGTGCCGCCAGCGCCACGATGAGCACGGCGCCGTACGCCACGGCAACGGTGGTGTTGCTGATCCATGTGATGGCGCTAAGGAATCCTGTAAGGCCTGGAACGTCCCACGAGCGCGCCCACTCGTAGCCCGTCTTCTCCCACCCTGGCGGCTCTGAACGGAGGGTGGCCCAGAGCATTAACAGCCAAACAGCGAGGGCTGCCGCGCTGAGAAACCATAGGGCTTGGCGGCTGATCGCCGATGGAGCTTGCTCACTTTTTCGCATGCATGTGAGGATACCACGAGGACGCACGCCGTGAGGGGCTGGTGGCCGGGAACGCGGCGATTGACACGCTCCTGGCCTGGTGTTATCCTGCCTGCGGCCCGGTGAAAGGGTAATCTCTCCGGCGCGTCAATGTCAAAATGTCAAACTGAAGGTGTGCCTTTGCCTGTCAACATCATCGTCACCGCGAAGCAGGTCATTGACCCTGAGACGCCGGCGTCCGCGCTCAAAGTGGACGCGCAGGGGAAGCGAATGGAGACGCCTCCCAACGTGCCGCCGGTCATAAACGGGTTTGACGAGAACGCGGTTGAGGCCGCTCTCCGTTTGAAGGACGCACAGGGGGGCAAGGTAACGGTCATATCCGTGGGCAAGAGCTTTGTGCTGGACGTGATCAAGAAGCCGCTCTCCATGGGGTGCGACGAGCTGATCCTGATTCAGGACGACAACGCTCCAACCTTTGACGCCTACGCCACAGCTCAGGTGCTGGCCGCGGCCATCAAGAAGGTGGGCCAGTGGGACCTGGTCTTGTGCGGGAGGCAGGCGTCCGACTTTGACCAGGCCCAGGTGCCTCTGGGCCTGGCCGAGCTGCTGAAGGTGCCGTGCGTGACTATCGCCCAAAAGGTGGAGGTCAAAAACGGGCAGGTCACGGTGCAGCGTGTGGCGCCGGACGGCGCCGAGGTGATGGAGGCACCGCTTCCAGCCCTGGTGACCATAAGCAACGAGCTGGGGCAGCCGCGTTACCCGACCCTGCGGGGGATCATGGCGGCGAGCCGGAAGCAGCCGACGCAGTGGAAGTTGGCGGACTTGGGCTTGAATGCGAGCGAGCTCGCTCCGAGGGTTGAAGTGGCGCAGGTGTTCATCCCCGCCAAGCAGAAGGTGGTGGAGATGATCGGCGGGGACAACGACGAAGAAAAGGGCTGGAACTTGGCGCGCAAGCTGCGTGAGGCCAAGCTCATCTAGCAGTCACGTTCATTACGTAGGGGCGAGGCATGCCTCGCCCCTACGTGAGGCCACCCCACGCGGACATCGGAGGAGCATTCATGGCTGACCCTCAAGGCGTCCTTATCGTCGTTGAGCGTTCCGATACCGGCATGGCGCCGATCACGGCGGAGTTGGCCGGTGCGGGCGCGCAGCTGGCGAAGGCGCTCGGCCAAGACCTGTCGGCGGCGGTCTGCTCGGACTCGGCCTCGTCGCCGGGGCTGGTCCAGGCGGTCGGACGGCTGGGGGTGAAGCGTGTGTTCGTGGCGGAGCACGCGGCGCTTGCGGGGTTCCAGATTGAGGCGCACCTGGCGGCGCTGGAGCAGGTGATCAAGCAGGCGAATCCGCGCGTGGTCTTGCTGGGGAAGACGGTTCAGGGGCGTGACCTGGGGCCTCGGCTGGCATTCCGGCTGGGCTGCGGCCTGGCGCAGGACTGCGTGGAGATCGGCTGGGACCAGGGTCGGAACACCCTGCAGGCTGTTCGCCCGGTGTACGGGGGCGCATCGCAGGCGCGCGTGCTGGTAGTGACGAGTCCGGCGTTCGCGGCGCTCCGTCCGAAGGCCTTTGAGCCGGTGCCTGAGACGGCGGGGGCGACGGCTGAGGTCGTGAAGGTGGCGGTGTCCCTGGACTCCATCGGCCCGGTCGCGAAGCTGGTCAACCGGACCAAGCAGGAGGCGGCGGGCGTTCGCCTGGAGGATGCCCGCACGGTGGTGAGTGGAGGCCGCGGGCTTGGCGGTCCGGAGCCCTTCAAGGTCCTGCACGAGCTGGCGACGGCGCTCGGGGGAGCGGTCGGCGCTTCGCGGGCGGCGTGCGACGCGGGGTGGGTGCCGTACCCCTACCAGATTGGCCTTACGGGGAAAAGCATCGGCGCGGACCTCTACATCGCCATCGGCATCTCGGGGGCCAGCCAGCACCTGGCAGGGATTTCGGGTGTGAAGAACATCGTCGCCATCAACAAGGACGGCGAGGCGAACATTTTCAAAGAGGCCCGCTACGGCGTTGTTGGCGACTGGAGCAAGGTTGTGCCCGCATTCCTCCAGGCGGTTAAGGAGATGGCCTCCCGCTAAGAACGCCTAATAAAACCGTATTGTAGGTAGGAGAGCCACGTTTCACCCCCATTCCTTCGCTTCACTCAGGACAGGCTCTAACCTTCCCCCTCAATGGGCGAAGGGACTTGTTTGCTAACCTATGAACATGTGGGTTCGTGAAACGCTAAGTATCCCTTGCTCCAGGTTTTGTTAGACGCTCTAAGAGGTTGAACATGGGAAGCACGCGATGGTGAGCTGAGCGCGACTTGAACGGCGGTCACCAGGTCAGCATTGAGGAGATCGTGAAGGCGGTCAGGGCGAACGAGGTGTTTGCCCTGTTCTTTCCCATCCTCCGAAAGACGCTGCTGTTGGATCTGCGAAGCAATCAGACGACGCCTCCTTTCGTGCGGTTGCTGCCGATGGCGAGGTCGCCGGAGGAGCGTATCCAGTACCTGAGGCGGATGCGGCCAAACCTGCCACATCTGGAGAACCTCACGCTGATTCCGTGGACGCGCTATGCGGAGAGCATGGTGCCCACCGGCGTCTACGACGAGCTTCTGCGCCGCGTGTCGTCGACCGGCGACGCCAATGCTGTGCGGGCGGTGCAGGAGGCGCTCAAGTCCCTCAGGCAGTTGGAGTGGGACGAGGTGGTGGCCGCGGTTCGTGGGGAGAGCAGCTACCAGACGATCTGGGGGCGCAAGGCCGTTTAGCAGGGCGTTGCCGGGCGTGCTGCCTCCGACAAGACCCTTGCGCGAGTGTCTTGCAGGTGATGAGCGCTATCGCGCGGTTTTCTACGATTCCTTCCGCAAGAATTGCCCCCTGTGCGATGGTCACTCTGCTTATGCCAGTCCTGCGAGAACGTGGCATGAACGGGTTGGGCCAAGGCGAGGTCCAGTTGCAGCGGCTTGCTGAGGTGCAACCGGAGGGACGTGGCCTCTTCCCAGATTCTTCGCCTCCGCCGCGGCTCAGAATGGCAACGGAACGTGCGCTTCCGACCCACCACGGCGATGGGCAGTGCGACGTGGGCCGTTGGCACCCCTACGCAGGGGCGGTATCATGCCGTTTCTGCGAGAGCGTGACCCTCTTGACCTACGCCTCACCCTTCTCCCTCTCCACTTGACCCCTCGGCTTCCCCATGCGCTCCGCTCAGGGCGGGCGGCTCGAGAGCCGCCCCTACAATTCAACATTGACACGGCACCCCGGCCCCGGTCGGGCGGCCACATTGGGCCGCCCCTACAGGAGCGCCACGTTTACGCCGCGTTGGTATGAATCCCGTGCGCGTCGCCGTAGCGCGGCGCGTGGTCTGTTACAATGACGCGGATGGACAACGTTATTGAGGTCAATGGACTCGTCAAGTCGTTTGGAACGTTCCGCGCGGTGGACGGCATCTCGTTTGAAGTGCAGCGTGGTGAGGTGTTTGGAATCCTGGGGCCGAACGGCGCGGGCAAGACGACGGCGCTGGAGTGCGTAGAGGGGTTGCAACAGCCGACCTCCGGCACAGCCAGCGTGCTGGGCATGGATACACAGCGGGAGGTCCGGCGCGTGAAGGAGCGGATCGGCGTTCAACTCCAGGCGTCGGGCTATTTTGACTACCTCACGTTGACGGAAATCCTTGAGCTGTTTGGCCGCTTCTATCCTCGCAGGCTCGCTCCGGGGGAGCTTTTGGCAAAAGTCGGGCTGCAAGAGAAGGCCAGGAGCACGGTGGGAAAGCTCTCCGGCGGGCAGAAGCAGCGGTTTAGCATCGCCGCCACGCTGGTGAACGACCCTGAGGTGGTGTTCCTGGACGAGCCGACGACGGGGCTGGACCCGCAGGCGCGCCGCAACCTGTGGGAGTTGGTGGAGCAGGTGCACGCGGAGGGTCGGACCGTGGTCTTGACGACCCACTACATGGAGGAGGCGGAGGTGCTGTGCCAGCGTGTGGCGGTCATGGACCGCGGGGTGATTGTGGCGCTGGACTCGCCGCTCAACCTGGTGCGCCGCCTGCCTTCGCCGTACCGCATCCGCCTCCAAAGCCGGAGTCCCCTGCCGATGGAGGGCCTCCGCGCGCTGCCGACGGTGCGGGAGGTGGCGCGGGGCGGCGACGGAACGTATTTGCTGCAAGCCGGAGACGCCGCGAGCACGGTGTCTGCGCTGGTGGAATGGGCGCGGGCGCACGAGGTGAGCTTTGAACAGCTGGAAGTTAAGCCGGCGACGCTGGACGAGGTGTTCTTGGCGCTGACAGGCAGGCAGTTGCGTGATTGAAGGGCGTGGCCCTTCACCCTTCACCGCGAGGAAGGGTGGATGCCAAAGAGTAAGGCCCAGCGCGCGAAATGACAGTACCTTACGTTTCTCACGGTGAAGCGGCCGGTGCAAGAACAACGGAAGGCGGACTGGCAAGAAGTGTAGGGGCGATGCATGCGTCGCCCCTACACGGGTAGCATAGCGTTGGGGTGGGCGAGAACTGTGGCGGCGTTCGTAAGAGGAAACGTCCTGAGCTCGTGAGGGGGGAAACGTGGCGGTCTGGCATCTGTTCGTTGCCAACCTGAAGATGATCGCGCGGGACAAGCAGGCCCTCTTCTGGGCCTTGGTGTTCCCGCTGATCTTTGTAGTGGTGTTCGGCCTCTTCCGCCTAGACCAGCCCAGCTCGGCAAAGCTGACCGTGGTTGACCAGTCTCAGGACCGGGTCTCGTTGGCACTGGTGGAGGGGTTGAAGGGGGCGGGCGTCTTGGAGATTGACCAGAGCAGAGACCTGGCGAGCGCCCGAGAAGACCTGGCGAAGGGGCAGATATCCTTTGTGCTCGTGATCCCGCCGGGGATGGCGCAGACGGTAGCGGGCGGTGCGACGGTACGGGAGCCTGTGTCGCTTGTGCTACTGTATGATCAGGCCCACGTCATGACCATCCGTGTGCAGAGCATTGTGCGCGGCGTGGTGGACCGGGCCAACCTGCTGCTGGCGGACGCCCCTTCGTTCCTGGCGCTCACCGGGGAGCCGGTCCAGGCGCGCCAGATTCGCTACTTTGATTTCCTGCTTCCGGGCTTTGTGGGGATGGGCGTGATGATCTACGCCGTCGTGGGCATGGCCACGATTCTGGCCTCTTACCGGCAGGAGAAGATCCTCAAGCGTGTGCTGGCGACGCCGCTTTCCGTCGGCAAGTTTTTTGTGGGGCTGGTCCTGGCGCACGTCGTGCTGGCGTTGGTGCAGGCGGGCATCATCCTGGGTGCAGGAGTCCTGCTCTTTCACGGGCACGTGTACGGGAACCTCTTTTGGGTTGCCGTGCTGGTGATGTTGGGGAACATTGTGTTTTTGAGCCTGGGGTTCATCGTTGGGTCCTTCGCGGAGTCGTCGCAGGCGGCCAACGGCATCGGCAACGCGGTAACGATGCCGATGATGTTCTTCTCGGGCGTGTTCTTCTCCAGCGACTCGCTGCCCGCCGTGATGCGCGTGGTGGTCAAGTACCTGCCGCTGACGCCGCTGCTTGAGGCCCTCAGGGGAGTGGCGCTGGATGCGAAGCCGCTATGGGACTTTCCGACGCAGATAGCGATTCTGTTGGCGTGGGTGGCGGTGACGGCGGTGGTGGCGGTGCGCGTGTTCCGGTTTAGCTAGGGCGGGCTGTGCGCCGCGTAGGCCCAGCGTCTCGGCCTATTCGGCGGGACCCGCCTTTCGCACTACCGATGGCAGGTCTGGCCGCAGGTCGTTGTGGATGACCTGTCGTGGGGCGACGACGACAACGCCCGTCGCGTCGCCGCCTTCCACGGGGACAACCACGCGGTCGTGGAAGGCAAGATCCAGATCGGCGGCGTCAAAGAAGAGGACGGGGCCGGAGCGGGCGAGCCGGACGCCCACCACGCTCCGCTGGCCTTGTTGTGTCATGGGATGCTCCTTCGTCTCGCGCTCAGGGCGCGCTCAGTCTGGGCGCCGGCCTGCCGTCGATGCGGCGGGCGTCGCGACGGGAACGCGCAGCATGAGGTGCTCCAGCGCCAGGCGCGCGTTGATGTTCATGTCCAGGTATTGCTCGGTCTGGAGGATGAGTTGAACGAAGCCCGCAGCCTGAGACGGCCGGAACAGCGCAGCCTGCTGGCGCAGGTCGTCCAGGCGGTCCTGGTTCCATATTCCCTGGAGGCTGCCCACGTTCAGGTGAAGAATGTCCCGCCACCAGGTAGCCCAGAGGTCCAGCGTGTCGCGGACGGCGGTGCGTTCGCGGGGGATGAGGCTGGCGAGCTCGGCGGCGTAGGCGAAGCGCTGCTCCAGGGAGGCCGACGGCAGCTCCGCGAGCCGGTCGAGCGCCCTGGCCCTCGCCTCCAGGACGGTGGGGTCTTGGAGTGCGCGGACCGCCCAGCCGAGGCTACCCTGGGCAAGACGCGCCAGGAGCGTCGCCTGCTCGGGCGAGGCGTTCCACCGTTCCTGAAGGGCGGAGGCCATCGCTTCGGGGGCGACGGCGCGGAAGGAAAGGCGCTGGCAGCGGGAGCGGATGGTCGGCAGTAGGCGTTCCTCGTCGGTGGCGAGGAGGAGCCATAGCACGTTGGGCGGTGGTTCCTCAAGGGTTTTGAGGAGAGAGTTGGCTGATTCCTGGTTAAGGAACTCCGCCCCGTCAAGGATGAATATGCGCCAAGCACCCTCGTATGGCCGGAGGCTGGCGAGGTGGAGCGCGGGAAGGACCTGCTCCAGGAGAATCGCCCTGTGGCCTTCCTCTTCCTGCACCGCCAGCGTGACCACGTCGGCGTGACGCCCGGCCGCGATTCTGCGGCACTGCCGGCATTTTGCGCACGGCCCGCGCAGGTCCGGTTGCGCGGCGCGCTCGCAGTTGACGGCCTGGGCGAGCTCGCGGGCGAAGGTGGCTTTGCCAGCGTGCGGCGACCCGACAATCAGGTAGGCGTGGGCCAGCGCGCCATCGGCTATTGCCTGGTCAATGGCGCGCAGGATGTGGTCTTGGCCGAAGATGGTCCACATATGGGCCTTACCAACTCGCTTTGGCAACGCCATGAATTGCACCGAAGCATCGCGTCATGCGGGTGCCGGGCCCTTCCGCCCCACCAACCCTTCGCTTCGCTCAAGGGCAGGCTCTAACCCCTAGCCCCTTTCCTAAAAGAGAGAGGGGACAACTCTCTTAAGAGTTTGTGGCTCCTTGGTGGCGGATCGGTATTATTCTATGCCAAAGCACGCGCGATGAAGACCTTGATGATGCCGAGCGCCACCCCAGCCACAATGAGGACGTGGATGGGTAGCTTGAAGCGCACCACGGCCACAAAAGCGGTCGTGGCAACGACGGCTGCGAACCAGTCAAAGCCCTTGCTCTCCGGCGTCACGACCTTGGTGGCGAAGAAGACCCCCAGATTGGCGATGACTCCCACGATGGCGGCGGTGACGGCGGTGAGGGCCGCGGCAATGCGCTTGTTGCCAGCCAGCAGGTCAATGTAGGGTGCGCCCAGGAAGATGAACATGAACGATGGCACGAACGTCACGTAGGTGGTGGTGAGGGCGCCAGCCGTCCCGGCGGCCCAGGGGCTGAGGGCGCCCGGGTGGTTGTACGCGCCCAGAAAGCCGACGTACTGAAGGACCATGATGAGCGGGCCGGGGGTGGACTCGGCAAGGGCGAGGCCCTGGACCATCTGGGGGCCGGTGAGCCAGCCGTAGACGTTGACGGCCTGGTCCGCCACGAGGCTGAGGACGGCGTACGCTCCGCCGAAGGTGACGAAGGCCGCCCAGGTGAAGAAGCGGGTTTCCTGAAAGAGCGTGGTGCCCCTCCCTTGCCAGAGCCAGATTGCGAGGAACGGTATGCCGGTGAGCGCCAGCCAGAGTGCTATCAAGCCGAGGTTGCGCCTGAGCGTTGGAGGAGTCTGCGAGGCCTGGTCTTCTTGGTCGGCAGCCGCGGCGTGCGCGCCACCGGAGCGCGCGAGAAGGCGCGGCCAGAACCGCTGGATGGCAAGTCCAAGAAGCGCGGCGGCGGCGACTACGGCAGGGAAGGGTATGTGCAGGAGGTACAGAGCCAGGAATGCGGCGAGGGCGAAGCCCACGAGGCCCCGTGGACGGAGGGCGCGGCGGCCAATGCGGATGACTGCTTCCGCGACGATGGCGATGACCACGGGTTGGACGCCGTAGAGCGCGCCCTCCACGACGGTGACGTCTTTGTGGGCCACGGCGAGCCAGCTCAGGAGCAGCAGGAGACTCACGGCGGGCAGGAAAAAGAACAGCCCCGCCACGATTCCGCCCGTCGTGCCGTGGAGCCTGCGCCCAAGGTAGGTGGCGAGCTGCATTGCCTCGGGGCCGGGCAGGATGGTGGCGAAGTTGAGGCCGTGGAGGAAGACAGACTCGGAGACCCAGCGGCGCTGCTCGACCAGCTCCTTGTGCATGATGGCGATTTGGCCGGCGGGGCCGCCGAAGTTGATGAAGCCGAGCTTGAGCCAGAAGCGGAACGCCTCGCGGAACATGGGGCGAGTCGTTGCTGTCCGCGGTTCAGACGGAGGCAAGGGGCCGGGGGCGCCGCGCTGGGATTCTGTCATGGCGTCATGGGCCTTTCGTCTGGAGTAGTGAGCGATATAGACACCATTCAGGGTCTTTCATTGTTATTCCGTGTCACGTAACTCCGCCCAGCGTCTTTGAGGCCTGGGGGGGGGGCGCGTTATCTGCGCAATTTTAGGATGCAGACCGAGGCATGGGCTGGAATAGCTCAATGGGGTTTCCAGACGGGTCCTCAAGAAGGATTTGCTTGCCCCCGTTACCAGTGACGATCTCCTTGCGGAACCGGCCGCCCGCACCCTTCAGCTTCGCCACAGTGGCTGCCAGGTCAGCAACCTCAAGCTGAATGCGGTTCCAACCACCTTGGGCCGGTGCTTGTCCATTGGGCAGGGCTTGCCCGGCTCCGCCGGCGCCGGGGCGGTTGAGCAACAACTGGAGGTCGCCTCGCGACAAGCTGGCGAAGCCGGGCGCTGGATGCATGTCAACCTGGAAGCCCAACATTTTGGTGTAGAAGGCTATCGCCGCATCAACGTCGGCAACGATATATCTGACGCTGACCTTGCCCATGCTTCAGTCTCCTCAGAGAGATACTGCTTGGGATGTACTCCACTAATACCAAATCTGAATGAAGGTGGCGGTGATAAAACACACCCGGCTTTCCCCCACCATTCCGAGCCCGTTCGCTCCGCTCATGGTAAACTCCGCGAAGAATCTCCCCCGGTGCGTGGGCGGGTGGCGATACGTGGGGAGATTTCCTTCGCTTCGCTCCCTCATAATGGCATGGTTGTAGGCGCCACTCTCTTTCAGAGACGGCATAACGGTTGGTATTACAGCACGTCGTTGCGCATCAGGTCCTGGTAGCTCTCGCGGCGGCGGATGAGCCGGGCGCTGCCATTCTTGACGAGCACGACGGGCGGGCGTGGGTTGAGGTTGTAGGTGCTCGCCATGGACGGGGCGTAAGCGCCCGCGGCGGGCATGGCGATGAGGTCGCCGAGGTCAAGCGAGGGCAGACGGACGTCGCGGACCAGCACGTCGCCGGACTCGCAGTACTTGCCGGCGATGGTCACCAACTCCGCCTCGGCGTCGTTTACGCGGTTGGCGACGACGGCCTCGTACTTGGCGTCGTATAGGGCGGGGCGGATGTTGTCGCCCATGCCGCCGTCCACGGCGGCGTAGGTGCGGACGCCGGGGATGCGCTTGACGGAGCCGACGGTGTACAGCGCGACGCCGGCCGGGCCGACGATGGCGCGGCCAGGCTCCAGAACGAGTAGCGGGAGGGGCAGGCCCAGCTCCCGGCAACCCTGCTGCAGGGCGTTGCCGATGACCTCGGCGTACTGTTCCGGGGAGGGGGCGTGCTGGGTGCGGAGGTAGTTGATGGCGTAGCCGCCGCCGGGGCTGAACTCGTTGAGCGTTAGGCCCGCCTTGCTCATGCGCGCCGCGAAGTCCAGCACGATGCGGACGGCGATGGCGTACGGCTCCAGCTCAAAGATGGGCGAGCCGAGGTGGAAGTGGAGTCCATGGACGCGCAGGTTGGGAGATGCCAGCGCCCTGCGGACGGCCTCCTCCGCCTGGCCCGTCATGAGTTGAAAGCCGAACTTGCTGTCCACGGTGCCGGTGGTGGTGTGGGAGTGGGTGTGGGGGTCAATGCCTGGGGTGATGCGGAGCAGGACATCGGCGTGGGCGCCGCGCGCGCGTGCGAACCTTTCAACACGCTCAAGCTCCTCAAGGTTGTCCAGGACGATGCGCCCGACCCCGTAGGCGAGTGCTTGCTCAAGCTCGTGCGGCTGCTTGTTGTTGCCGTGGAAGTAGATGCGGTCGGGCGGGAAAGAGACCGCCTGTGCGACGGCGAGCTCGCCGCCGGAGACGACGTCAAGCCCCAGGCCTTCCTCCTGCAGGAGCCTGGCGAGCGCGGGGTTGATGTAGGCCTTGCCGGCGAAGAGGACGCGGACCTTGGGGTAATGCTTGGCGAAGCCCTGTTGAAAGGCGCGGCTTTGTTCTCGCAGGGTGTCTTCACAAAAGATGTAGAGCGGCGTGCCAAACTGCTGGGCGAGCGCGGTGAGGTCGCACCCGCCGAGCTCAAGGCGCCCGAGTTGGTTGACTCTGGCCGTGACAGGAAACAGGCGGGCAAGCTCATTGAACGACACGCAGACCTCGCATTCACGTATGACGACGGGCTGATTCGGCGTCGCCGCAAGCCTCTGGAGTGAGGCGCGGCGGGACGCAGTTTCCCATTATAGCGTGCTGTGGTGCGGCAAGGACGTGGTATGCCGGCGCGAATCGAGCGCAGCGGGAGGTGGCCCGATGGCAACACTAGTCGAGTATCCAGTGCGGGTTGAGGCGGAGTATCCACAGGCGAGCAGCCGGGTGCTGGCCGCGTTGGGCATCTTGTTCTTCCTCAAGGCGTTGCTACTGCTGCCGCACTTGGTCGTGTTGTACTTCCTTGAGATCATGCAGGTGGTGGTCGCCTGGTTCGCGTTTTTGGTGGTGCTGTTCACAGGGCGGTACCCCGGGGGGGGTGATTTCGTGGTCGGCATCTCCAGGTGGCAGACGCGGACAACGCTGTGGTTGTACGGCGTGGTGGACAGGTATCCACTGTTTGGCACGAGTTGGTCAGACGGTCACACAAAGCATGCCTGAAACCCTTGGCCGGATGGGGGGGGGTGAATGGCCTAAGAGGGCCTAACAAAACCGTGATGTGGCTAGGAAAGAAACGTTTCACCCCCATCCTAACCTTCCCCTCAATGGGGGAAGGGACTTGTTTGCTGACCTATGAGGGTGCTGCTTTGTGAAACGCAACGCATCCATGGCTACAGGTTTTGTCAGACGCTTTAAGGTGTCGAATTGCTCTGGCTTGCATCGCGTGGACATGCGCTTGACACGCCTGATAGTGTGTGATAGTTTCACCATCGTATAATTATGTATGGCTAGCCTGTGTAGCGACGCGGGGTGGTACGGTGCCGCGTCGGGAGTAGGTGGCCTTGGCATCGCAGCAAACGCCCAGGCAGGCGACAAGCCTAACCGCACCGCTTGACGAGTACCGACCTATGCTGAACGCGGCGCTCAAGGGCGCCGTTCTGCCGGACGATGCCGGGTTGTACCGGACGCTGCGCTATCACATGGGCTGGGTTGACGCTGAAGGACGTCCTGCCGACGCGAGCTTTGGGAAGGCGTTGCGACCGTTGCTGTGCCTTTTCACCTGCAAGGCCGTCGGCGGCGATCCTGGTCAGGCTCTGCCTGCGGCGGTGGCGCTTGAGCTCGTCCACAACTTTTCGCTTATTCACGATGACATCCAGGACGAGGACAAGGAGCGGCGTCATCGTCCCACGGTGTGGGCGGTTTGGGGGCGACCCCAGGCGCTGGTGGCGGGCAACACGCTGAGGATTGTGGCGGACCAGGCCATCCAGGGGCTTGCCGACCGCGGCGTTGCCTCTGCCCGGGCCGCGGGGGCGACGAGGTACCTGACCGACCGCTACCTGGAGATGATTGAGGGGCAGTACCTGGACATGAGTTTTGAGCGACGCCCCGACATCTCGGTGGACGATTACCTGGACATGGTGGGGAGAAAGACCGGCGCTTTGATTGAGGCCGCGATGTACCTCGGAGCGTTTCTCGGAACTGAAAGCGCGGGGCAGGTGGAGACGCTGCGCCGGTGTGGGCGGCTTCTCGGCCTGGCGTTCCAGGCCCGCGATGACGTGCTGGGGATTTGGGGCGACGCGGAGGTGCTGGGCAAGGCAACCGGCGCGGACCTGCGCCGGCAGAAGCGTTCGCTGCCGGTGGTGTTTGGACTTCACCATACGAAGGGCGCAACGCACGAGCGGCTAGTGGAGATCGCTTCAGGGCCGCTTCCGGACGACGCGCAGGTGGAGGAGGCGTTGAGCATTTTGGAGGCGGCCGGGGCGCGGGAGTTCTCGCAGGGGCTGGCGGAGCAGAAGGCGGCGGAGGCGCTGGCTCGCGCGCGCGACGCAGCGCTGCCGCGGCACGTGCTGGAGGACCTGGAAGGGCTCGTAAAGTTCGTGCTAACGCGGCAAAGTTAGCGGAGCAACCTGACACCCTCGCCCCCTTCCCTGCGAGGGAAGGGGGCGAGCGCTGAGGGAAGCTTGCTGGGACGCTTGCGACGGATGGACGAGACGGCGTAACCGAGAAGGGAGCAGCCGTGGCGACGGTGCAGACGATACAGGTGAAGAAGGCGCAGCCAAAGCTGAAGACGGCTGAGGAGGGGCTCAAGGAGTTCATGCCGGAGGGCATGCGCAGGGCCCCCAAGCGCCCCGTGGAGATTGGGATACGGCTGTTCGCGTACCTGGCGCGGCAGAAGCTGCGGGGCCGGAAGCGGTTCCCGCTGGTGACGATGCTGGAGCCACTGGAGGCGTGCAACCTGACGTGCGAGGGGTGCGGGCGCATCCGCGAATACGAGCCGGTGATCCACCGGATGCTGACCGTTGAGGAGGCGCTGGCGGCGGTTGAGGCGTCGGGCGCGCCGATCGTTTCCATCGCGGGCGGCGAGCCGACGATGTACCCACACCTGCCGGAGCTGATCAACGAGCTGGTCAGGCGCAAGTACTTTGTTTACTGCTGCACCAACGGGATTCTGCTCGGCAAGATGATGGAGCAGATACCGCCCTCAAAGTACCTGTCGTGGGTCATTCACCTGGACGGCATGGAGGAGAAGCACGACGTGTCAGTGGCGCGGCGCGGCGTCTTTCGCATCGCCATGCGGGCGGCGAAGAAGGCGCTGGAGCGCGGGTACCGCGTGTGCTCCAACACCACGTTGTTCCGAGGCGCTGACAAAAAGGACCTGCACCAGCTCTTTGACCTGGTCACGAAGATGGGTTTTGAAGGGATCATGATCTCGGCTGGTTACGACTTCGCCATGGCGCCGGATCAGGAGATGTTCCTGAAGCGGAAGGAGTCCAACGCGCTGTTCCAGGACTTGCTGGACGATGAATCCATCAGGCAGTTCCGGTTCTACAACAACCCGCTCTACCTGGACTTTTTGAAGGGAAGGCGGCACTACCAGTGCACGGCGTACTCCAATCCCACGTACACCATCCAGGGATGGCGCGTGCCGTGTTACCCGCTGGCGGACCGGCACACGCAGGACGTGAACGAGATTTTCAAGCCGGAGCTGTGGGACCACTATGGCCCAGGGAAGAACCCCAAGTGCGCGAACTGCATGATGCACTGCGGGTTTGAGTCGGCGACGATCTTTGGAGCGCTGAGCAATCCCAAGGACATGGTGGTGATGGCGAAGGGGATTATCGCGGGCAAAAGCGGCGTGGGCGCCAGCTAGGCGGAAGTGCCCCCGTCTGAAGGCGGAGGCATAGATACCGCGCCCCCTTCGCATTGCTCAAGGTAGGCTCTTGAGGGCACGGTGACTTAGGAACTACGAAACCCTTGGCAATGGGCTTGCGCGGGGGATGCATGCTGGTCATCGTTGCGGCGATGCGGGACGAGGTGAGCGGGCTTCTGAAGCGGGGCTTGTGGCAGGCCGAGACCAGGCATGGCATCCGCACATGGCGCTCGGGCGAGCGGTACACGTCGGTGGTCGTGGCCGTCGTCGGAGTCGGGCAGCAGGCCGCGAAGGCGGCGGCGGACCGGCTCTTGGCCGCCGAGCGGGCGTCGGCGCTCGTGTCCGTGGGCTTCGCGGGCGGGCTGGACCCGATGCTCCGGGCGGGCAACGTGGTGCTCGCGGAGCGCATCCAGGCCTGGCGGGCAGGCGCCGGCGGAACGAGGAGCATCGCGCCGGACCCCAGCTTGTTGGGGTTGGCTGAGCGTGTGGCCGGAGCGCGCGGCCTCCGCATCCAGAAGGGCGGATGGCTCACGGTGGAGTCGGCGGTCACGTCGCGGGAGGAGAAGGGGCGTCTGTGGCAGGAGACGGGCGCTTTGGTGGTGGAGATGGAGAGCTACTGGCTCGGCGAGGCGGCTGAGAGGGCGGGAGTGCCGTTCCTGGCGGTGCGCACCATTTTGGACACCGCGCGCGCCGCCCTGCCGAGGGCAGTTCGAACAACGACGGGGTCGCCAAGCGCGGCGTCGGTGATGGCGGCGCTGGTCCGGAGGCCGCAGGACGTTCCGGCGGTGCTGGGCCTGGCGCGGAGCATGGCGGTGGCGCGCCGCAACCTGACGCTGTTGGTGGGGACGTTCTGGAGAGAGTTTGGCCGGCGGACCGCACCGTCTCCCAGGGAGAGCTGAATACACGACACCGTTCTCCAGTAGTGCGAAAAAGGAGGTGCTGCGCCCAGTCATCGCCCCACCCCTAACTCCTCTCCACTTTATGTGGAGAGGGAAATTGAGTAACCAGTGAGACGGTATCCACCAGGTAAGGCAACCTTGCCCAAAAAGTGTCGTGCAATAAGCCTATGGTGAGAGGGACGTAAGGGGGGATGAAGGCGCTGGTGACGGGCGCGACGGGCTTCGTGGGAGGCCACGTGGCGCGGGCCTTGACTGCGCACGGGATGACCGTGCGGGTGCTGGCGCGCAGGGACAGCAGCTACCTTAACACGCTGGATAAACGCTGGGAGGTGGTGGAGGGGGACATCCGCGACGCGGCGTCGGTGAGGCGGGCTGTGGAGGGCTGCGAGGCGGTGTTTCACGTGGCCGCCCTCTACGCCTTCTGGCCCACGGACGTGCGGCCCTACTACGAGACCAACGTGGTAGGGACGCGGAACGTCCTCCAGGCGGCGCTGGATGAGGGCGTCCAGCGGGTCGTCCACACGAGCTCTTGGGTGACGGTGGGCCGCCCGCAAGGCAGCGGGGTCGTGGCGACGGAGGCGGATCTGCCGCGCCGGGGCGAGTTGAGCGGGGCGTACCGCTGGACGAAGTACCTGGCCGAGCAGGAGGCGCTGTCTTTTGCGGCGCGCGGGCTGGACGTGGTGGTGGTGAATCCCACGGTGCCTGTGGGGTCGGGTGACGCCAGGCCGACGCCAACAGGACGCATCATCGCGGACTTTCTGCGGAGGCGGATTCCCGCCTACATGGAGGCGCAGCTCAACCTGGCGCCGGTGGAGGACGTGGCGCAGGGGCATCTGCTGGCTTTTCAGAAGGGTCGCAAGGGAGAGCGGTACCTGCTGGGCGGGCGGAACATGACCTTGCGAGAGATGTTGAGCACGCTTGCCGCCCTGACGGGCCTGCCCGCTCCGAGGTTGCGGGCGCCGCAAGCAGTCGCGCTCGCGGCGGCGTACGTGGACGACCTGCTGGAAGGGCGGTTGCTGCGAAGGGAGCCGAGGATACCGCTGGAGGGCGTCTTCCACGCCGGGCGGCGCGTGAAGGTGGAGCACGCGAAGGCGAGCCGGGAGCTTGGTTACGACCCAGGGCCGGTGGAAGCGGCGCTGGCGAGGGCGGTGACGTGGTACCGGGAGCATGGCTACGGGCCCTAACCCCCTAGCCCCCTTCCCTAAAGGGAAGGGGGAATCCCCGCAGTTCCCCTCCACTAAAGGGGAGGGGCTGGGGAGAGGTTAAGATGGTTGAGCTGAGAGAACCCGCAGATAAGCTTGACGCGAAGCGCGCTGTAGACACGGCTGTGGACAGGTCGCAGTCGTACTTGCTGGCGCGTCAGCACGAGGACGGCTATTGGTGGGGGCGTCTGGAGTCCAATGCCACCATGGAGGCTGAGTTCCTCATGCTTAACTACTTCATGGAAGTGCCGGACAAGAGCAAGTGGCCCAAGCTGGCGAACTACATTCGGAGGCAGCAGCGAGAGGACGGCTCGTGGGGCCAGTATTACGGAGCGCCGGGCGACGTAAGCACATCGGTGGAGTGCTACTTCGCGCTAAAGCTGGCGGGGACCTCGGCAGCGACGCCCGCGATGCAGAAGGCGAAGGAGTTTATCCTCAGCAAGGGGGGTGTGCCCAAAACGCGGGTCTTCACCAAGATATGGTTGGCGCTGCTAGGCCAGTGGCCCTGGGAGGGCGTTCCCGCAATGTTGCCGGAGCTAACGCTCCTGCCTTCCTGGTTCCCGATGAACTTGTACAACTTCTCAAGCTGGGCGCGGGCCACGGTTGTGCCGATCATGATCCTCATGACGCGAAAGCCCGTTCGCGCGGTCCCGGCATATGCGGAGATAACAGAATTGTTTTCTGACCGTTGGGATAGGAAGCAGTATTACCTGAAACGGCCCAGTGGACTGCTGAATTGGCGAACGTTCTTCTGGGGAGTAGACAAGGGGCTTCGGATGTACGAGGCCCTGCCGGTGAAGCCGGGGCGGAAGTACGCGATCCATAGGGCCAAAGAATGGATCCTGGAGCGTCAGGAGTCGGACGGCTCGTGGGGCGGCATCCAGCCACCGTGGGTGTACGCGCTCATGGCGCTCAAGACGCTGGGCCACTCGCTGGATGACCCCTCCGTTGCGAAGGGGCTGAAGGGGTTTGAGGCCTTTGCGATTGAGGACGAGGAAACCCTGACGGTGCAAGCCTGTGTGTCGCCGGTGTGGGATACGTGTCTGACCATGATTGCGCTGCAGGACTCGGGCGTTCCGCAGGACGACGCTGCGTTGCAGCGCGCGGCGGAGTGGTTGCTGAAGATGGAAATCCGCAAGCGCGGCGATTGGGCGGTGCGCGTGAGAGACGACGTGGAGCCGAGCGGCTGGGCGTTTGAGTTCGCCAACGACTGGTACCCGGACATTGACGACACGGCGGAGGTGCTCATCGCGCTGCTGCGCACGCAGATGCCGCGAGCGCGCGAGGCTGACAAGCGGGCGACCTTGAAGCGCGCGGCGGTTTGGATGTTGCACATGCAGAGCAAGAACGGTGGCTGGGCCGCGTTTGACAAGGACAACGTGCGTGACGTGGTGGCGAAGATCCCCTTCAGCGACTTTGGTGAGACGCTGGACCCGCCGAGTGGGGACGTGACGGCCCATGTGCTGGAGGCTTTCGGGCGCATGGGATCGCCGCCGGCGTCCGATCCGCGGTTGCGCAAGGCGCTGGAGTACCTGTGGAGGGAGCAGGCGCCGGACGGGCCATGGTTCGGACGCTGGGGCGTGAACTACGTTTACGGCTCCGGGGCGGTGCTGCCGGCTATGGAGTCGCTGGGCCTGGACATGGCTGACCCGCGCGTGAGGAAGGCGGTCTCGTGGCTCCTGGCCCACCAGAACGACGACGGCGGTTGGGGCGAGTCGTGCGCCAGCTACGTTGATCCGGCGTGGCGCGGGCGCGGGACGAGCACGGCGTCGCAGACAGGGTGGGCGCTCTTGGCCCTTATGGCCGCCGGCGAGTGGAACAGCCCGGCTGTGGAGGGTGGCCTGCTCTTCTTGACGAACACGCAGAAGCCCGACGGGTCCTGGGACGAGCCGTGGTTCACCGGCGCAGGATTCCCTGGGTACGGGCTTGGGCGCCGGTTAAGCAATGCGCCTGACGCAGGCGAGAATGGGTCCCAGGGGGCCGAGATGGCCGCGGGGTTCATGATCAACTATCACATGTACCGGAACTACTGGCCGCTTATGGCGCTGGGCAGGTACAAGCGGCACCGTGAGGGGGCCATCCGCAGGAGCACCGATCTGTAGCTGGCGAAACTCTGAGTGAAGGTGGCAGAATACACGAGTCGTGGTCGCTCGCGGACCTCATCCCCAGGAAGTTTTGACTGCCAGGTGACTTTCAGCGCCCCTCTTCCTTCGGCTTCGCTCAGGATAGGCTCTGAAGGGAGAGGGGGGAGTGGTAGAGGTTGAAGCTGTTACCTATCACCATAACGCAGAACTGGTATAGGCCCATTCGACTGCAGGAGTAAGCGATGGTGGTTACCAAGCAAACATGCAAGCTCACCGACCGAAAGAACGGGACATCCAGGCCGTCCGGAAAGCGAGTGGGATGAAGAGCTACGTGAAGACGCTGAAGTTTCTGACGAAAGAAGCGCCGCAATTCATAGACATAACGCGGCAGGTTAAGGACTTCCTCGCCGAGACGGGAGTGCAGGATGGTCTGTTGGTCGTGTACTCGCGTCACACCACGGCGGCGGTGGTCATTAACGAGAACGAGCCGCTGCTGCTTGAGGACATGAAGCAGCGGCTGGAGGCCTTTGCTCCGCGCAAGGACTACTATAAACACAATGACTTCAGCATCCGCACCGTCAACATGACGGCCAACGAGCCGTCAAACGGTCACGCTCACTGTCAGCACCTTTTGCTCGGCGCGAGCCAAACAATACCCGTCATGGCAGGAGAGGCTTGCGTAGGACAATGGCAGAGCGTCTTTTTGCTGGAACTGGACAGCCCCCGCAACAGAGAAGTGATAGTGCAGGTGGTAGGGGAGTAGCTGCGGATGGCGGCGGTGAGTGACAAGCCGGCAACAGGGGCGGCACGAGGCCCGGTCACCGTTGACGAGGCCTATCGCCGGTGTTTGGTGCTCGCCCGCTCGCACTACGAGAACTTCTCTGTAGCCACGCGCTTCTTGCCGCGTGAACTGCTTTCGTTCATGGCGGCCGTCTACGTGTTTTGCCGCACCGTTGACGATCTGGGTGACGAGGCGAAGGGCGACCGCGTGGCGCTCTTGGCTGAATGGGAGCATGACCTGCTTCGCTGCTACGGAGGCTCTCCCAAGAGCCCGTACCTTGTTGCCCTGCAAGACACCATTGCAAGGTTTAACATTCCCAAGGAGCCGTTCCTGAAGCTGGTCCAAGCAAACCGGATGGACCAGGTGAACAAGCGGCACTCCACCTATCAGGACCTGCTGTTCTACTGTGAGCACTCAGCGAACCCTGTGGGTCACCTGGTCTTGTACGTCTTTGGATATCGGGACGAGGAGCGCCGGCGCCTGTCAGACTGCACGTGCACGGCGCTGCAGCTTGCTAACTTTTGGCAAGACGTACGCCGCGACTATGCGGCGGGCCGCATGTACCTGCCTCTGGAGGACCTGGAGCGCTTCGGGTGCACGGAGCAGACCATTGCGGCGGGTGTGGCGACGCCGGAGTTCAAACGACTGATGGCGTTTGAGGTGGAGCGCGCTAGGGAGCTGTTCCTCAAGGGCTTGCCGCTGGTTGGCACGGTGTCAGGCAAGCTCAGGCTTGACCTGGCGCTGTTCTCGCGCGGCGGGCTGCGGGTGCTGGATGCCATAGGCGAGCAGGGCTACGACGTTCTGAAGAAGCGCCCCCAGGTGACGAAGGCGCGCAAGGCTTGGTTGCTCCTCGGGACGTACCTGGATAGCAAACGTGGGCGTTTGGGATAGCGGAAGGTGGCGAGCGTGGGACGGGATGGCGTGCAGGGCGGAACGACGGGGACGGTAAGCGCCCAGAGTGCGTACGCCCATTGCCAGGAGATTACGCGGGCCGCTGCCAAGAACTTCTACTACGCGTTCATCACCCTGCCCAAGCCGCAGCGACTTGCCATCTATGCCGTGTACGCGTTCTGCCGCCTGTGCGACGATATTGCGGACGAGCAGCTGCCACTGGAACAAAAGGTGCTGCTCCTAGGAGAGGTACGCGGAGATCTTGCGGGAGCATACCAAGGCCGGGTCTCGGGGCCGGTTTTCACGGCGCTGGCGGACGCCGTCGGCAAGTACCATGTGCCGCAGCAACATCTGGACGACATTGTGAGCGGCGTTGAGATGGACCTTACGGTCGTCCGCTACCAGACGTTTGAGGAACTGTGCGCGTACTGTTACCGGGTGGCGTCGGCGGTCGGGTTGATCTGCACGCGCATCTTCGGGGGCATGGACCCGACGATGGAACCGCTGGCCGCGGACCTGGGACTGGCGATGCAGTTGACGAACATCATGCGAGATATTCCGGAGGACGCGGCGCGAGGGCGCATCTACGTGCCTCTGGACGAGCTGCGACGGTTTGGGTACACGGAGCAACAACTTGTGGCGGGCGAGTTCAACGAGGCGTTCGTGGCGCTGATGCGCTTCCAGGCTGAGCGGGCGCGCGGGTACTTCGCCAGCGGCATGCGGCTTGTGCCCATGCTCCCCTGGCGCTCGCGAGCATGCCCCGCGGTGCTGGGCCGGCTGTACAGCCGAGTGTTGGACCGGATTGAGGAGCGCGGCTACAACGTGTTCCTGGGGCGCATGAGACTCTCCTCTCGGGAAAAGCTGCTGTTGGCGTTGGGCATATGGCTGCAGATCGCGGTTTCCTCACTACGTCGCGCCGCTGCGTAGTTGCGGGCGGCGGCCTGGCGGGCATTTCCACTGCGCTTGCCCTTCAGGACGCGGGGCTTACCGTGACGTTGGTGGAGCGCCGCCCCTTTCTCGGAGGTCGGGCCTACTCGTTCGTGGACCACGAGACCGGCCAAGAGGTGGACAACGGCCAGCACGTGTTCCTGGCGTGCTGTACCGCCTACCGGAGATTCCTGAACCGGTTGGGAGTTACCGAGAAGACGTCCTTACAGCGACGGCTTAGGGTGCCGGTGGTGGGCCAAGGAGGTGTTCGCAGTGAACTGTCCGGCGTCTCGTGGCTTCCGGCGCCGCTGCACGTGCTGCCCTCGTTTCTGCGGTACAAGCACCTGAGCTTTGGGGAGCGGCTGAGGACGCTGCGGGTGCTTTTCGGCGTGATGCGGCTGGGCCGGGAGCAGCGCCGCGACGAGCTGGAGCGCCAGTCGTTCAAGGAGTGGTTGCTCAAGCATGGCGAGGGGGAGCGGGCCATCCAGCGGTTCTGGAACCTGGTGGCCATGCCGACGCTGAACGACGACATCAGCGCAGTGAGCGCCTTCATGGGGACGATGGTGTTCCAGGAGGCGTTCTTTAAGGGCAGGCGAGGCGCAGAGGTCGGCTACGCCAAGGTGGGCCTTACCGAGCTGATCAGCGATGCTGCCCAGCACGCGCTGGAAGGGGGCGGAGGAAGGCTGGTGCTTGGGCAAGGCGTAACGGGTTTCCGCCTTGAGGGCGACCGGGTGCGGGCGGTGGAACTCTCGTCCGGCGAGCGCCTGGAGGGAGACGTGTTCGTGAGCGCCGTCCCGTGGAACGCGCTGCCAAAGCTGCTGCCGGAACCGTGGCCGAGGCATTTGTTCTTTAGCTCAACTGAAGGCCTGGAGGCGGCGCCCATCGTGGGCGTCCACATCTGGTATGACCGGCAGGTGATGGAGGACGAGTTCCTGGCCTTTCTGGACAGCCCGGTCCAGTGGGTGTTCAACAAGTCCGCGATCATGGGAACAGGCGGGTATGGCCAGCACGTCTGTATTTCCCTGAGCGGAGCGTGGGAGTACGCGTCGATGGGGAAGCAGGCGCTGCGCAACTTGTTTGTGGACGAGATGGCAAAGCTCTTTCCCAGGGCGCGAGAGGCGAACGTAGAGCGTTTCATCGTGGTCAAACAGCTTGGCGCCACGTTCCGGTCGCAGCCCGGCGCTGAGGCGCTGAGGCCGGGCCAGCGCACGCCCATCGCGAATCTGTTCCTGGCCGGGGACTGGACACAGACGGGGTGGCCGTCCACCATGGAGTCGGCGGTGCGGAGCGGCGAGCAGGCGGCGCAGGCGGTGGCGGGAACGCTGCGAAAGGCCAAGGCGGTTGATCGCCCGTCCCCAACGGGGTAAGCACTATTGCTGCGAGAACACGGCGGTCTTGATTTGCAGAGGTGCCTCACCCATTGGTCTCGCGATTCTGAGTCCGTTCGCTCCGGTCAGGGTAAACTCCGTGAGGAATCTCCGCGCGTATCTGGGCGGGTAACGGAATGTGTGGAGATTCCTCGGTCGCTTCGCTCCCTCAGAATGGCGGGATGAGCTTGGCCTGGCAGGAAACCGCGTAACTCAGAACAGGTATAAGCCCCACTTCGTGATGACGTGGTTCAGGAAAGAGGACCGAGGCTATGAGTCGAACGAAGGCGCTGGTCCTTGCGCCGCTCTCGGACGGAGCGCTCGCGGCGCTGCGCGCGAGGATGGATGTGTGCTACGAGCCGTGGACCGAGACGCGCCGGCTTTGGGACCCGCGCGATCTCGCCGAACGCATCCGCGCCGAACGTTTTGCCGTGCTCCTGATTGAGGCGGACTTCCTGTTTGACGAGGTGTTTGCAGAAGGCACGCCGCTCCGGTTCGTGGGGGTGTGCCGCGCGGCGCTGAACCACGTGGACGTGGAGGCCGCAACGGAGCGAGGCATTGTGGTCGTGAACGCGGCGGCGCGCAACGCGGAGGCGGTGGCGGAGCTGACCATCGGGCTGATGCTGGCCCTGACGCGGCGCATCCCGCAGGCGCACGAGTACGTGCGCTCCGGGCAGTGGGAGAATCCCGTTGAGCCGTACATCACCATGCGCGGCGTGGAGCTTGGCGGCAAGACGCTGGGCATCGTCGGGCTGGGGAGCATCGGGCGCAGGGTGGCGGCGCTGGGGAGCGCCTTTTCCATGACGGTGCTCGGGCACGACCCGTATGTCAGGGCTGTGCCGGGGGTGACGATGCTGGCTTTGGACGAGCTGCTTCGTCAGAGCGACGTGGTCACGTTGCACGCGCCGGACCCGCCGGACGGGAGGCCGCTCCTAGGGGCACCGCAGCTAGCGATGATGAAGCCGAGCGCGTTCTTGGTGAACACCGCCGCGCCAGGGCTGGTGGACACCGAGGCGATGGTGGTCGCGCTGAAGGCAGGCCGCGTCGCCGGGGCGGCGCTGGACGTGTTTGATTCGGCGCCGCTGTCCTCCAGCAGCCCGCTGCTCACGTTGCCCAACGTGGTGCTCACACCGCATCTGGGCGGCGCAACGGACGGCACCATCGCGCGCTACTCGGCGAGCATGGTGGAAGACGTTCTGAGCTTCCTGGACGGCAAGACGCCACCGCGCGTCGTCAACGCCAAGGCTCTGGGACGCGCGCGTGGGTAGCTCCATCCTGGCGCTGGACGTGGGCAGCAGCAGCATCAAAGCGCTTGTCGCCCGTGTGGATGGCGCGCCGCTTGCGTCTCACGCGGTCTGGACGCCGGTGAAGACCCCGCGCGGGGCGGGGTCGTTGGCAAGGGAGTTTTCCCATGAGGCCCTCTGGCGGGCGATCGTCACGGCGGCGCGGCAGGCGATGACGGTCGCTGCGGTCAAGGCGGCGGACATCGCGGCAGTGTGCGTGACAAGCCAGCGCCAAGGACTGGCGTTCCTGGATGGCGACGGTTGTGAGCTATACCTGGCCCCGAACACGGACCTGCGCGCTGTCTTTGAGGGCGCGGCTCAGGACGAGCAGCACCGCGAGGCGTTCTACCGCACCACCGGCCACCTGCCGCCGTTTTTCATGGCGCCAGCCAAGCTCCGGTGGTTCCAGGTGCATCGTCCCAGGGAGTACGAGCGCATCCATACCGTGCTGAGCCTGGGGGACTGGGCCGCGTTTCGTCTGACGGGAGAGCGGGCGGGAGAAAGGGCGCTGGCGGGCGAGGCTGGGCTGCTAGAGGTGACGACGGGGCGCTGGGCGAAGTGTCTGATGCGCGCGCTTGGCTTGCGCGACGACTGGTTCCCTCCGCTGGTGGACTCTGGGGCTATTGTTGGGGTTCTCACGGCGTCCGCGGCGGCGGACCTTGGTGTGAAGCGTGGGGTGCCGGTGGTGGCGGCGGGGCCGGACACCCAATGCGGGCTGCTTGGCATGGGCGTTGCCGCGCCGGGCGACATGGGCGTGCTGGCCGGGTGGAGCATGACGTCGCAGGCCGTGACAGCCTCGCCCCGCTTTGACCCCGCCCTGAGCGCGTGGGTGGGCCTGCACTCCGTGGCGGGACACTGGGTGAGCGAGGTGAACCTGGGCGACGCCGGAGCGGCGTACGCCTGGGTCGCCCGAACGATGTACGGCGCGGGCGCGGCGGCGTTCCGGCGGATGGAGCGGGAGGCGGCTGAGGTCACGGAAGGAACCGAGGGTACGTATGCGTTTCTTGGCCCTGCTCCGCTGAACATGCGCCGCCTTGGTGTGCGGACGGGTGGCCTGTTGATGCCGGTCCCGATAAGCCACGCTGGGGCAAGCCGCGACACGCTGGCGCGCGCCTTCATGGAGTCCACGGGGTTTGCGGTCCGCGAGGGTTTGGAGCGCCTGGAAAAGGTGACTGGTCGCAAGGTCTCAGCGTTTGCGCTGGGTGGAGGGATGGTGCGGAGCGGGCCCCTCGCAGGCATTATCGCGGCGGCGACCGGCAGGCAGGTGGCGTTGGCGAGCGTGGAGCACGTGTCGGCGTACGGGGCGGCGTTGGCGGGCGCGGCGGCTGTGGGCGGCTTCGCGAGCCTTGAGGAGGCGGCGCGGAACGCGGCATCGCGGTTGGCGGCGGTCGCCACGGACGGGAAAGCGGTGCTCGCGTACCATGAGCGGTACGAGCGCTGGCGGAGGCTGCGTGACGCGATGGAGGCGATCTCACTGGAGTGAGGCCGCGGTACCGCTCATGTAGTCTGCAATGCGTCGTGAGAAACGACCGGAATGACGGGAGCGGAAGGTGTGCTTTGAATGCCGGAGGCGCTCTGGGTAGGATGAGACAGGTGCAGCGTGTCTGAACGATGGTTGAGCGAGCGGGGGCAGGTGTTGGAGGCGGCGAAGGAGCTGGAGTGGCTCGGGCTGGTGGCCGTCTCTAGCGGGAACGTGAGCGTCCGTGTTGACGACGGCAGCCGTCCGCTCGTGGTGATCACGCCTATGGGACTGCCTTACGCTAGGATGACCGCCGCCGACGTGGTGGTGGCGGACTTTGAGGGGGAACCGGTTGAGGGGGAGCGCCCGCCGTCTTCGGAGCTGAACCTCCACGTGGCGATCTACCAGGCGCGGGCCGACGCGCGGGCGGTCGTCCACACGCATTCCATCAACGCGAGCGTCTGCGCCGTGGCTGGGTTGGAGATACCGCCCATCGTGGACGAGATGGTGGTGAACCTTGGGGGCGGCGTGAGGGTGGCGGAGTACGGGTTTCCGAGCACGCGTGACCTGGGCGACAAGGCCGTGACGGCGCTTGGGGACCGCAAGGCCGTCCTGCTTCGCAACCACGGCCTCGCGGTTGTGGGGGCGACGCTGGAGGAGGCGCTGGCGCACTGCCGCCTGGTGGAGCGCCTGGCGCAGATTTTTCTCGCGGCGCGGGCGCTCGGTGTGGTGCACGAGCTCGCGCCCGACGTTGTGGAAACGGAGCGGGCCATCTATCTGATGCGGCTGCGGGCTCAACGCGATGCTGGGAGTTGACCCACGAAGGGGAAGGGGTCATGTCGCAGAGCGTCGGCGGTACACCGACAGGAAGTTGGAGCCGACCTCGGAGATTTCAACCGTGAAGTCCTGCCGGTCAAGACCGAAGAGGCGGGGAAACTCGTGAAGGTACTGTTTTTTGGTGTACCAAATGAACCCCTTGTTGTAGCCGTTGCTGTCAAAGGTTCTGAAGAACAAGTCAAAGAGCCAGCCGATGCCATTGAGCCCGGTCCACTGCAAGAAGGTTGGCTCAACGACGATGACCAGGGATGCAGCCTGGAGGGCTTTGTCCAGGATACGCTGGGCCTGAGCGCGAGTAGCGGGGTGCAGCCGGTCTATGAGGACTACGGCGTCACTTTGAGGGAACGGGGCGTCGCTTGTGGGGTCTTCCAGTCGGACGTTCAGCCCGCGGCGCTGGGCATGACGGACCAGGTTGGCGACGGCGTCCACGCCTTGGTATGCGCAGGATGGGTCCAGGGCGCCCCGCAGTTCGCCGAAGAGCGTGGCCGCGTCAAAGACGCGCTTGTTCGGGCCGATGACCGCACGAATGTGCTCGCGGATCGCGCGGCGGCCGCGACGGGGGAACTCCGAGAGACGGTAGATGCGAGGGTGCCGATACGGCAGGCTCTGGAATGGCATGATGCTCTCTTGGCTGACAGGGTACACCATGGCGCTGGTCGGCGTTGCCCTGAAACTCTGCGCCCGATCGTCGCGGCTCATAAGTGATTGTGCAGTTGTTCTCTGCATTTTTTCCAATGCCTCATCCTCCTAGCCCCCTTCTCCTGCTGGAGAAGAGGGAAACAATCCTGAGAGAGGGGCTTCTCCCCTCTCTCAGGGACGTGACCTCCCCTTGTGACGATGCCCAACAACGTGGCACAAAGCCGTGGAGACTTTTTTGCGCAAAGCCCCGCTGTTCAGTGAACGTGTCGGAATGGAGGCCTGATGAAACGACCGTTAAGGCAGCCCGCTCCGACCGGGCGGGGGACGCTATCGCGGGGTTCAGCCTTCTCTACGGGCCGCTCGCGCCCGCCTACGAGGGGCTGATGCAGGCGCTGCACGCGGGACAGTGGTTCGCGTGGCAGCGTGAGGTGTGAGGGCACGCGGTCGGCGAGTGGCCGGCGC
Organism: Dehalococcoidia bacterium; assembly: GCA_009693045.1. Taxonomy (GTDB): domain Bacteria; phylum Chloroflexota; class Dehalococcoidia; order Lucifugimonadales; family SHYT01; genus SHXZ01. The sequence continues at coordinate 22,809 of SHXZ01000003.1, read as the reverse complement.
CGCTGCGGGTGCTGGAGGTCGGGTGTTGGACAGGGCGGTTCCTGGCCCACCTGGCCGCGCAAGGGCACGACGCCGTGGGGCTGGACATTTCGCCGAGGATGGCGCGACGCGCGCGCCGCAGGGGTGGGGTCGTCGTCAACGCCTTGGTGACGGCGATGCCCTTTCAGAATGGGGCGTTTGACGTGGTGGCGGGGATGTTCTTCTTGCTTGCGGTCCTTCACGATGCGGCGGCGTGGGAGGAGGTGTCGCGGGTGCTGCGTCCGGGCGGCGCGTTTCTGTACCTGAACTGGGCGAGGATGGCGGGCAGGGTGTATCCGCTGCTGCGCCGGGCGGCGTACGGCTCGCGGTACAACCGGCCGCTGGGCGAGTTGCCCGCCATCGCCTCGCGCTATTTGAGCGTTGAGGCGAAGACGCTGGTGGACAGCCACGGCCACGAGCTGCACTACTTGTTCGGACGGAAGTCTTTGTGAGATGAGGGAGACGACCGCTTCGCCGCGTATCTCGTCGTGCTACCGTTTTCATGCGCGATTGCGTACCATAGGGCCTAGCCTTGGACAGGGCCGCGTTCACGGTCGGTCATCACAACGCAAGAGCACGGAGGCACGCATGGTTACGGTGCCGGGCTTTCTCCTGCGAAGGTTGTACGTTAAGGGGAGCCTGAAGAACACTTCGGAGGGCTTCCAGTTTCTGCTGAAGAACACGCTGGGTTCCGGGTATGCGCGCAAGATGCAGCCCTTGACGGTGGACGGCGAGGTGCTGCCCATGGGCGAGAGCACGCTTCAGGTGGATGGCAAGGTCGTCAGCTTCCCAGAGGTCTCAGAAGAGCAACCGTTTACGCTTGGCTTGAACAAGACCATCACGGTGCAGGTGCGGACGACGCGTCTGACCGCGGGGCCGCACAAGCTCGGCATGGGGTTTGACGTGCCGGGCCTGGGTACTTTGAACTTCGACTTCACCGATGTCGTCCAGGAGGACTGAGGCGCTGCGGGTAGCGGTCACGGGCGCGGTGGGTTACGTCGGCGCCAGGCTCGTGGAGGCGCTGGCGCAGCGGGACGAGGTGGAGCGGGTCGTTGCGATTGACGTGCGGCCTTTGCCCCATCCGCCGCCAAAAGTCGAAGTCGCCGTCCAGGACGTGGCAGAGCCATTGGACCAGCTCTTCCGCGCCGAGCGGCCTCACGTCGTCGTCCACTTGGCGTACCTGCTGAACCCGGGCCGCGATCGCGAGGCGGCGCGGCGGGTGAACGTGGGCGGCACGGCCAGCGTCCTCGCGGCGTGCGCGGCCCTTTTACAGGGCTCAGGGCGAACGGAGGGCGTGAAGCACGTCGTGTATCTGAGCAGCACGTCCGTGTACGGCGCACACGTGGACAATCCCGTCCCGCTGACCGAGGAGCAGGTTCCCAGGCCGGTCAAGGGATTCGCGTACTCCGAGGACAAGGTGGCCTCGGAGCGGCTTTTGGCGGAGTTCGCCACGCAGCACCCGGAGACGTGCGTGACGGTGTTGCGCGGCCCAGTGGTGATGGGCCCCCACGCGCGGAACTTCATCGCGCAGGCGCTCACGAAGCCGGTTATGGTGGGCGTGCTGGGCTGCGACCCGCCGATGCAGTTCTTCCACGAGGACGATCTGCTTGACCTTCTGCTCCACGTGATCAGGCAGCCGAAGGCGGGCGTCTATAACTTCGGCGGTGAGGGGACGGTGCGCTACAGCGAGATGGTGCGGATGTCCGGCAGGCCTCTTGTGCGGTTGCCGGCTTGGGTGCTGTACCCGCTGGTCCAGGCGTTGTGGAGGCTGCGCCTGCAAAACGACTCGCCAGCGTGCGGGCTGGACTTCATTCGCTGGCCGTGGGTGGCAAGCACGGAGAAGCTGCGGCGGGAGACGGGGTTTGCGGCGCGGTACACGTCAAAGGAGGCGCTGGAGGCGTTTGTGGACGGACAGAAAAACACGTAGGGGCGCAGCATGCTGTGCCCCTACGTGTTGCTGAGATATCGGGTTTGGAGCTGGCCTACATCCCCATAACGCTGTAGCCGGCGTCCACGTGGACGATCTCGCCGGTGACGCCGCTGGCGAGGTCGCTGGCGAGGAAGAGGGCGGTGGTGGCCACCTCGCGGTGGGTGATGTTGCGGCGGAGCGGCGCGCGGTCGGCGTGCTCCTTCTTCATGTCCACGAAGCCGTGGATGCCCCGCGCGGCCAGCGTGTCCAGCGGCCCGGCGGAGATGGCGTTGAGGCGGATGTTCTTGGGGCCAAGCTCGTAGGCGAGCTGGCGCACCTCGTGCTCTAGGGCGGCCTTGGCGGTGCCCATGACGTTGTAGCCGGGGAACACGCGCGTTGACGCCTGGAACGTCATGGCGACGACGCTGCCGCCCTTGGCCTCCATGAGCGGCGTGGCGTGGCGGACGAGCGGCAGGAGGGAGTAGGCGCTGACCTGGAGCGCCAGGCGGTAGCCGTCCCAGCCCGTCTTGAGGAACTCGCCGGAGATGTCGTCGCGGTTGGCGAAGGCGACGCTGTGGACGAGCGTGGCGAGCTCGCCGAACTGCTCGCGCACGGAGGAGAAGGTCTGCTGGACGTTCGCCTCGTCTGTGACGTCGCACTGGAGCAGGAGGGGCGGTTGATGGAGCGTCGGCGCGAGCTTGACGACGTTCTCCTTCAGGCGGTCGTTTTGGTAGGTGATGGCGAGTTGCATGCCCGCCTCGTCCAGGGCCTGCGCGATGGCCCACGCGATGCTCCGGTGGTTGGCGACGCCGAAGACGATGCCTTTTTTCCCAGTCAGGTCAATGGTGTAGGCCAAGGCTTACTCCTTTGTAGGTAATGGATGGGACTGCGCGCAGAGCTCGCGGGTTGTTAGGCGCTGCGGGCGCCCGTTGCCTGAGCAGGGGCAATACCTAGCCAGGAAAGCAGCTTGTCGGTGGTTCCCGCGGCGTCCAGCAGCTTCAGGAAACGTTGGGCCTTGTGCGGGTGGTGGACGGTGGTCCTGGCGTGCAGCCCTTGGAGACGCTCCATTGCGGCAACGGTGCCCAAGGGGGTTTTGACAAGCGGGACGCCTCGCGTTTCGGCGTGATAGACGGTGTACTGGACCGGCTCCTTGCCGTCGGTCAGGATGAGGCCAACCGTGTCGGTCTCCAGGGCGGCCATCTGGAGGTCGGGGCGGTCGCCGCGCACGAGGACGGCCTTGCGCTGCCGCTGGCTGAAGACGTAGCGGCCCTCGTCAAGGAACCACCCGCCGACCATGAGGGACTCCACCAGCTCGTCGGCCTTCTCAGGCAGCAGCAGGAACTCGCCGTTGAGCATCTCTGCGATCTGGTGCAGCGTTGGCGCGGCCATGCGGCGGTCTTCCGGGACGATGCCGAGCACCGGCAGGCCCGCACGTTGGAGCGCTCCCGACAGCTCCTGCGAAGCGTGGACGGCGCGGTGGCGGGGCACCTGGTTGAGCAGCACGCCCAGCACCCGCTGGCGGAACGGGGCGATGTCACGGGTGAGCTGCTGCGCGTCAAGGTCGGTGCGGTAGCGGGCTACAATGACGACCTTGGCGTCCAGCGCTTCGGCCTGGCGTTGAACGATTTGGGCAGCCTGTTCGCCCTGAAGGTCAAGGCCTTCCAGGAGCGCGACGTTGGCGCTAAGGGCGGGGGCGAGGAGGTCGCGCCAGGGACGCGAGCCGGCTGAGGACGGGGAGTTGGGAAGCCTGATCGGCAGGCCGGAGATGCGCAGGCTTTGGGGCGCGACCTGGGCGTAGAAGGCCAGGTCGGCGGCGACGTGGGAAGGGTCGGCGTCGTCTAAAACAGCGGGGCGGGCCAGGGCGACGCTCCGCCCATGCTGGGTGAGGAGCAACGCCAGCGCCGAGGCCAGCGCGGTCTTGCCGCCGGCCCCGCCTGCGCTTGTGATCAGGAGCACTGGCATGGTCTCCCCTGTGACTGGTCTGGCATGGGAAGGGCCGGAAGCGCGTTACCCAGCGATCCATTATAGCATCGGGCTTTGAAGAATGAGCCGGCGACAAGACAACGCGAGCAGGGTCTTTTAGTTTTCTGATCACTTGCGGCAAAGGATTAGGTAGGGGCAATTCATGAATTGCCCCTACAAGTCTCCAGAGACTCGGCACTATGAGGGAGAAGGGAAGCCAAGGCGATAACCGAAGGACCCTGACAAGGAGAGGGGGCGAAGTCAGCTCCGCCCCCTCTCGCGCCATGCATCGCGGTTAGCCGGTGTTCTACTCGTCGGGCGGGAGCTCCATGACCTTTTCTTCCTCGTCGTCGTCACCCACGATCTTTGGCTCAACGGCGGGAGGTTCGGGTGGCAGGAGCAGCGAGTCCAAGTCGCCAGCTTCCAACAAGGATTCCGGGCGCACGGGTTCGGGCGGCAACTCGGGCGCCAGCTCAGCATCGCTGAAGTGAGCCGGGATGAGCCTCCCCAGGATGACGTTTTCCTTGAGGCCCCTCAGGTGGTCAACCGAGCCGCTGACCGCCGCCTCGGTGAGCACGCGCGTGGTCTCCAGGAAGGAGGCCGTCGCCAGGAAGCTGTCGGTCCGCAGCGAGGAGCGGGTGATGCCCATCAATCTGGGTGTGGCCCGCGCCGGCTCGCCGCCCTGGGCGAGCACCCGCTGGTTGATCTCGTCAAACTGGAAGCGGTCAATGATGTCGTCGGGCAGAAGGTCGGTGTCGCCGGGGCGGTCGATGCGGACACGCCGGAGCATCTGACGAATGATGATCTCAATATGCTTGTCAACAATGGTGACCCCTTGAGCGCGGTACACGCGCTGGATCTCTTCAAGGATGTACTGCTGCACCGCCTCACGGCCCTGGATGCGGAGAATGTCATGGGGGTCCTTGGGGCCGGCGGTGAGCTCCTGGCCGGCCTTGATGGGGTCGTCGTTCTTGACGAGGACGCGGGCGGCGAGGGGCGCGTCGTACACGCGCTCGTCGTGGTCGGTCCAGGTGACGGCGATCTTGTTGCCCTCAAGGCTTACGAGCCCCGCAACCTGTGTGACTACGCCTTCGTTATCACCGGCAGCTTTGGCGGCGGCTTTGGCCGCTTCGGACCGGCGAGCGGGCGGCAGAGCCAAGACGGTGCCGGACTCAACGCGGTCGCCTTTGTTGACGACGACTTTGAAGCCTTTGGGGACGGCGTATTCCTCGCGCAGCTCCTGGTCGGACGAGACCTTGATGTGCCACCCGTCCGGCGTCTCCTCCACCTCGGCCTTGCCGTCAATTTCAGCGAGCACGGCCTTGCCCTTGGGGATGCGCGCCTCAAACAGTTCCTCTACGCGGGGGATGCCGGTGGTGATGTCCGAGCCGGCGATGCCGCCGGTGTGGAAGGTGCGCATGGTCAGCTGGGTGCCCGGCTCGCCGATGCTCTGCGCGGCGATGATGCCAACGGCCTCATTCTTACGCACCATGCTGTTGCTGGCCGGCATGCGGCCGTAGCAGAGGATGCAAATCCCCCGAGCGGTCTCGCACGTGATGGGCGAGCGAACCAATACCTCGCGGATTCCGGCGTCCCAGATGACGCCTGCGCGCTCTTCGGTGAGTTCCGCGTTTCGGTCAACGATGATCTCGCCGGTCTTGGGGTGGGCAACGGCCTCGGCGGCCATGCGCCCGACGATGCGCTCTCGGAAATGGGCGATGATGTTGTTGCGTTCCTTCTCCAGGTTGTGCCGGACCCAGATGCCGTCCAGTGTCCCGCAGTCATCGGTGGCGATGATGACGTCTTGGGCGACGTCCACCATGCGGCGGGTGAGGTAGCCGCTGTCGGCGGTGCGGAGGGCGGTGTCCGCCAACCCTTTGCGCGCGCCGTGGGTGGAGATGAAGTACTCCAACACCGAGTGGCCCTCGCGGAAGCTTGACTTGACCGGAACCTCAATAAGGTTTCCTTTGGGGTCGGACATGAGGCCGCGCATTCCGGCCATCTGTTTGATCTGGCTGATGTTGCCCTTGGCGCCGGAAATGGCCATGAGGTACACGCCGCCGAAGTTGGGCATGGCCTTCTCAATGACTGTAGTCATCTTGCCGGTGGCGGAGGTCCAGACATCCAAGGTGGCCTTGTGGCGTTCCTGGTCGTCGAGGAGGCCCAATTGGAACTGCTCTTGCACCTGGGCGATGTTCTCTTCCGCCTCGGCCAAGATTCCGACCTTTTCCAGGGGGACGTTCAGGTCGTGGATGCCGATGCTGACGCCGGAAAGGGTGGCGTAATGGAAACCGAGACTCTTGAGTGAGTCCAGCATGACGACCGCGGCGTCCTGCCCCAGTTGGCGATAGCAGACGCCGACGAGGTCCTTGAGGGCCTTCTTGTCCATGACGCGGTTCCAGTTGTTGGGGTCTTCTACGATCCCCGTGGGGAGGGTGTCGCGGAAGATGAGTCGCCCTACGGTGGTGTCGAGCCATTGCGAGGGGTGGCCGTTGCTGCTCCGCTCCAGCAGCTTGATGGGGTCCTGGAGGGAGAGGCGGCCAAGGTTGAGGGAGAGGAGGGCCTCATCCACCGAGCCGTAGCGGGCAGGCTCGCCTTTGGGATTGGCCTTGGGCATGGTGAGGTAGTAGCAGCCGAGGACGAGGTCCAGGGTGGGAGTAACGAGCGGCTCGCCGGAGGCCGGCGAGAGGAGGTTGCGCGAGCTGAGCATCACCATCTTGGCCTCGGCCACGGCCTTGCGGGACAGCGGTACGTGGACGGCCATCTGGTCGCCGTCAAAGTCCGCGTTGAAGGGCGTGCAGACCATGGGGTGGATCTGGATGGCGCTGCCTTCAATGAGGTGGGGCATGAAGGCCTGGATGCCGAGGCGGTGCAGGGTGGGCGCGCGGTTGAGGAGGACTGGACGGTCTTTGATGACCTCTTCCAGGACGTCCCAGACTTCCGGGCGGACGCGCTCCACGGAGCGCTTTGCGCTGCGGATGTTGGGCACCAGGCCCTTGGCTACCAGCCGGTGCATGACGAGCGGCTTGAACAACTCCAGTGCCATGCGCTTGGGCAGGCCGCACTCGTGCATCTTCATCTCCGGCCCAACCACGATGACGGAGCGTCCGGAGTAGTCCACGCGCTTGCCAAGGAGGTTCTGGCGGAACCGTCCCTGCTTGCCGCGCAGGAGGTCTGAGAGGGACTTGAGCTTGTGGTTGTGGCGGGCGGCGACGGCTCTCGTCCTGCGGCCGTTGTCGATGAGGGCATCCACGGCCTCCTGGAGCATGCGCTTTTCGTTGCGAATGATGATCTCGGGCGCTTCAAGCTCCAGCAGGCGCTTCAACCGGTTGTTGCGGTTGATGACGCGGCGGTAGAGGTCGTTGAGGTCACTGGTGGCGAAGCGGCCGCCGTCCAGCTGGACCATAGGGCGCAGCTCCGGTGGAAGGACTGGGAGCATGGTGAGTACCATCCACTCCGGCTTGTTCCCACCCTTGAGGAATGCCCTGACCACGCCGAGCCGCTTGAGGGCCTTGCGATTCCGCTGGCCTGAGGTCCGTTTCCATTCGTCCTGAAGGTACTGTTCCAGCTTGTTGAGGTCCAGCTTCTGGAGCAGTTCAACGACGGACTCGGCGCCCATGCCGGCGCGGAAGAATCCGGGGTAGCGCTCGCGCAGCTCACGGTAGCGGGCCTCTATGAGCATCTTCATGGGGCGAAGCTCGTCCAAGTCGCTCTGGACGCGGTCCAGTTCTTCCTGGAGCTCTGCGCGCTTCTTGGAGACGCTCTGGTCTTCCTTGGCGCCGTTGGCTTGGGTCTCCAGCTTCTTGAGCTCGGAGGTATATTTCTCCTCCGCGGTGTCCATCTCTTTTTTGACGGCCTGCTCGTCCACCTCGGTGATGATGTGCTGGGCGAAGTAGAGGACGCGTTCAAGGTTGCGGGGCGAAAGGTCAAGGAGCAGCCCAAGGCGGCTGGGAATTCCCTTGGAGTACCAAATGTGGGCGACGGGAGCGGCCAGCTTGATGTGGCCGTTGCGCTCGCGGCGGACCTTGGAACGCGTGACCTCAACGCCGCAGCGCTCACAGGTGACGCCGCGGTAGCGGATCTTCTTGTACTTGCCGCAGGCGCATTCCCAGTCCTTGGTCGGCCCGAAGATGCGCTCGCAGAACAGCCCGTCGCGCTCGGGGCGCAGGGTGCGGTAATTGATGGTCTCGGCCTTGGTCACTTCGCCGTGAGACCACAGAAGGATCTGGTCCGGTGACGCCAGGCCGATGCGGATGGCGCTGAACTCCGGGCCAGGGGCCTGCTGTTGCTGGGGCGGCGGGGCGGTCATTACCATTGTGTTCTGCTCCTTAGCAACCGCTATGGTGGAGTCTGCGCGTGTGGAGGCGGGTCATCGGACTCGCGGTGTCTTATTCCTCTCTGGGCTCAGCGCCGTTGGTCTGTGCCGAAGCAACGGGGGAGTCGGGTCCCGCGCTTGACACGGGCGCCAACTCAGGGGTAGGAAGCCCTGTGGCGTCAGCTTCTTCCTCGTCAGGGATCAGGGCGATGTCCAGCGCCAGAGCCTGCAGTTCCTTCACCAGGACCTGGAACGACTCCGGGATGCCGGGTTGGATGACTTCCTCACCCTTGACCATCGCCTCGTAGGTCTTCTTGCGGCCTGTGACGTCGTCGGATTTGACGGTGAGCATCTCTTGCAGGTTATACGCCGCGCCGTAGGCCTCCAGGGCCCAGACCTCCATCTCGCCGAAGCGCTGGCCGCCGAACTGGGCCTTACCGCCGAGCGGCTGCTGGGTGATGATGGAGTAGGGGCCGGTGGACCGGGCGTGGATCTTGTCCTCGACTAGGTGGATGAGCTTCATCATGTAGACGTAGCCGGTCGTGATGGGCTGGTGGAACCGTTCGCCATTGCGCCCGTCGTAGAGGACCATCTTGCCCAGGATGGGAGGCGCCATTTGCTCCAGCCGGTACAGGCGAAGGCACTCGGCGATCATCGCTTCGGTGGACATGCCGCGCGGGTCGTGGTTGGCGAATTCCTTGAGCCAGATGCGGAGGCATGCGTCTCTCGCGTCGCCTTCAATCTGGTCGTTGAAGAGCCGGTCCATGTCGTATCCGCGTTCTTTGAGCCATTCCCGAACGCGATTCCAACGGATGACTGGGTTGTCCAGGTCGCGCTCGTCGAGCGCGCCCGAGACGGAGACGAACCAGGCCCTACCCAGGTTGTCTTCAATGCTGGCGGTGGTGGCGCCCTGGAACACGGGGCAGACCGCGCGGAATCCCAAGGCGTGGGCCGCGGAGCCGAGGTGGGTTTCGAGCACCTGCCCCAGGTTCATGCGGGATGGGACGCCGATGGGGTTAAGGATGATCTCTACGGGCGTGCCGTCTTCCAGGAAGGGCATGTCTTCTATGGGCATGACGCGGGAGACGACGCCCTTGTTGCCGTGGCGGCCGGCCATCTTGTCGCCCACGGTGATCTTGCGGGTCTGGGCCACCCAGACGCGGACGAGTTTGTTGACGCCCGCGGTAAGGTCGTCCTTGTTCTCCCGCGTGGAGACCTTGACCTGAATGATCCTGCCTCGCTCGCCGTGTGGGAGGCGCAGAGAGGTGTCTTTGACGTCGCGCGCCTTCTCTCCAAAGATGGCGCGCAGCAGCTTCTCCTCGGCGGTCAGCTCGGTCTCGCCCTTGGGCGTGATCTTGCCGACAAGGACGTCGCCGGGGCCTACCTCGGCGCCGAGGCGGATGACGCCTTCCTCGTCCAGGTCGCGGAGCGCGTCCTCGCCGACGTTGGGGATGTCCCGTGTGATCTCTTCCGGCCCCAGCTTGGTGTCGCGAGCCTCGCACTCAAACCGCTCAATGTGGACGGAGGTGAACCGGTCGGTGCGGACGAGCGACTCGCTCAGGATGATGGCGTCCTCGAAGTTGTAGCCTTCCCAGCTCATGAAGGCGACGAGGACGTTGTGGCCAAGCGCAAGTTCCCCGTTTTCCGTGGACGATGCGTCAGCCAGGGCCTGGCCCTTCGTGACCTGGTCACCCAGACGAACCAGGGGGCGCTGGTTGATGCAGGTGCTCTGGTTGCTGCGAATGAATTTGAGGAGCGGGTAACGATGGTCGTGCCCTTCAGGGTCGCGGACGACCACCTCTTTACCGCTCACGGCTGTCACGACGCCATCCGTCTTGGAGAGGGCCACCAGGCCGCTGTCTCTTGCTACGCGCAGTTCCATGCCGGTGCCCACGATTGGCGCATCGGGCTTGAGCAGAGGCACTGCTTGCCGCTGCATGTTGGAGCCCATGAGCGCGCGGTTGGCGTCGTCGTGTTCCAGGAACGGGATGAGGGCCGTGGAGATGCTGACGATCTGCATGGGCGAGACGTCCATGAGTCCGATGCGCTCCACCGGTTGGATGGCCACTTCGGAGGCAAAGCGGGCCTCTACCTTGTCGTGCTCAAACTCGCCCCGCTCGTTGATGATGGCGTTCGCCTGGGCGATGACGTACTTGTCCTCCTCGTCGGCGGAGAGGTAGACGATGTCCTGCTGGTCCTCTTTGGTGACAAAGGGTCGGACGGGAACGCTGGAATGAGAGCGCAGCCTGGGGAGCAGGCTGTCGGTGACGACATCGCCGGCGTTGGCGATGACCCGCCCTCTGCCGTCCTTGACGTCCTCACGGAGCTTGCGTCCGAGCAGGTCGTGGCTGTTGCCCGGCAGTTCACTATGGACCCGGTGGTACGGCGTCTCGATAAAGCCGTAGTCGTTGGTGCGGGCGTAGGTGGCGAGCGAACCCAGCAGGCCGATGTTGGGGCCTTCCGGGGTTTCAATGGGGCAGATGCGGCCATAGTGGGAGTGGTGGACGTCGCGCACCTCAAAGCCCGCGCGCTCGCGGCTGAGGCCCCCAGGGCCGAGGGCCGAGAGGCGCCGCTTGTGGGTGAGGTCGGCGAGCGGGTTGGTTTGTTCCATGAACTGCGAGAGCTGAGAGCTGCCAAAGAACTCGCGGATGGCGGCGACGACCGGGCGGATGTTGACGAGGGCCGCGGGCGTGGCCTCGGCAGGCTCGTGGAGGCTCATCCGCTCGCGGATGACGCGCTCCATGCGCAGGAGGCCCACGCGGAGCTGATTCTGGATCAGCTCGCCCACCGAGCGGACGCGTCGGTTGCCCAGGTGGTCAATGTCGTCGGGCGGGCGCTTGCCGTTCGTGGTCTTGATGACGGTCTTGATGACTTCAATGAGGTCTTCGGCGCTGAGCGTCCGGCGGGCTGTCTCGTCCGGGAGATTGAGCGAGCGGTTCAGCTTGTACCGGCCCACGCGCCCAAGGTCGTACCGGCGCGGGTCAAAGAAGAGTGACCGAAGGAGGGCCTCCGCGTTTTCCAGGTTAGGCGGCTCGCCGGGGCGCATCTTGCGGTAGAACTCCAGCTGGCACGCGGCCAGCATACGCGCCGCCTCAGAGTTGTAGGGAGCGTTGGGACACCACCGCGCCCAGAGGCGCTTGGCGTTCTCTTCGGTGATGTTGCCGGCCCGCTCAGGGCCGACCGGTTCGCGGTCAAGCGTGGTCTGGATGTAGGGGTGGTCCGGGTCCGTATCCACGTCTTTGAACAGAGCGATGACCTGCTCGGGGCGTGGGTAGCCAAGAGCGCGGATGAGGGTGGCGACGGATGCCTTGCGTTTGCGGTCCACTTTGACGCCGATGGAGTCGCGGGAGCTGGTCTCCAGTTCCAGCCAGGCGCCACGGTACGGGATGAGCTTGGCGAAGCCCAGGGGCCGGTCCGTGTTTGGGTCCCTTTCCACGGTGAAGTAGACGCCAGGAGATCGTTGGAGCTGGGAGATGACCACGCGCTCGACGCCGTTGATGACGAAGGTCCCCTTCTCGGTCATTACGGGCATCTCGCCGAAGAAGAGGCGCTGCTCTTTGATCTCGCCGGTCTCTTTCACCAACAGCCGAGCGGTTACGTAGAGTGGGGCCTCATAGGTGGCCTCGCGCTCGCGGCACTCCCATTCGGAGAGCTTGGGCGCGCGGAACTCGTGCTCGTGGAAGGAAAGCTCAAACCGGCTTCCGGTGAAGTCCTGGATCGGGGAGATTTCCTGGAGGGCGCTTTGGATACCCTCCTTTGTGAGCCACGCAAAGGAGCGGAGCTGCCCCTCAATCAGATTTGGAACGTCAAAAGTCTGCAGGACCTTGCCAAACAGCTTGCGCGGGAGGATCTGGGAGCCATTGCTGTGGCCGTTAGACGACATGCGGCGACTCCTGTTGTTTCAGCTATTGGGCAACGGTGTTCGCCAGGCGCATTACGACGGTGGAAAAAAGCGTGCTGTGGCCGCGTGTTGATGGGGACATTAGTACCACATAAGTATAGTGACCCGGCGCAGCGGAGTCAAGGGCTAACATTGGAAGACCCTGACCCGAGTGGTGCGTCCTTGCCTTTTTTGTCTTCATACCGCTACCCTGTGGGTTGACGACCACGACGATACGCGGTAACGTAGCGGAAGAGAGTGAGACCCCATGGGAGGGGGTAAGACAATGAAAGCAGAAACCAAGGCCAAGGCTGTCCTGCGTATCAAGTACGCCCAGGGCCACCTTAACGGCATCCTGACCATGGTGGAGCAGGAGAAGTACTGTGTTGACCTCCTGAAGCAGCTTTTTGCGGTGCGGAAGGCGCTGGAGAAGGTGGAGAACGTCTTGTTGGAAGGCCACCTGAACAGCTGCGTGGTAGAGGGTATCCAGGCCGGGCGGCAAGAAGAGGTCTTCAAGGAGCTGCTTGAGGTCTATGGCACGGCTCGGCGATGAGTCGCGCCGGGTGGTGTTGTATGCGTGTTGATGGGGAAGCAAGGCTCCCCCGCCCAACCGCCCAAACTTCACCCCTAACCCATCTCCATCGCATGGAGAGGGGGAATGTAGTGGACCACTACGGTGCAAGGGAAACATATCCAGATCAACGTAAGAGAACCGTCTCGCGGACAGTGTTGCGTACAGCCGAGGATTCACAATGACGACGAAACAGCTCGTCAAGATCACGCTTCCTGTTGAGGGGATGACCTGCGCCTCTTGCGTTCACCACGTGGAGCAGGCGCTCGCCGAGGTGCAGGGGGTCAAGTCGGTGCAGGTCAACCTGGCGACGGAGAAGGCTACCGTTGAGCTGGACGCGGCTGCCGCGCCGGTCCAGGCGCTGGTCGCGGCGGTGGACGACGCGGGCTACAAGGTGCCGGTGGAGAAGCTGTCGCTGAGCATCGGCGGGATGACCTGCGCCTCCTGCGTGGCGCACGTGGAGGAGGCGTTGAAGGAAGCCCAGGGCGTGGTGAGCGCCTCGGTTAACCTGGCGACCGAGCGCGCCTACGTCGAATACGTCCCAGGGGTGGCCACGTTGCAGGCGATGCGCGCCAGGGTGGAGGACGTGGGGTACGAGGTGCTGGGGGTCGTCGGCGAGCAGGAGCACGGCGAGGAAGCTCTACGCGGACTGAGGGAGCGTGCTGAGCGCGCACTGCGGAACAAGGTCGCTGTGAGCCTCGCGGTGGCGGCGGTCATCATGGCGCTGATGTGGAGCCCCGTCCTGAAGGTGCTGCCGGCGTTCTGGTTCAACGTGCTCATGTTCGCTCTGGCGACGCCTGTCCAGTTCTGGGCGGGTCGCGAGTTCTACCGTGGCGCCTGGGGCGCGCTGAAGGGCCGCACGGCCACCATGAACACCCTGGTGGCCATCGGCACGTCGGCGGCGTACCTGTACAGCGCCTCGGTGACCTTCTTCGGCGGGTTCGTGGAAAAAGTCCACCAGTTGCACGCCCACGCGGCCTTTGGGCACAGCACCGGTACGTACTTTGACGCTTCGGTGACTATCATCGGCCTTATTCTCCTTGGGCGGTACCTGGAACACCGCGCCAGGGGCCGCACGTCCGACGCCATTCGCAAGCTGATGAAGCTCCAGGCGAAGACGGCGCGCGTGCTGCGGAACAATGAGGAAGTTGAGATCGCCATTGAGGACGTGACGCCCGGGGACGTGGTGGTCGTGCGCCCGGGGGAGCGATTCCCGGTGGACGGCGCGGTCCTGGACGGCGCGTCTACGGTGGACGAGTCCATGCTGACGGGCGAGAGCATGCCGGTGGAGAAGCAGGCCGGCAGCCAGGTGTTCGGCTCCACGCTCAACGGCCAGGGCAGCCTGCGCTACCGCGCCACCAAGGTGGGGCGCGACACAATGCTGGCGCAGATCATCCGGCTTGTGGAGGAGGCGCAGGGGTCCAAGGCGCCCATCCAGCGCCTCGCCGACGTGGTGGTGGCGTGGTTCGTTCCTGTGGTGCTCGGCATTGCGGCCATCACATTTGTGGTCTGGGCGATCGCGGGGCCGGACCCGGCCGTGACCTTCGCCATCCTCAACGCCGTGGCTGTGCTTATCATTGCCTGCCCGTGCGCGATGGGCCTGGCGACGCCCACCGCGATCATGGTGGGGACAGGGCGAGGGGCTGAGCAGGGCATACTCATCCGCAGCGCCGAGGCACTGGAGACGCTGCACAAGGTGGATATCGTGGTGTTGGACAAGACCGGCACACTGACCGTCGGCAAACCCACGGTAACGGATGTGATGGCAGGGCACGTCTCCGAGGAACGGGTGTTGGCGCTTGCGGCAGCGGCGGAGACGCGCTCGGAGCACCCCATCGCCCGGGCGGTGGTTTCCGCTGCGAGTGGCAGAGGCGTGACCTTTGAGCAGCCGTCCGAGTTCACCGCGCAGGCGGGCTTGGGCGTGGTCGCGAAGGTCAGCGGCGCCAGAGTCGTCCTGGGGAACCTGGCGCTCATGCGGGCGCAGGGCGTGGAGCTGAACGGCCTGCAACCGAAGGCAGCCGGGCTGGAGCAGCAGGGCAAGACGGCGCTCTACGTGGCCGTCGACGGGCAGGTCATGGGCGTGCTCGGGGTGGCGGACACGCTGAAGCCCGAGGCTCGCGAGGTGGTCCAGCAGCTCCGGCGCGCCGGGGTGGAGCCGGTCATGCTTACGGGCGACAACCGGCGCGTGGCTGAGTCCATCGCGGCGCAGGTCGGCATCACGCGCGTCGTCGCCGAGGTGCTGCCGCAAGACAAGGCTGAGGCCGTGCGCGGGCTCCAGGCCGAGGGCAAGCGCGTGGCGATGGTGGGCGACGGTATCAACGACGCGCCCGCGCTGGCGCAGGCGGACGTGGGCATCGCGATGAGCACCGGCACGGACATCGCCATGGAGGCGGCGGGTATTACGCTGCTGGGCGGCGACCTGCGCGGGCTGGTGCGGGCGCACCGCCTGAGCAGGGCCACGATCCGCACCATCAAGCAGAACCTGTTCTGGGCGTTCTTCTACAACGTAGCGCTCATTCCCATCGCAGCGGGCGCCCTGTACCCGGTGTTCGCGCAATCCGGGGTGCCGTCCGGTCTGCGGTACTTCTTGGGCGAGTTCGGGTTCCTAAACCCGGTGCTCGCGGCGCTGGCGATGACCGTCAGCTCGGTGTCCGTGGTCAGCAACTCACTGCGACTGCGGGCGGCGAAGTAGTTATACCAACTCTGCGTGAAGGTGGTGGCCATCTTGAGGTATCACCGCTAGTGGACGGTAACGCGCGGCGCTCTTCCACGCCGATGTGACCCTTCGTTTCGCTCAGGGCAGGCTCTAAAGGGAAGGGGAAGCTTGCCCACCAAGCCAACTGATGAGATTGAGCCACCTTATTACAGAATTGGTATTAGGCACTGTTCTTGGCGCGCCGGCACAGGAGGTGAGCCGTGGACCTGCTTCTGCCCATCGCCGGGATCCTGGGGATCATTCCCATGACCTTCTGGTACTTGGTGCCTGCGTTTAACCGCCTGGGCGCGCCGCCAAAGAACCGCGAGGAGGCACTGCGAGAGAGGTACCTCTGCGGCGGTCTGACGCTGCGGGAGTACGAGGCGTGGCGCATTGTGGTGGCAAGGCCACCAACGGCATAGTTGCCGCGTCGCTGCTCCGATGGTAGGATAGACGGGAGCGTAACGCTCAGGCAGCGTGCATCGCTGTCCCAGGACATGCGGCCCCGTGGTGTAGCGGCCTAACACACCGCCCTGTCACGGCGGAGACCGTGGGTTCGAATCCCATCGGGGTCGCCAGAAGTCAACACGAAGAGGGGGCTGGACGGCTACGCCGTCCGGCCCCTCTTCGGCTAGCGGGATTCGCCCGTTGGTTGGCCCCTGTCCTCACTGTTGGCGTTGCGAGGGACCACCCTGCTCGTCGGTGGTGTCTGTCTTCTATTCTGAACACCGATTCTCACCGACGAGCAGGGCAATTGAGCAAGGCATAACCGCGACTACGGGTAGAGGACCGCGCAAGGTTGGGACTGCACAAAGTTCAGGTTGTTGTTGCCCGGTCCAGGGCGTTCTTGAGGAATTCCTGGTACGCCCGGTACTGGCTCGGGTCAGGCGTTAGGGGGTGGAGACCCAGCTCGGTGTTTGCGTTCGCGATCAGCGTTGAGATGGGCATGAAGCTTGACCCGGTCCAGACGTATGCCGTGGGAGACACGAATCCAGCCTTGACGTTGAGCGACATGGCCGCGAGTTGGGCCGAAAGCATGTAGGCCATGTTCGTTGCATTTGCAGCTAGAAGCTAGGAGCTGAAGGCGCTGTAGGTGGTTGGGTTGAAATCGTTCCCCTGGGCGTTCTTCTGGCACGGTTAGCTAAATGAGCACTGGAGGCAGCGGCTAGCCGCAAATTCTAGACGAATAGGCAGAAGAGGTGAGCAAGAGAATCAGAAGGCTCCAGACAGTGAGGGGGGGGGCGCCTGGGGTTGGTCCAGGTGGCGAGCCGTGACTTGTTTCGAGGTAGGTAGATCTGCCCACCAACGGTGGCAGGTCAGCTTGCGCTAGAAGAACACCTTCCTGCTCCACGGGGTTCAGGTCGGGGGTATACGAGGAGCGCAGAAGGTCGCTAGCGGGAAGACCGCTGATCCAGGTGGCCTCGCCCCACCTTTACCCCGCCAATTGCCATCGGTCCGCCCACAAGTATTCCCTACCCCGCACCCCCATTGGGGTCGCCAGTCTGAAAACAGCAGAGGGCTGGACACGTCATGTCCAGCCCTCTGCTCTGTACGCCGCAGGAGTGTTTACAGCCGCAGCTTCGTTCCCGCGTACTCTTCTTGTACCTGGACGACCGCGCCCGAGCCCATCCGGCCCCAGCCCCGCGCCTGCGCCTCCACGTACCGCTGCGCGATGGTGTGGGAGACCGCCGTGCCTTCGCGGAGGTGGGCCGGTCTGGGGCAAAGAATAGGGGTGCGCAGCCGCGCCCCTACGGTTGGGTGACAGGCCAGCGGGCGCGCGTTACTTAGCGAAGGGGTCAATGCCCGCCTTGAAGTTCTTCCACGACGCCGGGTTATACCCGGTGCCGTCGTTCGTCTCAAACGGCCCAGGCAGGGCCAGTTCCTTCGCGATCTCGCGAAGCGCCGGAATCACCTCTTGTCCCATGAGTTTGATGCAGCGCATGGAGTCATCGAAGCCAATGTCCCCGTCGTTCGTCCAGGGGCCTAGGATGCCGACGCGGGTTGTCTCCAGCATGGTCCGGTACTTCTGGATGGCCGTTTTGGGGTCGCCCACGATGTACCGGTCGTTCTTCAGGATGTCTTCGTATTGGGCCGAGTCGGTGCCGCCGAAGAAACGGTCGCGCCGGATGGCTGCCTGCATGCGCTTAGTGCGGGCGTCGCGGCTGTTGTACCCGACGGGGTTCATGAACTCCGTGGGCATGGGGAGCCGCCCGACCCCCGCATTGCCCACCATGAACCCCTTGGCGATCTCCTGCGCCTGTTCGTTGGTGTCGGCCACCATCGTGCGAATCAGGTAGCCGAAGTTTTGCGGCCCTGGTTTGTACCCCTGCTCGGCCGCGCTCTCATCGTAGAGCTTCATGAGGTCAGCCTGCTGGTTCCGGTCCGTCTCCAAGAAAATGTACGGGTAGTGGTGCTTGGCGCAGAAGATGATGGACTCCACGCTGCTGACGCCGGGGATCCAGACCTGTGGGTGGGGCTTCTGCTTGACGCGCTCAAAGGGGTTGACCACGCGGAACTGAAGGTGCTTGCCCTCCCACCGGAACGGTCCCGGCGTGGTCCATATCTTGACGATGAGGTCGTGGGCTTCTTCAAAGCGCTCTCGGTTGAACACCGGCGGGACGTTGGTCGCCAGGCTCTCCACGCCGGTCCCTCGGACGAAACCGGAGACGAGGCGCCCGCGGGAGATCATGTCAATCATGGCCATCTCTTCCGCCAGGCGGATGGGGTTGTCCAGAATGGGCAGCGGGTTGCCCAGCAGGACAATCTTGGCCTTCTTGGTGATGCGCGCCAGGATGCCCGCTTCAATGTTCATCGTTGCGCCCATGCAGGTGGGCGTGTTGTGGTGCTCGTTGAGCATCAGCCCGTCAAAGCCAACTTCATCGGAGTACTCGTACTCGTCCAGAAAGCGGTTGTACTCGCGGGCGCCGATGTCCGGATCAAAGTTCTTGTTGGAGAATGTCAACCGGACGGCGCTTCTGTAGCTGCCGCGAACATCCTCTTCCTTGTAGTCCATATAAGGGCGCTCGGTGAACCTCATGATGAACATTTGGCTCTCTCCTCTTTCTCCGGCCTAGCGTGTCCAACCGCATCGTTGCGGCTCGCCGCTCCGCTTCGCGGCGGTGGACCAACGTTCCGGCGGTGCAGACGCTTTAGGGGACTTGGCTCGTTGTGCTTCTTGGAAACGTCGTGATTCCGCGCCTCGCAGCGTCGGGCGTAGCCTACGTGAGGATGCTACACAGTGTCAAGCAATAGGACGCGGAGTTCGTCGGCGGTTTGCGAGGCGAACGTTGTTCACCCTTTCACAAGCCGAGTCGGTTACGAGACGGCGTTATCGGCCTTGCTCGCGGCGGGGTCTCTTGGCGTCAGCGCGTGGCAGAAGGCTCCGGCGGGAGCGCCCGATGTCTGCCGGTCAGGTGGCGGGGTCTAGGCCTTGCGCTGGTCAAACACCTGCTTGCCCACGGTGAAGGCGTTGACCGCCACGGGCCAGCCACCGTAGAAGGCCAGGTGTTGGAACAGCTCGCCAAGCTCCTGTTGGGTGACGCCGTTGTCCAGGGCCCGCCCGATGTGGCCGCGGAGCTGGTCGGTGCGGTAGAGGACGGTGAGGGCGGCGACGGTGATGAGGCTCCGGTCGCGTTTGGACAGGCCGGGGCGCTCCCAAACGTCGCCGAAGAGCACGTCGCGGGTTAACTCGCCGAAGTGGGGGGTGAGGTCTTCCCAGGCGGGCCGGTTGGCGGGCTGCGTGGTCATGGCTGCGCCTCCTATCACGTGGAATAGTCTGGACGGCGGCAGTGTAGCACGGCAGCCGAGGCGGCGCAGTGCGCCGGAGACCACAGAGAGGCGGGCCACTGGCCCGCCTCTCTGTGGTCTCCGGGGTTCCGAGGACAGGAACGCTATCGGAGCGTTTTGCGCCAGTCTTGGATCTGCTTGCCGTGCTCCTTGTAGTGGTCGATGGCGTTGGTGTGGATCATCCGGTCCACGGTGCGCCCCGGCTCGTACCGCGCGTCGGGAATCGATGCAGCGGCTTTGCGGTACGCGGCGAAGGAAGCATCAAGCTCCGCGACCATGTGCTTCGGGGTCAGCGGCTTCTTGTCAGTCGCGAACTTGGCGTTCCACGTGTCGCCGTTTGAGTAGTCCACGCCCTCGGGCGTGGGCCGTTGTCCTTGCCCGACGCGCTCCAGGCCCTTGCCCATCTCAAAATGCCATCCGGCAACGTGGGACAACAGGTCCTTAACGCTCCACGTTCCCAAGAAGATTCGGTTCATCTGCTCGTCGGTGAGGCCGGCGAAGGTCTGCTTGAAGGCAGGGTATCCCTCGTCAAGTTGCTTGAGCAGGTCGTCCTTGAGCGCCATGTATCCTCCCTTTCTCTCTATTGGCTCAGACCGTTCCAGGCTTGCATGCCTGGCAATGTTCTGGAAGCCCAATCATGATACGCGGTGACTCTGCGCCTGGCTAGGCTTGCGGTAGCGCTGCGTTGTTCATCCTGGGAAGAAGCACATTCCCAGATGTAAGGGACTCTCGACGAATGGAATCTGCATCTGAATCGGGCATTGACGGGATGGTAGGGGCTGGAGGGGTTCGATAAACAACAGGAGGCGGCTGTTCTATACGATTATCGTAATTTTAACTGGATTGTGAACAGTGTCACAGTCGAACTTTTCCAGTTTTCCGCGTAAAGTCGTGCAACGCTGGTTGACAGGTGCTGCGCTGCGTGGTGCAATGGGCAGCAACCAGAAGAAGTGAGGTATGGGAGTCCCACTAGGGAAGCGTGCCTTGTCATTGCGGCGTGGACGAAGGACAAGGATGCCCACGACGTGATGTTGCGGCTCCAGAAGGCGGGCGTGGCCGCGGGCGTTGTTCAGAGCCCGAAGGACCTGTTGGAAAACGACCCGCAGCTCAAGGCGCGCGATCACTACCGGGAGGTCGACCACCCGGAGGTGGGGAAGAGCCACTACAACGCGCTGCCGTTCACACTCTCGGAGACGCCCATTGAGCTTAAGCCCGCGCCGATGCTGGGCGAGCACAACGACTACGTCTTCAAGGATATCCTCAAGCTGACCGACGACGAGATCACCCAGGGCTACGCCGAGGGGTACATCGCCTGAAGCCTTGCTCTAGGGTGATGCCCTGAGACTAGGTTGGTTCGAACACAAGCCCTTCTTCTCTTGGAGAGAGGGTTTGAGTGAGGAGGGAGCGCAGAGAGGGATAGAAGGCGCACTTGCCAGAAGGTCAACCAACGGTTGAGGCTGTCACCCGCGAATCGCGGGGCCGACAACAGAAAGAGGAGGGCATACAGCATGGCAAAAGTGACTGGCGGCGAGATCCTTGCCAAGGCGTTGAAGATTGAGGGCGTGGACACGATCTTCAACCTGCCCGGCGACCCAATGGGGCCGATTGCCAGCGCCACGAAGCCCGCGGGGATGAAGACGTACAGCTTCCGGCATGAGCAGGCGACGGCGCTGGCGGCCCAGGCGTACGCCTACGCGACCAAGAAGGTCGGCGTCGGCATCGTTCCTTCCGGCCCCGCGATGACCAACGCCATCACCGGCCTGATGACGGCCTGGTCGGGCTGTCTCCCGTTGCTCCTCATCGGCGGCAACGGCGACCGCGCCCGGCGCTTTCAGGGCGACTTCCAGGAAGCGCCTCAGGTGGAGACCGCGGCGCCCTTCTGCAAGTGGACGGCCTCCATAGAGGACCCGCGCCACGTCCCGTACTACGTCAACCAGGCCGTCCGAAAGATCATGCACGGCCGCCCCGGGCCGGTCTATCTGGACATGCCGGCCAACGTGATCGCCGGCTCGGTGGATGAGGAGCAGGTGAAGTACTTCCCGGCGGTGGAGGCCGCCCCGAGGCCCATGGCCGACCCGCAGTCCGTGAAGAGGGCCGTGGAGGCGATCTCCAAGGCCCAGCGTCCGCTGCTGCTCATTGGCAAGGGCATGGCATGGTCGGAGGCCCAGGACGAGATCCGGCAGTTCGTTGACCGGATGCAGATTCCGTTCGTACCATCGCCCATGGGCAAGGGCGTTGTACCGGACGACCACGCGCTGAACGCTCAGGGCGCAAGGACTTACGCGCTCCAGAACGCCGATCTGGTGATCCTGGCCGGCGCGCGCTCCAACTGGATCTTTCACTTCCTCTCCGCGCCGCGCTTCTCGCCCGACGTGAAGGTCGTCCAGCTTGACATTGATCCGAGCGAGATCGGCAACGGCCACGGCGTGGACGTTGGCCTGGTGGGCGACGGCAAGGCGGTCTTCGGCCAGATGCTTGAGGAGATCGGCCGGGTCAGGCGGCCTATTGAGACGCCGTGGCTCCAGGCGCTGGAGACCGAGAAGGAGAAGAACTCGGACAGCATTGCGCCCATGGTGAACTCCAACGATGCGCCGATGAACATGTACGCGATGTACCGCGAGATGACCAAGATGATGGCGCGCGACGCGACCGTGACCGCCGACGGCGAGAACACCATGGCCCTCTCGCGTGTCATGGTTCCCAACTACCTGCCGCGGCACCGCATTGACGCGGGCGAGAGCGGCTGCATGGGAGTCTCCACGCCCTACGCTATTGGGATGCAGGTGGCGCGGCCGGGCAAGCAGGTCTTCTCGTTCAACGGGGACTACGCCTTTGGCTGGAACGGGTTTGAGGTGGAGACGGCCGCCCGTTACAACCTGCCGATCATCTACGTGGTGGCGAACAACGTCTCGGTCGGCGGGCCGGGGCACGCTGAGCTGGGCACCCGTTTGGAGAGCCCCGAGCAGCCCGAAGGCATCCACTACGACAAGGTGATGGAGGCGTTCGGCGGCGACGGGTACTTCATTGAGCGGCTCGACCAGGTCCGGCCCGCGCTGGAGAAGGCGCTCTCGGCTCACAAGCCCTCGCTTCTGAACGTGGTCATTGACAAGCGGCAGCGCCGCAAGGAGCAGGCGTACACCTGGATGACCAGCCGCACCCAGCGGATGCAGTACTAGTCTGGAGCTCGCCAGGCGCTGGCCTGGCAAGGGGAACCAACAAGCAAGCTCGGCAGCTGGAGGGGCAGGGACGAACGTCCCCGCCCCTCCAGCCTTTTCGTGGGCGGGGAGCGCGAGGGGCGGTCATCGTCGCCATCCCCGTCGACATCCTCGTGGTGTTCTGGCGCCAGCGCTGGACACGCGCAGCGCAAAGAGGTGAGGTCACACGTCCTGGGACGCCGGGCTCATCGGCCTCGAGTTGAATTGCTGGTTTCGGCGCATTTATGGCAGCCCTTTCGTGCGACCGCGTCGCCGTGCGCAGCGAATCATTGTTTTTTACGTGTTCGTTTTCGTTTGCAGAATGTGAAGGAACGAATCCGGTCCTGGGCGGCTCCTGGGATGTGGGCAACGTCGAGCAGTGGCGGGATACGGGCCGCCGGGTCTTAGGATAGAACACATGAGCTTATGTGTAGAGAGGGGGATGGCAGTAAGGAGCAGGTTGACACGGGGCCGGCTTG
>SHXZ01000011.1 GCA_009693045.1 Dehalococcoidia bacterium | reverse complement strand
CAGGACCGACGGGCTCCGGCGTTGGCTGCGATGCGGGCTGGTGGTCCGTGTTGTTCGTCATACGAGAAGTATAAAGAACACGTGTTCTTCTCGCTAGGGGGGCGATGGCAGTTTTGCCTTACTCCCCCTCGGCTGCACTCGAGGCAGGCGTGGGGAAGAGACTGCGGATGTGGGGCTGAGACAGCGGCGACGAAAGCCTGGACAACTTTCCTCAGCGTTGGCATTAGGCCAACTCTGGGTGAAGGTGGCGCGCATCGTGAGAGCTCGTCGCTGGTGGACAGTAACACGCGGCGCTCTTCCACGCCGATCTTGACCCTTCGCTCCGCTCAAGGGCAGGCTCTAACTCCTCGCCCCTTCCCTTTACGGAAGGGGAAGCTTGCCCAGCAAGCCAACTGATACCATTGCGCCACCTTTTTGCCGAGATGGTATTAGGCCAACTCTAGGTAAAGGTGGCAACTCCTCAAGGAAAGACTTTCTCTGCCATTCTGAGCCCTTCGCTCCGCTCAAGGGTAAACTCCGCGAGGAATCTCCTCAGCTACCTGGGCGGCCAACAACACGCGGAGAGATTCCTCGGTCGTCCTTCTGCGGAAGGACTCCCTCAAAATGGCGTTGTCGATTGGCGCCACTTTCATACAAAACTGGCATTAGGCCATGTGTCAATGGCATCCAGGACATGTGAAAGAAGGTAGGCAGGCGTCCCGTCGGGGCGCTCTCAAGAAAAGTTCTTAATTTTCGCTCAGATGTCCTCAAAAGGAGGCTTTATTCCCTTGACAACCTCTTGGGCGTATGATACCGTCCAAATCAGTTAAAGAAACAGTTGTGGAACGGTCGCTGAACAAGGCGATGAAGCCCAAAATAATACAGCAACCCATATTGAGCTCCCTTGCCGAAAGGCGGGGGGCTTTTTCTATTCCCTTACGCATCTTTACACGGGAAAAGGTGCCAAGTAGTCAATACCACTCAGAGGCCTACCACGCACCCAAGGACGAACCAAGTAAGCGTGTGGCCGTATGAAAGGGAGCCGTGTAAAGCTCTCTCGCCTAGTGCGAGAGAGCTTTTTCAATGCCCAACGCTAAGGGCATGACGGAGGAAAGGGGGTATCAATCCAGCCAAAGGAACGTGGCCTGCTCGGATGTTTGTGGAGCGGCAGGTGAGCGTACCAACAATTTAGTCCAGGAAGGGAAGGCAGCCTCGCCAATGGCGAGAGCGCATCCCTAACTTCCCAAACGTCATTCTGGAGAAAGGAGGAAGCCAATGAAGGGCGGCAAGAAGAAGTAAACCGCGGTAGCGCTCGGGACGAGTTCAAGCGTCAGAGGCGTGTCCTGAATCCTACCAGTCCAAGTCTGTAAAAGGAGGAAGCTCATGAAGGGCGGCAAGAAGAAGTAAAAACCGTTAACAGCGAGGATAGGCCCTGGGCAACCGGGGACGCGTAGCCGAGTTGGCGCGCAGCTACTCTACGACAGGAGGAAGCCAATGAAGGGCGGCAAAAAGAAGTAAGCTCAGCGTAGCCCAGTCAACAAGCGCCGGCAAGCGCCACGTGTCCCTCCAGACCTCTGGAGGGACACGTGTTTTTGCGATTCTTGCGCGACGAAGGTGAACGTGCGCCGGCGCCGTTCTCTCCGGAAGTCACCAAAAAATGCTCCCTGCCAAAAAAGCGATGTGTGGTCCCATCGGCGCGCCTGACCTCTCCCCTGCCTCTCCCCTAAATGACTCGTGATGCGAATTACTTCCGAACGTGCCGCCCACTCGCTTCCCCTCCAACCTACCCTCCCTGGCCCCCTTCCCTAATGGGGAAGGGGGAACACACACCTCTCCGCCTGAGGGACGGTTGGCCGGTGATTATTGCGCCTCCCAATTTGCATCACGACTCCTAAATGGGGGGAATTGCCTCTTCTCTTGGTAACGAGGCTGGCGAAGGAAAGATGGGGAACGATTTTCGGGATACGTTCTAGGCACGAAGGCTATTTAGGGCTCCAGCGCTTGACCTATGTCAAGCGAGACGCCTCGTTGCCTTTCCGCGGTCCAGTCGGCGAGGCGCGGCGCCAAGGCCGTCAGCCGCCCGCGCGTGGGTTGACGGGGCTTTCTTCCACGGGCACGTACTCTTCCCGCACCGTGATCGACCGGTCCCACCGTTCGTAGGGGATGGAGGCGACGAGCCGCTCGGCCTCCTTTTCGCTGGCGGCCTCTATTACCAGTTCAAATCGCGCTTCGTGGATAACGAAGAACTTCACCGCTCCCTCCCTGCTGGCCGTGCCTCAAAACTCTGCGCCCGACTGTCGCCGCTTACACGTGGTTTCGCGGCTGTTTCCTGCAATTCGTCCAATACCTCATCCCTCCCTCGGTTCCGCTCGGGACAAGCTCTGACCCCTCGCCCCTTCCATAAAGGGAAGGGGAAGCTTGCTCACCAAGCCAACTGATGAAGGCAGCCCAAAATTCGCCCTGCCAAGAAAGCGATATGTAGTCCCGTCGGCGCGCCTGACCTCTCCCCTGCCCCTCCCCTAAATGGGGAGGGGGATTGCCGCTTTCCTTTGGAGCAAGGCTGGTGAGGAAAGATGTGGAACGATTTTTCGGATACGTTCATAACATTGCGCCACCTTATTTACCGAGATGGTATTACAGGCGCCGGCGTTGCCGCAGACTCTTAGCACGCGCCGGGGATTGGCGCCCGATAGTCAGCGCCCCCCGGATTGGTTATGGTTGACAGTGAACATTGACCCTTCATCCGGCAGGCCCACAGAGGTCAAGAACTCCGCTTCGCCGACGGGCCAGTAACGGACCCAGACGCGGCCAATGACCTTTGAGATGGCGACCGGCCCCCAGGCCCGAGAGTCGTTGCTGGCGGGGCGGTTGTCGCCCATGACAAAAAGCTGCCCGGGAGGGACCTTAACTGGGTCAAGCGTCTGGCCAGCTGGAATTGCCAGGATATACGGTTCGCTGAGCGGACGCGCGTTGACGTACACCACACCATTCCTCAAGGCCACCGTGTCGCCGGGGAGGCCGATGACGCGCTTCACGAAGTCGCGGCTGTCCTGACCGGGAGCGTGGAACACTATGACGTCGCCGAACCGGGGCGCGCCGAGTGGGTAGAGGGTCTGGTTGCCGGGCGGGTTCCAAAAAGGAACGCTACGGGCGATTTTCCCAACGGGCACCTGCAAGTAGGCGAGTTTATTGACAAAGACGTACTCGTGGGGTAAGAGGGAAGGCTCCATGCTCGCGCCTTCCACGCGGAAATTCTGGATGCTGGCCCGAAGCAGGAGGAAGAGCAGGACAGCGAGGACAACGGTCTCCAAGCTCTCACGAACGAACGGTTTCATAAGGCGGACCATGCCCCCTGACTTCTCAGTTTCGCTTCTTTGCAACGCCAAGAACTAGTATACCCCGTGGTCTTCTTATGCGTTTCAGGCGTTTTCATTCCGGCAGCGCCTGCCACCCACGAAGTGCGCCGTTGAGGCGTGACGTGCTGGGATGCCGGTTCTAAACCTGCACAGTGAAGGAACGTTCCAATGGTTCCGCGCATCTTTACGGGAACACCGGCGTCAGGTGGTACAATGATCCTTGGGTTCGCCTTGCGCGCACCTGTTTGGTAGCCACCACTTCACTTACTACGCCACTATGTCACACCGCATATCTTTGAAAGCGTACTCGCTGCCAATGAGTCAACCGCAGCCAACCGACGACGCCCTCATCCGGCTATGCCAGCGGGGCGACCACGCCGCATTTGAGCAACTCGCACACCGTTACGAGGGCCAGGTGTACAACCTCGCCTACCGCATGACTGGCAGCGCGTCGGTGGCGCAGGACATTCTTCAAGACACCTTGACGTCAGCTTTCCGGCGGATCGGGCGCTTCCGCGCGGGCAACTTTCGGGCGTGGATTCTCCGGATCGCGGCCAACGCCAGTAAGGACTTTCTGCGCTCCGCCGATCACCGGAGGCACGTCTCTCTAGAGCACCTTACGGAGACGACGCCGATCCAGTGGCCCGACCATGAGGAGTCGCCGGAGGACTACTCGCTGCGGCTGGAGCTGGCGAACGTCCTTCAGCAGGCGATTCTGCACCTCCCCCTTGAGCAGCGCCTGGTGCTGGTGCTCATTGACGTGCAGGGGCTGGATTATCAGGCCGCCGCCGAGTCACTCAAGGCGCCGGTGGGCACCGTTAAGTCGCGGCTGAGCCGCGCCCGCGCCGCCATGAAGGTGCATCTCGCCTCTCACACGGAACTTTTGCCTGAGCAATTCCGTTTAAACAAGTGAGGGGGAGCAATATGTTCTGGTTTCTTAGGGGTAGCCGCCGGCATCTGACGCAGACTGAGCTCTCGCTCTCTGCCGATGGCGCGCTTACAGGTTACGATCGTAAACGCGTTGAGTCGCACCTGCTCCAGTGTGCTGAGTGTGCGAGATCGGCGGCCGAGTTGAGCCGCATAGTTGGTGCCTTGCGACGGATGCCCGAGGCAACCCCCATTCGCCCGTTCGTGTTGGCGCCGGAAGCAACTGCGCGCCGAGTATCAAAGCTTCAGCCCAGGCTGGCCCTGGCCATGGCGGCAACCAGCCTGGCCGCGCTTGTGGCGGTTGGCGCCACCGACCTTACGCTGCGGCCTACCCACACCGAAACGTCAACTCCCGCCGTGCCCGCAGCGACCACCGGCCCCCGGCCCGTAGCGACGGCTGGGCCTGCCAGGTCCACCGCCGAGATTTCTTCCCCTGCGGCGCCTCAGGCGTCGTCATCCACAGCGCTCCCAATCCTGGGATCTGCGGAAGCCACGGAGACCCTCCGATGGTGGCCCTGGGAGCTTGCGCTTGCCAGTGTGTTTGCTGTGGCGAGTGTCCTGGCGCTCTTCCTCAGGCGCCGCACCAGTTCCGGCCTGCGTTAGCAACACTGTTTCCCCACCTCTTGCTGACGTCTGCTGACATTTTTGTGGATCACATCGTTATAGTGCATGCAGGGTTGTCGGCTACCTGAGCACGCGCTCGCCTGTCTCTTCGGCGGTGGTCCTCAATGCCGCTCACCATAGAACCCGATGTAGAGCAAACTGAGCGGAATCCGCGGCCGGCATGAAACCGACCGCGTGGGAGGTGACCATGCGCAGGAATTTCCTCATCTTGGCCCTCGCCGGGGCCGTTGCCCTTGCGCTCGTGGCGTGCACTAGCACTGGCGCGTCCGGAACACCGAGCGCGGGCACCTCCGCGCCGAGCGAGACCACGGCAGCGGCGGGCGTCCGCGCAGCGGGTGACTTGTCCGGGGGGCAGATGGGGGTGTGGGTGAGCGGAACAGGCTCGGTGAAGGCGACGCCAGGCGTGGCGATGCTCAGCCTGGGCGTGGAATCACACGCACGCACGGTGCAAGAAGCCCGCAACAATACCGCCGGAGCTATGACCGACGTCATCGCGTCCCTAAAGGGCAACGGCGTGGCGGAGAAGGACATCCAGACCCACTCGTTCAGCATCTCGCCGGAGTACAACTACGTGGAGCGCTCGGACAGCCTGGGCCGCCGGACGGAGCGCGTGCTCATCGGCTACGTGGTGACGAACCAGGTTTCGGCCAAGGTGCGCGCGCTGGACAAAGTGGGCAAGGTCATTGACGACGTGGTGAAGGCCGGCGGCGACCTCACTCGCATCAACGGCGTCCGCTTCACCATTGACGACCCGACACCGCTGCAGCGTCAAGCGCGCGACAAGGCGGTCGCCGACGCACTGGCGAAGGCCGAGCAGATGGCGCGCGCGGCAGGCATTTCCCTTGGCAAAGCGTTCTACCTGAGCGAGAGCTCGTATGCCACACCCCCGCCAATGCCCTTCGCGGCGAAGGGGTTGGCCTTAGCGTCCGAGGCCGCGCCCACGCCGATCAGCGGCGGCGAACTGGATGTTACGATCTCGGTGCAGGCCGCGTTCTCCATCCGTTAGGAACATACAAGCCGGCGTCTTATGGGGGCGGCCCCCTTCGCTTCGCTCGCGGGCAGGCACAGGGTCGCCCCCACGTCTTTGAGCACCGCATGGTGGCCCCTGACTCGGTCGCCTGCATGGTACAATGCCCCCACTACGCCGTTGCGGGGGAGGCGCACATGGTCTTGAGCGACCGGAGCATCAAGGAAGCGGTTGCACGGGGGCGCATTGTCATCCGGCCCTGGGACCCTTCCTGTGTGCAGCCCGCGAGCGTGGACGTCCACATGGACCGGAAGCTGCGCGTCTTCCGCAACATGCGCCGCCCGTACATAGACGTCCGCGAGCCTACCGAGGACCTGACCGAAGTCGTGGAAATCACCGACGACAAGCCTTTTATCCTCCACCCCGGCGAGTTCGTGCTCGGCAGCACGCTGGAGTATTTTGAGCTGGCTGACGACCTGGTGGCGCGGCTGGAAGGCAAGAGCTCGCTGGGCAGACTGGGATTGCTCATCCACTCAACTGCGGGCTACGTTGACCCTGGCTGGAAAGGCCACCTGACGCTGGAGCTAAGCAACGTGGCGCGGCTGCCCATCACCCTGTATTACGGAATGAGGATCGGGCAGATTTCCTACCAGCAGCTTACTACCGCCGCCGAGCGGCCCTACGGGTCGCCCTCGCTGGGCAGCAAGTACCAGGGCCAGACCGAGCCGACGGCCAGCATGTCGTACAAGGATTTCAGAAAACCTTCACCTTAGCCCTGGAGACACACTCCCACCTCAACTCCATTCCAAAGAGGGGGGAAGAAACTGCAAGGCTCCCTTGCTCTGGACGAGAAGGTGGTGGCAAAGGCTACCGTGCCGGACTTCATGCAACGCGCCCTTGAGCTAGCCCGCGGCGTGATGGGCACGACAAGCCCCAACCCCGCCGTTGGCGCCGTGCTCGTCAAGGACGGCCGTGTCGTCGGGGAGGGCGCAACGCAGCGTCCCGGCGGCGACCACGCGGAGGTCGTCGCTCTCAAGCAGGCCGGCGAAGCTGCCCGTGGCACCACCATGTACGTCACGCTGGAGCCCCACTGCTTCCAGGGCCGCACCCCGCCTTGCTCCCAGGCCATCATCCGCGCGGGCGTCGCGGAGGTCCACATCGCCACGCTGGACGACAACCCGAGGGTGGCGGGCCGAGGGAAGGCGGAGTTGGAGGCGGCGGGCGTGCGCGTGGCGCTGGGCGAGCGCTCGGACGAGGCGCGCGAGGCCATTGAGGGCCACTCCAAATGGGTGACCACACGCCTCCCCTTTGTGACGGTCAAGTACGCCATGACGCTGGACGGCAAAATCGCCACCGTCTCCGGCGAGTCCCGGTGGATCAGCGGCCCCGAATCTCGCACCCAGGTCCACGTCCTGCGCCGGACCAGCGACGCCATCATGGTGGGCGTCAACACCGCGCTCCGGGACGACCCGCAGCTCACGGCCCGCGATGCCGAAGGCAGGCCGCTGCCCCGCCAGCCACTGCGCGTGGTGGTGGACACTAACGGACGCCTACCAGCCACAGCCCAGATGCTCCGCCAGCCAGGCAGGACACTTGTCGCGGTGGCCGGTGCGCCCAAAGAGCGGCAGGAAATGCTCCGCCGCACCAGCGCCGATGTGTTGGACGTACCCCAAAAGGACGGTCGCGTTGACCTGGCGGCGCTGCTCGCCGAATTGGGCCGACAGGAGGTCGTTTCGTTGCTTGTGGAGGGCGGCGGAACGCTCCTTGCCCAACTGTTCTCACAGGGCTTGGTGGACAAGGTGCTGGCGTACATAGCGCCGCTTATCCTCGGTGGTGCTGCGGCGCCCACCCCTGTGGAGGGGGAAGGCATCGCCTCGCTGGGGCAGGCCGTGCGGCTTGAGCGCGTGCGGGTAGAGCGGGTAGGAGACGACGTGCTGCTGGTGGGGTATCCTAAACGGTGAGCGGGGCGTCCGAGGCGCCAGCTATATGACCACACGATGAAGGGAATGAAGGGTTCAAGCCGTGCCACCTGAGCGGCTCCCGCGGGTGACTGCCGCCGAGGTCTTGAGAGCACTCCGCAGGGATGGGTGGCAGAGCGTTCGGCAGTCCGGCAGTCACGTCATTCTTCGCCATGAGACTCGTCCTGGCATGGTCGTCGTGCCACGACATCCGGGAGTAACGTTGAAATCCAGCATCATTGCGAGCATTCTAAAAGACGCGGGCCTATCCAGTGAACACTTCCAAAAACTCCTCTAAGGAGACGAGCATGCACCGTTACACCGTCATCGTGAAACCAGAACCTAAAGAGGGAGGGTTTTCTGTGTTCGTGCCCTCCTTGCCTGGATGCTACACACAGGGAGAGACCCTCGACGAGGCGCTAGCCAACGCCAAAGACGCAATTACCCTTTACCTGGAGGACTTGAAAGCATGCGGCGAACCTATTCCTGACGAGAAGGCGCCCCCGTCGCTGACAACGGTTGAGGTATAACGAATGTTCACTGGCATCGTGGAGGAGATGGGCAAGGTTGTGGGCGTCAAGCCGCCTGTCATGACCCTCCAGGGCAAGGTCACACTCGAGGACGCCAAGCTGGGCGACAGCATCGCGGTCAACGGCGTCTGCCTCACCGTCACCTCGCTCAGGGGCAATCGCTTCACCGTTGACGTCAGCCCGGAGACCGAGCGGCGAAGCAACCTGGGTCGCCTGGCAAAGGACAGCGCCGTCAACCTGGAACGCCCCCTCGCTTATGGCGGTCGCATGGGAGGCCACCTGGTGGAGGGCCACGTGGACGGCGTCGGGGAAATCATCTCCGCCGTCCCCGAGCGGGAGTCGTTCGTCTACACGTTCAGAACACCGCGCGCGCTCTCACGCTACGTCGTGGAGAAGGGGTTTGTGGCCGTGGACGGCATCAGCCTCACGGTCATAGCCGAACGCCCGTCTCAATTCTCGGTGGCTGTGATACCATTTACGCACGAGCACACGACGCTGGGCACCTACGGCCCCGGCGATCTGGTGAACCTAGAGGTGGACATTTTGGCGAAGTACGTGGAGCGCTTGGCCCGCGCGTACACCCGGCAACGGGCCAAGCCGAGGCGGCGCGAGGGCGCCACGTAGGGAGTGGGCTATGCCTTTGATAAGCATTGGCGAGGCGATTGAGGAATTCAGCATGGGCAAGCCCCTCATCATCGTGGATGACGAGAACCGCGAAAATGAGGGCGACCTCTGCATCCCATCACAGGCCATCACGCCGGACATCGTCAACTTCATGGCGACGCACGCCCGCGGCCTCATGTGCATTTCCCTACCCGCCGCGCGCCTAGAAGAGTTGCGCATCCCGATGATGGTGACGGACAACACCACGCTCCACCACACGAACTTCACGGTCTCCGTTGACTACAAGGTCGGCACCACCACCGGCATTTCCGCCTATGACCGCGCCGCCACCGTCAAGGCGCTGATAGACCAAAACACTAGGCCGGAGGACATGGGCATGCCGGGCCACATGTTCCCGCTCCGGTACACGGAGGGCGGCGTGCTGGTGCGCGCCGGCCATACCGAGGCGGTGGCGGACCTTGCCAAACTATCGGGCTTCTATCCCTCCGGCGTCATCTGCGAAATGATGAAGGCGGACGGCACGATGGCCCGCCTGCCCGACCTGGAGACGTTTGCGCTGGAGCACGACCTCAGGATTGTGAGCATCGCGCAGCTTATCACGTACCGGCGCCAGACCGAGAAGCTGGTGGAGCGCATCTCCGAAGGCAACGTAGAAACGCAGTATGGGACGTTCCGAGGCGTTGCCTACCGCACCAAGATGCAGGACGCGGAGCATCTGGCGCTGGTGCTCGGCGAAGTCACGACCGAGAAGTCGGTGCTGGTCCGCGTGCACAGCGAGTGCTTGACCGGCGATGTGTTGGGCAGCATGCGGTGCGATTGCGGCCAGCAGCGCGACTTGGCGATGCAGGCCATCGCCCGCGAGGGACGCGGCGTGTTCCTGTACATGCGGCAAGAAGGACGCGGCATTGGGCTGCACAACAAGATCCGCGCTTACGAACTCCAGGACAACGGCATGGACACCGTGGACGCCAACGTTCACCTAGGGTTCGCCGCGGACCTGCGCTACTACGGGCTCGGCGCCCAGATTCTTACTGATCTCGGCGTGCGGAGGATGCGCCTCCTGACCAACAACCCCAAGAAGGTGGTGGGCCTGGAATCCTACGGTATTGAACTGGTGGAGCGCGTCCCCATCATTGCGCCGACGAACACGCACACCGAGCGGTACATGCGCACCAAGAAGGACCGCATGGGCCACCTGCTGGACGAACAGCAAGTGTGACGCCCTCTTCGGCAACCGTCGCGCGATAGTGGCGAAGCACGGCAACGGGCGTGGGCGCGCGGCTTCTTCGGCAGGTTCAGGACAGGGCGTATTCTTCTATACCACAAACGAAACACGAAGCCATCCCAAAATGCGCCCGCCAAGAAGGCGATATGTGGCACCTTCGGCGCGCCTAACCTCTCCCCTACCGCCCCCCCCATTCGCTTCGCTCAGGGCAGGCTCTCAATGGGGAGGAGGATTGCCGCTTTCCTCGGTAGCGAGGCTCGCGAAGGAAAGATGTGGAACGATTTTTTGGATACGTTCAAGCTATGACGACACAGCCGACCTGGACGACCGAGCAAATTAATGAGCGGCTGAAGCAGCGCATCCCGCGCTATGCCGTCCTCCTCCACAACGACGATGTGAACGAGATGTACCACGTCGTGCGCTCGCTGCTCAAGAGCGTTCCCGCCTTGAGCAGCGAGCGGGCCGAGGAGATTATGCGCGAGGCGCACAACGCGGGCAGCGCCGTCGTCATTGTGTGTCCGCTGGAGCAAGCAGAGCTGTACCGCGATCGCCTCCAGAGTTGTGGCCTCACGGCGACGCTGGAGAAAACGTAAGGCCGCCTTGCCGAGATGAAGTCATCCCAAAATGCTCCCTACCAAGAAAGCGATATGTGGTCCCGTCGGCACGCCTGACCTCTCCCCTGCCCCTCCCCCATTCGCTTCGCTCAGGGCAGGCTCTAAATGGGGAGGAGGAGATTGCCTCTTTCCTTGGTAACGAGGCTGGCGAAGGAAAGCCGGGGAACGGTTTTCTGGATAGGTTCATGCATTTGACTCCTGCTCAGGGCGGGGCGCACGGGGCATACTGGTTGCAGTTGAGAGCAGCCTGCTTTACTCTTAGACGGTTCTGTTAGAAAGTGGCGTTCATCTTGAGAGCTCGCCGCCAGTGGACGGTTACGGCGCGGTGCTCTTCGACGCCGATGTTGACCCTTCACTCCGCTCAAAGGCAGGCTCTAACCCCTCGCCCCTTCCCTAATGGGAAGGGGCGAGCTTGCCCACCAAGCCAACTGACAACATTGCGCCACCTTTACGCAGAGTTGGTATTAAACCCACGCTTGCGTTCCCCGCCGCGCCGTTGTACGTTGTCGCAGAGCATTGGACGGAGGCCTGACGTGATCCATGAGCATGAAGGCAGCCTGGACGGGCAGGGTCTGCGCATCGCGATCATCGCTGCGCAGTTCAACGAGCACATCTCCAACCTGCTGGTGGACGGCGCGAAATCCGCGCTCGGGGAGCACGGAGTACGCGACGAGGACACGCTGATCGCCAAGGTGCCCGGGTCGTTTGAGCTCCCACTGGTGGCCGACAAGCTGGCCCGCACCGGGCAATGGGACGCCATCGTCTGCGTCGGCGCCATCGTCCGCGGCGAGACGGCGCACTTTGACCACATCAGCCGCACGGCGACGGACGGCCTGTCGGAGATCTCACGCCAGACGGGCGTGCCGGTCATCCTGGGCATCTTGACGACGTACAACGTGGAGCAGGCGATGGAGCGGGCGGGGGGGCGCATTGGGAACAACGGCTACAACGTCACCGAGTCGGCGATCCGCATGGTCAACCTGCTGAAGCAGCTGAAGCTGGCGAACCCGCGGGGCGTGGCGATACCACGTTAGGCCACGAGCCGGTACACTTTGTCGCCGGGCCGGACGCGGTCAGGCACTTTGATACCCACGGCGTCGCCTGAATTGGCCTGCTGCACGGTGACGTTGTTCACCTGCATGGACTCCACCAGCAGCGTCAGGTCGGTGGAGTGGCCCCGGACCCGGATGCGGTCTCCCACTTGCAACGGGGCCGTGAGCATGATGCCCGCGACGACGGGCCGGGCAAAGAACTGAGTCACCTGACCGATCTCCTGCTCCTGCATGACAGCCTCCTTTCATGGGAGTATCCGCGCGTGCGGGCTCACCATCAAGGCAACCGCGAGACCACTGGCAGAACATTTCGCCGATGCGCTGACTCCCGCCGAGCGGCCTTGGTTATACCAACTCTGTGAGAAGGTGGCGTTAAAAACGCCGGTCTTTCCCCCGCCATTCTGAGCCCGTTCGCTTCGCTCAGGGTAAACGCCGCGAGGAATCCCCACAGATCCGTGGGCGAGTGACGATACGTGGGGAGATTCCTCGGTCGCTTCGCTCCCTCAGAATGGCATGGTCGCATAGGCACCACTCTCTTTCAAAGATAGTATTACAAGGGAACCAGTATTGCCGGCGCAGCGGCGGGACGTTGATCCCTTTGTTTTTCGTTGGTTGTTCAGCTTGGGCCGGAATTGTTTTTGCGGCGCTCGCCAGCCAGGATGTCCGGCCGTGACGGGCTTGGCGCGTTTTGGTGATGGCCAAAGAATGGCCGGTGCGGGACACCTTCCAGTGGGAGGCCGCGGCTCCTCGCGACCGTGGCTCTCCTGACACGGGTTGTTGCCCATGAGGACAGATTGGGAGATTCCTCGCTCCGCTCGGAATGACAGGGAGCGCTCGGCATGACAGAGGGCGTTCTGCGTGACCAAGGGAACGAGGCGCGCCGGTAACTCATCGACTGGCGGCTTTACCGGGAAGTGGGCGTGCGCACCCTGAGCAGCCATGACACGAGGTTACCGCCGACGAGGTGCTTTGGACAAGAGGCGAATGGTAGAACGCACCTCTTCGGCTGGCCTGGCCCCCCTTCGCTACACTTGTCAGGGACATGACATCCTCCTGTGCTCGAAGCCAAGCAACGCGGCAGCAAAGCCGTGGGGACTTTTGAGGCAAGGCTCTCAGAATGGCAATAGTTGCGTCTGGCAGGAAGCTAGCGAAACCGGAAAGACCCTGGCACTTCGTCTGCTACGCATCCCGCGAACTTGAGGCCACGCGCTATAATCGGCACGTGGATCCGTTGTTGGAAGAAGCCCTGGCCGCCGGCGTTGGCATGACTGCCCTGGGAGCAGCCGTGGCCCTGCTCTCTTGGGGCCTGACCGGCCTCTCACCGTGGCCGGGGCTGGTCCTTGGAGAGGTTGCGGGGTTTGGGACCGTGCTCCTGGCGATGGCGTCGCCCCGGAGGCGGCGGCAAGCTCGCAGATTGGGAGGTTCCCCGGCGGCGACCCGCATAATGAACAAGGGATAGGAGCCAGGAGGGGACTGTGGCGTCCAATGGTATTCGGATTGGCGTTGTGGGCGTGAACTTCGGCGCCCAGGTGCAGCTGCCGGGATTCATCAGCGAGGGGTACGAGGTTGTTGCGGTCTGCGCCCGGCGCAAGGAGCGCGCGCAGGATTCCGCCGAGAAGTTCGGTGTACCACACTCCTTCACGGACCTGGACACGATGCTGAAGATGCCAGGCCTTGACGCGGTATCCATCGTCACGCCGACCCACTTTCATCACCCGATGGGCATGGCGACGCTGCGCGCGGGGAAGCATCTGCTTTTGGAGAAGCCGTTCGCGGTCAACCTGAAGGAGGCCTGGGACCTGCTGGCCGAGGCTAAGAAGCGCACCACGCAGACGGCGATGGTGGGCCACGAGTTCCGCTTTGCGCCGCCGAGGATGTACATCAAGGAATTGTTGAGCCAGGGATACGTTGGCAAACTTAACCTGGCGATGGTGAGCCTGCTGGTGGGCTTCAGGGGGGGTGCATTGGCGCCGTGGGGCCCTGCCGCGGACCTTGACCAGGTCGGTGGGCTCCACAAGGGGCTGGGCTCGCACTACATTGATTGTCTGCGGGACTGGTTCGGGGACATCAGCGGGGTGAGCGCGCGCTTGGTCACGAACAACCCTGACCGGACCGACCCCTCCAGCGGCAAGGTGTTGAAGGCCACGGCTGACGACGCCTTTGGCTTCACGGTGACCTTCCAGCGCGGCGGCTGGGCGACGATGGTGGCATCCTCCGGCGCGCTGCTGGGGCCAGGGGCCAGGTTTGAGATGTACGGCTCCGAGGGAACACTGGTGACCAGCCACACCGGACCTAACCCCACGGCTGCGGACAAGGTCCTGGGCGGAAAGGTTGGCGAGAAGGCTCTGCACGAGATGCCAGCGCCCGCGCGCCATAACGCCCCGGTTGACGAACGTGACCACCGGCTACCGTCCTTTAGAATGATGGTGCAGCGGTTCGCCGAAGGAGTCCGCAAGGGCACGTCGCCGGAGCCGAACTTTCTAGATGGCTTTCGCAACCAGCAGG
The DNA here is from genome assembly GCA_009693045.1 of Dehalococcoidia bacterium. Taxonomy (GTDB): domain Bacteria; phylum Chloroflexota; class Dehalococcoidia; order Lucifugimonadales; family SHYT01; genus SHXZ01. Next base: position 72,997 of record SHXZ01000011.1, on the reverse strand, counting down.
TGATGGACGGGATCGTGGAGTCAAACCGGACAGGAAGGTTCGTGCCGCTGGAGCTTTCGGTGGGGTAGACGGGTGCTGATTATGGGTCTGACGCTATTGCCACCGCGGGCAGAAGTGTCACAAGTGCTCACGTCCGATGGTGCAGTAGAAAGCCACTGAGTGAACTCGGGTCCATTGGGAGGCTGTGTGAACTACTGGATGATCGCGCTGTCCCCAGAAAACTGGGAGACGACCCGAAGGCTGGGCGTATCGGTGCAGGGCTTTTCCACCAAGCAGCGGAAAAAGGCGGAGCGCATGGAACCCGGCGATCGCTTGCTGTTCTACGTGAAGGACCAGCGGGTTTTTCCGGCGACGGCGACGATTCAGGCCAAGCTGTTTGAGGAACGGAGCCGAGTGTGGACCGGCCTGGCTCCGAACGAGATGTTCCCGCACCGGGTGCAGACGAGGCCGATCGCCGTGATGCCCGTGGGCAAGGAGCTGGACGCGGCCTTGATTGCGCCGCGCCTTGAGTACGTGAAGCGCTGGCCGATAGAGATGTGGCCGCTGGCGCTGCAGGGGGAACTGCACATTTTGCCGCGCAGGGACATGGGGCTGATTGAGGGCGAGATGCTGCGCATCCTGCGACCTGGGTACTTGCCGCCGCTGGCGGAGGAGGCCCGCCCGCGCCGCCAGTTCAGCCGACCGCGGCCCCTTCAGACGGCCCCGGCGCCTGAAGGGGCCGGCACGAGCCCGAAGCCCTCGTCGTAGAGTTCCCAGAGCCGGGTGACGATGTCCTGGGACAGGTCGGCGACCTCGGCGGCGCCCGCGTACTCGACCAGTTCGGCCTGGGTGGTGATGTTGGGGAGCACGGTGGCGATGGCCGGCTCGGTGAGGCAGAAGCGAATGGCCGCCTGGGCGAGGGTCATGTGGCCGTCCTTCTCCAGGAACTCCACGAGCGCGCGCTTCTTCATGGCCTCCTGGAGCCACTGCTGGCGGCGGTGCGAGCGGTGGTCGGCGGCGGAGAACGCAGGCGGCGCGGTCTTGTGCTTGTCGGTGAGCACGTCGGAGGCGTGGGGCACGCGGGAGACCAGCCCGACGTTGCGGTCATGCGCGACGGGGAAGAACTTCCGGGCGGGCTGCTGCTCCAGGATGTTGTAGATGATCTGGATGGCGGCGACGCTGCGCTTGTTCATCACCGCAACGCCCTCGTCCAGCCACCCAATGTCTGGCCCGATGGCGGCGGCGTAGGAGCGGACTTTCCCCTCTTTGACCAGCGTGTCCAGGGCGCCGAACAACTCGTCGTTGTTGATGGCGTCCATCTTGGGGTTGTGGAGCTGGTAGAGGTCAATGTAGTCGGTTCTGAGGCGGCGAAGGCTCTGCTCGCAGGCGTGGCGGATGAACGCCGTGTCCCACCGCTGAGGCCGCTCCTCGTGGCCGACACGCGGCTGGGGAGTGTAGATGTCATACCCGACTTTGGTGCCGTAGATAAGCTCGTGGCGGCGGCTGCTGAGCGCCTGCGCCACGATGGTCTCGCCGAAGCCATCGGCGTAGGCGTCGGCGGTGTCAAAGAAGGTGACGCCGAGGTCGGCGGAGCGCTGGAGCAGCTTGACGCCGTCGTCGGGCTCTATCTTTCCCCACCAGTTGGTGGCAACCGTCCAGACGCCAAACCCAAGCTCTGACACCAAGATGTCGGTGTTGCCAAGCTTTCGGTACTGCACGGGCGCTCCTTATGCCAGTTCTGCGACAACGCGGCGGTCTTGGTCTACGCCTCACCCCTACCCCTCTCCACTTAACGTGGAGAGGGGATGAGTTGGGTGGCGGCCAAACGCTCCATGACCGCGTCCGCCTGGCGCTGGTACTCCGCGTCGGCGAGCACGGGGGTCAGGCCGTGCAAGGGCACGTCTTGCGCAAGCGGCACCCAGGAGGTGCAGCCGCTGTACTCGCTCAGGAGCGGCACGGTGACGGGCTTCATGCGGTGCACGCGGATGAGCATGACGGTGAGCGGGCGGCGCGGCTTCCAGTGGAGGCGCTGCTGGGCGTAGGCGGACGTCCATAGGTGCAGCGTGTCCAGGCGATCAAGCCGCTCTTGCTCCATCAGCTCCACCAGGGACGTGGCTTCGGCGAAGTGGGTGAAGGTGATGCGGTCGAGCGGCGCGGCCTGGGCGACGGTGTCGGCCAGCGCGACCTGCCACTCCGGCTTGACGAGGGCAGGTTTCTGATGCTCGTACGAAGGGTACAACACGAACTGGTGGTGGACGACGCGGAAGTCCAGGCCGTCCTCGTGGATGCCGCCCTTGCGGAGCAGAACGATCTGCTTGCCCTGATCCAGGGCGCGGCAGGTAACGGCCCACTCTTTGAGGGCTATTCGGGTGCTGTTGGGCAGCATGAGAAGCTCCGTTCGGTGATGGTGTGGGGCGTGATGATTATACGCGCACCCAACCAGATGCCAAAGGTTTTGAACTGTTTATCGCACCGCACCCTGAAGGGTGCGGCATCCATGCCCCGCCGCGACGGTGGCGCACAAATCCTTCCGCTGCTAGCGGCGAAAACGCGTCTCCCGGTCTACTTCTCGCATCGCCCACGAAGCCCCGACGGGGCTTCCCATCAGCTCTTCAAATCCTCAGGTTGCTGATGTTGGGGAGCAACTTGGGCCGGAGAACGCCCCCTCAATGGACGCGACGAGGCCCCAGGCCTTTCGTCCCGTCCACGCCAGGAGCCGCAGGCTACGCGACGCCAGGCTGAGCGAGCCTAGCGCAGGTCCAGCCGCGACACCGTCCTGCCCTCCGCGTCCAACAAGAGCGCCGAATCTCCAGCGTTGTTCCAGATGTTCCTGTCGGTCCATCGCAATCTCACGGGCGGGTTGTGGGTGGCGCCGCCGCCACTGACGACCTCCACGCTCGCACCCGGCGCGAGCGTCAATTGCGGAAGGGCGAACCGCTCGCCGCCGACCTCGCTGACCATGGTCCAACCAGTCAGGTCCACTGGGGAAGCGCCCTGATTCCTGATCAACGCGACCTCACCTGCCAAGTCTAGCACAGCAACGACGACACCGGTTGTAGCGCCTGCTGATGGTTGGCCGTTCCCCAGCGTGGTCGCCGAGCCGCTGCACCCCCACAGCCCGAGGTGGCCTTGCTGGGCACGCTGCTGGAGCACCAGGTACTGCGGTTCGCGTTCGGCCTTGCTTTCCGTGTACACGCGGGCGTAGCCCAGCTCAACGAGCCGGGCGTTGAAGTCGTCCTCGCCGACCACGACGTACGCCAGCAGACGTCCAAAGGCGTCTTGGGGGCCTTCTTTGGGGTCCGGATCAAGGCGCACGAGGCGGCCCTGGAGCTTGTCCCGCGCGTACTCCGTAGCGCGGCTGCCCCAGCGGTCCAAGCACGCCATGTCGGCGATTCCTTTGTACTCGCCAGGCTTGTTGGACTGGCTCGTCTCGGGCGTATCCACGCCGACGAGGCGCACCCGGTCCACGGTCCCGTTGTTCCGGCGGACGTCCACGGTGTCGCCGTCGATGACTCGCGTGACGGTGACGGAGCGCTCGTCGGACGGCGCGCCGGGGACGGTCACCGCGCTGGGCGAGCAGGCGAGGGCGACGAACGCTAGGAGCGCGACGATGATGGACACCTTGACGTGGAGAGGGCGAACACCAAGTTTCGCTTTCGCGAGACCGCCACTTTGACTCAACGTTGGCGTAAGGAGAAGAGACGGTACACATGAGTCGGACCGGGGGCTCATCGGGTCTGGAAGACCTTGCCGTCCACGATCAGGCGCTTGAGGATGGCCCGTCCGCTGGCGTCAACCGCGACGATGGCCTTGATGTCACGAGCGCGCTGGAGCACCAGGCCTTTCCCCTCCGGCACGAAATAGGACTCAATGCCGTACTGCACCTCCAGGACCTGCCCGCCGTCTTGCACGCCCGTGACGGTCCCGCGGATGAACAGATCCCAGTCCTGCGCAGAGGCGCGGCGCACGCCCACGGCATCGGCGACGGGCTGGCGGTCTTGCAGCCGCACGTACACTACGTCACCGGTCGCGAACGGGCCGTCGGACTCGATCGCGCGGGTGGGCAGGGTGGAGATGACGTAACGGAGGATCAGGAAGTCGCCGCGGAACGGGTCGCGCGGGTCCACGGGCAGCGTTTGGAGGACGACCTCGCGCCCGCTTCGCAGGGTGGTCTCCTTGTAGGCCACGAGGCCGACCAGGAAGAGCACCTGGAGGGCCACGACGGCGAAGAAGGCGATGCGCGTCCTACCCGTCATCTGCCTGCTCCCGCTGCGCCATCAGGCTGCTCCCGCTCCACGATGGTGGTTAGCACGCGGCGGCGCAGGCGCTCCAGCGCGAAGCCGAGCGCCAGGAGCAGCAGCCCGCCCATGATGAACGCGACCGACCGGTCCAGCAGCCGCCACGCCAGGTCAAAGTACCGCGTGACGATGTCAAGGACGGCGAGGCCGATGCCGAGGTTGACGGCGGCGGCTTTGCCATCCAGGTAACCCACGAGCACCAGCCCCAGGATGGCTACGGCCATGGCGACGTTGAACACAAGCGCGTAGGATACCTCGCTTCCCAACGGCGTGAACAGCGCCCAGTAGGCGCCGCCAACGAGCGCCGCCAGGCCCACGAACGCGAGGCTCCCCGACGAGCTGGCTCTACCGGCTCTCACATCGCTGAGCCAGACGGCGATGAGCGTCGCGAGCCCGACGCCCGCGCTGAGGTGAAAGGCGAGGAGGAACTGCCAGCGCAGCGCCGCCTCGCGCGCCAGCGCCTCGGAGAAGAGGAAACGGAACGTGAACATATACAGCGCCACGAGGAGGACCAGAGCCCCCGCCCACTGGAGCGGCTGAGCCGCCCACTCGGTCGCCACGATACGCCGCTTCGCCGATCCGAGGGCGGCGAGGCAGATGCCCACGACCATCGCGAGCGCGAAGAACGGGAGTACAAAGCCACCCCCGCCGTGCATCCACGAGGCGGCGTAGACTCCCAACGTCGCCAGGCCCGTGCCCACGCCGAGGACGAGCACCGCGCGCGAGCGCAAAGCGTAGGCGAGGGGCAGGACGCCCAGGAGCCACCAGAGGAAGAGGCTGGGGGTTCCGGCCCGCACGTGGTACGCCTGCGCGACGAGGAAGACGGCGGCGCCGAAGAGCAACGCGCCGAGGAGGATGACCGCTGTGCCCACGTTCGGCATGCGAAGGCGGTCGGTGGTCCAGAACCCCGCACCGTAGGTGGCGACAAGGCCGACGAACACCATGGCCAGCTTGCCGAACTTAGGGATAGTCTGCCAGTTGGCGCCGATGAACAGGATGACGCCGAGGCCGACGAGGACGGCGCCAAGCACCGCCAGGGCGGTAATGAGGCGACCCTGGAGCCAGTGACCGGGGCCGGCGGGCGCCGCTTCGTAGCCTGTGAGGATGGCTGCGGCCTGCTCCTGGGTGACGAGGCCGCGCGCGACCCAGACAGAGGTTTCGCGCTGGAGAAGGGCGATGGACTGCTCATCCAGCGGCTGGCGGGGTGTTGGTGTCGTCATTCGTTAGTCACGTAAGACCAATTCTGAATGAGGGTGGCGTTCATACAGCACGCCTGCCTTCCCCCGCCATTCTGAGTGTAGCGAAGAATCTCCTCGATCCGTGGGCGGGTGACGATACGTGGGGAGATTCCTCGGTCGCTTCGCTCCCTCAGAATGGCATGGTTGCATAGGCGCCACTTTCTTACAGAGCTGGTATGAGACAAGCCTTCTATAGAGTAACGCGCAGAAGGTCCGCTTGTTAGGTGATGCTTGCAGCCATAGTGATCACCCATGATGGTTGCCACCGGCACCACGAGGGGTGAAAAACCACTGTTGCGCCGCATCATCCTGCGCGGGCGGACGAGACCCGCCCCTACGGGGGGTGGGCTGCCGCAGGCACCACGTGTCGCGTGGAAATCATTCGTGGCATAGCCTCCATCGCCGGGAACCTAACCCCCCTAGCCCCCTACCCTGCAAGGAAGGGGGAAGCTGTCCTTGGCCTCCGTTTCTCTACCGCTCCACAGAAAGGACGGGTCGGGGGCCGTTTGGGAGGAAGGCCACTGGCCATTGTAAACGGTGAGACGGTTGTTACGCTGTGCGTCCCCGGCGGGCGGGTCTCAGACCCGCCCCTACTCCGCTGGCACGTCGTTGCGCTCACTGGCGCAGTGCCTGCTGGACCTGTTGGAGGAGCGGCAGCTCCTCGTCGGGAGAGACGGTGCGCGGGTCCAGCGCCACTTTGTCGTCGACGACGCGGGCGATGACGGGCGTGGGCTGTGAGCGCAGGCGTCGCAGCAACTCTTGCGCGCCGCCGGGGATGCCCGCCGCGGTCAACGCCACGAGCCGCGTCGGGAGCGTCTCGCCGGGCAGGCTGCCGCCGCCAATGGTGGACTCGCCGGGGATGACCGTCGCGCCTTCGCCGAGGGCCGCCTGCCACCGGCGGGCGCGGGCGTCCAGCTCCGCCATCGGCATGGCGATCATGCGCCAGATGGGGACCTTTTCCACCGCCTCGTTCCTGAGGTAGTGCAACAGTGTGGTAGAGAGGGCGGCGATGTCCAGCTTGTCCATGCGGAGCGCGCGGGCGAGCGGGTGGCGCGCCAGCCGGTCCACCAAGTCTTTCTTGCCCACGACGATGCCGCCCTGCGGACCGCCGAGTAGCTTGTCGGTGGAGAAGCAGGTGAGGTCGGCACCGGCGGCCACGCTCTCCTGGGGCGTCGGCTCGTGGGCGAGGCCGTACTTCTCGGTGCTGATGAGGGAGCCGCTGCCAAGGTCGTGGAGGAGCAGCACGTTGGCCTGCCGCGCGATTGGGGCCAGCTCCTCCAGCGACGCCGAGTGGGTGAAGCCGGTGACGCGGAAGTTGGAGGCGTGGACTTTGAGGAACGCGGCGGTCTTGGGCGTGGTGGCCGCCTGGTAGTCGCGGTCGTAGGTGCGGTTGGTCGTGCCGACCTCCACCAGCTTCGCGCCTGACTGGCGCAGCACGTCGGGGATGCGGAAGCCGCCGCCGATCTCCACGGCCTCGCCTCGGGAGATGACGACTTCTTTCCCTACGGAGGTGGCGGCGAGGGTGAGCATCACGGCGGAGGCGTTGTTGTTCACCATGAGGGCGGCCTCGGCGCCGGTGAGCTGGCACAGCAGGCCCGCGACGTGCTGGTAGCGGTGGCCGCGCTCGCCCGCCTCCAGGTCATATTCAAGGTTGGAGTAGCCCTGCGCGGCCTCACGGACGGCGTCCAGCGCCTCGTGGCTGAGCGGCGCGCGGCCCAAGTTGGTGTGGATGATGACGCCGGTGGCGTTGATGACGCGTCGCGGCCCGGCGGCCCAGCGCTCCGAGGCGGCCCGAGCCACGCGCTCGGCGATGCGGTCTGGGCTGGGCAGGGCTTCGCCTGCGGCCGCGGCCTGTCGCACTGAGGCCAGCTCGCGGCGGACGAGGTCGGTTACGGCGGCGCGGGAGTAGTGCTCCGCGAGCCGCACCAGTTCCGGGTGCGCGAGCATGCGGTCAACGCTGGGGATGGCGCGAAAGTCGGTGGCGATACCTCACCCCCAACCCCTCTCCAATCATTTGGAGAGCGGGAGAGGTCGGATTCAGAGCAACGCAGTGATCCGCTGCAAAGGCTTCGTCCAAAAGTGTCGCATATTTAGTCCCAAGAAGGAGGGAGAGTTAAGAAGGCCGCCCTGGGGCCTGCCCGCCTTGGCGCCCCTGCCGCACCGACCTAACCCCCTAATACCCCCTTCCCTTTGGGGAAGGGGGTATTAGGGCTTACGATCGCCCGGGCGTCCCTGTCGCTCGCGATCGTCCAGCAGCTTGCGGAGCGCGTCAAGGTCGCGCTGGAGCGCCTGCTGCTTGCGCGTCATGTAGAAGGCGTAGGCGAAGAAGGCCAGCCACGTCACCAGGAAGACGACGAACAGGTACGGCAGGCTGGACTCGCCGGGCCGTTGCTGGGCCGGATCCAGAGCTACGGCGAGCGGGACGGGCGTTGCCGCCAGGAGTTTCCTAACGTTGTCCATAGGCGAGCTGCATCCTTTCTGTTTCCTCCTCGGCGCGGCGCAGGCGGTAGCGCTCCACGACGAGGTAGCTGAATAGCACGATGAAGGTGACGATGGCGATGAGGAGGGTAGTCTCCATTGACGGGTCCAGCGCGCCAACCTCGGCGCCCGGGCCGACCATCTGGACGGGATGCACGTCGCGCCACAGGCGGGTGGAGAGGTAGATGATTGGCACGTCCACGAAGCCGATGACGCCCAGCACGGCGGCGTAGCGGGCGCCTCGCGAGCCACGGGGCGCGTAGGCGCGCAACATGAGGTACCCCACGTAGATGAACCACAGGATGAGCGATGTGGTGAGCCTGGGCGACCAGTCCCACCAGATGCCCCAGACGGGCTTGCTCCAGAGCACGCCGCTGAGGAGCATGAGGGTGGTGAAGAGCAGGCCGACCTCGGCGCTGGCGTGGGCGACGGCGTCCCACCGTGCGCTAGGCCGCACGAGGTACACGATGCTGGCGACGAAGATGATGGTGTAGCCCAGGAACGCGCCGGTGGCGAGGGGGACGTGGAAGTAGAAGATGCGCTGGACGACGCCCATGACCTGCTCGGTGGGCACCCAGAAGTACACGAGGTACAGAGTAATGACCATGAGCGCAGTGGTGGCGACGAGGAGGAGAGTGCGGATGGGAAGGGACAAATGACGCCTCCAATAGTTGGACTGCCGCTACGGTTGAGAGCGAACAATAACCTCTGAGTTCGACGATGTGGCCCCGTTGCTATTCTCCCAGCGTGAACTGGAACAGGGCGGCGGAGACGACGATGAACACGGCATCGAAGGCGGCGGTGAGGCCGACCCAGCGGGCGTACTGGCTCCAGCCGTCGCCGCGCAGGATGGCGCTGGTGCTCTCCACGGCGGCTATGATAACAGGTAGGACGATGGGGAAGAAGAGGACGGGGAGCAGCACCTCGCGGGCGCGGGTGCTGGCCGCGAGGGCGGAGAATACGGTGCCGACCGCGGCGAAGCCGAGCGTGGCGAGCACGACGACGAGCCACAGGGCGGGCAGCACCAGCGGCAGGTCAAACAGGATGCTGATGACGGGCAGCATGACGACTTCCACGGCCAGCATGAAGAGGAACGCGCTCAGCAGCTTGCCCAGGTAGAGCGCGTCGCGGCTGACGGGCGTAAGCGTCAGGCCATCCAAGCCGCCGCGCTCCTTCTCCAACGCGAAGGCCCGCCCAAGCCCCAGCACGCCCGCGAAGGTGAACGAGACCCACAGCGTCCCCGAGGCTACAACGGCGACGAGGGCGGGCTGAGTGCCGAAGACAAAGTTGAACGTTATCGCTACGAGCAGGGCGAAGACAAGGACGGGGGTGACGACCTCCTTGGCGCGGATTTCCAGGAGGAAGTCCTTCCACAAGATGGCAAACACCGCCCTGATGTACGCCTTCACGCCCGCGCTCCGGCGGCCTGGGCGTAGCGCGCGAGGAACGACTGCGCGGTGACTTGCTGCCGAGGCGCTTCGTAGGCGAGGAGGCCGTCGGCGAGGATGCCGACTCGGGTTGCCAGCGCAAGGCCCTCCTCCACGTTGTGGGTGGTGAGCAGTACCGCGCCGCCGTCGCTGCGGTGGCGTTCCAGGACGCGGGCCATGATGTCCAACGCGTCCGGGTCCAGGCCGGTCTCAGGCTCGTCCAGCAGCAGGACGCGCGGACGGTGCAGCAGCGCCCTGGCCAGCGACACCCGCTTCTGGATGCCGTGGGAGAGGGTGTGGACACGCCGCTCCAGGTGCTGCTCAAGGCCGAGCTGTGCGGCCACCTGGCGGACGCGGTCCTCAATGCGCGGGACGGCGAACATCCGGCCGTGGAAGCGCAGGTTCTCAGCCGCGGTGAGGTGGTCGTAGAGCATGGTCTGGTGGGTGAGGACGCCGAGGGCGCGGCGCGCCTCCGCCGGACTGCGCAGGGTGTCTTTCCCGGCCACGAGCACGCGTCCGGCGTCCTGCCGGGCGAGGGTGGCGAGGACGCGGATGAGCGTGGACTTGCCCGCGCCGTTGGGGCCGAAGAGCGCGAGGCAGTCCCCCCAGGCGACGCGCAGGTCCATCCCACGGAGCACCGCCCTGGGATGGAACGCCTTGGCGAGCGCGGCGGCTTCTATTGCGACGGGCGCTTGTTGAGACACGGACGGCTCCTGGGCTAAGCACCGGAACGGCGGTAAGGCTCGGCGATATTCGTCACCCGTCCAATGGTAGCCGTCGCCACGCGCAGGGACAAGGGTCAGGGCGATGATCTGCCCTGCCCCGCTTCTGCTTTGGACCGGGCAGGCGCTAGCTCTCTCCAAGAGACTCGCGATGCAAATCACTTCGGAACGTGCCGCCCACCCGCTTCCCCGCCAACCTAACCCCCTGGCCCCCTTCCCTGTGGGACGATAGCAATCCACACGGACCTGGCGGCACGTATTGTTGACGATACCCATGCGTAAGGCCGCGCCCAGGCGCGACCAAGTCCTTTCGGGAGGCATGTGTCAATGAAGAGGCTCGTTGGCGCTCTAGTCTTGGTGGTTGTGCTTGCCGTGGCGTGCTCGGGCAGCGGAGAGACGACGGCTACACCGGCCACGACTCAGCAAACGCCCACACCGGCGGCGCAGCCCAACGCGGCGCCCGCGCAGTCCAGCGCCACGCCAACGCCGACACCGGCGGCCCAACCGGCCGCCATGCCCGTTCCGGCCCCGACGGCACAGCCAGCCCCTCAAGCTGCACCGGCACCCGCGCCAACTCCTGCACCGATTGCTGCGCCCCAGGGAGGCGCCACCTCCCCTGCGCCGCAGCAATCGGTGCCCGCGGTCAAGACCATTGCGGTAGAGATGGCAAATCTCAGCTTCAAGCCTGGGGTGATCAGCATCAAACTGAGCGAGGCCGTGCGCTTTGCCGCCACCAACAAGGACAGCGTTACGCACTCCTTCTCGTTCAGCGTGCCAGGGGGCGGTGGGTACGACGTCATCGTCAACGGCGGGCAGAGCAAGAACGGCGATCCCATCACCATCAGCAATACGGGGAAGATTGAGTTCTTCTGCCAGTTCCACGCAGGCATGACAGGGTCGTTGGACGTTGCTGCGAGCACAACCTCTCCCGCTGCGAGCACGTCAGGGTACGATTACTAGGGCGTTCGCTTTCTGGCTGGTTTGCTCCTACAGATAGGACTTACGCAGTTGGAGACATCAGACCTGAGGGAATGGCCAGGTATCTGGGCGAGTGACGAAACGTAGGGAGATTCCTCGGTCGCTCCGCTCCCTCAGAATGGCGGCGATGGGCATGGGCTGACGGGCAACCGCGTAACTCCTAACAGAATCCAGAGCGCCAACAGAAGCGGGCCAGGACGATGTCCTGGCCCGCTTTCCATGCAGCCGCATCCTTGAAGCGGCATGCCTCTTGTTCGGAACCGACGTTGCGCCTATCCTTGTTGCTGCCTGCACGCTGGGGATGAGGTTTGCTTTACCGTCGTACCGCGGGCCGAACGTTGTTGCGATTGCTGCCGGACTGAGGGTAACTGATGCCTGACTATCTGCTTATCCACGATGCAGGCCACGGCGCCTGGGCCTGGGCGTACGTCAAGGCGGCGCTGGAAGACGCGCTGCGCGGGCATGACTCGCTGTACCACGATCTGTACCGGCCGGGCACCATCCTGGCTCCGGACCTACCCTACCACGGCGCGCGCCAGGGCCAGGGAAATCCGGAGATGATGACGTTTGACGTCGTTGTAGACGAGCTTCTGGCCGCCGCTGAACGCGCGCAGCTCCGGTCGCCGACGGTGGTGGCGCACGGCCTGACCGCGCTGATAGCCCTGGAGGTTGCGCGCCGGATGCGGTCGCGGCCACAGCGGATCATCCTGGTAGCGGGAGCGGTGCCTTCGTTTGTGGGAACGCCTACCGAGGAGCTGCCGCTGCTGGCGCGGGTGGCTCTGAACGCCCACATGCTGCGGCCTGGCACGGTGCCCGGCACAGTGCGGCTGCACCGCGAGGCGGCCTGGCGGCTGTGGTGCCGGGGCATGGACTATCCGGAGGCGGCGGTCATGGTGCTGGGCAAGCTGGGGCCGCTGCCGCTCAAGATGCTGGACTCCCTGCCGCACCCGGACGCTCTGACGCCGCCGTGTCCCGTCACTTACATCGCGCTACGGAGGAACGGCCTGTTACCCTACAAGACGCAGCTCGCGAACGCGCTGCGCCTGAAGGCCGGCGTGGTGACGCTGGACGCGGGGCACGAGGCGCCACTCTCGCACGCCAAGGAGATCGCGGGGGTGTTGCTGGGCAGCGCTGCGGTGGCCGCGCGGCCCCGGGCAGCGGCGTAGCTGGCACCTTCACTCAGCTCAATACACGACGCCATTTGTTACTGTTTGCCAAGGTGAGACGCTGCGCCGCGTGATTGCCTCACCCCCACCCCCCTCCAATGATTTGGAGAGGGGTGACGCAGCACCTAGAGCCAGGTGATGACCAACAACCAAGGATCAAGCTCAAAAGTGTCGTGCAGTCAGACCTCTCCCGTCGGGAGAGGGTAAACGGTTCATTCGCTAGCCGTAGAACCCGATGCGCCGCGAGGTCACTGCGCGGTCCACCACGTGGGACGGGACGCCGCTGCGACGCAGGACCTGGCGGATGAACTCCATGCTCGCCTCAAAGTTGGGGTGGACGACCTCGGTGGCGCCCACCTGCTGCAGGTCCTCCACCATCTCCTCGTTGCCCGTTCCCTGAACCACAATGGGCAGGGTGGAATGCAGCCTCCGCGCAGACCTCACGACGGCCTCAACGGAGGCCGGGCCGGAGAACGTGACCGCCATGCTGGCCGCCTGCTGGATGCCCGCACGGCTGAGGGTAAGCGAGTGTGCCGCGTCGCCCAGGACGTAGGGCACGCCCCGCTCGCGCAGGGACGCCACCTGGTACGGCATGCGCTCCACCACCACGTATTTAACGCCACGGCGTTCCAGCGCGTGGGCAAGCTCTTTGCCCACCTGCCCGTACCCGCAGACGATGGCGTGGCCCGTCAGCTGCGCATCAGCGCTCTTGCCTCTGCGCCACGCCTCGCGGAACGAATGGCCCAGCAGCGGCACGGCCTCCAAACCACGGAGGAGCGGCGCCGACGCGGCCATAACAATGGGGCTGAGCGCGATGGAGAGCACTGCGCCGGCGATGACGAGTGAATACGAGGTCCCGCTGAGCACCCCAATGGCGAGGCCCACCTGGGCGAGCAGGAACGCCTCCTCGCCGATCTGGCCGAGGCTTAGGCCGAACAACACCGCCGACCGCCCGGACTGACGGAGCATCATGCCAACGGCGGCGAGGATGACCGCCTTGCCCACCATGATGATGGCGACAAGGAGCAGCACCTGGGGCAGGTGGGTGAGCACGAACCGGACATCCAGCAGCATGCCGACGGAGAGGAAGAAGAAGGTGACGAATAAGTCGCTGATTGGACCGACCTGCTTGAGGACGCGGTAGTTCACCTCGGACTCGGCGACGACAAGGCCCGCGATGAACGCGCCGAGGATGAGCGAGATGCCGATGAGGTTGCTCAGATATGCCATGCCGAGCGCGATGCCAACGACGGCGAGCAGGAGCATCTCGTCGCCCTGCGCGGAGACCCGCCGCAGCACGACGGGAACCACCTTGGTGCCGACGGCGTACGTGACGACGACGAAGCCGACGGCTTTCCCAACGGAAGCCATGATGCTTCCCGCCATCGCGAGGCCGCCACGGTCTCCGGCGGCGGTGAGGGCTGAAAAGACCACCATGGCGGGGATCATCGGTAGGTCCTGCACCATGGAGAAGGCGACAGCGGCGCGCCCGTGCTGGGTCTCCAGCTCACCGCGTTGCGAGAGGAGCTTGATTGCCACCGTGGTGCTGGAGAGGGCAACGACGATGCCGAGGTAGGTGACTTCGGTGACCGGCCAATGGGTCCACACCACCGCCAGAATGACGAAGGGCACGGTGAGCAGAAACTGGAGCCACGGCCCGACAAGCGCGATGCCTTGCATGGCGCGGAGCTGGGAGAGTGAGAGCTCAGTGCCGGCGGAGAACATGAGGAAGGCGACGCCCAGCTGGGCCAGGGTGGCGATGCGGTTAGTGTCATCTATGAAGCCGAGGGCCGATGGGCCGAGGATAACGCCCGCGAGGAGGTAGCCGACGAGGGGGGGTTGGCCGAGACGCCTGAGGACGGCGCCGCCCAGGAAGGCGGCCACGACGGCGAGAACGAAGTCCAACATTGTTGGGAGGTCGGTCATTGCCTGCTCCCGATAGGGGGTTGCCTGGGGAGGACCCCGGCAACCGCAATAGAGTGACTTTATACTACAGCGTTACAAGTCCCTTGGGAAGAGCTTGAGTCTTCCCTTGTGTCTTTCGATGTGAGGCGGAACGTGTGCTGTGCGAATCGGACTCTGCGGGAAGCTCGACACCGCCTGCGCTGTGCAATTCTCTTCGCGTAGAATGAGGACGTGTCTCCTCAAATTTTTCGCGTAAAGGCTAGCAACTTAAGTTGGCGATCTGTATTTGTGCTTCTCGTACTCGGCGGCGTTTTGGTATTTCCTCTGTTTTTTGAGATGGGGTGGCACATTACTCTCCTTGTCATGAGCCGTGTCACAGTATTTGGTGTGTGTATGTGGGTTTGGTCATTGTTTGCGAAGATACAAGTGACTAGCGATGACGTAGGCGTGATTTATCCGCCCTTCAATTGGCGGTATCCCTATAGACGGATTGAAAGGATTCAAAGGGTCAACAACATAGCTGGAATGCGCTATTGTAACCTAAGGATGAACTCGGGCCGGTTCAGAGATATCCCTATCTATCCGGCTGATATGGTTGGATTTCTCAAGGTGGTAGAACAACATGCCCCAAATATTCCGGTTGAACAAGGGCGATGGTTCTAGGAGTGCCTAAATGACGCTGTTTGAGCACTCTCGGAAGGCCCAGGCCGAACGCGAAGCGCCGTTGGCGGCGCGGATGCGCCCGCGGACGTTTGACGAGTTCATGGGACAAGAGCACGTGGTGGGGCCGGGGCGGGTGCTGCGCCGCGCGATTGAGGCGGACCAACTCCCGTCCATCATCTTGTGGGGGCCGCCGGGCTCCGGCAAGACGACACTGGCGCTGCTCATCGCCAACGTCACGAACTCGCACTTTGAGGCGATGTCGGCAGTCTCGGCGGGCGTCGCCGATCTGCGGCGCGCGGTGGAGCAGGCCAAGGAGCGCCGGGGACAGCACCGCCAGCGGAGCATCCTGTTCGTGGACGAGATCCACCGGTTCAACAAGGCACAGCAGGACGCCATCCTCCCGCACGTGGAGGACGGCACGGTCACGTTCATCGGCGCAACTACGGAGAACCCGTCGTTTGAGGTGAACGCGCCGCTGTTGTCGCGGTGCCGGGTGTTCACACTGCACCAGCTCACGGACGAGCAGGTGGGGGCCATCGTGGAGCGGGCGCTCGCCGACCAGGAGCGCGGCCTGGGGACGTTGAAGGTGGAGCTTGCGCCGGACGCGCTGACGTTCCTGGTGGCGTCGGCCGGCGGGGACGCGCGCATCGCGCTGAACGGGCTGGAGCTGGCCGCTCGGGCAAGCAAGCCTGACGCCGACGACGCGCGCCGGGTCGCCCTTGCCACGGTGGAAGACGCGCTCCAGCAGCGCAGCCTCCTGTACGACCAGGCGGGCGACCAGCACTACGACACGATCTCGGCGTTCATCAAGTGCGTGCGCTCGTCGGACCCGGACGCGGCGGTGTACTGGCTCGCGCGGATGCTGGAGGCGGGCGAGGACCCGATGTTCATCGCGCGTCGGATCGTGATTCTGGCCGCGGAGGACATAGGGATGGCGGACCCGCATGCGCTGCCGGTGGCGGTGGCGGCACAGCAGGCGGTGCACTTCATCGGGCTGCCGGAGGGCGCGATTCCGCTGGCGGAGGCGACGGTATATCTGGCTACCGCGCCGAAGTCCAACGCGGCGTACGTGGCGCTGAACCGGGCGCGGGAGGACGTGCGCACGTCGCGCAACGACCCGGTGCCGATGCACCTCCGCAACGCGGTGACGCCGCTGATGAAGGCGCAGGGCTACGGGCAAGGGTACCAGTACGCCCACGACGCTCCAGGGCACTTTGTGCGGATGCAGAACCTGCCGGAGCGCCTGAAGGGCCGCGTCTACTACGAGCCGAGCGACCAGGGGTACGAACGCGAGGTTGCGGAGCAGGTGCGGCGGTGGTGGGGAGAGGGGAGGGGGAAAGGCTGAATGACCAGTTGTCGTAGAGTAAAGGAGCTAGCGAAGTATTAGCCGCAGCCACGTTTTTCTCTCGCCCAGCGCCTTCTCGCGCTTGACACCGTTTTCATCGGTCTGTACACTATTTGGGATTACTGTCAAATGCTGGGAAGGGGAGCAGTACCGTCCTCCTTCGCTCCAGAAAGCCGGCGGTGAGTGTGAGCCGGTAGCGAAGAGCGGGAACTCACCCCGGAGCGGAGAGGGTGAAGCCGCAGGAGTAGCCCTCAACGGTGGCGCCGTTACCGCCGAGAGTGTCCGTCGGCCGCAGGCTGTCGGGAACAGGGGTGGTACCGCGGGAAAGTCCCGTCCTTCCTGGGAAGGATGGGACTTTTTGTTCACGGCGGATGGTGCAGGCGTTACCGCAGCTTGACGCCGGGGAAAGACCCTGGCGAGTGTCAAACCGAAGGAGACCTGGATGAAAATGACCGGCGCCCAGATGATGTGTGAGTCCCTCATCCGCGAGGGTGTGGACGTGATGTTCGGCATCCCCGGCGGAGCGATCCTGCCGTTCTACCAAACGCTGCCGGAGTTCCCCGCGTTGAAGCACATTCTGGTGCGGCACGAGCAGGGCGCGACGCACGCCGCAGACGGGTACTCACGCGCATCCGGCAGGACCGGCGTGGCGATCGGCACCTCCGGCCCAGGCTCAACCAACATGATCACCGGCATCGCGTGCGCGCAGACGGACTCGGTGCCGATGGTGTGCATCACGGGGCAGGTGGCGCGCGGCGCCATCGGCACAGACGCGTTCCAGGAGACCGACATCATCGGCGCGTCCATGCCGGTAGTGAAGCACAGCTACCAAGTGATGCACGCGGTGGACGTGCCCCGCGTGGTCCGCGAGGCGTTTTATCTGGCGAAGACGGGACGCCCAGGGCCGGTGCTGATTGACTTTCCGAAAGACGTGCAGACCGAGGTCGGGGACTTCGTATGGCCGGAGGAGCCGCAGTTTGAGGTGGACTACCGGCCGGTGCTGGATGCGAACCCCGCGGACCTGAAGCAGGCCGCGCAGCTCATCGCGCAAGCGCAGCGCCCGGTGATCCTGGCGGGGCACGGCGTCATCATCGCGAACGCGTTTGATGAGGTCCAGCAGCTGGCCGAGAAGACGCAGACGCCGGTCATCACGACCCTGCTGGGCGTAGGCGGCATGGTGTCGGACCACCCGCTCAACCTGGGGATGCCTGGGATGCACGGCGTGGCGTGGGCAAGCATGGCGATCAATGAGGCCGACCTGCTCATCGCCATCGGGATGCGGTTTGACGACCGGGTGACGGGGAGGCTGAGCGCGTTCGCGCCGGGCGCCAAGATCATCCACGTGGACATTGACCCTGCGGAGATCGGGAAGAACGTGCGCCCGACGGTGGGCATTGCGGGCGATGCGAACCGGGTGCTGCGGCAGCTTTCGCAGTACATTGCACCCGCCACGCACCCCGAGTGGCTGGCGCACCTTGACCGGCTCAAGAAAGAGCACCCGCTTTTTGTTCCGAAGGGCGGGGAGTACGTGTACCAGCAAGAGGTGGTGGAGTCGCTGTCCAAGCTGACGGACGGGCGGGCCATTATCGTCACGGGCGTGGGGCAGCACCAGATGTGGGCCGCGCAGCTGTACCGATTCAAGGAGCGCGGGCTGTTCCTCTCCTCGGGTGGCCAGGGGACGATGGGGTACGAGGTGCCAGCCGCCATGGGCGCCGCCGTGGCGCGGCCGGACAAGACGGTGTGGTCACTGGCGGGCGACGGCGGTTTCCAGATGACGATGTACGAGCTGGCGACCTGCGCGGAGAACAACATCCCCGTGAAGTTTGCCATCTTCAACAACAACTGCCTGGGGATGGTCCGGCAGTGGCAGACCATCTTCTACAAGGACAGCTACGTGGCGACGCTGTACACCAAGAACCCGGACTTTGTGAAGCTGGCGGACGCCTTTGGGATGCCGGGGATCCGCGTGACCAAGAGTGACGAGATCGCGGACGCCATCAAGAAGGCGAACGCTCATCCTGGGCCGGTGCTGGTGGACTTTGTGGTAGACCCGATGGAGAATGTGTACCCAATGATCCCTGCGGGGCAATCGCTGGCGGAGCTTATTGAAGACCCACGGCTGAAGCAGCGGGCGACGGCCGGGCAGAAGGCGCATTAGCGTCCGCACCCCATCGGCTTCGCTCGGTGCAGGCCCTGAAGGGTGCGGCGTGGCTCAACCAAGGGACGCTCTACTCTTGAACTCGTGGGCACATGGGGCAAAACTGAGGGGACAGAGGGCGCGATCATGGCTACCGGAAGCACGCACACCATTGTTGCGATCGTCCACGACCGGCCCGGCGTGCTCAACCGGATCGCGACGGTCATCCGGCGGCGCGGGTTCAACATCGCCAGCCTGTCGGTGGGACACAGCGAGCGCCCGGGGCTTTCTCGCATCACATTCGTTGTGGACGGCGACGAGCTGGTGGCGGACCAGGTGACGAAGCAGCTCCGCAAGCTGGTGGACGTGGTGCGCATTGCCGACATCACCGGGGAGCGCCTGGTGGGCAGGGAACTCGCCCTGGTCAAGGTCCGCGCGGCGCCGCAGAATCGCGCCGAGATCATCCAGTTTGTGGACATCTTCCGCGCCAACATCGTGGACGCCTCGGTGGAGTCACTGATCATTGAGGTCACGGGCGACGAGGACAAGGTCACATCGCTGATCAGCCTGCTCCAGCCGTTCGGCATCTCCGAGGTGATGCGCAGCGGCCGCTTGGCGATGGTGCGAGGCATGATTGCGGGTGGCGACTCCACCAACGTTGCGCGAGTGATGGCGAACGGGTCGGGTCCCACGCCACTGGTTGAGGTGGACCGCTCCGGCGGATAGGGCTAGCGTGCTCTGGCCGCTCTCGGAGCGTTTCGCTTGGGGGAATCCAGGAAAGGTTGGTGACCAGCATGGTGAATATCTTCTACGACAAGGACGCAGACATCTCGCTCCTCAAGAACAAGTTGGTCGGCATCGTAGGCTATGGAAGCCAGGGGCACGCGCACGCGCTGAACTTGAAGGACAGCGGCGTCAACGTGATGGTGGGGCTGTACAAGGGCAGCAAGAGCTGGCCCAAGGCGGAGCAGGAGGGGCTGAAGGTCGCGGAGGTTGCGTATGTCGCCAAGCAGGCCGACATACTGATGATGCTGGTGCCTGACATGGCGCAGCGTGATGTTTACCTGCAGTCCATTGCGCCCAACGTCCGGCCTGGCCAGACGCTGATGTTTGCCCACGGGTTCAACATCCACTTCAAGCGCATCGTGCCGGACCGACGCCTGGACGTGACGATGGTGGCGCCCAAAGCGCCCGGCCACCGGATGCGGGAGATCTTCACCCGCGGCCTCGGCGTCCCGTCCCTTGTCGCCGTGCACCAGGACGTCTCCGGCAAGGCGATGCCGAACGCCCTGGCGTACGCCAAGGGGATCGGCTCCATGCGCGCGGGCGTCATTGAAACCACGTTCAAGGAAGAGACGGAGACGGACCTCTTCGGCGAACAGACCGTGCTCTGCGGTGGCGTGAGCTCACTGGTCAAGACGGCCTTTGAGACGCTGGTGAAGGCCGGCTACCAGCCGGAGATCGCCTACTTTGAATGCATGCACGAGCTGAAGCTCATCGTGGACCTGCTCTACACCGGCGGGCTGGGGTACATGCGCTACTCGGTCAGCGACACCGCTGAATTCGGCGACTACACCCGCGGGCCGATGGTGATTGACGCGCACGTACGCGAGCAAATGGAAAAGATCCTCAAGGACATCCAGAGCGGCGCGTTCGCCCGCGAGTGGATCGCCGAGACGGACGAAGGCCAGAAGAAGTTCCTGCAGATGCGAGAGCAGGAGCGGCACCACCAGATTGAGGACGTTGGCGAGAAGCTGCGGGCCATGATGCCGTGGCTGAAGCAGACGACGTAGCCGCTGCGCGCCGCGAGGGTGTGAGCATGAGGATGGTCCAGGAGGTCGCCGCCGTGGCGCTCCGCTGGCGGGCGCTGCCGAGAAGGCAACCGTCAGCGGGCTACGGCATCCTGTAGCAGGCCGATGCGGGCTGTGCACACAGGCGCTCCGCGCCAACGGGTGATGTCCGCCCGCCGCGAAGCAGCGAGGGTGCGCCGCCCACAGGCTTTGCTCAACTCCTATCCATTCCGCATGACTGCACTTAAGGAGAGTCGCCATGGCTGAAGACAAGGTCATCATCTTTGACACCACGCTCCGCGACGGGGAACAGTCGGCGGGCGCGGGCATGACGGTTGATGAGAAGTTCCAGATCGCGATGCAGCTCGACCGGCTAGGGGTGGATGTCATTGAGGCGGGGTTCGCGGCCTCGTCGCCAGGAGACTTTGAGGCGGTGAGCCGGATCGGCAGCGAGGTGAGGCGCCCCATCATCGCCTCGTTGTCACGCGCCAACCCTAACGACGTGGACCGAGCCGCCGAAGCCTTGAAAGGCGCCGCGCGGCCCAGGATCCACGTATTCCTCTCCAGCTCGGACAACCACCTTCTGCACCAAATGCGCAAGAACCACGAAGAGGTCCTGGGAATGGCGGTGGAGAGCGTCGCCAGGGCCAAGCGGTACTGCCCTGACGTTGAGTTCTCGCCCATGGACGCCAGCCGCAGCGGACAGGAGTTCCTGTACCGCATTGTGGAGGCGGTCATCAAGGCGGGCGCCACCACGGTTAATATCCCGGATTCGGTCGGCTATGCCATCCCGGAGCAGTTCGCGGAGCTCATCCGCGGCATCTTCAACAACGTGCCGAACATCGACAAGGCCGTGGTGAGCGTCCACTGTCACAACGACCTTGGGCTGGCGGTCGCGAACAGCCTCGCGGCGGTCCGCGCCGGAGCCCGCCAGGTGGAGGGCTGCATCAACGGGTTGGGCGAACGGGCCGGCAACGCGGCGCTGGAAGAGATCATCATGGGCCTGCACACGCGCAAGGATCTCTTTGGCGTCACGACGAACATTGACACCACGCAGATCGTGCCCACCAGCCGACTGGTGAGTGAGACCTTTGGCTTCCCGGTGCAGTACAACAAGGCTATCGTAGGAATGAACGCGTTCCGGCACGCCTCGGGCATTCACCAGGACGCGGTGCTCAAGGAACGCACCACGTTTGAAATCATGGACCCCGAGAGCGTGGGATGGCGTGGGAACTCGCTGGTGCTCGGCAAGCTGAGCGGCCGTGCCGGGCTCCGCGCACGCCTGGAGCAGCTGGGCTATAAGCTTTCGCAGGAGGAACTTACCCTGGTCTTCCAGTCCTTCAAGTCGCTCGCCGACAAGAAGCGCGAGGTGACGGACATGGACCTGGAAATGCTCATGGCCGAGGAGCGCCGCGTCACGGACACCGGCGGCTACCGACTGGACCTGGTGCAGGTCCACACCGGCACCAGCGAAATACCGACCGCCACGGTGCGGCTCATAACGCCGGAAGGCACCGCCGTCAGTGGCGCAGCTACGGGCAACGGCCCCGTGGACGCGGTGTGCAAGGGGGTCGCCAATCTGGTGGGGGTGGAGCCTGCGCTTGACGAGTACATCGTCCATTCGGTCACCGGCGGATTGGACGCCGTTGGTCACGTGACCTTTCGCCTGAGCCACAACGGGCGCCTGTATGTTGGGCGCGGCGCGGACACGGACATCCTGGTAGCCAGCGCAAAGGCGTACCTGAACGCGCTCAACCGGCTGCTGGCGGCGGAGGGCGCACCGCAACAGGCCACGGCCACGACGTAGGGTTAACTCGGGCGAGCTTGACAGGTTGCTTGGTATCCTGTACTTTTTCCGCGGTGGAACCCTACGCTTCCATCGTGCGAGGGCTCCTTGAGCGAACGGCGCGCTCTCTCTGATGGCCTCTTCATTGGTCGTCGCCGAGCTCTTGGTCAAGCCGCTCCGCGAAGGAAACCGGACGACGATCCAGATTGTTGAAACGCTCATGTACAACACGCCAGGGATTCGTGTTTACCCGGTGGACAGCACAGTGGCTTGGCGGGCAGCAGTGATTCGATCGCAGCGCCGCATGCCTTTGGTAGACGCGATCATAGCGGCTACTGCTCTCGAGTGAGGATGCCAAGCCATTATCGGAAACGATTCGCAAATGGCTGGTCAAGTACCCGGAATCCCCTATCTAATGCTGGATAGCTACATCAGGAGGTAGTCCGCCATGCCCGCCAAGACGCTCTTTGAAAAGATCTGGAACGCCCACTTGGTCCACCAAGAGGCGAGCAAACCCGACTTGCTGTACGTGGACCTGCACCTCGTCCACGAGGTGACGTCGCCCCAGGCGTTTGAGGGCCTGCGTGTGACGAGCCGGAAGGTGCGCCGGCCGGACCTGACGGTGGCCACGGTGGACCACAACGTGCCGACGTGGGCGCGCAACCTGCCAATCACGGACGAGGTTTCGCTGAAGCAGATCCAGGCGATGGACAAGAACGCGAAGGACTTCGGCCTGATCTACTACAACATGCAGAGCCCGGGCCAGGGCATCGTCCACATCATCGGCCCGGAGCAGGGCTACACGCAGCCCGGCATGCTCATCGTCTGCGGCGACAGCCACACCTCCACCCACGGCGCCGTCGGCTCGCTGGCCTACGGCATCGGCACGTCGGAGGTGGAGCACGTCCTGGCCACGCAGTGCCTGTGGCAGGCGAAGCCCAAGACGATGGAAGTGCGCGTGGACGGGAAGCTCCCATTTGGCGTGACGGCCAAGGACATCATTCTGGGGATCATCGGCAAGATCGGCGTGGACGGCGCCACGGGCCAGGTGATTGAGTACACCGGCGAGGCGATCCGCTCGCTGACGATGGAGGGCCGCTTCACCGTCTGCAACATGTCCATTGAAGGCGGCGCTCGCGCGGGCATGATCGCGCCGGACGAGACGACGTTCGCCTACCTGCGAGGGAGGCCGCACGCGCCGCAAGGCCGCGACTTTGACCTTGCCGTAGAGCACTGGAAGAGCCTGCCGACCGAGCCGGGGGCCAAGTTTGACCGCTTGGTGGAGCTCCCTGCCGTGACGCTGGAACCGTTTGTGACCTGGGGCACCAACCCCGGGATGGTGGCGGCGGTGAGCGGCAAGGTGCCGACCGTCAACTCGTTTCAGTCCGAGGCCGACCGTGCGGCGGCGCGGCGCGCTCTGGAGTACATGGGACTGGAGGAGGGCATACCTATTCAGGAAGTTGGGATTGACCGGGTGTTCATCGGTTCCTGCACCAACGCGCGCATTACCGACCTGCGCGCCGCTGCCGAGGTGGTGAAGGGACGCAGGGTCAATGCCAAGGTGTATGCGATGGTGGTCCCCGGCTCCACGGCGGTGAAGAAGCAGGCCGAGGCCGAGGGACTGGACCAGGTGTTCAAGGATGCAGGCTTTGACTGGCGCGAGGCGGGCTGCTCCATGTGCCTGGGCATGAACCCGGACTTCTTAAAGCCCGGCGAGCGGTGCGCGTCAACGTCCAACCGGAACTTTGAGGGGCGGCAGGGGAAGGGCGGACGCACGCACCTGGTCAGTCCGCAGATGGCGGCCGCGGCTGCGATCGCAGGGCGTTTTGTAGACATCAGGGAGTGGTCAAAGAACCAGGGAGGATAGGATGGAACCATTCAAGAGGCACTCCGGCACCGTGGCGCCGCTCAACCGCGTGAACGTGGACACGGACCAGATCATCCCCAAGCAGTTCCTGAAGCGCATCGAGAAGACGGGCTTCGGGCCGTTCCTGTTCTTTGACTGGCGCTTCCAGGACGACGGCAAGACGCCCAACCCCAAGTTTGAATTGAACGCTCCGGGCTACAAGGGCGCGAGCATCCTAGTGGCCGGGCGTAACTTCGGGAGCGGGTCGTCGCGGGAGCACGCGCCGTGGGCGCTACTGGACTACGGCTTCAAGGTGCTCATCGCGTCGAGCTTCGCGGACATCTTCCTCAACAACTGCTTCCAGAACGGCATCCTGCCCGTGACGCTGCCGGAGGAGCAGGTCCAGCAGATCATGACGCGCGCGCAGACCCGCCCCGGCTACATGCTCAGCGTGGACCTGGAGCACAACCTCATTGAGGATGACCACGGCTTCCGCGCCACGTTCCAGATTGACGAGTTCCGCCGCTACTGCCTGTTGAACGGCTTTGACGACATCGGCCTTACACTCCAGCACGCCGACAAGATCACCGCGTACGAGAAGAAGCGAAAACCGTTCTGAGACACGCAGCCTGCCTGACCACTGTCTGGCAACCTTGCCTGGCAGGTCCCCGATGGAGGGGCGATTCATGAATCGCCCCTCCATTTTGTTGCACTCCTTGGTACGGCTACTGCTAGGGCTGGGAAAGATCGTTCAAGCTGGTGACGGGTCAGCTTTGCGCAGCGCAAAGAAAGGGGAAGGTGTTGTAGAATGTCAGCCAGGCAATCGCTCACACATGCTGGAGGTGGTCAGATGGATACAGCGGTGGCCTTGCTGGCGAAAGCGCTGGTTGGGGGCGTGGTTGGTGTCCTGGTAGGGCGGCAAACGGGCAACAGCTCCAGCGGAATCGTGGGAGGGCTTCTCGCGACGGTGGCGGGCATCGTCGTGGGCGTAATGGCGGGTGAGGTGGCCCGTCTTCTGTACCGAACCATGAACGAGAACGCGGTTGGGGCCATCGTGGGACTGTTGGTCGCTGCCGTGGCTGCCGTACTCTTCGGCTTGCTGATTGGAAGACTGGTCAAGGCCGCATCGGGCGACCTTACCGGTGACCCGGCTGACATCCGCACGGCAATGGCGATTGGCGCGGCGGCTGGCGCGGGCGGCGCAGTCCTGTTTGGTAGCTTTATCGTGTAGGGGGGCGCCCAGGGGACACTATTGGGATAATCTCCTATTTCACGCAAACCTATGCGCGTAAACGTGGAGGGGTGAGGCATGCCTTGCCCCTACAGCTTTGCAGGAAACGGCTAGTGCTGCTTCGGCTTATCGGGCAGCGCGTAGGCCACCGCCACGGACTCGCCCCATGGCGTGCAAGCTGCTGGTCGTGCAGCGCATACACCAGGCCGGCGTCCTCGCCGGTGGCGCGGCGGTCCGCCAGATACGTCTCCATACGCTGACGCGCCTGCGGGCCGACGAAGTGGACGTTGCCGCAGCAGCAGTGCTCGTGGCCGGCCTCTTGTGACCCGCGGCGATAGCGGACGCCCGGCTTACATCCGCAGGCGCAGTTGTACCGCACCAGGACGGTGTCGGGTTGATTCGTAAGCTGGCGGACGATAAACTCCATCGCGTACCTCTGTCACGAGCTTGCACCCATTCTAACGTTGGCGCGGTGTGGTTCAAAACGGTCTGCGATTCGTCCTGAGCTTGCTGGAAGATGAGCGGGTGCGGATTCGGGGCGCAGCGAAGAATGGAGGGGAGCGCTCGGCTATGCACCAGAACGTGTTTTGGGCGCGCGAGCCTACGGCGGCCACGTTGATCAGATCCCAGTGTGTGGGAGATTCCTCGTTCCGCTCGGAATGACAAGGGGGGCGCGCGGAATGACAGGTGGGGACTCGGCAATGCGCCAGAACGTGTTTTGGGCGCGCGGGCCTATGGCGGCCACGTTGATCAGTTCTCAGTGTGTGGGAGATTCCTCGCTCCGCTCGGAATGACAAAGTAGGGACGCTCGGAATGACAAGCGGGGCGCTCAGCAAGACAGCGGGAGCGCTCAGAATGGCGACGAGAAAGGACATACCGTGGAGTTCAAGATCGCAGTGCTCGGCGGCGACGGCATCGGTCCGGAGGTCACGGCGGAGGCGGTCCGCGTTCTGGAGGCCATCGGGCGCAAGAGGGGGCACACGTTCCAGTTCTCGGAGGCGCCGGTGGGCGGCAACGCCATTGACCGGTACGGGATGGCGCTGCCGCAGGAAACGGTGCGCCTGGCGAAGCAGAGCGACGCCGTGCTCTTTGGCGCCGTGGGCGGGCCGAAGTGGGACGACCCGCGCGCGAAGGTACGGCCCGAGGACGGCATCCTGGGCATCCGAAAGGCGCTAGGGCTGTTTGCGAACCTGCGACCGGTTAAGGTGTCGCCGCAGCTCATGGAGGCCAGCCCCCTGAAGCCGTCGCTGCTGCAGGGCGTGGACATCGTGGTGGTGCGGGAGCTGACCGGCGGGCTGTACTTCGCGAAGCCAAAGAAGCGCTGGGAGACGGCCCGCGGCCGCCGCGCCGTTGACACGCTGCGGTACACGGAGCAGGAGGTCCGCCGCGTGATGCGCGTGGGGTTCACGCTGGCCCAGGGGCGCAAGAACCGCGTCACGTCCGTGGACAAGGCCAACGTGCTGGAGAGCTCCCGGTTGTGGCGCGAGGTGGCGATGGAGACGGCGAAGGAGTTCCCAGGCGTGGTCATGGACAACATGCTGGTGGACACGGCGGCGATGCAGCTGGTGCGGTCGCCGGCGCGGTTTGATGTCATCGTGACCGAGAACATGTTCGGCGACATCCTGACGGATGAGGCGGCGGTGCTGGTGGGATCCATGGGAATGCTGCCCTCGGCCAGTCTCGCAGGCATCCCGCAGGCGGGCCAGCGCGCGATGGGGCTCTACGAGCCGATCCACGGCACCGCGCCGGACATTGCGGGCAAGGGCATCGCGAATCCGCTTGGGGCCATCCTGAGCGCGGCGCTGCTGCTGCGCTATTCGCT
Source organism: Dehalococcoidia bacterium (assembly GCA_009693045.1). Lineage (GTDB taxonomy): Bacteria > Chloroflexota > Dehalococcoidia > Lucifugimonadales > SHYT01 > SHXZ01. The sequence goes on along the minus strand of SHXZ01000011.1, from coordinate 46,186 downwards.
GAGCCTGGAGGCGGAGGCTCGGACGATTGAGCTGGCGGTGGACAAAGTGCTGGCGGACGGCTACCGCTCGCCGGACATTGCCAGGCCGGGGGAGCGGACGCTCCAAACGCGGGAGATGGCCGACCTGGTCATTGGCCTGCTGTAACGTTGCCCGGAAGCCTTCGCCAGCCAATCCCGGAAGCGTGGTGACGTAGGGGCAATTCATGAATTGCCCCTACAAGTATTGGATGCCTGTCCCGATGCCGCAGCGCAGTTAGGGAGCACCTTGAAAACGACCAGGTACCGGTTTGTCATCGGCGGCCTGCTGCTGTGTCTGAACTTCGCAGTGGGCATGAACTTCTTCGCGGTGTCCCCTCTCCTTCCGCTCATCGTGGAGGAGTACGGGGTGAGTCGCGGCATGGCCAGCTTGCTCATTGGGTTGGTCCCCCTGGCGCAGGCGGCGCTGAGCATTCCCGGCGGGCTGCTTGCGGCCAAGATCAGGCTCAAGCCCCTGGTCGCCGTGTGCTGGTTCGCATCCGCCGGACTCATCCTCACGCCCCTTGCGGGCGATTTCGGCGCGCTGATGGCGCTGCGCTTGGGGTTCGGGATCGGCATTGCCGTCCTCATGCCCGTGTCAGGGATGCTCTTGATGCAGTGGTTCCCGCGCCGCGAGCTGCCGCTGGTCAACGGCATGATGATGGTGGGCGGCACGCTGGGTGTGACGCTGGCGTTGTTTACCGAGGCGGCGCTGGCAAAGGCCGTTGGGTGGCAGGGCGCGCTGATGCTCCCAGGCGCGGTGATGCTGGCAGGCGCCGTTCTGTGGGTGGCGCTGGGCCAAACGAGTGAGGTGACCCGCCAACCGGCGCGGCGCGCGGTTCCGGTCCGGCAGATGCTGACAACGCTGCGGTCCAGGGTGACGTTGCTCATCGCGCTGGGGAACGCAGCGCCCGCTGCGCTCATCGTGGGGCAGATGTCGTGGCTCCCGACCTATTTCCACGAGACGCTGGGGATGTCACTGAGCAGGGGGGGCTTTCTGACGGGGCTGATGCCATTCAGCGGCATGTTCTGGATGTTTTTGGGCGGGTTGCTCCCGCTCTTTTTTGCACGGAGGCGCCCGTTTCTTCTGGCGTCGGGCGTCACGATTGTGTTCACCGGGTTTTCCACGTTCCTCGCGGGAGATACGTTATTCCTCTACCCGGCCCTCATTGCGCTTTCGTTTTCAGTGAACTTTTTTCTGCCTACGCTGGCGACGCTGCCGATGGAGCTGCCGGACGCGACGCCCGACCGCGTTGTGATGATGCTGGCGGGGTCTATGACGGTTGGCGGGTTCTTCGCGTTCGTCTCACCGCTCACGGTGGGGTTGCTAGCGGACGCGACGGGGAGTTACGCGCCAGGGTTCGCGTTGTGGGCGGTGGGCGGGCTGGGGCTGCTGGTGGCGGCGCTGCTGCTGCCGGAGACGGGGCGAACACGAGACGCGCCTGGCTCCGGGGCAAAGGCAGTCGGCCCAACTCCAGGCGTCTGAGGCTTTCCCTCTTCTCCGGGGGGACCATCCATAGATTACACAAATCTCCGCGAGAAGGTGATGGTATTACTTGTAGCAGAAGGGGAACGGCTGCGCCCACTTCCACAGGTCGGGGTCGTGGCTGGGGATGACGGCGGCCTCGGTGAAGGCGGCGAACGCCTTGAGTTTCTTGATGGACTCCAACGCTTGCTGGAAGTCGTAGGCGTTGGCTGACGTGCGCTCGGTGGTGAAGTTCTCTCAGGTGTACACGGCGTCGCCGGTAAGGACGACTACACCCGTCTCGGGGAGCGTAAACACCAGGCTCTGGTGGCCCGGCGTGTGGCCGTAAGTCGCCAGCGCCCAGACGCCGGGGACGATCTGCGTGTCGCCGTCAATGAGATGGTAGTCAAGCGGATGGTCAAAGAGCTTGCGGCTGGCGGTGTAGCGGAGGTCCGGGTGCGTGGCCATGCGGTGCTCGGCGTTCTGGACGTAGACCTTGGAGCGGGTGAAAAAACGCAGCGCGCCGATGTGGTCAAAGTGGAAGTGGGAGGGAACGACGGCGGCGACCTTGTCCTCGGAGGCGCCGGCGTCGCGGAGGCGGCTGCGGAGGTCGTCCTGCTCGGTGAAGCTGCGGAGCATGCGCGCGGCACCGGCACCGAGCGCTGAGGGGTCGCGGTTGCCGTCTGGGTCCAGGCCGGTGTCAAACACGATGTCGCCGTCGTCGGTACGGATGAGGGCGCTGTACACGGGCAGCAGCTCCTCCTGGGTCTGCGACGAGCCACGGACGAGGGTGGAGCGCGGCAGGGCCAGCGTGCCGGAGGGGAGCAGGTACAGCTCGTGGGCGGCCATACGGTTCCTTGTCCGAGCGGATGGTATGGGCTAGCATAGCACTAAACAAAACAGGTGATGTGACATGGCTACACTGCAAGATGTTCGGAAAGAAGTCCGCAAGCTGGTTGACAAGCTTCCGGTGAGCGAACTGGAACACGCGCGGCGATACCTGGAGTTCCTTAGCATTCAGCCCGATCCAGTACGCCAGGCAATTCTCAACGCGCCGCTGGATGATGAGCCTGTTTCCGAGGAAGACCGTGTGGCGCTTCGCCGCGCTCGGAAGGCGGTCAAATCGGGTCGAGTGGTAACCAATGAAACCCTGAAGTACGAGTTGGGGTTGTGAGCCGACTGATCAACTATGAAGACGAGGCGGCTAAGCAAATACGCGCATTGGACCGAACCATAGCCGCGTGCGTGGTCAGAGCCATAGAGCGGCTGGCTGACCAGGGCGCCGGCAACATCAAGTGCCTCAGGGGATCGGACGAACTCCGGCTGCGTGTTGGAGACTGGCGCGTGTTTTTTATCGCGAACGACGCAGCCCGGACAGTGACCATCCTTCGTGTTGTGCACCGCAGCGAAGCATATCGGTAACCCACGTGACTACGCCAACCCCTCAGCCAAGCCCGTACACGCCGTGGGCGTTCCGCCGCGAGGATGAGAGCGACGACCGACGCTTCTACGACTCGCCACGGCTGGTCGTCCACGTGGACGAGGCCGCGGTCAAGGCCATCACGGCTTATTACAGCGAGGCGCTGCCGGGGGATGGCAGGATCATCCTGGACCTGATGAGCAGCTGGCGGTCTCACTTGCCGGAGGGGGCCGCCTACAAGAAGGTTGTGGGCCTGGGGATGAACGCGGTGGAGTTGGCGGAGAACCCGCAGCTGGACGAGCGGGTGGTGCACGACGTGAACGCGGACCCGACGCTGCCCTTTGCGGACGAAACGTTTGACGCGGCCGTGGTCACGGTGTCGGTGCAGTACCTGACGAAGCCATTGGAGGTGTTCCGCGAGGTGAACCGCGTGCTGAAGCCTGGCGCGAACTTCCACGTGGTGTTCTCGAACCGCTGCTTCCCCACGAAGGCGGTGGCGATCTGGCAGCGGCTGGGCGACGAGGGGCACGCGGAGCTGGTGGCGTCGTACTTCCACCACTCGGGAGGGTGGGAGGTGGCGGAGGCGCTGGACATCGGCTCGCGATTGGGGCAGTCCAGCGATCCGGTGTACGTGGTGCGGGGGAGACGAACCTGACCCCCAGCCCCTTCCCTTTCAGGGAAGGGGAAAAAGAACGTCGTTGCGTTAGTGTAGATGGGATAATGCAGCATGGCGATTGTTGACGTGGACAAGGGGCGTGTGTTTTTGCTTGATGAGGTAGTGGACAAGAGCAAGCTGCGCGCCCTGTTCGGGAGGCTAGACCATGACAGTACGCTCAGGCGGCGTTACGATACGCTTGCTGGAGAAGCTCCTTAGGGACCAGGAGCGCAGGGCAAAGCGGGAGAGGAAGTTGCCGTTTGCGAAGAAGCTTGAGGTCCTGGACGGCATGTGGGAGAGCGGCTTGACTCAGACGCCAGCGAAGCGGAGGAAGGCCGCGCCTTGACACCCTGTTTCGCCCGTGCTACCGTCAGTCCAACGGCGTTGACGGAGACGAGTAGGTGTTCGGCCCCTCACAGCGAGTCCGGTCTGGTGGAAGCGGATAGGGCAGCCTCGCGCTGAACATCCCTCCCGAGCCGCGTGCTGAAATGCTCGTGTTCGTTGCTCAACATGCTCTTCCTCCGTGTCCTTGTCCTTCGACAAACTCAGGACGAACGGAGGTACGGCTCAGGGCGAGCGGTGTCCGGCCCAGGACGAACGGGTTGCAGACAAGGACGAGCGGGGTCAAGTAGGCAGCGCCGGAATGCCCACCGTTAGCGGGCAGGGGCGTGATGGCGTCCCGCAAAGCGTTTCCCGACGCGCTGGGTTGTGTATCAGAGATAAGAAGGATGGCACCACGGGTGAAGGCCCGTCCCTTTGGGCGGGCCTTCTTCTTTATGAAGGCGGCTCGGCCCCTCACCATAGGTTGGGAGAGACGGGAGATTCTTGTGGCGCTTTGGAAGGGGCGTTTGCTCGGAGCGAGCGACCCTCCACCCCACCCACCTAACCCCCAGCCCCTTCCCTAAAGGGAAGGGGAGTAAATGACCAAGGCGAAGCAATGGAGACACCACGGCAGGGCTGAGTCGCCCAGGAGGTGGCAGCATGGCGGGTATTGAGCTGTACGACACGACGTTGCGGGACGGCACCCAGCAGGAGGGCATCTCCGTGTCCGTGGAAGACAAGCTGCGCATCACGCAGCGGATGGACGGATTCGGGGTGCAGTACATTGAAGGCGGCTGGCCCGGCTCCAACCCCAAGGACGCGGAGTTCTTCACGAGGGCGAAGTCGCTGAAGCTGAAGAACGCGCAGCTGGCCGCGTTCGGCAGCACGCGCCGCGCGGGCGTGGCGGTGGAGAGGGACTCGCAGGTCAAAGCGCTGCTGGACGCGGAGACGCCGGTCGTCACGCTGGTGGGGAAGGCGTCGGAGCTGCAGGTGCTGCGCATCCTGGAAACGACGCTGGAAGAGAACCTGGCGATGATCGCGGACACCGTCGGCTACCTGAAGAAGCGGGGCCGGAAGGTGTTCTACGACGCGGAACACTTCTTTGACGGGTACAAGGGCAACGCCGACTACGCGGTGCAGTGCGCGCGCGTCGCGGTGGAGGCTGGGGCGGACTGCGTGGTACTGTGCGACACGAACGGCGGGGCGCTGCCGGACGAGGTGAACCGCATCGTGCGGGACGTGCTTGGGCGGGTGGACGCGCGGCTGGGCATCCACACGCACAACGACACGGACACGGCGGTGGCGAGCACGCTGGCGGCGGTGCGCGCGGGCGCGGTGCAGGTGCAGGGAACGGTGAACGGGTACGGCGAGCGGTGCGGCAACGCCAACCTGCTCTCCATAGTCGCCGACCTGCAGATCAAGATGGCCATCCGGTGTGTGTCGGACGAGCAGCTCCGCAGCCTCACCGAGGTCGCCCACTTCGTGAGCGAGCTGGTGAACCTGCCGCCGTACAACCAGCAGCCGTACGTGGGCGCGAGCGCGTTCGCGCACAAGGGCGGGCTGCACGCGGCGGCGGTGCTGAAGCTGCCGGAGAGCTACCAGCACATCGTGCCGGAGCAGGTCGGCAACACGAACAACTTCGTGGTGTCCGAGCTGTCAGGGCGCGGGAACATCCAGCACCGGCTGAACGAGCTGGGGCTGAAGGTGACGCCGGAGCAGGTGCGTGACCTGGTGGAGATGGTGAAGCAGCAGGAGTCCAGGGGCTACCAGTACGAGGGCGCGGAGGCGTCGTTTGAGCTGCTGGCGCGGCGCAGCTTGCCCGGTTTCCGGCAGCTTTTCGTGCTGGAGGACTTCCGCGTGTCGGTGGAGCGACACCACCGGCCCGCCGTCAGCAGCAACGAGGACACGTTCGCGGAGGCGACGGTGAAGGTGCAGGTGGCGGGCGAGTCGTTCCACACGGCGGCGGAGGGCAACGGCCCGGTGAACGCGCTGGACGCGGCGCTCCGCAAGGCGCTGGTGCAGTTCTTCCCGGACCTCTCCCGCGTGCGGCTGACGGACTACAAGGTGCGCGTGGTTGACCAGGGAAGCGGCACGGGCGCGACGGTGCGGGTGCTGATTGAGTCCACCGACGGGACGAACGTGTGGCGCACGGTGGGGGCATCGGCGAACGTGATTGAGGCGAGCTGGCTAGCGCTGCGCGATGCGCTGGAATGGTGGCTGGTACGCCAGGGAACAAGAAGCTGATGGCAGGCCAGGCGCAGGGCGGTCCCGGCTCGGTGGTGCTGTTTGTCTGCTCTGGGAACACGTGCCGCAGCCCCATGGCGGCGGCGTTCTTCAACCTGCTGGCGGAGAAGAAGGGCCTTTCGTTGCGGGCGGAGTCGGCTGGCATTGCGCCGTTTGAGGAGGGCGCGTCGTACGAGGCGGTCCAGGCCGCCGCCGACTACAGCGCCGACCTCTCGTCTCACAAGACGCGCCAGCTGAAGGAGGCCGCGCTGCGTGAAGCGGAGCGCGTCATTACCATGACGGAGACGCACAAGCAGCGGCTGGAGCAGGGCTTCGCGCTCGCTTCCGGCCGGGTGTTCACGCTCATGGAGTCCGTGGACGGGAGCGGGGACATCTACGACCCGTACCTGAAGCCGATCATGGTCTACCGCAACTGCGCGGCGCAGATATGGGCGGCGGTGGGCAAGCTGGTGGACCGGCTGGCGAAGGAAGCGACGGACGTCCACGGGCTGCCCGCCCCCAAGGCCCCCTAGCCGCGCCTAACAAAACTGAAATGTGGCTGTGGAAGACGCATTTCACCCCTATCCTAACCTTCCCCCTCAAGGGGGAAGGAACTTGGTTGCTAACCTTCCTCCTAAAGGAGGAAAGGATTTTACCCGCCCCCAAGGCCCCCTAAAAAATGGTGCTTTGCACGCGTCCTCCGGGTTTCCCGACCGCGACGACTACTCATACCACTGAAGCGGAGGGAGTAGATGCCGGAGCCAACCAAACATCTCCGCCGCCGAGATCCCAGCGCAAGCCGTCCTCGCATGGAGGCGTCGTATGGCGTTGAGCCAGTGGATGCCGCAGGCATGCTCGCCTGGAGCGCAGTGCGTGACCGGCTAACGAACGCGCGCAACTACTGGGGTGCAACCACGCGTCCCGACGGACGGCCCCACGTGATGCCGGTCTGGGGCCTCTGGCTGGACGAGACGTTTTGCTTCTCCACCGACGTGCAGTCGCGCAAGGGGCGGAACCTGGCGGCGCACGCGAACGCGGTGGCGCACCTGGAAAGCGGCGACGACGTGGTGATCGTGGAAGGCAGCGTTGAGGTGGTGACGGGACCTGCCGCTCTTGGCAGATTTGCGGATGCGTATGACGCGAAGTACCACTTCCGGCCCGACGTGAGCAGCCCTGCGGCCAGGGTGTATCGCCTGCGGCCAGCGGTTGCGTTTGCGTGGGGGGAGAAGGACTTTACGAAGTCAGCGACCCGATGGTCGTTTGGCTAGGGGCGCGGCTCCTTACTCGTGCCTGTTGCCGACCCTGTTCATCCTTGGACAAGCCGGTTTGCTTCGCTCAGGGCGCTTCGCGGCTTAAGACGAACGGGGTTGGGGCGCGCTTCTCATGGATTACCGCCAACCTCCGCTCAGGACTGATACCACAACGGCCAACGGGGGCGCTTGCGCCCCCATTGGCCGTTTCTTGAGGCTGGGACGTTCCCCGGACTAGATGCCGCCGCTGAACGCTGGTGCAGGCTGCGGGGCGGGCATACCGTTGATGTGCCCCCTGAATCCGTTTTGTGCCTCCGGCATGCCCTTGAACTCGGGCTTCATGTCGTGCCCAGGAATCATATGGTGCCGAGGCCCCATGCCGCCGCGAAACGCCGGAAGCATGCCGTGTGGAAAACCTCCGCCGACCTGGACGCGCTGCACCTGGCCGTTCTTGCTGATGATCGTGGCCGGGGAACCGATCTCCACCTGGTCCAACGTCGCCTCGCGAGCGCCCTTGGCGAGCGTGACGCCGCCGGCGAGAGACACGGTGATGTCCGCTCCGCCGCCGTTGGGCTTGATGGTGATGGCGCCGTCGCCCTTGGCGGCCACCCTGCCGGCCACGACACTGAGCGTGACGACGTTGCCGTCTTTGTCTTCATAGGTCGCGCTGCCCTGATGGAGCTTGCCCCTGTGCTGGAGCGATGGAAGGTGGGCGAGCGCGGGGCGGGCCGGGCGCTCGGCGAGCTGGATGGTGATAGCGGGGAGCGCCGCACCGTCACGGAGCACGCTCAGCGCGAGCGAGCCGCCGACGCCGGCGGCGCTTGCGGCGTCCGCCAGCTCCTTGAGCGTAGTGACGGGCGAGCTGTTGACCGCCGTAATCAGGTCGTTTTGCTTGAGGCCCGCCGTGGCGGCCGGGCTATCCGCCACGACCTGGCGCACGAGCAGGCCGGTCTTGCCCGACAGGCCGAGCTTGTCGGCGACGCGGGGCGTGAGGGGCGCGATGGCGACGCCGAGCCAGGGCCGCGCCTGTGACGCGGCTTGCTGCGAGCCGCCGCCACTGGAGGGCGAGGCGAACACCACGACGGGGACGAGCACTGCCGCCGCGACCAACGCCAGCACAACTGCTATGAGAAGCTTCTTCACGGTTTCCTCCCATTTTCCACCTGGTCTTGGAGCCTCGTTGCCCCGGGCCGCAGCGAGCACCCCATTCAGGAGGTAGAACGAGGGGAACGGGCTTGGGTTAGGGGGAGGTTTCCCCTGGAGCGACTTCCAGCGATTCGGGGATGATCTTGCCGTCCACGATGCGGTAGGAGCGGACGGCGGGCGACTCCTTGTTCATCAGCGAGACGAGGATGTAGAAGGCCTCGGGCCAGCTTGCCAGGCGGACGTCGGTGGCGGAGGGATAGGCCTCGGTGTGGGTGTGGGAGTGATAGATGGCCATGACCTCCCAGCCGCTATCCTCTATCTCGCGGTAGGTCTTGAACAGCTCCTTGGGGTCCATGCTGTAGCGGTAGGGGCTGTGCTCCACGTTGGTCATGCGGTAGAGCTTGGTGGGACGGCCATTGCGGCCCGCGATGATGCCGCAGCACTCGTCGGGGTCGTCTTCCTGGGCGTGCTTGACCATGCCATCCACGTACTGCTTGGGCAAGCGGAGCATTACGGCCCTCCATCACGGTTCTCAGGCACGGTCCTCTGGGCGTTGGTCTTGGGAACGGAGGGCGCCCCCCTCCGGCGGTGACGGCTAAGCTCTGACCGAGGCTGGTCTGGTGGAGATTGTTCAGGAAGGCGGTGACGGCGTCAAGGGGCCGACCCTTCGCTCCGCTCAAGGGCAGGCTCTAACCCCCCTGGCTTGATGGCGCGAACCTAATCCCCTGCCCCCTTCCCTTTAGGGAAGGGGGGTGGCTCCACCCAGTCGCTCTACTCAGGACAGAACCGGGAACGGCAGGAAAAAGTGCCGCGTCCTTTGCTCAACGTCGGCTGTGGTCCTTTCGGATGAGGTGGCTTTTCACGCCCAGACGTGGGTGGGCGGCTCGAGAGCCGCCCCTACAATGAGCGCAAGAAGGGCACCATAGGAGAAGGCTTCTGCGCAGCGGAGCGCTTTGCATCGTAATTCCTCTTGGTCGATGTGGTGGGGGCGCGAGGTTTCTACCCTCGCCCTCTCCCATCAAGAGAGAGGGAAAGCCGCGGCGGAGCCTACGGCACTACGGCGATTTGGCCGCGTGGGCCGGAGGTGATTTCGCCGATGGTAGCGACGGTCTCGACGCCCCCGGCGCGGAGCTTGCGCGTCAGGGCGCCGGCGCGGGCGGGCGGGACGGCGATGAGGAGACCGCCGGAGGTCTGAGCGTCGCAGAGGAAGAGCTTGGCGGCCTGGTCCAGGCCACGACCCCAGCGGACGCGCTTACCAATGCTTTTGAAGTTCCGCTCCGTGCCGCCGGGCACGATGCCCGCGGCGATCAGCTCGCGCGCGCCGGGCAGGGCGGGGACGGCGCTGAGGCTGACGCGAGCGCCGACGCCGCTGCCATTGACCATGCCGTAGAGGTGGCCGAGCAGGCCGAAGCCGGTGACGTCGGTGCAGGCGTTGACGCCCACCGCCACCATGGCGTCGGAGGCGGCGTGGTTGAGGGTGGACATCATCTGGACGGCGCGGCGCAGGACGGCAGGGTCGGCCTTGTCGTTCTTGGCGGCGGTGGTGATGGCGCCGGTGCCGAGGGGTTTCGTGAGAATGAGAACGTCACCCGGCTTTGCGGCCGCGTTGGTGACCTGCTTGCCCGGCTTGACGAGGCCGGTGACGGACAGGCCGTACTTGGGCTCCGCGTCGTCAATGGTGTGGCCGCCGACGATGAGCACGCCCGCTTCGGCGGCTTTCTCGTAGCCGCCTCGGAGGATCTCAGCGAGCGGCTTGCGGTCCATGTCCACGGGGTAGCAGAGGATGTTGAGCGCGGTGATGGGCGTGCCGCCCATGGCGTAGACGTCGCTGAGCGCGTTGGCGACGGCGATCGCGCCGAAGTCGTAGGGGTCGTCCACGATCGGCGGGAAAAAGTCCACCGTCTGCACCAGCGCCAGGCTTTTGGTGAGGCGGAAGACGGCGGCGTCATCGCCCGTCTCAATGCCCACCAGCAGGTCCGGGTGCTGTTGCTTGGGGAGTCGGCTCAAGACCTGGCCCAGGTCTTCAGGGCTGAACTTGGCAGCTCAGCCGGCGCAGTGGGCCAGGCTCGTCAGGCGGATGGGGGCCTTCGCCACGAACGCGCTCCTTTACAGGATGCGCCCAGTATAGCACCCGCGGCTGGGCTACCAAAGGATGAACATGAGGTCGTAGCGGCGCGCGGGCGACAAGGCGGGCGCTCTCAGGAAGACCATGAAAAGACCCTGGCGGCAGAAGCGACTCTTGACAGGGTGGGAAACTCATCACTAAGATATACGGGATGGTTACGCGAAGACAGTCCGACATCTGTTGTTGCACCTAGGGGCTGCGCTCTCAGTAAGAGCGCCAGGCCCCGTTCTGCGTTGTGGACAGGACGGGGCTTTTTTCATGCACGGAGCACGGGGAGTCCAATGAGTCTGGTGAATACGGCGAATCCGAGCGGGCGGGCCTTTCCCCACGGCGTGGGAGCCTGCTTCTGTACCTGCCGCTGTACCTGTAGCGAGCAGGGCTGCTGCGCGTGTAGCAGCTCTGTAACGCTTAGGGACCAGTCGGCATTGTCACGAACGGTACAGGAGGGACCACATGCCAGCTACGACACCAGTTATTCATCACGAGTCTCATAGCCACGAGGCCGACCTAGGTCTCGTAGGCGCCTACCCGCGCCCTACCTCCGCTCTTCTCTCACAGCTCTCTCGCGGCGTAGCCTGGTTTTCTGTCGTGCTGGGCCGCATCGTGCCCGTGGAGCTTTCGGAGGACCAGCACCACCTCCGGCGATAGCCGTATCTAAGGATAGTAAGGAGGGGTTGATGACGCTGGTGAAGGAGCCGCGATCGGGAAGCGGCGGCAACGGACGCAAGTTCATTGAGGTGCTGCCGTACCTGCCGGAGGAAGTTGACCATTTTGAGGACCGGACGCAGGCGTTCCTGGACGGGAAGGCCGACGCGACGGAGTTCCGGGCCTTCCGGCTGCGCCAGGGCGTGTACGGCCAGCGGCAGCCGGGCGTGCAGATGATGCGCATCAAGATGCCGCTGGGCCGCCTGACGGCCGCGCAGCTTGAGGCCGTGGGCAGGCTTGCGCGGGACTTCACCGAAACGAAGCGCGGGCACTTTACCACGCGTGAGAACGTGCAGCTTCACTTCATGAAGCTGGAGCAATCCAGCGAGGCGATACGCATCCTTGGCGAGGTGGGGCTTACGACGCGCGAGGCGTGCGGCAACACGGTGCGCAACATCACCGGCTGCCCGATGCAGGGCGTCTGCTCCACGGAGCCGTTTGACGTGACGCCGTACGCGGCGGCGTTCGGGCGCTTCCTGGTGCGGCACCCGGTAACGCAGAACATGCCGCGCAAGTTCAAGCCCGCGTTTTCCGGCTGCGACAGCGACTGCGCGATGACGCCGATGCATGACATCGGGTTCATCGCCAAGGTGCAAGGCGGGCGCAAGGGCTTCAAGGTCGTCGTGGGCGGCGGACTGTCCATCATGCCCCGCATGGCCCCGACGCTGTATGAGTTCTCCCCGGTGGAAGACTTTCTGCGGGTCTCCGAGGCGGTCGTCCGGGTGTTCAACAAGTCGGACGAGCTGCGGAAGAACCGCATGAAGGCGCGCATCAAGGTCCTGGTGGACCGCGTGGGCATAGAGGCCTTCCGCACGCTGGTGGAAGAGGAGCTGAAGGGCGACTGGGCGAAGAAGGACTTTGACCTGGACACGCTGGGCGCGATGGACGACGAGGAGCAGGAGGTCCGGCCTGGGATCCCTGCCGCGGCGGTCGTGAAGGAGCGCGCGGGCGACGCGGGCTACCGGGAGTGGAAAGACTCCAACGTGAAGCCACAGAAGCAGCCGGGCTACGCCGTCGCCACCATCCGGGTGCCGATGGGGAACCTGACGGGCGACCAGTTCATCGCGCTGGGCAAGCTGGTGCGGGACTTCGCGGGCGACGGGCCGTTCATCCGAACGACGTTCCGGCAGAACCTGACCTTCCGGTGGGTACGGCAGGCGCACCTGTACGCGCTTTACTTGAAGTTGAAGGAGATGGGCCTGGGCGAGGCGGGCGCGGACGAGATCGCGGACGTGGTCTCGTGCCCCGGCACGGAGAGCTGCGCGCTGGGCATCACGGCGTCCACGCTGATGGGCTCGTACCTGACGGACTTCGTGAAGACGATGCAGATCACCGACCCGCTGGCGCGGCAGGTGCGTATCAACATCTCCGGCTGTCCGGACGGCTGCGGCCAGCACCACCTGGGCAACTTTGGGTTCCAGGGCGCGGCGATGCGGAACGACAGCGGCCAGATCCCCGCGTACGAAGTGTACATCGGCGGGAGCCAGGTGCAGCCGATCCGCGTGGGCCACCGGCTGAAGACCAAGGTGCCTTCCAAGCGCGTCCCGCAGGCCATCACGATGGTCATGGATGAGTACATGAAGGGACGCAAGCAGGGCGAGATCTTCAACAACTGGGTGGACCGGATGGGCGTGGGCTATTTTGAGGAGATGTTCACGCCGCTGGCCGAGGTGCCCAGGATGGGCCGCGAGACGATTGACCTGTACATAGACTACGGCCGGTCGGTGCTGTACAAGGTGCAGCGCGGCGAGGGCGAGTGCGCGATATAACCTCTCCCCTGGCCCCTTCCCTAGAAGGGAGGGGCCAGGGGGTTAAGTCAATGGAGGAACAAGGGTGACTACGACTTATCTGAACGACCAGTCCCATATCCCTAAGTGGCAGGGTCTGCTGGAGGGCAAGACCCCCCAGGAGCTGCTCGCTTGGGGGTTCAAGGAGTTTGGGGACAAAATCAAGCTGGCGTGCAGCTTCGGCGGCATCACCGGCATGACCATCCTGGACATGGCCGTGAAGATTAATCCCAAGGTGAAGGTGTTCTACGGGGACACGGACTTCCTGTTCCCGGAGACCTACGCCCTGGTGGAAGAGGCGGCCCGCCGGTATGGAATCAACCCTGTCGGCTACAAGTCGCGGTGGACGCCGGAGCAGCAGGCGAAGGAGTTCGGCGAGGCGCTGTGGGCGCGGGACCCGGACCGCTGCTGCGAGTTGCGCAAGGTTGAGCCGACGGGCCGGGCTTTGTCAGGCGAGCGGGCGTGGATTAGCGGACTGCGCCGCGACCAGGGCTCCACCCGCGCCGCGGTTGGCGTGGTGGAGTGGGACGAGAAGTACGAGGTGGTGAAGCTGAACCCGCTGGCCGCGTGGACGAGCCGCCAGGTGAAGGAGTACATCGCAGCGCACAACGTGCCGACGAACGCGCTCCACGCGAAGGGCTTTCCGAGCATTGGGTGCACGCACTGCACGAAGCCGGTGAAGGAGGGCGAGGACGAGCGGGCGGGGCGCTGGAAGGGCTTTGACAAGGTGGAGTGCGGCATCAACGTCTCCGGTAGCGTTACCGCGGGGGTTGAGGCGGCAAAGCCGCAGGCATTAGACGTTTCATCCCCTCGCTAACTCTCCCCCATCAAGAGGAAGAGGATAGCTCCGAGAGGGACAAGCACAACAAGGCGCACAGCGTAGGGCCGATTCGTGAATCGGTCCTACGCTGTGAAAAGGGGCAAGGAAGCCCCCGATATATCGAGAAGGAGCGGACAAAAACCGAATGAGCACCAACGGCGGCAGAAGCAGCAGCGGCGCCTGGGACAAGGGCGTAACCATCTGGTTTACGGGCCTTTCCGGGGCGGGCAAGACGACGATAGCGGACAAGCTGGTCCCGATTCTGCGGGAGCGCGGCCACAAGGTTGAGGTGCTGGACGGGGACGTGGTCCGCACGAACCTGAGCAAAGGCCTGGGTTTTAGCAAAGAAGACCGCGACACGAACATCCGGCGCATCGGCTTCGTGTGCGACCTGCTGACGCGCAACGGCGTGACGGCCATCGCGGCGGCGATCTCCCCTTACCGCGAGGTGCGGGACGAGGTGCGCAAGCAGGTGGGCAGCTTCGTGGAAGTGTACGTGCACTGCCCGCTGGACACGCTGGTTGAGCGGGACGTGAAGGGGCTATACAAGAAGGCGATCGCGGGAGAGATCAAGAACTTCACGGGCGTCTCGGACCCGTACGAGGCGCCGCTGAACCCTGAGGTGGTGGTGGACTCCTCCAAGGAGACCGTTGACGAGAGCGTGGCGAAAGTGCTGCGCGCTTTGGAAACTCGAGGCTTGCTGGCTCCGGCAAAGGCGGGCGCCCGTGGTCGCTAGCACACGCGCGCCACAGGCGGGCCTCTCCATTCCCCACGGCGGCAAGCTGGTGCGCCGCGTCCTGGAAGGCGCCGCAGCGGTGGCCCTCCGGCGCGAGGCGCCGTCTATGCCGTCCTTGACCCTCGGACCGCGTGAGCTGTCCGACTCGCAACTCATCAGCCAGGGTGCGTTCAGCCCGCTGGAAGGCTTCATGACCGCCGCGGACTACCACGCCGTCGTCAAGGACATGCACCTGGCGAACGGCGTCGTGTGGTCGGTGCCGGTGACGCTGGCTGTCACGCACGCGCAGCTCGGCGCCGTTCGCGATGGGAGCCGCGTGGCGTTGCACGACCAGGCGGGGGCGCTTGTGGGCTCCATGGAGGTGGCGGAGGTCTACGAGTACGACAAGAAGCTGGAGGCGCGCTCGGTGTACCGCACCGAGGAAGAGGCACACCCGGGCGTGGCGAACGTGTACGCGCAGGGAGAGCTGCTGGTGGGCGGCAAGGTCACGCTGCTGGGGCCGCTGCACGGGCCTTCCGGCCACGAGCAGTACTTTATGACGCCCGCGCAATCACGCGAGGCGTTCCAGCAGAAGGGCTGGCGGACCGTGGTCGGCTTCCAGACGCGGAACCCGGTGCACCGCGCGCACGAGTATATCCAGAAGTGCGCGATGGAGCTGGTGGACGCGCTGTTGCTTCACCCGCTGGTGGGCGAGACGAAGGGTGACGACATCCCGGCGGACATCAGGATGGCGTGCTACAAGGTGCTGCTGGACAACTACTACCCGGCGAACCGGGTGATGCTGGCGGTGTATCCGGCGTTCATGCGGTACGCGGGGCCGCGCGAGGCGGTCTTCCACGCCATTGCGCGGAAGAACTACGGCTGCACGCACTTCATTGTGGGGCGCGACCACGCGGGGGTGGGGCGCTACTACGGGACGTACGACGCGCAGCACATCTTCCGCGAGTTCACGAGCGAGGAACTGGGGATCCAGCCGCTGTTCTTTGACAACTCGTTCTGGTGCACGAAGTGCGGCGGGATGGGGACGGAGAAGACGTGCCCGCACGACGCGGGCGCGCGGCTTTCGCTGAGCGGCACGCAGGTGCGGGAGCGGCTGAGCAAGGGCCAGACGCTGCCGGTGGAGATGACGCGGCCCGAGGTGGCCGAGGTGCTGCGGAAGGCATACACGGCGGCAAGCTGATGACGGAAGGTCGGACGATGAAGGCAACTGGGCGCTCCACGGCTACCACGCAGAACAACGGCCTCTGTACGGCCTGCCGGTGCTGTTGTGCGCCGCCGGAGGGGTGCGCCTGACGTCCGCCAACTGAGAGAACCAGGTCGGCACGAAGCCCCCTCGCGCGCAAGCCGAGGGGGCTTCTGTGTTGAGTGGGGGCCTCGTCAACGAAGGAACAGGGGGACGATTTCTCTTCTTGAGATAACAACTTCGCTCCTCTTCGCAATGCCCTTCGCTTCGCTCGGGGGCAGGCTTCGAAAGGAAATGCGTTGAGCATGGGAGGGGGCTGGTTGGACTGCAATGTGTTTGGTGCGATGGCAGTGACACGGCACAGACGGTGTTAGGGATAGCAAGTGGACCTTGAGATTCTGATTCTGGTGGCGGTTGCTGGAGCGATGGGGCAGCTCATGGACGCTTCGGCGGGCATGGATTTCGGCGTGCTTCCCAGCAGCGTGATGGTGGCCGGGGGCGTGGCGCCCGGCGCGGCGACGACGACGATGAACCTGGCCAAGATGGGCAGCGGGTTGCTGTCCGGCGCGGCGCACTGGCGGTTGAGAAACATCCAGTGGCGGTGGCTTCCGCCGCTGCTGCTGACGGGGGTCGCGGGGGCGGTGACAGGCGGGCTGCTCATCACGCACCTACCGCTGGAGCTCATCCGGCTGACGGCGCCGTGCGTGCTGCTAGGGATGAGCGTGCTGATCCTGCTGCGGGTGCTGTTCCCGTCGGCATGGCGGAAGCGGGTTGCGGGCGCGAGCGACGATGCGGCGACCACGCTTACGGCCGCACCGAGCCGGTTGGCGGCGAGGTGGCGGGAGCTGAGCGACCTCGCGGCGAAGTCGGCGCTGTGGGTGTTGGAATTCCTGGCAGGGGCGATCAACGCGATGACGGGCGGCTACGGGCCGTTCGCGACCTCCGCGCTGATACTCGTGAAGGGCCTGCACCCTCGCTACGCGGTGGGCACGGCGAACATGGTGGAGGTGTTCGTGGCGGCGGCAAGCTCGGCGACGCTACTGCTGGGCGTGGCGTCCAAGGGGTTTCAGTGGCAGCTCGTGGCGGCGCTGGTGACGGGAAGCCTGGTGACGACGCCGATCGGCGCGTACCTGGCGCGGCACATGTCCCCACGTCCGCTGATGGCGCTGGCGGGGCTGGCGCTGCTGGGGGTCAACACGTGGAGCATTGTCAGGGCGCTGACCTAGACAGGTAGTGGCGGTCACGGTAACCAGGCAGTAGTCGCTCCAGGGTTTCACCCCCGCTCTAACTCACCGCCATGATGGCGGAGAGCATTGGTTTGTCCACCACATGATCGATCTGCGAAGAATCCTGGAGATGATCGGTACGCGCCAACCCTTCGCTCCGCTCAAGGGCAGGCTCTAACCCCCTCGCCCCCTTCCCTAAAGGGAAGGGGGAACGACGTCTTCGTCCTTCCGCTCGCCCGATAGCGCTGGATGCCCAATCCACCCGTCCCTCACGCTCCGTATTATGGGTAACGACGCCGTGCTCACAGCAGGAGCCGGGAGGGGGTTGGGATATGCGCTCTCGCGACCCTGGCACTACCGTTGCTGGCCGACGCTGAATATGTCGCGGCACGGGCTCGGCACGTTCAGGTTGACCACGACGCCGTAAGCCGCTTCTGCGCTTCGGCAGACTACGCCGACTTGGCTTCTCCCCACTCCAAAGGCATGCCGCTTTTCTTTGACGGCACGTACCGGACGCTTCACTTTCTGCTATTGCTGCGCGCTCTGGACTTTTGCTTGTGGGACAACGAGCACGCTCGCAACGGCGCTGGGCGGCGTGACCCCGAGGCCGGCCTTGCCGAGGCGTTGCGAAGCGCCTTTGTGCAGGGGACGCCGCTGTGGAGCACGCGCTACCTGTCACGCATCAGCCGCCTGGAGCTGGCCTGCCTGCTTGACGGCGCGCGCGAGCTGCAGCTGATGGAGACGCGGGTGGCCATGCTGAACCAGCTCGGCCAGAAGCTCCTGGAGCGGTACGAGGGAAACCTGAAGTGCGTGATCTGGGCCGCGGGCGACTCGGCGCCGCGGCTCGTGGGCCTGCTTGCTGAGGAATTCGCCGCGTTCCGGGACATTGCGACGTACGCGGGCCGGGAGGTGCAGTTCGCCGCGAGGGCGCAGGCCCTGGTGGGAGACGTTCATCAAGCGTTTAACGGGACGCGGTGGGGCCACTTCGCGGGCATGGACCAGCTTGCGGGGGCGGCGGACCAACAACTGGCGCAGGCGCTCTGCGCGCTTGAGGCCCTGTCACTCAGTCCATCGCTGGCTTCCAGGGTGGCCGGGCAGACGCCGCTTGCGCCGGGCGGCGCGGAAGAGGTCGAGCTGCGGGCGTGCTCGTTGTGGGCGGTCCACCTGGCGCAGCGATGGTCTGGCGGAGCGGGGGTGCTACGCGAGCGCGCTGGCGATCCAGCGATGGCTGAGGCGCAGGGTGAGTCCGAACGCGCCTGCGGCGCACCGAGCGGTCACGACCGCGTACTAGTGGCCTTGACCTCGCCCTCTACGACTTCCCCACGGCGTTGCACGACACTGTGTTTGGGCTTCGCCCAAGCCCTTAGCTCCTCTGCACCACAGGTTTTTCCGACAGCTTCCGCCTACTGCTACTTATGAGCATACGCGGGTAGGCCCAGGGGAACAGCAGACAACGCAGCACAGAAAGTAGTTAGGCTGTCGTGCTGCGCGAGGGGCGCTAGAGGCGAAAGCGGCTGCGGAACCGCACGCGCCAGTCCGTGCGGAGGCGGCGGTCTTTAACCGGCCTCCCGCGCCAACGCTTTTGGGGCTTGGCGCCCCAACGAACGAAGAACATGGCGTACGAGATGATGAAGACGAGGATGCCGATCCACATGAGGATGGTGAGCGAACCGCGCAAGACGAAGCCGACGAGGAGCAAGGCGAGGCTCGCGAGGAGGACTCTGCCGGGGGTGATGAAGCCCAGAACACTTCTCTCACCGAGCTTGCCCAAGGGATTAGACCCCCGCTTGGGCTCTTTGCCTTCCGGGCTGCCCGAGTGCTGGTGGAGGATGGCTTCTATCTCTTCCTGGTATTTCTCCGGCATGTCTGTTGCTCCGCAGTGTGCACCAGAGGTGAGCGAACGACCACCAGGCGCGAGCCGTAGCAGGGTAGCTTCATGCTATGCACCCGTTGCGCGGTTTGTCAATGGCCGGTACAGGCAGGCGCGACGGCCCGTCGAAGCTGCCTCATCGGACCTGCTGACCTGGCCGCCGATTGTCCCGCCATGAGCTGGCGGGCTAAACCAAGCTCAGGCTGGTTCCGTGGCGAGGTGTTCCGACCATTCAGGGCGCGCGGCGTTGCGATTAGGCTGACAAGTAGCCTCGCGCGCCGATCGTAGGGTAGGGAACGGCGGCTCCGCGCGGCGGGTTGGGGGATAGTCGCCGAGGAGAAGGAAGGCGTTGGCAGGCCGAGCTACAGTGCTAAGCGCAGAAGCTTGTAGAACCCGGCGCCCAGCAGGCCGCAGAAGGGGAACGTCACGAACCACGCGACCACGATGCCGCGCACGACGCCCCAGCGGACGGCGGAGAACCGGCGCGTGGAGCCCTGCCCCATGATGGTGGCGGTGATGATGTGGGTGGTGCTGACGGGGACAGCGAGCCTTGTCGCCGCCTCGATGACGGCTGCGGCGGCGCTTTCGGCGGCGAAGCCGTTGACCGGGCGCATCTGCACGATACGGACGCCCAGGGTGCGCACGACGCTCCACCCGCCAGCGTAGGTCCCTGCGGCCATGACGGTGGCTGACAGCAGGATGACCCAGAAGGGGATATGGAACTTGATCCCTTGCTCAGCCCAGTGGTAGTGCGTCGCGAGGGCGAGCGCGATGACGCCCATGGCCTTCTGCGCGTCATTGGAGCCGTGGCTAAAAGCCATGGCAGCCGCCGAAACGATCTGGAGGCGCCCGAAGAGCCCGCTGACCATCGTGGGTCTGGAGCGCCGGAAGAGCCAGAAGAGGGCCACCATCAGGACGTAGCCGCCGGCGAACCCCAGCAGCGGAGAGAAAGCCAGAGCCAGCAGGACTTTCGTGACGCCGCTTGAAATAAGGACGCCCAACCCGCCGGTAGCGACGGCCGCTCCGGCGATGCCTGCGATGAGGCTGTGGCTGCCGCTAATGGGCAAGCCCAGCCAGGAAGCCAGGAACACCCACACCGCTGCGGCGGCAACGCCAGCCCCGACGGTGGCCAATGTGATGGTGGACGGGTCCACCACCCCTGCACCAATGACCTTGGCGACGGCGGTGCCGGAAAGGGCGCCGACGAAGTTGAGCAAGGCCGCCATGGCGACGGCCACGATGGGCAGCATCACCCGCGTGGAAACGACGGTAGCGATGGCGTTGGCAGCGTCGTTGAAGCCATTGGCGAAATCAAAAAGGACGGCGACTGCGATGACAATCACCAGGAAGGCGAGCGAAGATTCAGCCATTAGCCTTGTTGAACCTCATGGAGCCCGGCACGCTTAGGCGTGCTTGAGCACAATGCCTTCCAGGATGTTGGCGGCGTCCTCCGCGCGGTCGGCGGCGCCTTCCAGGTCGTTGTAGATATCCCGCCATTTCATTATGTAGAGCGCGTCTTTGCCATTGCTGAACAGGTCGCCCATCGCACGGCTGACGATCTGATCACCTTCGTTCTCAAGGCGGTTGATCTCCACCGTGTACGGCAAGATCTGCTGGAGCTTGGCGCCTCGGTAGTGAAGGCTGGCGGTCGCCTTCTCCAACTGGTCGGCGCACTGGCAAAGAATACCCGCCAGTTCCCGCGCGTAGGAGGTGGGTTGCTCAATCTTGTATTCCACCAGATAGCGCGCGGCCTCTTCCATGGCGTCCAGAACGTCGTCAAGGCGCTCTGCGAGCAATGCAATGTCCTCGCGATCGATAGGCGTAATGAAAGTCCTGTGCAACGCCTGGAAAATGTCGTGGATAATCTGATCGCCAAAATTCTCCAACTCCTTGATCTCGGCGACTTTGGCGGGGACGCTCTCGTAGTGCTCAAAGAGGTCTTGGAGCTTGTGAGAAGCCTTCTGGATAGTGATGGTGCTTTGGTGCAGGAGGAAGAAGAATTTCTCTTCTCGGGGCAACAATGAGAACCGAATCCGCACAGATGTCCCTCGGTTGCTGCGTTCTGAAATGGGGAATTCCGTGGCCTGTGGAGCAACGTGTTCGGACGTTGCGCCGCGCTATGCTCAGAGTCTCGGTCAAGAATACACTGGCGCGTGGCCTGGGTGCAACCCCGATTGCCGCCCCGCACGGAGCTTTCGGCGGTATCGTCCTGCGGAATTGAAGGGGAGGCGCCTGAAGCGCCCCGCCCCGGTAACGACTCCGCTACCATTCCCAGCTCGGTCAAGCTATTCTATTAGACATTGACTGAAGGCCGTTGGCAACCACGCGTTGGGTGGAATTTCGCAACGGGGCGCCCCGGAGGAGTTTGGAGATGCTATGAGCATGGACTTGAGAAAAGAGCTCCTCGCTGGCAGGAAGAAGATAGGCGTTTGGGGCATTGGGCACATTGGCTACTCGTCCATGTCCCACTACGCGGAGCGGGGCGTGCGCTGCATCGGATACGACGTGAACCAGCAGACGGTGGAGACCGTGAACCGCGGTGAAAGCCCGGTCTTCAACATGGACTACTGGCTTGGGTTCACACCGGGCCCACTGTACACCAGCGGCGTGGCGACGGCGACGACCGATTGGCGCGACCTGATCAAGCCGGACGTGGCAGTGCATTTCGTGTGCGTGCCGACCGAACGCGGTGGCCACCCGGATCTGGGGGCGCTGATGGACACGTGCCGAAAGCTGGCAACCTACAAGGGGCTTGGCGTGACGTCACCGCCGCTCGTGATCATTGAGTCGACGCTGACCCCCGGGACGATAGACAAGGAGGTCGTGCCGTTCTTTGAGGACAGCGGGCTCCGGGTGGGGAAAGACCTGCTGCTCGGGTGCTCACCACGCAGGGACTTCTTCACCAGTCCGGAGAAGTCCATGCGGTACATCCACCGGGTGTACGGCGGAGCGGACGAGCCGACCGCGGAGGCCATGCGGCAGGTGCTCTCGCTGGCGTGCCAGAACTTGGTGAAAGCCCCAAACCACTTCTACGCGGAGGCCGTGAAAAGCATTGAGAACGCGTACCGCCAGGTTGGGGTGACGCTGGCGTTTGAGCTGTCGCGCGCGTACCCGAATCTGGACATGCGCAAGGTGCTGGAGCTGGTGGGCACCAAATGGAACATGGAGACCTACTACCCCAGCCTGGGGGTGGGCGGCTACTGCCTGCCCGTGTCCAGCTATTATGTCATCCAGGGCGCGGAGCGCCCGAACGAGCTGGGTCTGCTCAAGCAGACCATCGTTTCCAGTGCGGCGCAGCCCGCGCTGGTGGCGGACTCGCTGGTGAAGCGCGGTTGCAAGAACGTGGGCATTCTGGGCCTTTCGTACATGCACAATATTCGCGTGCACACGATGAGCCCGACGCTAGAGATAGCGCAGAGGCTTCGCGAAGCGGGCGTACAGGTGAAGGTGAACGACCCGCTGTACTCGGCCGACGAGGTGCGCAAGATCACGAGCTTGCCGTACTTTGCGTACCCCAAGGGGCTGAGCGAGTTTGACGCCGTCCTGGTAGTAGACGGGCACCGCCAGTACCACGTCATTGACCACGGTACGCTGCTGGACAGCCTGGCGCGCTGCAAGCTGGTGCTGGACAACGCTCAGCTCTGGCGGGAGGTGGACTTTGCCTCCCGCGGGATTGAGTACCACGCCACGGGGGACGCGGGGTGGTTGGGGCAGGGATGACGCGTAAACGTCCAAAGCGCCCAGACCGAACTATGGTGGCCCGAAGTGTTCCCCCTTGGTGGGCGCTAGGGGCGTTGCTGCTGGTGGTGGTGGCCGTGCTCGGTTCTTGGGCCTGTGGGCAAACGGACCAGCCCGCAGTCTGAGTCCCTGTTGAAGCCCTTTCGGTGACGCCCCAGCGGATCGTCGCACCCGGAGAGCTATTGATTGTTGGCACGGTGGTCAACAGCGACTCCCAGAAGGCGACCTACCCGGTGAAGCTGTTAGTGAACGGCAGCCTGCAGGAGACTGCTGAAGTAACCGTGGGAGCGCGGGCACAACAGGCAGTCACCTTCCGGTACGCCCCACAGGGCCCAGGCAAGTACGTCATCAAAGTGGGGGCGCAGACGGCAGAACTCACGGCCTTGCAGCCGGCCACATTCGCGGTGAACTGCCTCACCGTCAAACCTGAGCGCGTGCGCGCGGGATCCCGATAACCGTTGAGGCGATGGTCTACAACAGCGGGGACGTGGGTGGAGCGTACCAGGCGAACCTCAGCGTGAACAACGAGGGCGTCGGGAAGAAAGGTGTCACGTTCCAGACCGGGCTGGAGCAGCAGGTGGTCTCGTTTCAGTGCACGCCACCGGCCGCTGGCGCAGTGACCGTCGGCATTGGGGAGGTGACTGGCAGCTTCACCGCGCTGCCCGCCGACGGGAGCCTGCTCGCGCCGCCAACAGGGCTGGGGGACGTCAAGGTGATCTACGCCAGCGGCATCGCCAATTCGCCGAGAGCTGGGTTCCTCCACATTCATGGGGTGACGTATGACCCAAAAAAGAGCACGATTTGGGTGGCCGATTATGAGCTTAGACAGGACTTATTTGAGGTGGATTCGCTGGCATGCAACAACGCCCGTGTAAAGCCGGTCGCACGACTGCACCCCGTGTTGAGCTTAGGCACCACTAATGGGACTGAAGGTATTGCCATTGATCCTCAGGATGAGACCATCTATTACATTGACAGAGGAGAAGGGCTGCTCCGACAGATTGACACGACGGGCAAGGTACTCCACGAGCTCAGCGTTTATACAATCCCTTTCCATGTAGAGGCTGGGAAAATTACCAGCTATTTTGGAGGCGCTTATATGGTTGTTGTCCAGGGTGATTATGTGTGGGTCGGGACTGAAGCCTTGTTGGTGCAGCTAGACAAGGCGAATAAGACACAGACTGGCAATCGGTTCGTGGTGGCGGGCACCGGCGCAGCCTACGACCCGGACCACAACCTCATCTGGAGCAGCGACTGGCGCGACTGCACGTTTGAGGCTTACAATCCACAGACTGGGGAGTTGGTGTTCCAGAGCAAGAAGGTTGAGCTTCCGGTGCCCGACCAAACAGGCTACCATAGAGGGCATGACCTGACCTACGGCGGGGGCCGTTTGTGGGTGAGAACTGAGTCGCAGGAGGATGACTTCATCTACGGCATCAGGGTTGAATAACTGGCAAGGACATTCGTAATGCGCTGCGTCGTGACTGGCGGGACCGGGTTTATCGGGTCGCACATCGTGGACGAGCTGCTGAGGCACGAGCACGAGGTGTGCGTAGTGGACAGCCTGGCGACGGGCAACGCGCGCAACCTGGAGCAGGTGAAGCGACGCGTGGCCCTCGTCAACGGCGATGTGCGGGACCTGGGCGGGCTGCGCAAGGCCTTTCAGGGCTCGGAGGTGGTGTTCCACCAGGCGGCGCTGGCGTCGGTGCCGAGGTCGCTTGAGGACCCGCTGCTGTTCAACGAGGTGGACGCGACGGGTACGCTGAACGTCTTGGCGGCGGCGCGTGATGCGGGGGTCCGACGAGTGGTGTACGCCTCGTCGTCTTCGGTGTACGGCGCCACGAGGCGCATCCGGATGCACGAGGGGCTGGCGCCGAACCCCATCTCGCCGTACGCCGTGGCGAAGCTGGCGGGGGAGCATTACTGCCGCGCCTTCACGGCGAGCTACGGGCTGGAGACCGTGTCGCTGCGATACATGAACGTCTTTGGCCCCAGGCAGGCCGCCCGCTCCAACTACGGCGGAGTGATTCCGATGTTCATCTTGCAGATGCTCCGGGGCCGGCGGCCGACCATCTTTGGCGACGGCGGGCAGTCGCGCGATTTCATCCACGTGGCGAACGCGGTGCATGCGAACATGCTGGCGATGGAGACGCGCGAGGGCGTGGGGAAGGCGTTCAACGTGGGATCCGGGAAGCGGTACGCTCTCCTTGAGTTGACTGCCGCTCTGAATCGAGTCATGGGCACAAGCATAGAACCGCGGTTTGGACCGCCACGCGCGGGAGATATTCGCCACCTTGTTGGGGATACTCGCTATGCGAAGGCGTTACTGGGGTACCAACCCGTGCTGTCGTTTGAGGACGGCCTGGCGGACACGGTGGCGTGGTTTAGAGAGCACTTGGCCTGGTACCAGGACTAAGGGCTGCTGAGCGTCATCTGAGGAACGTGAGACGATGCAGACGCAGGGGTACATCTTCCGCGACGGTATTTACCACCTCTCGTCCGAGGGGCAGGCTTGGTCGACCATTCAGACGGACGTGTCCGAGCAGTATGACGCGTGGGCGCGGCAGGACATCGTCCACGCGACAACGGCACGTAAGGGCTTGGGCCGGAAGGACTACACAACGCTTGTATCACCCAACGTCCGGCTGTGGAAGGAGCACTTCCCCGAGGGACGGAAAGTGGGGACGGTTTTGGAGATGGGGTGCGGTTTTGGACGCATCCCGCTGTACCTGTCCACAGAGAAGGGGTTCACCTGCTCCACGTACTATGGCGTGGACATCTCTGAGACGATGCTGCTGACGTTGCAGCGATACCGCGAGCAGTTCGGGTTCCTGCCCGGTGCTCGAGTTGTCCTTTTTCGGCAGCCTGCGGAGAACCGACTGCCGCTTGAGGACACCTCAGTGGACGTGGTGATCTCGTGCGCGCTGTACAACCACCTCCGAAAGCAGGACGTGGCGAAGTCGCTCGGCGAGATTGGGAGGGTGCTGAAGCCGGGAGGGGTCATCTTCCTGGACCGCTCGTTCGCCAACAGTTGGTCCACGAGTAGCTGGCACATGGCGCTGGGGCGGGGCCGTATCCCGATTAACTTGAAGCCGTACCGGACGCGCTTCTTCTCGCGGAGCGAGGTGGTGAAGGTCCTGCGCGAGTCGGGCATCACGGCAAAGTGCCCGTCCATGGTGGTGCGGCCGGCCGGGTATGCTCTGCTGCCGACGAAAGTGAAGTGGTTCTCGGTCCCGTTCGCCCAGCGGCTCAATCAATGGATTGACAGCAAGCACCCCCCTGGGTGGATGCAGCGATTTGTCACCACACACTACGTTCTGAGCAGCGAAATTTCCGGCCAACCCGGCGATGCGATTAGCCCTGGCCGCAGTTAGGCCTCAATGCCCCTCTTCCCATCCCAAAACGCGTGATTGACGCGCGCCGCCCGTTGCCGTAGAGTCAGGCCTGATTGCTATGCGCATTTTATGGCGCATTTTCCTGCTCGTCTGGCGGCCGTACAAGAGCCGGGTGGTGGCGGGCTACATCTCCGTCGTGGGGACCGCGCTCGCCGCCCTGGCGATTCCCCGCGTCCTAGGCGCGGGCGTGGACCGCGTGCTCTCCTCCGGCCAGCACAACACCTCTGGTCTCTACCTCTTCGCCGTCGTGCTCGTCCTGGCGGGCGCGGCGCGCGGGCTGTTTTCGTTCGGCCAGACGTACGTGGGCGAGGCCGTGTCGCAGCGGGTGGCGTACGACATCCGCAACGCCTTCTTTGACCGCCTGCAGCACCTGAGCTTTGCGTACCACGACAAGCAGATGACGGGCGGCCTGATGTCGCGCGCGACGGCGGACGTGGAGGGCGTGCGGCAGTTCGTCAACATGGGGGCGATCCGGTTTGGGTTCGTCATTGCGATGGTGGCGGGCATCGCGGCGGCGATGCTGCTGACGGACGTGAAGCTGGGGCTGGTGTGCCTGGCGTTCGTGCCGTTCATAGGCTGGCGCGCGGTGATGACGAGCATGAGCCAGCGCAAGATATGGCTCCGCGTGCAGGAATTCATCGGCGACATGGTGACGTCGCTGCAGGAGAACCTGAGCGGGATCCGCCTGGTGAAGGCCTTCGCAGCCGAGGAGCACGAGAAGGACAAGTTCGGCGCCGTCTCCGGCAAGGTGGCCGACGAGACGTTTCGCGCGGAGAGCTCGTGGGCGCGGAACTTCTCCGTGATGCAGCTCGCATTTGTCGCCTCCATCGGCACGGCGCTGTGGTTCGGCGGGCACGAGGTCATCGCCGGCAGGGTGGTGACCGACGGCCAGGCCGCGTACACGCGCGTGACGCCCGGGGAGCTGACGTCGCTCATCTTCTACATCGGGCTGCTCATGATGCCGGTGCGGATGATGGGGTGGATGGTCAACAGCTTCTCGCGCGCGGTCTCCTGCGGCGAGCGCATGTTCGAGGTGTTGGATGCGATGTCGCCCGTTGCGGACCGGCCCGGCGCCAAGCGGCTGGGGCGCGCGCGCGGCGAGGTGGCCTTTGACAACGTGTCGTTCAGCTACGACGAGGGCGTGCCGGTGCTCAAGCAGGTGACCGTGCGCGTGCCGCAGGGGCGGACGGTGGCGATGATGGGACGGCCCGGGAGCGGTAAGACGACCTTCGCGCACCTGATCCCGCGGTTCTACGACGCGAGCGAGGGACGCGTGCTGCTGGACGGCGTGGACGTTCGGGACGTGACGCAGGACTCACTGCGCGACAACGTGGGCATTGTGCAGCAGGACGTGTTCATCCACACGGCGAGCATCCGCGAGAACATCGCGTACGGCACCGCGGACGCGTCCCTGGAGCGCGTCGTGGAGGCGGCGAAGACGGCGCAGCTCCACGACTTCATCGCCGGGTTGCCTGAGGGGTACGAGAGCGTGGTCGGCGAGCGAGGCATCGGCCTGTCCGGCGGGCAGAAGCAACGCCTGTCCATTGCGCGCACGCTGTTGAGAGACCCTCCGGTGCTCATCCTGGACGACTCCACGTCCAGCGTGGACGCCGAGACGGAGCAGGCCCTGCAGACCGCCCTGGGCGGCGTAGTCAAGGGGCGCACGACGTTCATCATCACGAACCGCATCAGCGCCATGCGCAACGCGGACCTGATTCTGGTGTTCAAGGGCGGCGAGATCGTGGAGCGCGGGCGGCACGAGGAGCTGTTGTCGCTGAACGGCGAGTACCGGCGGCTCCACGACGAGCAGGTGCGTTCGGAGGCGGCGCTGAATGCGCGCGAGGTGGCGACCGTGGAACCGGCGCGCGGTGAGAACGGCGCCGGTGGGGACGAAGGGTTAGGGCTCCCTCGCCCTCTCACAGCGGGAGAAGACGAACCAGAGAACCCTTCCTTGGTGAGGCGTGGGTAGGGAATAAGTCGAGAGATTGCGGGGCTGACGGCAGAGGCCAGCAATAACAGAGAGGCATAGGGCGAATGGCGACCACCACAAGCGCACACACCAACTACGCGCTGCACGGCCGCCTCGCCCTGGACGAGGCGGCGCTGGGCAGGATATACGACCATCGCGTGGCGGTGCGGCTGCTGTGGTACGTGCTGCGGTACCGGCTGTGGTCGGCGCTGGCGACGGTGGGCGTGCTGGGGTACATGGCGACGACCATCGCGCAGCCGCTCATCATCGCGTGGGGCATCAACAGCGTCATCGCCGCGCCGGAGGGAGCGAGCCACTTCGGCAGCATCCACGTGATCGGACTGGCGTTCTTCGCCAACGCCGCCGCAAACTGGGCGTTCAACTATGCGCAGTACTACTTCCTGGCGAGGGTGGCGGTGCGGGTCATCAACGACCTGCGAACCGACATGTTCGCGCACCTGCAGCGGCAGGACACGCCGTTCTTTGACCGGAACGAGGTGGGCCGCATCATGTCGCGGGTGCAGAACGACACGATGCAGATCCAGGAGTTTCTGGACGTCGGCGTAATAACGATCGGAGACGTCGCGCTGCTGACGTTCATCGCGGGGGCGATGTTCTGGATGAACGCGACGCTGGCAGCGGTGACGCTGGCCGTCGTGCCGGTACTGCTGGGGCTGATGCTGTTTTGGCAGCGATACGCCCGCGCGGCGTTTGTGCGCGTGCGCATGGCGATCTCGGCGGTGAACGGCAACCTGCAGGAGAGCATCTCCGGCGTGCGGGTGACGCAGAGCATGAACCGCCAGGGGCTCAATCTCCAACGGTTTGACACGCTGAACGCGGAGCACCGGAACGCGACGGTCCGCGCCGCGTGGCTCTCGGCCGCGCTGCTGCCGATCGTGGAGCTGATGACGGCGGTCTCCATGGCGGTGGTGCTGGTGATGGGCGGCGCGATGGCGCTGCGCGGGGCGCTTGAGGTCGGCGTGCTCGTGTCGTTCCTGCTGTTTGTGCAGCGGTTCTTTGAGCCGATCCGGACGATCACGATGCAGTACACGCAGTTCCAGCGAGCGATGGCCTCCGGCGCGCGCATCTTCGAGCTGCTGGACGTGCAGCCGGAGGCGGGCGACAGGCCGGGCGCGCGGGAGATGCCGCCGGTCCGGGGCGACGTCCGGTTTGAGGGGGTCTCGTTCAACTACGTGCCGGACATCCAGGTGCTGAGCAACATCAACCTGCACGTCCGGCCTGGCGAGACGGTGGCGCTGGTGGGCAGGACCGGCTCCGGCAAGACGACCATCGTCTCGCTGCTGGCGCGGCTATACGAGCGCTACGAGGGACGCGTCACGGTGGACGGCGTCGACATCGGCGAGGTGACGCGCGAGTCGCTGGTGCGGCAGATGAGCATGGTGCCCCAGGAGCCATTCCTGTACTCCACGAGCGTGAGAGAGAACATCCGGTTCCGGCACCGCGATGCGACGGATGAGGAAATCGTGGCGGCGGCGAAGGCGGTGGGCGCGGACGAGTTCATCCGCGAGCTGCCGCGGGGGTACGAGACGGTGCTGCAGCAGCGGGGCGCGAACCTGAGCATGGGCCAGCGGCAGCTCGTGAGCTTCGCGCGGGCCATTGTCGCGGACCCGCGCATCATCATCCTGGACGAGGCGACGGCGAACATAGACTCGCACACGGAGCGGCTGATCCAGGAGGCGCTGCAGCGGGTGCTCAAGGGACGCACGGCGTTTGTCATCGCGCACCGGCTGTCGACCATCACGTCGGCAGACCAGATCGTGATGCTGGAGCTGGGCCGCATAGCGGAGCAGGGGACGCACCCGGAGCTCGTGGCGCGGGGCGGGATGTACGCGCGGCTGTACGCCATGCACTTTGCGGAAGCAGCCGGCGGCGCGGGGACCAGCAACGACGGGGCGGATGGCGCTCCCACCCAGGACGCTAAGGGGACCGCGTCCGTCGTGACCAACGCGGCCACGACAGGACGTGCTGGCTAGTACTTGGAGACGTTGATCTCGATCAACTTGCCGGTGACGAGGAAGATGACGCGCTCGGCGATGTTGGTGGCCCGGTCGGCGACGCGCTCCAGGTCGTGGGCCACCCAGAGCAGATACGTCGCGCGCTGGATCGTGTTGGGGTCTCGGATCATGTAGTCGAGCAGGTCCCGGTAAACCCGGTTATGGAGAGCGTCCACCTCGTCATCATCGTTGCACACCCGGACAGCCTCCACCGTATCCCGGTTCACAAAAGCGGCGAGGCTGCGCTTGAGCATGTCCGTGCCCCTCTCCGCCATTTTCGGGATGTCTATGAGCGGTTAGAGCGGAGGCTCCTCGCCCATCATGACTAGGCGTCAAGCGCACTGGTGTACTTGACACAGGGTCGTTCAGTTGTCCGAAATCTCTGCACGGGAGTGCAAAGATTGTCATTCTGAGGGAGTCCTTCCGCAGAAGGATGACCGAAGAGTCCGGACTCCCAGGCTACGGATTCTTCGCCTGCGCTGCGCTCTGGCTCAGAATGACAACAACTGAAAAATCCTGTGGCCTTGACACCGCTCGCTGGCGTGGCTATCCTGTAAATGGATTGTTGACCAGAATGGTCGTAAATACCTGAACGGCGGAGGCAAGGCGCATGACCACCACCCGAACGGTCATCTCTAGAAATACCGACCTCTCGCAGCAGGAGTACAAGTGGGGCTTCACCACCGACGTAGAGGAAGACGTCGCCCCGAAGGGCCTGAACGAGGGCGTCGTCCGCCTCATCTCGTCCAAGAAGGGCGAGCCCGAGTGGATGCTGGAGTGGCGGCTGCGCGCGTACCGGCACTGGCTGACGCTGAAGCGCGAAGAGCCGACCTGGGCGATGATCCATCACCCGCCGATTGACTTTGACGACATCCACTACTACGCCGCGCCCAAGACCAAGGACGGCCCCAAGAGCATGGAGGAAGTGGACCCCGAGATGCTGAAGGCGTTTGACAAGCTTGGCATCCCACTTGCGGAGCGGGAGAAGCTGGCCGGCGTGGCGGTGGACGCGATATTTGACAGCGTCTCGGTGGCGACGACGTACCAGAAGGCGCTGGAGAAGCACGGCGTCATCTTCTGCCCCATCAGCGAGGCGATCCGGAATCACCCGGAGCTGGTGCGGAAGTACCTTGGCTCGGTGGTGCCGTACTCCGACAACTTCTACGCGACGTTGAACTCGGCGGTGTTCAGCGACGGGTCGTTCATCTACGTGCCGAAGGGCGTGCGCTGCCCGATGGAGCTGATGACGTACTTCCGGATCAACTTTGCGGACAGCGGGCAGTTTGAGCGGACGCTGATCATCGCGGACGAGGGGAGCTACGTCAGCTACCTGGAGGGGTGCACGGCGCCGGTGCGGAAGACGAGCCAGCTTCACGCCGCCGTGGTGGAGTTGATCGCGCTGGACGACGCGCAGATCAAGTACTCCACGCTCCAGAACTGGTACCCCGGCGACAAGGAAGGTAAGGGCGGCGTCTACAACTTTGTGACGAAGCGCGGGAAGGCACAGGGGCGGAACTCCAAGATCTCCTGGACGCAGGTGGAGACCGGCTCCGCCATCACCTGGAAGTACCCGAGTGTGATCCTGCAGGGCGACAACTCGGTGGGCGAGTTCTACTCGGTGGCGCTCGTGAACAACCACCAGCAGGCGGACACGGGGACGAAGATGACCCACATCGGGAAGAACACGCGAAGCACGATCGTGGCGAAGGGCATCTCGGCGGGCCACGGGGAGAGCACGTACCGCGGCCAGGTCAAGATCATGCCCACGGCGACGGGCGCGAAGAACTTCACGCAGTGCGACTCGCTACTCATCGGCGACAAGAGCGCCGCGCACACAATGCCCTACATTGAGGTGCGCAACTCGACGGCGCGGATGGAGCACGAGGCGTCCACGTCCAAGATCAGCGACGAGCAGCTCTTCTACGTGATGCAGCGCGGCATCTCCAACGAGGACGCGCACCACATGATCGTGAAGGGGTTCTGCAAGAGCGTGTTCGCGGAACTGCCTTTTGAGTTCGCGGTGGAGGCGGCCAACCTCCTCAAAGTGAGCCTGGAGGGCGCGGTGGCGTAACCTCTCCCCCAGCCCCTCCCTTAAAGGGTAGGGGAAGGACCTAACCCCCTTCCCTAAGGGGAAGGGGGAATACCAAAAAAGACGCGGATGTAGTCCATCGCGCACGACGAGGAGACGCATGGCAGAGCCAATGCTGGTTATCCGAGACCTGCACGTGAAGGTGGCAGACACCGAGATCCTGAAGGGGCTAAGCCTGAGCATCGGCAAGGGCGAGGTTCACGCCATCATGGGGCCCAACGGCAGCGGCAAGAGCACCCTGGTGAACGTGCTGGCGGGCAAGCCGGAGTACGTGGTCACCAGCGGCGCAATCACGTTTGAGGGCAAGAACGTGCTGCCGATGACGGTGGACCAGCGGGCGCGTGAGGGCATCTTCCTGGCGTTCCAGTACCCCGTGGAGCTGCCGGGCGTCTCGGCGTGGCAGTTCATGAAGACGGCGCTGGACTCCATCCGCGAGCAGCGCGGCGAGGAGCCGATGGACTACCGGGTCTTCGACAAGATGTGGCGACAGAAGATCAAGGACGTGGGCATTGACCAGGAGCTGGTCAAGCGCTCGGTGAACGAGGGGTTCTCCGGCGGCGAGAAGAAGCGGAGCGAGATGCTCCAGATGATGGTGCTGGACCCGAAGCTGGCGCTGATGGACGAGACGGACTCGGGGCTGGACATTGACGCGCTGAAGAGCGTGGCGGACGTGGTGAACAAGCGGCGCGGGCCGGAGAAGGCGGTGCTGGTGGTGACGCACTACCAGCGGCTGCTGAACTACATCGTGCCGGACTTCGTGCACATCCTGATTGACGGGCGCATCGTGCGGTCGGGCGGCGCGGGGCTGGCGCTGGAGGTTGAGGAGAAGGGCTACGACTGGGTCCGGGAAGCAATGGCGACAGCGTGACCTAACCCCTGGCTAACTCAGGGGCATTCATGCATTGCTCCCACACCCAACACTAACGATTCAGGCCACTACCGAAGAGACGGTGCGCTAAAACGATGACGACGACGCTCACCAAGCACGAACAGTACCTCGCAGACTTCCGCGTGCTGGAGCAGGCCGCGGACGGCAGCGCGCCGGCGTGGCTGCGCCAGCTTCGGCAGGAAGGCATGGCGCGGTTTGAGCAGCTCGGCTTCCCGACGGCGCGGCGCGGCAACGAGAAGTGGAAGTACACGAACGTCGCTCCCATCGCGGACGCGGCGTTTCGGTACTCGGCATCGCCCAAGACGAGCGGGGTGAAGACAACGGCGCTGCGCCGTGTCGCGCCGTGGCGTAAGGAGTGGACGACGCTGGTGTTCGTGGACGGACGGTACGCCCCGACGCTGTCCAGCGTGCCGTCGGACGGCGGCGGGCTGCGCGTGGCGAGCCTTGCCGAGGCGTTCCGCACCGACGAGGCCCTCATCGAGCAGCACCTGGCAAAGCACGCGGCGTTTGAGGACGACGGGTTTGCGGCCCTGAACACGGCGTTCTTGAGCGACGGGGCTTTTATCCACGCGGCGGGCGGCGACGAGCACGCGCCGGTGCACCTGCTGTTCGTGGCGACGGACAGCACGCAGCCGCAGGTGGCGTACCCCAGGACGCTGGTCGTCACCGAGCGCAACACGAAGCTCACGTTGGTTGAGACGTACGTCGGCCTTGGCGACGGGGCCTACTTCAACGACGCGGTGACCGAGGTGGTCGTGGGCGACGGCAGCGCGGTTGACCACTACAAGGTGACGCTGGAGAGCGCCAACGCGTTCCACGTTTCGATGACTCGCGCCACGGTGGGGCAGGACGCCTTGTTCTCCACGACGGCGTTCGCGAAGGGCGGGGCGCTGGCGCGGCACGACCTACACATGGCGCTGGCGGGACACGGCTCGTCGTGCAAGCTGAACGGCCTGCACTTGACGGCGGGCAGGGAGCACATTGACAACCATGTCAACATTGACCACGCAGCGCCGTACAGCCAGAGCTACCAGTACGTGAAGGGCATCCTCACGGGCACGTCGCACGCGGTGTACACGGGGCGCGTGCTCATCCGCAAGGGCGCGGTCAAGAGCAACGCCAGGCAGGCCGACAAGAACCTGATCCTCTCGGAGCGGGCCGAGGTGGACACGAAGCCAAGCATGGAGATCTACTGCGACGACGTGAAGGCGACCCACGGCGCGACGGCCGGGCAGATCGCCGAGGCGGAGGAGCAGATCTTCTACATGCGCAGCCGCGGCCTGGACCCGAAGGCGGCGGGGGCGCTGCTGATCCGGGGGTTCGTGAAAGAGATCCTGGACACGGTGAAGCTGGAGCCGCTCCGGGCATTCCTGGACGGCGTGACGGACAAGGCGTTGCCGGAGTTCCAGTTCGAGGGGTTTGGGGATAGGGATGAGCAGCGTGAACGGTAAGGCGATCCAACGCGCTACGCCGAAGGTCACGCAGGCGTTTGACCCGTCGCAAGTGCGGGACGATTTCCCCATCCTCAAACAGGTGGTGAACGGCAAGCCGCTGGTGTACCTGGACAACGCCGCCACGTCGCAGAAGCCGCAAGCCGTGCTGGACACGCTGCTGCGCTACTACACGACCGAGAACGCCAACATCCACCGGGGAGTCCACACGCTGAGCGCGCTGGCGACGGAGGACTACGAGGGTGCGCGCGCCAAGGTGCGGCGGTTCCTCAACGCCAAAGAGGACCGCGAGATCGTCTTCGTGCGCGGCACTACGGAGGGCATCAACCTGGTCGCCAGCAGCTACGGGCGGAGGTTCATCGGGCCTGGCGACGAGGTGATCATCACGGCGATGGAGCACCACTCCAACATCGTGCCGTGGCAGATGCTGTGCGAGGAGAAGGGCGCGACGCTGCGCGTCATCCCGATGAACGACGACGGCGAGCTGCTGATGGACGAATACGACAAGCTGCTGAGCAAGCGCACCAAGCTCGTCTCGGTGGTGTACGTGTCCAACTCGCTGGGGACGATCAACCCGGTGCGCGAGATCATCACCAAGGCGCACAGCGTCGGCGCGCCGGTGCTGCTGGACGGCGCGCAGTCCACACCGCACATGGCGGTGGACGTGCAGGCGCTGGACTGCGACTTTTACGCCTTCTCAGGCCACAAGCTGTACGGGCCGACGGGCGTCGGCGTGCTGTACGGCAAGGCCGCGCTGCTGGACGCGATGCCGCCGTATCAGGGTGGCGGCGACATGATCAAGTCGGTGACGTTCGCCAAGACGATCTACAACGACCTGCCATACAAGTTTGAGGCGGGGACGCCCAACATCGCGGGCGGGATCGGCCTCGGCACGGCGGTTGACTACGTGACAGGGATCGGCCTGGAGCGCATCGCGGCGCATGAGGATGAGCTGCTGGTCTACGGGACGAAGCGCCTCGCGGAGATTGAGGGGCTGCGACTCATCGGCACCGCCAAGCACAAGACG
Organism: Dehalococcoidia bacterium; assembly: GCA_009693045.1. Lineage (GTDB taxonomy): Bacteria > Chloroflexota > Dehalococcoidia > Lucifugimonadales > SHYT01 > SHXZ01. The sequence continues at coordinate 10,666 of SHXZ01000011.1, read as the reverse complement.
GGCATCCTCTCATTCACGCTCAAGGACATCCACCCGCACGACATCGGCACGGTGCTGGACCAGGAGGGCATCGCCATCCGCACGGGGCACCACTGCACGCAGCCTGTGATGGAGCGATTTGGCATTCCCGCGACGGCGCGGGCCTCGCTGGGGATGTACAACACGAAAGCGGAGATTGACGCCCTGGTGCTGGGGCTGGACAAGGCGCTTGAGGTGTTCAGTTGACACCTCTCCCCTGCCCCTCCCCAACCTAACCCCTAGCCCCTTCCCTAAATGGAATGGGGACATACCCCTCCCCTTTAAGGGAGAGGTCGGGGAGGCGGCGGGGGCCGGGTTGGCCGGCAGCGATTTGAGAGGACTCAGAGAGAGCAGGCAATGTCGCAACTACAAGAGCTCTACCAGGAAGTGGTGCTGGAGCACACACGGCGGCCACGGAACTTCCGCAAGCTGGAGGGCGCCACGCACTCCGCGCGGGGGTACAACCCCTTCTGCGGCGACAACGTGACGCTGCTGCTGAAGGTGGAGGGCGGGGTAGTGAAGGACGTGGGGTTCCAGGGTTCGGGGTGCGCCATCTCTACGTCCTCGGCGTCCATGATGACCGAGGGGATCAAGGGGAAGACGGTGGAAGAGGCGCAGAAGCTGTTCACGGCCTTCCACGGAATGGTGACGAGGGAGCAAGGCGCGGACTTTGACGCGGAGCTCCTGGGCGACCTGGAGATTCTGTCGGGCGTGTCAGAGTTCCCTACGCGGGTAAAATGCGCGACGCTGGCCTGGCACGCGCTTCAGGCCGCGCTCACGGGGCGGATGGATGCGGTGTCCACGGAATGAATCCCTCACCCCGTGATAGAGGGTATTCGCACGCTCCACCGCATGGTGGAAGGGCAAGGCGAGCGCAGAGCAGGCGAACCAAAGGCGGATGAGGAAGAGGGCTTATGCACGTACCGATCAGAGTTGACTACGGAGTCCGGGCGCTGCTTGACTTGGCGCAGCACGCGGACGAGGCGCCGGTGCGCGCCTCGGACATTGCGCGGCGGCAGGGTATCCCGGAGCCGTTCCTGGCGCGGCTGCTACTCACGTTGAGCCACGGCGGGTTCGTTCGGAGCCACACCGGCCCGCAGGGCGGGCACTCGCTCGCGCTGGCGCCGTCCGAGATCAGTCTTGGAATGGTGATGGCGGCGCTGGGCGGAGCGGAGACGATTGTGGGGTGCCTGGACCATCCGGAGCAGTGCGTCCACGTGCCGGCGTGCGCGCAGCGGGAGGTATGGCGGACGGTGGAGGAGGCGATGCAGCGCGTGCTGGACTCCACGACGATTGCGGACCTGCTGGCGAGGACGCCGGTGGTTGCGTAGCCTGACGCCTCAGCAGACCGGTGTTCCATTGATGTGGGATTGGGGCATGCGTCCAGTAGCAGCAATCGTCTGCGGTTTCTCACTGTTCGAACCAGCGAAGGGCAAGGTGAGGCGCAATGCACGGCGACCTTGGCCCGTCGCGCGGGCTAATCCTTACCTTCGTCGTCTCCCACGAGGGGCTTTGCCCTGAAGGTCTGCGTTGGGCAGCAGCTGGCTCAACACGTTCCCGCTTGTAGCACCGTGGCTCAGGGTGAACGTCTCCCGCTCACCCCACCGCCTCGCCCTTCTTCGGCTTCCCCGTTCGCTTCGCTCAGGGCCCTTTGCTTCGCTGGAGAGCAGGCCTTCGGCTCACTCAGGACAGGCTCCGAGGGCGAAGGAAGCCCCTCTCTCAGGGACGTGACCTCCCCTTGTGGCCGAAGCCCAATAACGTGGCCACAAAGCCAGGGAGACTTTATGGGCAAGGCCCCCACGAGAGGAGAGAGAATCACCAATTCCCTGTGTTGAGGAGATGCTCGCGCAATGTTTCGCCAAGGCATGGCGCTGCGCCCCGTCCACGCAAAGGCGCTATAATCTGCCCCTTGGGCAGCGAGGGGCCATGTTCTGGAAAGCGGTCATCGTGCTTGGGCTCACGTACCTGGGTGTAGCTGTCACTAGGTTGCCCCGAGTCCACATCGACCGCCCTTCGGCGGCGTTCACCGGCGCGGTGCTCATGGTGTTGCTGGGCGTCCTCACTTTTGAGGGCGCGGTGCGCGCGGTGGACTTTCACACCATCGCGCTGCTGCTGGGCATGATGATGCTGGTGATCGTCCTCCAGCGCGCCGGCTTCTTCACCTTCCTGGCGGTGCGGCTGCTCTCGGTGGGCACCACGCCGACGCGGCTGCTGGTCGTGGTCGTGGCCGCCACAGGGGTGATGAGCGCGCTGCTCGTCAACGACACGGTGGTGCTGATGTTCACGCCCGTGGTGATTCAGGCGTGCCGCATGCTCCGCGCGAACCCCGTGCCCTACCTTATCGCCGAGGCGATGGCGTCCAACGCGGGCTCCACCGCCACCATCGTCGGCAACCCGCAAAACATGCTCATCGGCGTCACCTCGGGCATCTCGTTCAGCCGGTTCTTCCTCTACCTGGCGCCCGTCGCCGTGGCCGGATGCGTCGCTCTCGTCGCTGTGGTCTGGCTCGTGTACCGCGGTCAGTTCAACCACGCCTTCACGCCCGACATGACTGCGCTGCGGCAGGCGGCGCAGCCGGACACCCGTATGTTGCGGAGGGCTTCGGCCATCGTCGTCCCCACCATCGCCGCGTTCTTCTTCTCATCACACCTGGGCGTGGACATCTCGCTCATCGCGCTCGTCGCCGGGGCCGCGATCCTGCTCGTCAGCGGCATTCGGCCGTCCGAGGTCATCCACAGCGTGGACTGGGTGCTCCTGCTGTTCTTCGTGGGCCTGTTCGTGGTCATCGGCGGCGCGCGCGAGGCCGGGGTGCTGGACCGGGTCCTCGAGAGCATTCGGGTGACGCCGGACCTCAAGGGCATCGTCTCCGTGCACCTGGTGAGCGCGGCGGTGAGCCAGTTCGTGAGCAACGTGCCTCTCACGATGCTGGTCATCCCGGTGATTGAGGGCGTGCCGGGCGACGTGCTGTGGACGAGCCTGGCCGCGGGCGCGACGCTTGGCGGCAACGCGACGCTCATCGGCGCGGTCGCCAACATCATCGTGGCCGAGACCGCGGCCCGCGACGGCGTCACGGTCCCGTTCGGCGAGTTCCTCCGCGTGGGGCTGCTCGTGACCGTGCTGAGCCTGGTTCTCTCGATCGGCATCCTGGCGCTGGAATGGTGGACGGGGTTCCTGCGGTGAGGGCAGCCGCCGCCACGGCCCGCTACAGGCCTCGCAGGTGCTGCGTCAGTTCCTTGAGGCCTGGCAGGCGTGGGAGCGCGTCCACGGCGGCGATGACGGCCTCGGCGCGGCGCGGGCCGATGACGCCGCCGGCGAGGCCGCGAAACTTGTCGGTCGTCTCGTCCCAGCTCAACGGGTTCTCCGGCTCGCCCTTGGGGTAGTCCACGTCCAGCTCCGCCCGCAGGCCAGCTACGCTTGTGATGACGACGCGGGAGCGGAAGCCGGTGAAGTCCGGCTCGCGGTGCACGTTCACCCGCTGCGCCATCCTCAGGACCTCGGGCTCGGCCAGGGACTGGTAGGCGGACCAATCGTAGGCGCCCTTGACGACGGCGTAGGCGGCGGCGAAGAAGGCGCTGAACTGCCCTTCCACCACGTTGGACGGGCGGCGCTTCGCCACTTCAGGCGTTCCCACCATCGCGTAGCCCGCAGGGGGCAGGTACAGGTCAATTGCGGCGATGTCATCGCGCCGAAGGTTGTTTCGCCGCATCAGCTCCAGGACCGCGTCAATGGACCCATGACTGTACCGGCAGCACGGGTAGGGCTTGACCGCGGTGGCCATGACCTCAAAGCGGTGACCAAGCCCCACAACCACTTCTTCCAGGTTGTTGCCGTCCTGGGAATAAAGAGCGAAGTAGCCGAACCTGCCTTCAAGAGGCCGGGACGGACCTTTGAACCCTCGTCGGGCAAACGCAAGGCTGTACACAGCGTTGTGACTCGCTAGGCCAACGTGGAGCCGTTTCGTCCACGCGCCGTTGTCCAGAAACTGCTGAGACCCGGAGGACTGGCTGAGGTTGAGCCCCAGCGCGTTCTGGAGTTGCTCCTGTGTGAAGCCCAACAGCCTCGCGCCGGCGGCGGTGGCGCCAAAGATGCCCGTGGTGGCGGTGGGGTGAAATCCCCGGAGGTGGACTCCGTCACGATGAGCGTTGCCCAACTTGCCCGCCACGTCGTACCCGACGACAGCCGCGGCCAGGAAGTCGGCGCCGGTGGCGCCGCGTTCCTCAGCCAGCGCGAGCAGGGTGGCGAAGACCGGCGTGCCGATGTGCATGATGGAGCCCGCGTGGGTGTCATCAAAGTCCATGCTGTGGGCCAGCGTGCCGTTGAGCAGCGCGGCGAAGTGAGCGGGGTAGGTCCGGGCGTCGCCGAGGACGGTGCAGGGGCCGGACGCGCCGCCCACCAGGTCGCGCACGGCGTCCACGATGGGCTGCGTGGACTCAGTTGCCTGCCCGCCGAGGGCCACGCCCAGGAAATCCAAAAACAGCTCTTGCGCGCGCCGCGTGACTGGCTGCGGGATGTCCTGGAATCTGAGCGAAAGGGCGTAGCCGGTGAGCCGCTGGGTAACGTCCGTTGCCGTCATAGCCATCGCCTTCTCCAGCCTTGTATCCTCTCATTCTCCACACCCCGTGTCGCTCGTCAAGATGCACGACTCTGTTTGTTGGCCGATCCAAACCATCATCGGGAAAACCGCTTCCCTCGCCAAGGTCATCTACCTCACAGAGCGGGGCAGTAGTGATACACTGCTCCGAGGTCACACTGCGCGCCGCGCGCTGCTCCTCGTCACCAACAGCAGGTAGGGGCTGCATTCTTTTTCGCATACGTCTCCGAACTGGCGCCGACAGTTAGATAGCAGACAGGGAGGACGCTGTGCTTCAAGTCCGCGTCATGGGCCGCCCCAAGACCCTGTTTTATGGCTGGGTCGTCGTCATGGCCGGGTTCGTGAGCCAGGTCCTCAATTCCGGCCTCGGTTTCCAGGGATTCGGTACCTTTGTCCTACCACTCCAGCACGAGTTCGGTTGGACAAAGACGCAGCTTTCCGCGGCCCGTGCCTTCATGCAGGTGGAAAACGGGCTCCTGGGCCCCATTGAGGGGTTCCTCATAGACCGCTTTGGTCCCCGCCTCATCATGGCCGTCGGCACGTCCATCTTCGGCCTCGGCATGGTTCTGTTCGGCATGATCCACAACATCTGGCAATACTATGCAGTGTTCCTCGTCATAGCACTTGGGACAGGGCTGGGCGGATTCTTGGTCATGGTCGTGGCCATCAACCACTGGTTTCGCCGGAAGCGCACGCTCGCGATGTCCCTGGCGACGATGGGCCTGGGGTTCGGCGGCGTGGTGGTCATTCCCCTGCTGGTGTGGGCGCAGGAGAGCTTTGGCTGGAGGGACGCCGCCATCGGCTCCGGTATCGCCATATGGGTACTGGGCATTCCAGCCGCGTTCCTCATTCGCAGAAGCCCCGAACGGTATGGTGTCGGGCCTGACGGCGATGCGCCATCGGCAACCGCTCCCGCGCGGGGCAGGGAGGACGGCCACGGCGCCGCCAGCTCCGGACAGTACGATTACACGCTCAACGAGGCCGTCCATACGCGAGCGTTCTGGCTCATTGCGCTCGGTCACAGCCTCTCCATCATGGTCATCAGCGCCGCGTCGGTGCATCAGTTCGCGCATATGGAAGAGGGAGTGGGCATCTCCAAGCAGGCCGCCGCGACGGTCGTTGCGGTGCTGAGCATCGCCAACATGGTCGGGCGGCTTGTCGGCGGCGTCCTGGGCGACCGGATGAACAAGCGCTACCTGGCTGCGGTTGGCATGCTGGGCAACGCCGGCTCGCTGTTCATCTTTGCCTTCGCCGGTTCCTTCGGCGTGGCGATAGTGTATGGGGTGATCTACGGCTTCTTCTGGGGCATGCGAGGGCCGATGATTGACTCCCTTCGCGGGGACTACTTTGGCCGCACTCACTACGGCAAGATTGCCGGCACCTCATCGCTCCTCACCATGCCCGGCTCGGTCATTGGCCCGGTGTTTGCCGGGATCATGGCGGACGCATTGGGGAACTACCAGCTTGGGTTCATCATCCTGGCATCGGTGAGCTGCCTGGGCTTCGTGCTCATTCTTTGGGCGACGCAGCCACGGCTTCCCGCCCGGCTGAGCGCCCCGCAAGCCGAAACTTCCGGCGGCGCGGCCCAGTAACGTCGCCGACCGACGGCGCGAGCGGCGCATCATCGGTCATCACGGTCTGCTTGTGGCGCGGTCGACCAAAGGCCGCATGCTATAATCGGCTTCACCGCCACCACGATGCGTCGGCAGGCCGCCCGCCCTAAGGAGGCGATCACGATGTTCCTGATGTACTTTACCGAGCGGCCGTATGCCGAGATTCCCGAAGAGACGTACAAGACCAAAGGCATGCGCTCTCTTTTGTTCTCCAACGAGAACCTGGAACCGGTGAGGGCCGGCGTCCTGTACAACCGCTACTTTGACGAAAATCTGTACGCGGAAGAGGTCGGTTTTGAGGGCCTCATGCTCAACGAGCATCACAACACTCCCGCGTGCCTGGGCTCCATCATTAACATTGAGGCCGCCATCCTGGCGCGCATCACCAAAAAGCCCAAGCTCATTCTGCTGGGGAACGTGCTGCCCATCAACGAGAACCCGCTGCGTCTGGCCGAAGAGACCGCCATGGTGGATTGCATCTCCGGCGGCCGCCTGGTGTCCGGCTTCGTCCGAGGCGGCGGCGTGGAGCAGTTCGCCACCAACTCTAACCCGGCCTACAAGCGCGAGCGGTTTGCAGAGGCCCTCGACTTCATCTTCAAGGCGTGGACCACGTCCGGCCCGTGGCGCTGGGAGGGGAAGCACTTTCAGTACCGCGTGGTGAACCCCTGGATCCACCCCATCCAGCAGCCACTGCCCGTGTGGATCCCCGGCAGCGCCAGCCCTGAGACCCTTGTCTGGTGCGCGGAGCGGCGGTACCCCTACGTGGCGCTCGCCACGCTGCTGCCGACGACCCAGGACATGTTCAAAATCTACAAGGACGCCGCCACCGAAATCGGCTACGAGACCGGCCCGCAGAACTTCGGCTACCTCCAGCGCGTGCAGGTGCAGGACACGGAGGAGGAGGCCTACCGCGCGGGCAAGGGATTCACGTACTCCGAGGCGGTGATGGGGCTTTGCGGCCCCGTCAACCAGGCATGGATGGAGCCCCCCCCCTCCGGGGTACCGGTTCAAGGTGGCGCAGAAGTCATTTTTTGCGCGCCGCATCCGTCAGGCCCCCACCTTCAGCCAGATGACCTTCGAGGAGGCGCAGGAGAACTACCAGATCCTCGTCGGCACGCCCAAGAGCATCGTGCCCAAGCTGCGCCACGTTCTGGAGACGCTACGGCCGGGCATCCTCGGCATATGGGGCAACAACGGCACCATCAACCACGACGACACGCTAAAGAGCATGCGCCTCATGGGCCAGGAGGTCATGCCGGCGCTGCAAGAGATCTCCAAGGAGCTGGGACTGACAGGCCCCTTTGAGAAGAAGACGTAGAGCGGTACAAGGCCCCACACGGGGTTCTCTCCAGCTCGTGACTGACCCGTAAACGGCGCGCTCTGGGTAGGGGCAATTCATGAATTGCCCCTACGGTTTTTGCTGGGCGAACGTGATGCCGATTCCGTCCCGGGAGGTTGCCCATGCTGGCTTTCATCGGCGGTACAGGACCGGAAGGGCGTGGTCTGGCGTTCCGGCTTGCGATGGCGGGCGAAGAGGCTGTCATCGGCTCGCGGGACGCCGCGCGCGGGCAGGCCACCGCGGACGAGCTGGCCGCGAAGCATCCCGGCCTCCGCATACGCGGCGCGGACAACGCCGCCGCTGCGGCAGCCGCCGATGTCGTCTTCGTCTGCGTGCCGTACGAGGGCCACCGCGCCACGCTGGAGGCGTTGCGCCCGCACCTGGAGGGCAAGGTCCTGGTGGACGTGGTGGCGCCGCTGGCGTTCGCGCGCGGGCGCATCCGAGCCATCGCCGTTGAAGAAGGCTCCGCGGCCCAGCAGGCCCAGGCCGTCGTGCCGACGGCCAAGGTCGTGGGCGCGTTCCAGAACCTGAGCGCGGAGGACCTGCTGGCCCCGGACAAGTCCCTGGATTGCGACGTGGTGGTCTGCGCCGACGACTCGGAAGCGAAGCAGCGCGTGATGGCGCTCGCGGAGAAGATCAAGGGCGTGCGAGCCGTCAACGGCGGCCCGCTGGAGTGCGCCCGCTACGTGGAACAGCTCACGGCGCTGCTCATCACCATCAACCGCGTGTACAAGACGCATTCCAGCGTGAGGATCACCGGAATTCAATGAATGGGGAATGTAGCGGGGGCATGCTAAGGCTCTTTGAGACGTTCTTCCGCTGCACGTAGGTAATGGCTCTTTGCGTAGTCATGAGTACCTGCGAGATAAACCCTGACGGTATGAGTGGCTTCATTAACGACGAGGGCCACTCGGTGGCCTGAGCCGACGTCCAACTCAAAGGCTATTCCCTGGGGTACAGCATGTTCCTGATATCTAATGGGCTGCACAGACTTGAGAAGAAGGCTCTGAGGCAGGTTGTCGGTGAAGTGACGGACTTTTCTAATGATTGCTCGCTACTCCTTTGTGGAGAAAAACCACTTAAGCTCCTCTTCAGCCTCCGGGCGCCATTCAAGGCTAAAGACCAAGGCGTTTCTCCAACTCCTTTGTGGTTATTGGCCTGGAGGAGCTAGAAAGGCGCTGTGTGAGAACTGGACTGTTCTGAAATATAGCGGACCGCCAACTATCCAAATCTCGTTGGATCGTCAAACAGCACCAATGAAGGATCTCTTCATGTGCAGACAGATGACCTTGAAGGGCCAAGGCGATGGCAGAAACGCACACGTCCATCCTCTGCTACGGCCAATAGGCGTCAATAATTGCGAGCAGGCAAAGTGGCTTAGCCTCCTCCAATAAGCTGTCTGACATCTGTCCGAGTTCTACTTGGTATTTCAAGAAGTCCAGAAGTACTTTTCGATCCTTTAGGCTTAGCGGCACATCTGCACCCTTGAAGGCGTTCCACAACTCTTGATTGAGTTCAGTTACGATTTGGGAAGTCGTCTTCTTCGCGGGCGTTGCTTCCTGTAACAGTTCAAACATAATGGCAGATTTAATTGGGACGTACTCGTACACGGCATCGTCAAGGGCACACTGGAACTGGTTGCGAGTCGTTGCGGTGAAAAAAGGCGCAAAAATAGCTGGGAAGCGCTCGCCTAGCGTTCGTAGCGCGTAATCCTGCAAACTCGGCGCCGTAACAACCCAGCTCGGTTGGATCGGATCGGTCGTCATACGCTCACAACCATCCAACATCCAGTGACATGTTGCTTATATCACACATAGTTCAGAGGGACAGATGTCGCCTTGACACCCTCCGCTTCCGCGCCTTACCATAAAAGCGCCACCCATTCCGACTCGTCGGGACGGTGAGCCTGGCAGCCACACGATGGCCGCGGGGATCAGCGATGACCACGACGGCAACAACGGCGGATCAATGGGTCCATCTCAACGCCTTCCGGCAATGGCCGTGGAGGCGCTTTTTTGTTGCACTGTCAGTGCCAGCAGCGGCCGGAGTGAAGGTGTAACGCAGTGCATAACGCCATCACGGACGTACCGGGCATCAAGGTGGGCCACTACACCGACCGGGAGCACGCCACCGGCTGCACCGTCGTCCTGTGCGTGGACGGCGCGGTCGCGGCGGCGGACGTGCGCGGCTCCTCGCCAGGGACGCGCGAGACGGAGCTGCTCCGGCCCGCCAGCCGCGTTCCCGCCGTCCACGCCATCCTCCTGGGCGGCGGCAGCGCCTATGGTTTGGACGCCGCCGGCGGCGTGATGCGCTACCTGGAAGAGCGCGGCATCGGCTTCATGGCGGGCGGCATCGTCGTGCCAATCGTGCCCGGCGCGATCCTGTTTGACCTGGGCCTCGTCACGCACCTGGTGCGGCCCGACGCGGCGGCGGGGTACAAGGCGTGCCAGGCCGCCACCGATGGCCCGGTGGAAGAGGGGACGGTCGGCGCGGGGACGGGCGCCACGGTCGCCAAGGCCCTGGGCATGGGCCGCGCCGTCAAAGGCGGAATCGGCACGGCTTCTGTGCGTGTTGGCGAGAGCACCGTGGTGGGCGCAATCGCTGCAGTGAACGCGTACGGCGACGTGGCGGACCCGGAAACCGGCAAGCTGGTCGCCGGACCCCGTAACGCCAATGGCGGCTTCCACGATACGCGCGAACTGCTGCTCTCCGGGCGCGCGGGCATCCCGCAAGAAGCGCGCACCAACACGACCCTGGTCATCGTGGCCTGCAACGCCCTCCTGGAGCGTGAGGAGGTCGACAAACTCGCCCAGCAGGCCCAGAACGGTCTGGTCCAGGCTGTGCGTCCCGCCAACACCATGGGTGACGGGGACATCGTGTTTGCGCTCGCCACGGGGAAGACGGACGAGCGGCTGTCGCTCAACCGGCTTGGCGTCGCCGTCACGCAGGTCGTCGCGCGGGCCATCGTCAATGCAGTGCGCCAGGCGACGGGCCTGGGCGGAGTGCCCTCAGTTTCGGAATACGGCAAAAGATGAAGTTTCTTTAGGAAAGGTGTGGGAAACCCTTTCTTGCAAGAAAGGGTTTCCCACACCTTTCCTAAAGAAA
>SHXZ01000010.1 GCA_009693045.1 Dehalococcoidia bacterium | reverse complement strand
TGCACCCATCCTGACACCAAAGTCACCGACTCTCGTGAGTCGGCGGAGGGCGTGCGCCGCCGCCGCGCATGCCTCCTGTGCGGCCACCGCTTCACGACCATTGAGCGCCACCAGTCCGTGTTTCTCCAGGTCATCAAGCGCGACGGCGCCCGCGAGGACTTCAACGCCGACAATGTCCGCGCCGGCGTCCTCCGCGCCTGCGCCCGTCGCCCCGTCACCCTGGAAGCCGTGGAGCGCCTGGTGGAAGGCGTGGAGCGCGACGCACGCCGCGACGGCCGCACCGAGGTCCCCAGCACGCTCATCGGCCAGATGGTCATGGAGCGTCTGCGCGCCGTGGACCGCGTCGCGTACCTGCGCTTCACCTCCGTGTACCGCAACTTCCAGGACGTGGAGAGCTTCGTCCAGGAGGCGCAGCAGATGCTGGAGGAAGAGCGCGAGGCCACCCTAGCCCGCCTGGGGCGGAAGCCGGTCCGCGAACCGAACGGCGATCTCCCGGAGGCCCAGTTGCCGCTCCCCCTCAACGGTAACGCGGGCCAGCCAGCCCGGCGCGGGCGCCGCACCCGCGCCGGGCCTCCTCCCCAGGGCCCGTAGGCGGCGCCGTCCCGCCATTCTGAGCGTCCCAGGCACCATCCTGGGCGGAGCGAGGGATCCGTACCCAACATCGGCAAGTGAGTTCAGCCTTGTCGTCGGATACCGAGGAGAACAGGGAAGAACAAGGAGGCAACATGGCGCTGGACATGCAAGGGCAAAGAGAGCGCGAACGCCTCTATCGGCAGTGGCAGGCAGCGTGGCGGCAGTACGACCGCGTGAACAGCCTGTACGCGCCCTCGGCGACGGGGATTGCGGTGCCGCTGCGCCCCGCCGTGGCTGAGGACCCCGACTTCCAGGAGCTCAAGCTCGCCGAATGCAGCGAGTCGTTGGCGTGGCGCGCGTACGAGGCGTACCTGGAGGCGAAGGGGCTACTGCTGTCGCGCGAAGATGAGCCGGGCGAGACTTCTGGTGACGACGCCGAATAGCCTGGCTGATTCCGTGAAGACCTCTCAGGCGAAAGGGCGCTTGCAGTGGACTTTTGGAGTGGATGCTTCTCAGACAAGGGGAGCATAATTGGCCTAGCCGAACGCTTATAGGATTCTTGGGGAGACGTGCGGGGAACCCTTTTTCTTCGGCTTCGCTCAGGACAGACTTGGAAGAAAGGGTTCCCCGCAGCCCCGTCTAAAGAACTTTGGAACATTAAGCAGAAGGAGCACCCCCGTGGTAGATACCGCCAGCCGCACCAGCAAGACCACTGCCGCCCTCATTGCCGACCTGCGCGCCAAGTTCGCCATGGCCTCGGATCCCCTGGTCCGTGCGGCCCTGCAGCAGGCAGTCGCGGCGCTGGAGGCCACTTTCCCCTCCCCCTTCAGGGGAGGGGGCCAGGTGGAGAGGTCAAAAAGCGCTGAAGAGGGAAGGAAGAGAGTCCTCGCCGCCCTCACCGCCGCAGGCCTGACCGCTGAGCCGCCGGATCTGCCGTTCTCGGAGAACGCGCTGACGGTACTGAAGGCGCGCTACCTCCGCCGCAACGACCAGGGCGAGGTCGTGGAGACGCCGGAGGGCATGCTCCACCGCGTCGCCCTCGCCATCGCCAAGGGCGACAAGCTCTACAACCCCACGGCAAACGTGGAGGCTGCGGCAGAAAAGTTCTACCGCATCATGGCCAAGCTGGACTTCCTGCCCAACTCGCCCACCATGATGAACGCAGGCACCGGCGCGGGCACGTTGTCCGCGTGCTTCGTGCTGCCGCTCCAGGACTCGCTGGAGTCCATCATGGAGACCGCCCACGACACCGCCATGGTGCAGAAATACGGCGGCGGCACCGGCTTCGCCCTCTCCGAGCTGCGGCCCAAGGGCGCGCCCATCGCGACCACCCACGGCAGGGCGTGCGGCCCTATCGCGGTGCTGCGCCACCTCTCCTCCGTTTCCACCATGATCACGCAGGGCGGCAAGCGCGACGGCGCGAACATGGCCGTCATGGACGTCCACCACCCGGACATCCTGGAGTTCATCACCTGCAAGGAGCAGGAGGGCCAGATCCACAACTTCAACATCTCCGTCGGCGTGGACGAGGAGTTCATGCAGGCCGTCAAGGACGGCGGCCGCCTGGAGCTCCGCGACCCCAAGGGCGGCGTGGTGGTCAAGACCGAAGACGCCCGCGAGGTCTTCCAGAAGATCGTGGATGGCGCGTGGCGCAACGGCGAGCCGGGCATGATCTTCCTGGATCGCGTCAACCAGGACAACCCGACGCCGCACCTGGGCCAGATGACCGCCACCAATCCCTGCGGCGAGCAGCCCCTGCTGCCCTACGAGTCCTGCAATCTCGGCTCCATCAACATGGCCCGCATGCTCCGCTATTCTTCCCCCCTTCCTTTTAGGGAAGGGGGCCAGGGGGTTAGGTCGGCGGTGGAGGGGGAGGCCCCCGTGGAGATTGACTGGGACCGCCTCCGCGCCACCGTCTGGACCGCCGTCCACTTCCTAGACAACGTCATTGACGTCAACCGCTACTCCGTCCCCGGCGTGGAGCGCATGACCAAGCTGACGCGCAAGGTCGGCCTCGGCGTCATGGGCTTCGCCGACATGCTCGTCCGCCTCAGCATCCCCTACGACTCCGAGGAGGGCCTGGAGCTTGGCCGCCAGGTCATGCGCTTCATCCGCGACGAGGCGGACAAGGCCTCCGTGGAGCTGGCGAAGGAGCGCGGCGTCTTCCCCGCGTTCAAAGGCTCGCGCCACGACCGGCCCGGCGGCCTGCGGCTGCGCAACTCCTGCCGGCTCACCGTCGCACCCACCGGCACCATCTCCATGATCGCGGGCTGCTCCAGCGGGATTGAGCCAATCTTCGCGCTGGCGTACCGCAAGCACAACATCCTGGAGGGCAAGACGCTCTACTACACCGACGCCGCCTTTGAGGCCGCCGCCCGCCACCACGGCTTCTGGAGCGACGGCCTGGTTGAGTCCCTGTCCCAGGGCGCGTCGCTCAAAGACCGCGACGACGTGCCCGCCTGGGCGCAGCGCGTCTTCGCCACCGCGCCGGACATCGCCCCCGACTGGCACGTCCGCATGCAGGCCGTGTTCCAGGAGTCCACGGACGCCGCCATCTCCAAGACCATCAACTTCCCCAACGCGGCCACGGAGGACGACGTGCGCACGGCGTACCTGCTGGCGTGGGAGCTTGGCTGCAAGGGCATCACCGTCTACCGCGCCGGCAGCCGCGAGAAGGAGGTGCTCACCGCCGGTACAAAACAAGGCGCCCAATCGCCAAAATCTGCGCAATCCGCGGATTCGTCCCCAGCGGATGCGTCCCCTATCCTCCGCCCGCGCGAGCGACCCCAGGTGATGCGCGGCCTCACTGAACGCGTCCGCACCGCCTACGGCAACATGTACGTCACCATCACCTTTGACGACAACGGCCGCCCGTTTGAGGCCTTCGCCACCCTGGGCAAGGCCGGCGGGACCGACTCGGCCAACCTGGAGGCCGTGGCCCGGCTCGTCTCCATGTCGCTGCGCTCGGGCGTGGCGCCAGAAGAGGTGGTGGAGCAGCTCCGCGGCATCACCTCCGAGCCGGTATGGGATCAGGGCGTGCTCGTCCGCTCCGCGCCAGACGCCGTCGCCATCGCGCTCTCCCGCGCCATAGAGCGCGTCCGTAGCGGTGAACTGGGCATGGCCCTCGGCGCCGCCTCCGCGCGCGGCCTGGAGGCCGAGCAGCCCGCGCTGTTTTCCAAGGACGCCGTGGCGCCCGGCGCCAAGGAGCCGTTCGCCGCCGCCTATCGCAGCGCTTCGCTCGGCGCGGCTGGCATGTCGTCGCCCGTGGGCCGCGCGCCCGGGACCTCGGCCCGCGCGGGCTGGATTGCCTGCCCAAAGTGCTCCGGCCCGCTGGTGATGCAAGAGGGCTGCGAGACGTGCCGGGAGTGCGGGTTTAGCCGGTGCGGGTAGGGGGAGGCCACGTCAACAATTGCGATGCACCGGACAAACCAAATGGGTTGGGGGAGCACTGATACAGTGTCCCCCAACACCATGTCTGGCCTATCTGATCTAGCTGGGATCTCAGGAAGAACCTGAGCAACTTAGCGGCTATTCAGTGGTGTAGTCCTTCTCTATCAGCTCGTCCTTGATGAGATCTGCGGGCATGGAGAAGCCTTTCATAGAGCCGAACACGGCTGCCCCATTCGTATTGTATTTCCTCCAGTAGTCTGCCGACGTGAACGTCGGCAGATCCTCAAGGATCGCTGTGATGGTTTTCAAATCAGGCTCTTCCGCACGTCGTCGGCAAACCTCCCGCAGGTGCAGAGCAACCAAATGCAGGCTGAAAATGCCCGGAGTCCGAAGCAAAACATACGCATCAGCTTCATCAAACGGCTCAGAAACTACGTCTCGCCACGCTTGCCAGTAGTTGCAAAGCAGGTCTGCTGTCCGCTCTGGGCCCCAGTCTTGATACGGGAAGGTGTTAAGGATCGGTCTAAGCGACGTAGAGAACGACAATTCTCGTATCGTGTGGCCCTCCCCTTTCTTTTGGTTGGGACCTTGAATGCGTCTGTATAACGGGGAATCTGGATCCGAGTTCAGGACGTCAATAACCTTGGCCGCCGTCGCCTCCCACATTCTCTGTTGGGAGCGGATCTGTTGCCTTCCCCCCTTCGTCTGAGCAGCGAATGCGAGAAGTCTACGAGCAAGATCCGTTCTCACCTTCTTAGCCGTTTCGTTGATAACGCGAAATTGCTCGGCTTCCTGCTCAGGGGCGAGCTCCATGGTGAAGACGGCCGGCACCTCGTAGTCTTTAAATCGGAGACGCTCCTGTTCTTCAATTGCTACCCAGAAACCCTCAAGTCGGTGTTGACCATCTACGACCCAAAGCTCTAAGTCATCGGGGATCTCAAGGGCATCACGGCCGCCCTCTTTGGTAATTTCGACCGGCTTTCGGATGTTAATAAGGACTGTAGTTGGCACGAGAGCCAACTTCTGGGTTTCGGTGAACCACGCCGTGCTCGACGCCCGGACGGGCAGGCGGTTCGCCGCGCACATGTTCATGGACAGCCGCGTATCATACTCCACCGACATGGGCAAGACGTGGACGGACGCCAAGGAGGCCCCCAAGTTCACCCAGGACTCGGGTATGAGGATGGACCGGGCGACGGGAGTCTCTATCCTGGGCGACCGGACGTGGCGCATAGAGCCGGGGCGGCCGTCGAAGCCGGGTGTGCTGTACTGCGGCGTGGCGCCCGCGGCGCTGTTCCGCACCGAGGACGACGACGTGACCTGGACACCATTCCCTGGCCTGAACAACCATCCCACCCGGGACCAGTGGTTCCCAGGGGCAGGGGGACTTTGCCTCCACTCCATCGTCCTTGACCCACGCGACAAACAGCGCATGTGGGTCGGCATCTCGTCGCCATCCGTGTTTGGAACGGAGGACAGCGGCAAGACCTGGCGGCCCATGAACAGCGGCATCAAGAACGGCTACGCGGAAAAGTACGACCCCAAGTTAGAGCTGCACCCTGAGGTCGGTCAGTGCGTCCACCACCTCGTCCACGCCGCCGGCAACCGCCAGCGCCTTTACGCGCAGACGCACTGGAGCACCTACCGCAGCGACGATGGCGTGAAGACGTGGCGCAACATCACCGAGGGGCTGCCTTCCGACTTTGGGATGGTGATGGCGGCGCACCCACGGAACCCGGACGTGGCGTACGTTGTGCCGCTAGGGAACGGCGGGTCGCGGACCCCGCCGGAGGGAAAGCTCCGCGTCTATCGCACGGAGGACGCGGGCAATATGTGGACGCCGCTGACCAAGGGCCTGTCACAACGCAGCGCCTTCATGGGGACGTACCGCGAGGCGATGTGCACCGATTCCCTGGACCCCGCGGGCGCGTACTTCGGCACTAACACCGGCCGGCTCTACGCCAGCGTTAACGAGGGCGACTCGTGGCGCCGCATCAGCGAGAAGTTACCACCCATCTCCTCGGTCAGCGCCGTCGTGCTAGAGTGAGAGTGGGATTCAACGCCCGCGCGGTCCTTGAGTGCTGACCCACCCGCGCGGCGGATTTGCTACTATAGCTCGGTTGGGGACGTCGTCAGGAAGAACATCGGCAACCCCGCAAAGGAGGCACACCATGGCAGACTTGCTAAAGAGAAAGCTAGGGCAGACCGGACTCAACGTGACCACGCTCGGGTTCGGCGCGCTGGAAGTGCGCGGCATGCCCGGAGGAGTCGGCCGTCCCCTGCAGCCCGGCGAGCCGGAACGGATCCTGAATGCCGTCCTGGACGCCGGCATCAACTACATTGACGTCGCCATTGACTACGGCGACGCCGAGGACTACATCGGCAAGGTTATCTCCCACCGTCGCAAGGAGTTCTACCTGGCCTCCAAGTGCGGCTGCCCGCTGGACGTGGCCGCGTTCACGCCCGCCGAACGCACGTCTTTGGGCACGCCGCTGCCAAAGTTCCACGACTACAGCCGAAAGCGGATTGTGGACGGGGTCAACCAGAGCCTGCGGCGCATGAAGACCGACTACCTGGACATCGTCCAATTCCACTTCAGCCCCTCCAGGGAGGTGTTGGAACAAGAAGGAGCCGTTCAGACGCTCCAAGACCTGAAGCGAGAGGGCAAGATCCGCTTCCTGGGGTGCTCCTCCATCCTGCCCAACATCACCGACCATATCAAGATGGGCGTGTTCGAGGTCTTCCAGGTCCCCTACTCGGCCCTCCAGCCTGAGCACGAATCGGCCATCGCCGACGCCGCCAAGGCGGGCGCGGGAATCGTCATCCGTGGAGGCGTCGCCCGCGGCGAGCCCGGCGAGGGCCAGGGCTCCGAGAACGTCTGGAAGCTCTGGGAGAAGGCGAAACTGGACGAGCTTCTGGACGGCGCAACACCCACCGAGTTCATGCTCCGCTACACCGTCACCAATCCCGCCATGCACACCACCATCGTGGGGACGCTGAGCCCCGCACACCTGCAGGAGAACCTTGCCGCGGCGATGAAGGGGCCGCTGCCTGCCTCAGTGTTCAGCGAGGCCAAGCGCCGCCTCACGGCAGCGCGCGCCGTGGCTGCCTAAGCACCGACTCGTCATGCGCCGTCCGGGCCGCCGGTGACGTCCGTGCCTGGCCCAAGCGAGGGTCTTCGCCCAGGGTCCTTCCGCTATCTCCTCGGCTTCCCTTTTCGCTCATAGTGCCGAGTCTCTGGAGACTTGTAGGGGCAATTCATGAATTGCCCCTACACATTCCTTTGCAGCAAGGGATCAGAAACCGAAAGACCCTGGGCTTTGCCGGCAGACGATTGCTCGCGCGCGCATCTCACGCTATCCTAATGGGGTAGCGGCCACGCTGCGTACGTCCGCCTGCTAAGGCGGACTCATTGGTAGCCTCCCAGACCGCATACAGGGAGTAGTAGCTATGAAACGCGCTACCCACGCGGCCCCCAGGCCGCACGTCTCCCCGCCCGTCACCCACGAGGTCCGCGAGATCCACTCATCCCTTACGCGCCTGGAGCACCGCCTCGCGCGCCAGAACGCCGAGTTCAAGCGCCTTCGCCGCTTGGACTCCATGGCCAACATCAGCACCATCGCCGGCAGCACCCTCCTTGGCGTCGGCCTCTTCCTGGTCTCCGGCATCCCGCTGCCCGACTCGCTGGGCGCGCACGCCACCAGGACGGCGCAACTTGGAGGTGCGGCGCTCTCCGGACTCGGCGTGCTCGTCCTCGCCAAGGCCTATCGGGAGTGGCGCGGGTTCCTATCGACTGGCCACCGGGCGCACCACTGGTCGCGCCGCCTCACGCCCATGCTCCTGCTCCTGGCCCTCTGCGCCGCCGGATACCTGGGCTGGCGGCTGTATGAGACGCTGGTCTAGGTGAGGGGAAAGGCGCCCACCCCCAACTTTCTTCCTCTGTGAAGAGGGTTGGGGGTGGGCGCCTACGGCGTCTCGTACTGCTCCAACACCGCGTTGCCCGAGCGGAACTGCGCCGTCGGTGACGGGCCGCGCGCCCGGTTCGCCGCCGCGTGGGCGTCCAGAGTGGCCTGGTCGGCCCAACGCTCCAGCAACACCAGGGTGTCCGGATCGTCCATGCTTCGGAACAGCTCATACTGCATGCAGCCCTTGTCCTTCTGCACCACGTCCTTAATCACCGACGCGAAGGCCTTCGCATAGTCGGCGCCCTTGCCTGGCAAAGCCTTGAACGTCACCACGAGTCGGACAGCCATGTTCTTTTCTCCTCTTCTCTATTCTTCTCTGGGGTACCCAGGTCATTCTGGAATGCCAGCCTTCACTCCCGCAGTTCTAATTATGACCAATTTCCACGGGTCTCTGGCGATCATTGGCCCAATCCTTAAGAATGCCGTAGAGATAGTGAACGCCTGCCCCATTTCCTCCCTTTCTTACAGACGTGATTTCCATTGCGTCTTTGATGTCTTCAGCTGGCAACGGCCGCGGATAAAGCCGCAGCGACGCCCTTCCCGGCGACATGCCAGGTGGCCCATGAAATAGGTCGTCCCAAAACTGCAATAGCTCATCAATCTGTTGGTCTTCGCGTTCTCTTACCGAACGTTTTACTCCGTTATACTCTTTCAACTGTAGCTCACGTTCCAGCAAGAGCACAGTGTTTTCGTGAATGGTTGACACGGAGACCTCGTCAGAGAGCAAGCTAGCGCCTTTTCCGCGGTTGCACTCATAGCACGAAGTCACAAGATTCTCAATCTCATCTCCCCCACCCTTCGCAACAGGTATCACATGGTCAACTTCCAGCACTATCTGAGGTGTCTTGCGCCCACCATACCGGCAAGTAAAGTTGTTCCTCTTGAAAACCTCAAACCGAAGCTTGCTTGCAATCGCCATTTCAGCAGCGTCCTCCCATTAGGGATAACCATTGGTGGTTCCGGTGACAGGATTGAACCCTCCAGTTAATTTTATCGGTGCCACGCGGAGCTTGACGCCCAGAGAAGAGAGAAGAGAACAGTAGAGAACTAGCCGTCCAGGAACGCGAATACCGCTCGGTTGAACGCCTCCGGCTGGTCCTGCGGCACGCCGTGGCCGGCGCCGGCGATTTCCACCGCCTTGGCGTTCGGCATCACCCGGAGCATCCGCTGCATGACCTCGCGGCTCAGCACATCGCTCTTCTCGCCGCGGACGATGAGCGTGGGGCAGGTGGTCCGGGCCACCTGCTGCCACAGGTGCGGCACCTCGGTGAGGCCGAAGGAGCCGGTGATCCACGAAAGCTCCGCGTCGTGCTTCCAGACGAGCCGCTTGGCGTAATTCAGCCGCAGGGCGTGCTCGGCGGTCTGGCGGAGCTGCTCATCGAAGCGGGTGGGGCTGCTCTCGCGGAGCCAGGCCACCGCGTCTTCTATGGTGAGGAAGCCGGGAGGACGCTGCGTGGTGCGCCCTCGTACGTTGACCGCGCCCTGGCGCGCCATCTCCGGCCCAAAGTCCACCAATACCAGGTGCGAGAGGCAGTCGGCATGGTCGCCGGCGAAGCTCATGGCGTTGCGCGCGCCCAGGGAATGCCCTATCAGCGCGAACCGCTCCAGGCCGAGCTTGCGGGAGAACTCCCAGACGTCGCTCGCGAACGCGGTGACGGGGTACCCATCCTTGGCGTGGTCGCTGTCGCCGTGGCCCCGCTGGTCCAGCGCCACAACGCGCCACTTGGCTAGTTCCGAGTGGCCGGACGTGACAAAAGAGTCCCACGCGTGGGCGTTGCTCGTGAGTCCGTGGAGGAGCAAAAGCATGGGCTTGTTGCGCCCGCCCCAGTCCAGGTAGTGAAGCTGGAGGCTGTTGGCTCGGACGAATCGGTCTTTGGCGGTTGTTGCCACGGCGGCGCCTCCCGCAGAGATCTCAGGACTTATCCGTAAGGGATCCACGGATCGCTCCGCTGTACCGCTGGTAGGCGTAGCCTCCCATCAGGAGCAGTCCGCCCAGGCCGATGAACGCAACGACGCGAAAGACACGCTCCAGGGCGAAGACATCGTACACGAAAACTTTGGCGACGGTCGCCGCGAGGAGGGCCAGCGCGGCAAGGCGCGTGGCGCTGGAGCGTTTGATGATGCCGATCACGAGGACACCCACCGCGTAGGTAGCCCAGAAGGCGGTGAGCGAGAGGTTGCGGGCGTTCTCCTGTCCCGGCCCATCAAAGTAGGTGACAAGGTCGGTGCTGATGGCTCAGAGGGTCAGGAAGCAGGCCCTGACGATGAAGACGGGGTAGATGGACCACGCCCGCTGCTCCAGGACGGACAGCCGGTGCCGGTTGCGCCAGAGGAGATAGGTGGTGAGGTACCCAGACGCAATGCCGAACGCGAACGCTAGGGTACGCTCGTTGAGGACCGGCCGGAAGGTTCCGAGGTCCATGCGGGTGGCAAAGACCAGGAGCAAGACCGCGACCAGCGCCAGGAGCAGGTAGCCGATCGCTCGGTCGTGGATGACGTGATAGCGGATGCCCACGGCGATGCCAAGAACGGCATAGAGCGACCAGACACCCGTGAGTGCGAGGCGTTTGAGGTTGTCCCGGCCGGCGCGGTTAAAGTAGTCGGCGAGGTCAAAGCTCAGCGCCCACACGGTGAAGAAGCTGGCGGCCACTAGGAGGATGGGAAACACGGAGGCGGCCTGGTGCTCTCACTCCTCCAGGCGTGTTCACCAACGCCACAACGCGTACCCTCCGACGTAGAGACTCGCCACGCTGGCCGCGAAGACGCCAAACCTCTCGTTCACAATGAACCCGAACTGCCCCGCGTCCAGCACCGTCTCAAACGCCAGCAGCCGCACCGCTACGAAGGCAAAGACGGCGTACGCGCTTCCCCGCACGAAGGGGGAAGAGAAGCGCAGCGAGAGGGCGAGCAAGGCCAGAGCCTCGCCGTTCCAAACCAGGGTCGTCCATACCGTGTCCCGGAACTGGACCGGTACCGCGACGGTCAAGAACAGCAGGCCAACACCGAGCGCCGCCGCCCGAGAGTACGGTGCATCGGGGGACCGGCGGAGAGAAGCGTAGCTGATGCCTCCGTACAGCAACGCCGTCAACACCGTAACACCGCCCAGCAAATCACGGAACTCGCTCCATATGAGGCCGTAGGTCGTCCCCAGGAACCAGACCGCGTTCAACAACGTAAGCGCCAGGTCCGATGTGGTTGGGACGCTTCGCCGCAGCAGTGGCGGCAGGCTGGTTGCGCCCACGAACAGCACGAACAGCACCGTGAAACTGCCCTGCTTGGTGAGCAGCGTCGCCTCGCCACCATAAGCATTGAGCCACACCAGGAAGGTGGCCGCCGTGCCGAAGAAGGCCAGCCAAATCAACCAGCTCCAGGTCCTCGCCGAAGCCAAAGCAAGGACGCCCAGCGTGACGGCCATGAGGTAGGCGGGAAGCTGAACCGTCGGTCCTGCTCCTGTTAGGCTGGCCGCCGGCTTTGAAAAGCCATCCAAGATAAATGGCCCGCCATACGCCCCAACGATGCCCATGACGGCTAGCGCCATGGAGCCGGTCCACAGCGCCATCACCGCCGAACACGCGCTCACAGCAAAGAGCAGCGCCACCGCAGGGTAGAAGCCGATGAGGCCGTAGTTGGCGAACGCGGCAAAGGTGGAGAGGTACGCCAGGACCACCGCGCCGCCCATCAGCGCCTGCGAATACACCGGGTCAGTATCCACCCGCACCCAAGAGCAAGCCGCTGCACCCGCCGCCCAGGGACACCCGCGTCACGGGGCCAATCCAGTTGTTGTCAAACGAGAGCTTGAGGAAGAACGCCACGCCGACAAGGAGCGCGACGACGCCGATCCGGGCCAGCCAGTTCTCCTCGAAGACCTGCTCCCACTCCACCCAGCCCTTCTCGCGGGGCGCCGTGACGTCTGGCGTCTCCACGGAGGATTGCGCCTCCACGGGTGGTCCCCAGACTGTGACCTTTGGCCCCGCTGCGGCCTCTGCGGTAGCGGCCACGTCCGCCGCCATCGCGGGGGGCTGGCTGCGCCGAGGCCGACGTCTCAGCTTGCTCTGGGCGAGGCGAAGCTTGGGAAGCGGCCGCCGTGGCTCCGGTGGCGCGGCCCTCCAAGGCAGCGAGACGGCTGTGCATCGCCGCAAGGGCGCCGGCCAGTTGCCGCACCTCGCCGCGCAGCGCCGCCACCTGCAACGCGAGGGCTTCAGGTGTGGCCTGAGCGCCCGCCTCCAGTTCAGCTTGGGGAGGCAGGGGCAGCGGCGCACCGCAGAACGCACAAAAGTGGCCTTCCTGCGTGTTTTCCCGGCGACACCGCGGGCATTGCATGGTTCTTGCCTTTACTTGAAGTAGTCCAAAAATCCCTTCTCCCCTGGTGGGAGAAGGTTGGGACGAGGGAGAGTTCGCTTATCTACCACCTTCCGGTCACGCGAACCCAAGGCTTACCCGCTACACAGCCGATTTCTGGGATATGTTCTTGTTACAGCCTGGAGCGCACCACGAATGTCCCGGCCATCTTGTCGTGCCAGCCCTGTTTCTTCTCGTCAAACGCGATCCAGACCTAGCCAAGCCCCAACACGATGCCCGAGACGAGCTTGCCGACTGTCTCCCGCAGCGCAGCGGTGCCCAGTCCGGGCACCTTTCCGTCCTCGCGTACGACTTTGATCCCCACGAGCATCTTCCCTGGGGTCTGTCCTTTTAGGCCGATGAACAGCCAGTGATAAAGAAAGCTGATAACTACATTGAACCCAGACCCTACCAGCATGGGCATGCCTCAAGCCGTCCCGCCCAGCGGTAAAGCAGGCGAAGCAAAGGAGATGAACCCGTTGACCACCCCTAGAATCAGGCTGTCCACAATTGCGGCCACAAGCCTGATCCAGAAGCCCGCGTATGTGCGGGGAAAAGTCGCGGCGGGTGCTTGCGAAGGGACGAGTGCCGATGGGACAACAGGGAGCGGTGGGGTGGGGCCTTCATGTGGCGGCGAAGCAAAGGTGAAGGCGAACCCGCAGTTGGCGCAGAACGCGGCATCCGTGGGGTTGTCTCTGCCGCAGCTGGAACAGCGCACCCTATCGCCTCTCTACTGGATCGTTCGGGGCTGGCGCTTGGCTTAGCGGTCCGCCTAGCCCTTCCGCGCGAACTTCTGGATGGTATGGCAGTCCGTCGGCACGAGGCCACGGCGGCCGCCCATGGACATAATCACCTCGGCCACGTACACGTCGCCGCGCGAGTCAACCCAGATGCCGTGAGGAGCAACGAAGTTACCCGGCGCACAGCCGTCCGCCCCGCCCCAGCGAGCCCGCAGCGTTCCGTCCAGCCCGAACACGCTGACGCGGGCAAGTGGGGAGTGTCCCTCCGGGGCCTTCACGCCGTGGAGGCCCAGCTCGGCGACGAACAGGTTGTCATCGCGGTCTATGTACAGGTCGGTCGGGCGGTTCACGTCGCGCCACTCACTGACGTACTGGCCGTCGCCGGTGAAGACCTGGATGCGCAGGTTCTCGCGGTCCGCGACGTACACGCGGCCACGCCGGTCAACGGCGATGCCGTGCGGCAGGTTGAACTGCCCCGGCCCAGCGCCAGGCTCCCCCCACGAGGCGAGGAGCTTGCCCGCCGCGCTGAACCGGTGCACCCGGGCGTTCCGGTAGCCGTCCGCAAAGTAGATGTCGCCGTTCGCCGAAAGGGAGATGTTCGTCTGCCGGTTAAACGGCCCGGCGGCCTTCTTCACCGTCTGCGATTGCTCGGTGAAGCCTGTGTCCGAGGGCTTGTCCTTGACGCCGAGGGTCATCAGCAGCTTGCCCTCGGTGGTGAACTTGTGGGTAACGTGGGCGTAGTTGTCCGTCAGGTACACCGCGTCGTCCGGGCCGATGGTGATGCCATGCGGGTTGTTGAACATGCCCTCGCCCCAGGCGGCGAGGAACTTGCCGCTGCGGTCGTAAACGATGACCGGGTGCTCTCCACGGTTGAACACGTAGACCCGGTCCTGGGAGTCGGTGGCGACGCCCGCCGCTTCCACATAGCTCCAGCCGTTGGGCAGCTTGTCCCAGCCCTTGACGACTTCGTAGGCCAGCTTGGTGGTCCGTGATGTCATGGCGGCCTCCTTTATCCCATCCTCGCGGCTACGCCCGCGTTCCCCGCATCCTAATGGTTCGCACCGCGCCGGTCAAGGAAAGGCGGGAGGCGAGCCGGGGTCTTTCAGCATTCGAAAACAGCGCAGCGGGAAAGGTGTAGGGGCGATTCATGAATCGCCCCTACAGCCTGCCGACACCGGATGCGCAAAGAGGGGGCGGGAGCAGGAGGACAACTGAAAGATCCCAGGAAGCCAGCCCGAGCGTGAGACGATGGTGTCACAACGCGACTCAAACCAACAACGATTGGCTGCACGCCTACGACGAGCGTCCCCCGGCGCCTGGGACACGCACGCGCGTATTGATGAGCGCTCCCCATGTAGTGACGCAGAAGGGGACGCAATACGTGAGGACAATGCGGCCTATCAGCGAGAGGGGAACGTCGCCCCGAACGATAGGCCCGCTCTGGTTGATGGCGGTGAGAATAGTGCCCACAACCAGGGCGGTGAGAAGTGAGCGGCGCAGCAACGGGCGAAACATGAGAAGATGGCGGAGACACTGGAAGGCGGGTCCCTCCGGCGCGTTGACTCGGAACAGATTGCGGCTTGTTGTCGCGCAGCCGTGGACCGAGCAGACGAAATTGATGCCGTCGGACTGACTGCCCCTCTTGGGCTGCGCTGGTGTTGTCACGCGCCGCTCCGCTTGCCCCAACGTGGGTGTAAGTGGCTGGAACGGCTCGGATTGTGGCGGCACGGAGCACGGGTGTCAAGGGCCGAAAAGCGCGCCGCGTTGATGCTGGCCGTCACGCTCGGCTACAATGACTAAGCAAAGCCTGTTATCAGTCAATGAGGTCTATGGACGCAATCCCGACCGGGCGCTTGCTGGGCATGCAGGACCTTCACGAAGAGGAGGTCCTGCAACTCCGCCGCGCCCAGGACCTGCTCCAGGGCGTGTTTTCCTCCTATGGCTACCGCGTCGTTGAGCCGCCCTTTCTGGAACCCACCGAGACATTTGCGCGCAAGGCCGGGGGAGAGTTCGCCTCTCGCATGTACAGCTTCGTGGAACCGGGTGGACACCACGTCGCGCTGCGGCCCGAATTCACCTCAGCGGTCGTCCGGTTGCTCAGGGAAAGCTGGGGGCAACGGCCCCTGCCCGTGCGGTGGCAGTATGCCGGGCCGGTCTTCCGCTACTACCCAGACGAGCCGCAGAGGCCGCGCCAGTTCTGGCAGGCGGGCGGCGAGCTCATCGGCACCGGCGGGGCGGATGCGGACGCCGAGATCATCACCATGGCAGCCAAAGGGCTCGGCGCGTTGGGACTGCCGGACGTGCGCGTCGTGCTCACCGATATGGCGGTGATCAAGTCGTTTCTCGCACCGTTTGGACTCTCCGAACGCACGCAACAGTTCCTGCTCAGGAACCTCTCATCCCTCAAAGAAGGCAGTAACCGCTTCCAGGACCTGAAGCAGCGGGCCGCCTCCGTCGGGCTGCTCCGCACGGCAAACGACGCCGAAGCCGTTCGGCACGCGCTGGCCGGAATCGCCGCCGGGGTCAAGCCGCCTGCCGGTAGCGGGAACGACGTCAACGGGCGCTCGCCCTTCCAGCGTTCGCCCGAGGACATCGCGCGACGTCTGGAAGGCAAGATCGCGCGTGGGGACGAGCGAGCCAGGTTTGACCAGGCTCTGGAGGCGATGGCCCGCGTGGCATCGTTGCAAGGGGGCGCTGGCGAGGTGCTCCCGGCGTTGGACCGGCTAGCTGCATCTCAGCGCATAGACACCGCCAAACTCGCTCGTTTGAAAGCGGTCATGGAAGCTCTGCGCCTTCACCACGCCGAAAGCGGGACTACTGCGAACGTGTTGCTGGACATGTCCCTCGCACCCGGCATCGGTTACTACACGGGCATTGTATTTGAGCTCCACGTCGGGGGTCCATCCGGGCCTGTCCTCGGAGGCGGGGGCCGCTACGACGGGCTGCTCAAGGCGCTCGGCGCTCCCGAGGACGTGCCTGCCCTTGGATTCGCGTTGCCCATGGATCAGGTCGTCGCCGCCATCAACGCCTCAGGCCGGGGACAAGCGCGGCGGCGCGTGCCCAGCCGTATCCTGGTGGCCGCTGAGACGCCGAGGGTCTATCGCGCCGCGCTGCGGACCGCGGAGACGCTTCGGCTGGGCGGCGACGCCGTGGAGCAAGCCCTCAGCTACCGGCCGCTTGCCGACCATCTGGATTACGCCGGCGCCACCGGGCTGAACAGCGTCGTGCTGATGAAAGAGACCGGTGAAACGGAACGATACCCCGTAGAAGGAGCTGCCCACGATGCTGCGCGTCGCACTGCCCAGTGACGGGGCGCTCTACGAAGACACCCTAACGTTCCTGCAGAACTGCGGGCTGACGGTCAGGCGCGCGAGCAGGCGGAGCCTTACCGGCGCGCTGCGCGGCATTCCCAACAACGTCCTTCTGTTCCAGCGCAGCGCCGACATCACCGCCGTGGTGGAACAGGGGAGCGCCGAGGTCGGCATCGTGGGGCTGGACCGGTACCTGGAGTACCGGCGCGACGGCACGCAGGCCGTTGTGGTCATGGACGACCTCGGCTACGGGCGCTGCGATCTCGTCATGGCCGTTCCCGACGAGTGGGTTGACGTCACCTCCATGGCCGACCTCGCCGACGTGGCGGTGGAGTTAGCGGAGAAAGGGCGAAGCCTCCGCGTGGCCACCAAGTATCCGCGCCTCGTTGAGCGCTTCCTCCTCACCAACGACGTGCTCGCCTTCACGCTCGTGCAGGCCAGCGGCGCTCTGGAAGCCGCGCCCAGCATCGGCTACGCCGACGTCATCGCGGACATCACCGAGAGCGGCACGACGCTCCGTGAAAACGGTCTGCGACGGATTGAGGGCGGCACCGTCATAACCTCCAGGGCCGGCCTGATCGCCAACCGGGCGCTGCTCAGGCAGTCTCCAGAGCTCGTGGATGTCACGCGCTCGCTGTTGGAGCGTTTTGAAGCCCGGCTCCTCGCCGAGCGGACGGGCACCATCCGGGCGAGCCTCCGCAGAGCGTCCGAAGGCGGCGTCTCAACCCAGATTGAAGAAATGCGCTCCAAACTGGGCGTCGACTCGTTCGGTCTCCAGACGAGCCCGGATGGCGGGTACGCGCTGGGTGCGGAGGTAACGGTTGTCGCCGACCGTTCCCACGTCCAGGATGTCGTGGACCTGCTGCGGAAGGCCGGCGCAAACCTCGTCACCGTTGGGTATCCTGAGAGCGTGTTTCGGGGCGAGTCCCACGCGCACCGCCGTTTGCTAAGGGAGCTGGAGGACGCTCAACGTGCCTAACCTTCCGGCTCACGTCGGCCTGGCTCTGGAATGGGCGGAATCGCTGGACCAGCCCGTGGTGCGCCAGTGGCTGGGCGCTTACCTGCTTGGGGCGACGGCGCCGGACTCGCGCGCCATGACCAAGGCTGCCCGCGAGGACACGCACTACATGAGCCTAGATAGCGCCGGCATGACCGCAGGCGTTGACGGGCTTTTCAAAGCGCACCCCGAGTTGCAGGACGCCGCTCGCCTCCCTGAACCCACCGTGGCGTTTCTCCTGGGCTACTTCGCCCATCTGATCGCCGACCAAGGCTGGATCACCACGGTGTACCGTCCCTTCTTTGGGAACAGCGCCGTTTTTTCTGACGCTGCCGAGGCCAAGGTGCTGGACAGGGCGTTGCAGCTTGACGAGGACCGGCGTATTCAGCAGGAGCTTCATCGCGCCCTTCCGCTCTTGGCCGAGGCGGAAGCAGGTGTTGGCATAACGTTTATGCCCACCGCGACGTTGCGCGACTGGCGCGCGTGGACGCAGACGTTCCTTGCGCGCGACTTTTCCTGGGAACGTCTCCGCTTCGTGTCGCGCCGCCGCCAGCTTGACGAGCACCTTGACGCCGCGGAACGAGCCACCGAGTCGTTCCTCGGCGCCGTTGACGAGAGCATGAGCAGGCTTGCCCAACGCGTTCCGCCCGCCTCGGTCGCGGCCTACCGCGAGCGCGCGGCCGCGTGTTTCCTGCAAGTCGGGCGCGAGTTCCTCAAGTGCGGATAGTACGGGGTGTGGAGGCAGGCCGCGCGCTCCTCGCCCGCCGCGTCGCGTGGCCTTGGCAGGACCCGCCCGCCGCCGTGCGCGAGTCCATTCGCCGCATGTTCGGCAAGGCGCTCACGCCCGAAGAGGCGGTTGCGACGATCCTCCGCGACGTCAAGGCCAAAGGCGATGACGCGCTCAGAGACTACACGCGCCGCCTGGATGGGGTCGACGTGGCCGGCGGACTTGAGGTGCCACGCCAGGTCTGGCGCGATGCTCGTAGCTCGGTCAGCAAGGAGCTGCTGAAGGCTCTCGCCTTCGCCGCCGAGCGCGTAAGGGCTTTTCATACCGCCTCCATGCCTCGTTCGTGGGCGGACCTCGCGAAGGGGTACGGAGAGGCCTATCTGCCGGTGGAACGCGCGGGTATCTACATCCCCGGCGGCGCCGCCGCCTACCCCTCCACCGTCCTCATGACCGCCATCCCCGCTCGGGTCGCGGGCGTCAAAGAGATCATCCTCGCCTCGCCCGCGCGAGACGGGCAGTGGCCGCACCCGGCGGTCCTGGCCGCCGCCGACCTCGTGGGCGTGGACCGTGTGTTCCGCATCGGCGGCGCGCAGGCCATCGCGGCCATGGCCTACGGCACGCAGTCCGTTCCAGCGGTGGACATCGTGTGCGGGCCGGGCAACCTCTATGTCACCCTCGCCAAGAAGCTCGTCTACGGTGACGTGGCGGTGGACGGTCTCTACGGTCCCACCGAGACCGTGGTCATCGCGGACGAAACAGCCGACCCGGCCCACTGCGCCGCCGACCTGCTGGCCCAGGCCGAGCACGACGCCCTCGCGTCGCCCATCTTCATTACCACCTCGGCGACGCTCCTTGAGCGCGTTCAGCGCGAGCTGGAACGCCAGCTTGCCGCAGCGCCTCGCCGCCAGTTTGCGGAGCGGTCCCTGGAGGACAACGGCGCGGCGGTGCTCGTGGCGTCGCTCGACGAGGCGCTGGAGCTGGCGAACGCCTTCGCGCCCGAGCATTTGTGCCTGCTCACCCGCGAGCCGTGGGCGCTGCTCGCCAAGGTCAAGAACGCTGGCGCGGTCTTCCTCGGCGGCGATTCGCCCGAAACGCTCGGCGACTACACCGCCGGTCCCAGCCACGTGATGCCTACCGGCGGAACGGCGCGGTTTAGCTCGCCCTTAGGGGTCAGGCAGTTCTTGAAGACGACCGCCATCGTTGCCCAGGACGCGGAGGGCTTGAAGCGCCTCGCGGAGGCGACCGCCGTCATCGCCCAGGCCGAGGGACTCGACGGGCACGCAGCCGCCATCCGGAACCGCATGACCCAGACGCCGCAATACGAGGTGCATCATGGCGCCTAAAAGGGTGCTCAGACAGCTTGTGCAGCCGCACCTCCTGGACATGGAGCCGTACCACGGCGTGGACCCGCCCGAGGTGGTCGCGGCGCGGTTTGGCATCCCGCCCGAGCTGGTTGCGAAGCTGGACGCCAACGAGAACCCGTACGGGACGTCGCCCAAGGTGGCCTCGGCGCTGGCGACCTGCGGCAGGTTTTCCATCTACCCCGACCCGCTGCAACGCGACGCGCGGCAGGCGCTGGCCGCCTACGCCGGCGTGGACGTGTCGCGGGTCATCGCCGGGGCGGGCTGCGACGAGCTGATTGACCTGCTGATGCGCCTGACGGTGGGCGTGGGCGACCGGGTCATAGACCTGCCGCCCACGTTTGGCATGTACTCCGTTGGCGCTCGGATGCAGGGTGGCCACCTCATCCCGGTCCCCCGCGACGAAGAGCTGTTTGAGGTACGTCTTGACGCGGTAAAGAAGGCCGTGGACGCCCGGACGAAAATCATTTTCCTGTGCAACCCCAACAACCCGACCGGCACGCTGACGCCGGAGTCGGCCATCCGCCGGCTCGCCGAGCTTGGGCCGCTGGTGGTGGTGGACGAGACGTACCACGAGTTCAGCGGCTTCACCGCCGCGCCGCTTTTGGACGAGTACAAAAACCTAGTGGTGCTCCGAAGCTTCAGCAAGTGGGCCGGGCTGGCGGGCATCCGCCTTGGCTACGGCATGATGTCGCCTGACCTGGTACAGCAGCTCATGGCGATCAAGCCGCCGTACAACCTGAGCGTCGCCAGCGAAGTGGCCCTCTACGCCAGCCTGGACGATACCGACCTGCTGCTCCAGCGCGTCCGCACCATCGTGGAGGAGCGCGTGCGCCTTGAAGGGCTTCTCCACCGGCTGCCGGGCGTGCACGTGTTCCCGTCCAAGGGGAACTTTCTCCTGTGCCGCTTCAGCGCCGTGCCCGCCAAGCAAGTGCAGGAGCACCTGGCGCGGCGAGGGCTGTTCGTGCGGTACTTCAGCACGCCGCCCATCCACGACTGCGTGCGCATCACCGCAGGGCTTCCTGAGCACACCGACCGCGTCGTCGCGGCGCTCAGCGAACTCCTGACTGCCCCCGCGCGGTGATTTTCTTCGTAGGTGTGCTAACTCCTGGTATTGTGCTATCTGCCGCTTTCGCAGTTTCCGCATCTCCTGTAGTCTTGATAGGCAGAGTTCCCTCTCCCTCCAGGAGAAGGTGAAGGTTTGCAATAACCTCCACCTTACGTGAGTTCTTACGTTTTAAGAGTGACGCCCAACTCAACAGAAAGGCGGCAGGAATGGCTCAAACGGGCTTCACTCTGTCATTCCGAGCGAGGCGAGGAATCTCTCCACATAGCTTGGAAGCATCGCTGCTCACGCGGACCCCGGTGGATGCGCTGCCCATCGCAAGCATAAAAATGTTTTGGGCTCTCGGCACGGCGTTCATCCCGTCGTAACCAAGGCCATAGGCCATCACAGCACAAACCGAAGCAATTCCCCAGCTTGGGAAACAAATGCTCAGGACAAACAAGGGCAATTTCACAGCCTTGAAAACAAATCCTTGTGAAAAGCAAATCAAACGGATAAACGCCCCGCCGGTCTCTTCAGGACGCACAGGTAGGAGCTAGGCCATGCCAGACCGCCGCGCCACAGTGGGCCGCCAGACCCGCGAGACGAAGATCAGCGTCACCATCGCCCTTGACGGCGCCGGCGCCTACCAGGTGAGCACCGGCAACGGGATGCTGGACCACCTGCTGAGCCAGCTCTCGCGCCACAGCCTGATTGACCTCACGGTGCGGGCCGAGCGCGACGCCTCCGGCTGGCACCACGTGGCCGAGGACATCGGTATTGTGCTGGGCCGCGCGCTGCGTGAAGCGCTGGGAGACGGGCAGGGAATCCGCCGGATGGGCCACGCCATCGTGCCGCTGGACGAGGCGCTGGCGATGGTGGCGGTGGACCTGAGCGGGCGCGGCTACGCGGCGCTGGACTTCGCCTGGGCGGGCGAGAATGTTGAGGACCTGCCCGTTGAGGTCGTGCCGCACCTGCTAGAGGCCTTCGCCGTGGAAGCGCGGATGAACCTCCACGTGCGTGTGCTGTCAGGCAAGAACAACCACCACATCGCGGAGGCGGCGATGAAAGCCATAGCGCGATCGCTGCGGGACGCCGTGGAGCTGGACCCCCGCCAGGGCGGCGTGCCCAGCACGAAGGGGACGATCAGCGGGTAGGCCTTCTGTAGCCCAGACGCACGTAGGGGCGCACGGCCGTGCGCCCCTACGTGTCCGAGCAGTCCGCCTCTTGTAAGCATCACCGCCTCGCCGCTGCCGCCTCGCCCACCTCCACGCGGAACAGCTCAATCACCGGGTTCGCCAGCAGCTTGCGGCACATCTCCTGCGCCTCCGCCTCCGCCATCGTCCGGTCCGTGGCCTCCAGCGTAAGCTCCAGGTACTTGCCCACCCGCACGCTGCTCACCGACTGAAACCCAAGCGTCTTGAGCCCGCCGAGCACCGTCAACCCCTGCGGGTCATTCACCGCGGGCTTCAGCGTCACGTAGACCTTAGCCAAGAACTGCACGTCGTCCTCCCGCATGTAGGGGCGACTGGCCAGTCGCCCCTACCTTGACGTCTTTTTCCTGCCGCGCGCGGGACTTAGCTTCCACTTAGACACATCCTTCGCGGTGCAGAGTGAAGAGCCTGCCCTGAGCGAAGCGAACGGGGCATTGCCCTGCCTAGCACCCGGGCGCGCCAAGCTCCGGCCCCTGCGTCCGATGCGCCTTGGCGAAGTCCTGGATCGCCTTCTCGTCCACCGTGGCGAGGCTCTGCATCACCCGCCAGGCCGTCAGCGCGATGGTCGGCTCCATCGTTGGGTACGGCGCCAGCATGTAAAAGTTGGGCCAGCCGGGTAGCTTCTCGGCAACCTGCTTCAGCTGGTCAATCGTGGCCTTGTCGTCCGTCTTGTACTGGATGACGACGAAGCCGTGCTCCAGGTTGTGGACTTGAAGCTCGTTGGCGACAGGCTCGTCGTGGACGCCGCACTTGGCCCAGACAGGCCAGTGGTTGCCTGACGTCGGCGGAACGGAGTTATACGTGTTGTCGGCCGCGTGCTCGGCCTGAGGGATGTGCTGTTGTCCCATGTCCGCGAAGACGGCGCCTGGACCTTGCGGCACACCGGTGGGACTGGCGTTGTTGCTGAACATGCCGCGGCTGATGCTGGGCAAGATAAGAGCGACGATGATGAGCGCGCCGATGACTCCTACCGCCGCGATGGCGCCGTAACGGACAAGACGCTTTCGGACCCGCTCGTTGGAGCGGCGCTTGACCTGCTCCGGCGGCCTGCGCCGGGTGGGTTTGGCCTGCCTGCGAACGGTCACGATCCCTCCTGTAGCTCTTGGCCGGTGAGCCTGCGATACGCGTCAA
The DNA here is from genome assembly GCA_009693045.1 of Dehalococcoidia bacterium. Taxonomy (GTDB): domain Bacteria; phylum Chloroflexota; class Dehalococcoidia; order Lucifugimonadales; family SHYT01; genus SHXZ01. Next base: position 69,128 of record SHXZ01000010.1, on the reverse strand, counting down.
AGTACCGATGCCGGGTCTTTTCCACCACGTCGGCGGGCAGCGCGGGCGCGGGAGGCTCCCGGTCCCACCCGCTCTGGACCAGCCAGTCGCGGACGAACTGTTTATCAAAGTTCGACTGGCTCTTGCCCGGCGCCCAGCCCGACGCGTCCCAGAACCTGCTGGAGTCGGGCGTCAGCAGCTCGTCAATGAGGATGAGCTGCCCGTCCACCTGACCGAACTCCATCTTGGTGTCGGCGATGATGACGCCCTTTTCCAGCCCGTACATATGCGCTGCGCGGTACACGGCCAGGGTCTTCTGCTCCAGCTCTCTTGCCAGCTCCGCGCCCACCATGTCGGCGAGCTGCTGCTTGGTCAACGGCATGTCATGGCCCTGCTCGGCCTTGGTTGTGGGCGTAAACAAAGGATCAAGGAACTTATCGCCGTCGCGCAGACCCTTCGGCATGGGCTGGCTCTGGACCGTGCCGCTTTTCTGGTATTCGGCCCAGGCAGAGCCGGTGATATAGCCGCGCACCACGCACTCCACGTCCACCCGCTGCGCCCGCCGCACGACCATGGCGCGGTCGGCGACGGCTTTCGGAAGCTGTTTGACGAACGTGGCAGCCATGCCCGCCAGGCGATGAGCGCCGTTCGTCTTTGCGACTGCCTCCTTGGCGGGGTAAGCGAGCAAGTGGTTCGGCATTATGGCCGCCGTCCTGCGGAACCAGAACGCCGACATGGCCGAGAGCACCAGGCCTTTGGACGGGATGGCCGTCGGCAGCACGAGGTCAAAGGCCGAGATGCGGTCGGTGGCGACCATGAGCAGCAGGTCGTCGCCAAGGGCATAAGTGTCGCGCACCTTGCCCCGGTGAAGCAGGCCCGGCAAGTCGGTCTTATGAATCGTAGTCGTCATGGGGCTTTATATCCCTCACTCTCACCCTCTCTCAGCCAGAGAGGGTATCTACGCATGAATCGTCTCTTAGTTTAGCCCCACCCGTTTGAACGACTCGTCCGTGTACCTCGTGTAGTACGTGTAATCAAAGAGGTCCTCAAGCTTGCGGCCGGGCAGCCGCTCGCGCACACGCGTGTCGTTTCGGAGCAGCTCGCGGAAGTCCAGCCCGCTGTCCCACGCTCGCATCGCGTGGCCCTGCACCACCTTGTACGCCTCCTCGCGCGACATCCCCTTCTCAATCAGCGCCAGCAGCACTCGCTGCGAGAACACCAGCCCCCGCGTCATCTCCAAGTTGGCCTGGATACGGTCGGGGAACACCTGCAACCCCTCCACCACATCAGTGAAGATGTTGAGGATGTAGTCCAACGCCATGCACGCGTCGGGCAGAATAATCCGCTCCGCCGACGAATGCGAGATGTCCCGCTCGTGCCACAACGCCACGTTCTCCAGCGCCGTCACCGCGTGCCCGCGGATGAGCCGCGCCAGGCCGCACACCCGCTCCGTCAGCTCCGGGTTGCGCTTGTGCGGCATCGCGGACGAGCCCGTCTGCTCCTCCCCGAACGGCTCTTCCACCTCGTGCACTTCGGTCCGCTGGAGGTGGCGTATCTCCGTCGCGAACTTCTCCAGCGACGCCGCGATGAGCGCCAGCGTCATCACGAACTGCGCGTGCCGGTCCCGGTGCACCACCTGAGTGGAGACCGGCTCCAATCCGATGCCCAGTAGCTCGCACACCCGCGCCTCCACGTCCGGCGGGACCGTGGCGTGCGTTCCCACCACCCCGGACACCTTCCCCACCGTCGCCTCCGCCGTCGCCAGCGAGAGCCGCTTCCGCCCGCGCCGCACTTCGTCCAGCCACCCCGCGAACTTCAGCCCGAACACCGTCGGCTCCGCGTGGACGCCGTGAGTCCGCCCGATGGTCAACGTGTCCTTATACCGGACCGCCTGCGTCTTCAGCGTGCCCTCCAGCGCGCCCAGGTCGTCGTCAAGGATCTTCGCCGCCTCGCGCATCTGCAGGGCCGTGCCCGTGTCCCACACATCTTGCGACGTCAGCCCGTGGTGCACCCACCGCCCCTCCGGCCCCAACCGCTCCGTAATGGAACGCGTGAACGCCGTCATGTCGTGCTTGGTCCGCTGGAAGATGGCGTTCAGCCGCACCAGGTCGTACGTGGCGTGGCTGAGCTTCTCCCAGTCGTCCCCGGGGATGACCCCCTTCTCCGCCAACGCCTGGCAGACGGCCAGCTCCACCTTCAGCCACACGTCGTACTTCGCCTCGTCCGACCAGACGTGCTTCATCTTCGGCAGCGCGTACCGGTCAATCATGCTGACCTCCCATCACCGTTGCGGGTGCTTCGGGATGACGGCCGTTGAGATAGGTGTGAATAGGGTGGCCCACACTCGCGAACGCGTGCATCACCGAGAAAAAATCCTCAAACGCCTCGTGCGGCAGCCCCGTGCTCCGGCAGTGCTCAAGCAACCGCTTGCGGGCGAAGACGAAGGTCGCCTTGGAGGCTGGGCACACGTCGTTCCGCCCGTCGCCAAAGTACACGACCTTGTGCCCTTCCTGGCGGTACCGCTCCACGATGGAGCACTTGCAGTTCCCCCACTGCCGGCACGTCTCCGTGGCCAGCGGATAAGAGTAGCGCAGGCCCTCCGGCCCGCTCCGCGTGCCCACAGCGAAGAACGTCATGTCCCCAAGACCGTTGCGCGACAGGACGGACTGTACATAAAAGTCCAGCCCGCCGGAGACCACTGCGATCGGCGTTCCTTTGGCCTTGCACGCCTCAACCAGCTCCCGGAACCCTGGCCGCAAGCGGGCGTGCTCCGCCGCGTACGCAGCCATCGTCTCCGGTGAGGCCGACACCATCGCAAACGCGGACTCTTGGTACTCGCGCAACGCTATCTCACCGGCGCGGAACCGCGTCTGCATCTGCACCCAGCCGTTTCGCGCGAAATGCCCGAGCAGCATCTCCGCAACGTTGTCCGCCGAGGCTGTCTCGTCAAAGTCCACCAAGAGGGCGACGCCTTGCAGTGTCACGCTACCTCCTGCTCTGCGCCTCGCGGACGGCGTCGTACCGCTCTCGGACCCACGGATGAGCGATGCTCAGAATGGCCGCCGCAAAGTAGGCGGCGTTGCGCGCGCCCCAGTTCCCGACGGCCATGCAGGCGACGGGCACCCCCGGCGGCATCTGCGCGATCGCGTGCAGGGAGTCAATCCCCTTGAGCTCGCTCGTGGGCAGCGGGACGCCAATGACCGGCAGGCTCGTCCAACTTGCGAGCACCCCCGGCAGCGCCGCTGCGCCACCCGCCTCCGCGATGAGCACCTCAATGCCGCGCTCCCTGGCGCTCGTGGCGTAGGCACGGACCCCCTCCGGGTTGCGGTGCGCGGAGCAGACGGTGGTCTCATAGGTGATGTGGAGCTCGTCCAGCGCCTTCTGCGTCTCCTGGACGTACGACTCGTCGGAACGGCTGCCCATGACGATGCCGACCAGCGGCATGAAGTCCTCCTCGTTGCGCTCAGCCTTCTCGAACTGGTTCTGCGAACTTGGCCAGTCCCATTGTCGCGGAAGGGACGGTTTTCGTCCACCACCAACCAGCGCTGGCCGAAGGCTTCAACACCGCCAGCCAGCTACCGGTTCTTCCCGCGCGGCGCCGATGGCAAACGCTCAAGCAATGCTATGTCGCTCCGGTGCTGCGAGCCGTCAAAGCGGATGTCCTGGATTCCCTGGTACGCTTTCCCCCTCGCGTCCTCCAGCGTTTCCCCAAGCGCCGCAACGGTAAGGACGCGCCCTCCATCCGTCACCACCGTCCCGTCCGTGCGCCTGGCCGTGCCCGCGTGGAAGACCACAGCGCCGGGCCTCGCGGTGTCCAGGCCGTGGATTGGCACGCCGCGCGGGTAATCGCCGGGATACCCGCGCGAGGCGAGCACCACCCCAACGCACGCCTCCGGCCTCCACTCAACCGCGACCTTGTCCAACGCGCCGTCCGCGATGGCGAGGAAGATGTCAAGGAGGTCAGACTTCAGCCGCGGCATCAGCGCCTGGGTCTCCGGGTCTCCCAGGCGGCAGTTGAACTCAATCACCTGCGGCCCCTGCGGCGTCAGCATCAGCCCGGCGTAGAGCACACCCTGGAACGGACAGCCTTCCTCCGCCATCGCCCTCACCGTCGGCTGGACGACCGTGCGCAACACCGTGCCGGCGAGCTCGGCGTTCCAGAACTCCGGCGGCGAGTAGCTCCCCATGCCGCCGGTGTTCGGCCCCCGGTCGCCGTCAAAGATGCGCTTGTAGTCGCACGCGGCCACCAGCGGCGCGATGTGCACGCCATCCGTAAACGCAAAGACGCTCACCTCGCGCCCGGTCAGGCACTCCTCAATGAGGATGCGCTCTCCCGCCGCGCCAAACAGCTTCCGCTCCATCGCGTCGGCAACGGCGTTGAGCGCCTCCTCGCGAGTCTGGCAGACGGTGACGCCCTTGCCCGCCGCGAGGCCGTCCGCCTTCACCACCAGCGGCGCGGGGCGAGACTCTACATAACGCTTCGCTTCGCCCGAATCGCTGAAGACCCGGAACGGCGCGGTCGGGATGCCGTAGCGCAGCATCAGCTCTTTGGCGAACACCTTGGACGACTCGATCCGCGCCGCGGCCTGGGTTGGCCCGCAGATAGCCAGGCCCTCACGTCGGAACGCATCCACAATGCCCGCAGCCAGCGGGGTCTCCGGCCCGACGACGGTGAAGTCTATGGAGCGCACGCGGACTGCGTCCAGAAGCCCGGAGATGTCCGTGGATGGGATGTTGAGGTTTACGCCCAGTTGCGCGGTTCCGGCGTTGCCGGGGGCGATGGAGAGCCGGGTCACCTGCGCGCTCTGCGCCAGCTTCCAGGCAATGGCGTGTTCGCGAGAGCCTGAGCCAACGAGCAACACGTTCATCGCTGCCATTGTAAAGCCATACCGGCCGTTCATGTGCAATACCACTAGCGAATCAACAATGTTTCGAAGGGGTAGTGCTCCCCGATAGACGGAGCCTAACAAGAGGCACTCCAAGAGCATTTCAACGAATATTGCTACTGTCTGCGCCTTGACAAGGCGATTACTGCCCTGTAATTTAATACCGCTGAGAAGATTCCCACATTCGTTCGTTGGAGGCGAAAGGTTATGTTGTGGAAGCCTTTGGTCCGCACATCAGTCGTTGGGCTGCTCGTTCTTTTGGCGTTGACCGTCGCCTGCGCCCAGAGTGAGACCCCGACCACGGCGCCGGTCCCGTCCCCCGCTCCCGCAGCACCCGCGGTGACTCCCACCCCGGCACCGGCGGTGCCTGCCACCCCGGCACCGGCGGTGCCTGCCCTCTCCGGAGCAACGGGCGTTGAGTCTCCCTCCTCGGCGCTCACAGCGTTCCTTGCCCACCCGGACGGACAGCCGCTCGTTCCGGGAGGCCCACCGCTCTTTGCCAAGCAGCTGTCGCAAGAGCCCGGCATCCAGATCATCTACAAGTACCACCAGACCAAGCTGCCGCTCTGGACCAAGGCCCAGTACGGTGGAGAGTTCCGCACCAGCGCGGTGTTCACTCCCGTGAACCTGAACCTCCTTGGCAACCAGGTGCTCAGCCGCCCGTCCTACGCGGGGATGCTGCTGCTGTTTGACATGGGCCGGTGCAGCATGGTTGACCGCGACGCCGACTTCAGCCGCTGCGGCGGCAAGTACGGCAACAACCAGTCCATCGCCATCATCCCCGGCGTCTTTGACCGCTGGGAGCAGACGGGCCAAACCACGTATGTGTTCCACATCCGGCCGGGCGTGATCTGGCCCGCCGTCCCGCCCATGGCCCGCGCCGATCGGACTGTGACCGCGGAGGACGTGGCCTGGTTCCTGGAGACCACCAAGAAGGAAGGCATTCTCAAGGACAACTTCCAGTTGGTGGACAAGTTTGAGGCCGTGGACAAGAGCACGGTCAGGGTCACGCTTCAGTCCCCGGTCGCCGAGTTCATGCGGCACATGTCCAATAGCTCCATGGGTATCTTCCCCAAAGAATGCTACGACGAGAAGGGGTGCCTGACCGGCAAGCTGGTCTCACCCGGCCCCTTCCTCATTAAGGAGCTGGTACTCCGCGAGCGCATGCTCCTTGTAAAGAACCAGGAATTCCACCTGAGGGGCCTCCCCTACGTTGATCGCATCGTCGGCATACAGATCCCTGACCCCGCTGCCGTCAAAAGCAGCTTCATCACCGGGCAGCTGGACAACTACTCCATCCAGGGCACTGAGACGGAGATGAAGAGCGTTGCGCAGAAAGTGTCCGGCGTCCAGATCATGTCCCAGGTGGTACTCGCCGGCACATCCGTCCTCCGGCCCCAGCTCAAGGGTCCGATGTCGGATGTCCGCGTGCGCCGCGCCATGGCCCTGACCATGGAACACCCCGCTATGTGGCAGATCGGGCAGGAGGGCTTTGCCTACTTCCCCAACATCGTCAGCCGTGACTTCTTTGGCGCAGACTGGTACTACACCCTGGAGCAGGCGGGCTCGTGGTACAAGTTCAACCCCACCAAGGCCAAGGGGCTTATAAAAGAAGCCGGCTACGAGAACGGGTTCAAGTTGAACCTCGTCCTGCCCAGCTTCTTTTCATCCGGTGGTCCCAATGAAGAGATGCTCTTCCTCCAGTCCAACTGGAAAAAGCACCTGGGCATAGACGTGACCATTCAGATCGCGGAACCCGTTCCCTACGCCAGCATGTTGTACGAACGGACGTGGGATGGCGTGTACTACCAGTACGGCTGGAACGTCAGCTTCTGGGCGGAGGGTGATGCCGCCGTGGGCCACTTCGTCAAGGGCAACAGACTTAACTTCCAGAACGTGGACGACCAGTTCATGACCGACATCTACCCCAAGGTCCGCGGCGAGCTTGATGCCGCCAAGCGCGCGGGCCTTCTCTGGCAGGTTGAGCAGCGTGAGCTTGACCAGGTCTATCTGCTCCGTGTTGCGCCGCCCGCCTCCTTCCAGCTCATGCAGCCGTGGGAGATGAACGGCGCCGCGCACCAGGTCGCCTGGTGGGCCAGCCTGAACGGCCCCACCTGGCTCACGATGCTTGATCCAGGCAAGGCGCCAAAGCAGCGGTAAGCAACACCACTAAAGCAACCCAAGCAAGAAGGGGACGGCGTGTGCCGTCCCCTTCTTGCTTGTCGCGCATTAGCCCTCTCCCCTTGGGAGAGGGACGGGGTGAGGGTCAGGTTATTCCCACTCAATCGTCCCGGGCGGCTTGGACGTGATGTCGTACACCACTCGGTTCACCTGCGGCACCTCGTTGACGATGCGGCTGGAGATTCGCGCCAGCACGTCGTGCGGCAGCCGCGCCCAGTCCGCCGTCATCGCGTCCTCAGACGTGACCGCGCGAATGGCGATGACGTTCCCGTAGGTGCGGAAGTCACCCATCACGCCCACACTGCGGCTGTCGGTGAGTACGGCAAAGCTCTGCCAGAGCTGGCGATAAAGGCCAGCGGCCTTGATCTCGTCCATCACCACCCAGTCGGCGGCGCGCAGCACTTCCAGCTTCTCCGCCGTCACCTCGCCGATGATGCGAATGGCGAGGCCCGGCCCCGGGAACGGCTGGCGGTACACCATCTCTTCCGGCAGGCCAAGCGCAATACCAACCTCACGCACCTCGTCCTTGAACAGGTAGCGCAACGGCTCAATGAGCTGGAGCTTCATCACCTCGGGCAGCCCGCCCACGTTGTGGTGCGTTTTGATCTTGGACGAGGCTTTGCTTTCCGAGGTCTTGCTTTCAATCACGTCCGGGTAGAGCGTGCCCTGCGCCAGAAAGTCCACTTGGCCCAGCCGGATGGCCTCGCGCTCAAACACGTTGATGAACGTGCGCCCAATGATCTTGCGCTTCTCCTCCGGGTCGGTGACCCCGCGGAGGTTGCCCAAAAACTCCTCCGTGGCGTCCACGTACGCCAGGTTGAGGTCATTGCGAGCGCGGAAGGTCTTGAGCACGCGTTCCGGCTCCTCTCGTCGCAGCAGCCCGTTGTTCACGAAGATGCATGTGAGCTGGTCGCCGACGGCCTTGTGGACGAGCGTAGCGACGACCGCCGAGTCCACGCCGCCGGAGAGGGCGCACAGGACGCGGCCGTCTCCCACCCGCTGCCGCACCTCCTGAGTGTTCTCCGCGATGAAGTTCCCCGGGGTCCAGGTCCCGTGGCAGCCGCAGACCTTGTACAGGAAGTTCTCTATGATGGTCTTGCCCGCCGGGGTGTGGACGACCTCCGGGTGGAACTGCAACCCCAGGACGCCCTTGTCGTTCCCCATGACGGCGATGGGCGAGTTCTCTGTGTAGCCCAGGCTGCGGAAGCCCGGCGGCGCCGTGGCGACGTGGTCACCGTGGCTCATCCACACGGGCAGCGATGGTGGCAGACCGTGGAAAAGCGGATGGTCGGGCGTGTTTTGGTGGAGCACCGCGTGGCCGTACTCGCGGTGCGCGCCAGGCGTCACCTGGCCGCCGAGCTGGTGCGCCAGCGCCTGCATCCCGTAGCAGATGCCAAGGATCGGGAGGCCGCTGGCGAGGATGGATGGGTGGATGAGGGGCGCGTCCGCCTCGTACACGCTCGCGGGGCCACCGGAGAGGATGACGCCCTTGATGGTCAGGTGCTTGAGCGACTCAAGCGGCGCGTCGTGGGGGATGATCTCACAGTACACGTGGCACTCGCGGACGCGGCGAGCGATCAGGCGGCTGTACTGCGAGCCAAAGTCCACAACGACGATGGCCTCGTCGTGGACTTTGGTGACCACAGGCCGGTCCACCTGCGGCGCGCTCCGCTCCTTGGCGATCCCCAGATAGGTTGAGACCTCTACGTCGTCGCTGGCTCGCACTCGCCGCCCCGCTGTTGAGCTGGCTGCGTCCGCCATTGCGCCTCCCGATCCCCACGTTTTTCTCACGCTAGCACCTATACTAGAGTTGGTCAAGCGGTTCCACACCGTGGTAAAGGAGTAGTTTGGCTGCCGCACCCTTAAGCAACCAGTTGGCCCCCGCCCTGGAACGCCAAATCGCCCTCGCCGTGGACCTCCTTCGCGAGGGCGGCGTCGTCGCCTACCCGACGGACACGCTCTACGGCCTCGGCGCCGACGCCTTCAACGAGGCGGCTGTGGAGCGGGTGTTCGTCATCAAGGGCCGGCCGCACGGCATGCCGCTGCCGCTGCTCCTCGCCGACGCTGACGCGCTGGCCCAGGTGGCGTCGGAGGTGCCGCCCCTGGCGCGCGTGCTGGCCGAACGTTTCTGGCCCGGCGCGCTGACACTGGTCATTCCGCGCTCCGCAAAAGTGCCGGAGCTCGTGTCAGGCCGCGGCTGGAAAGTGGGCGTGCGCGTGCCGGACCACCCCGTGCCACGCGAGCTGGCGCGGCGGCTCGGCGCGCCCATAACCGGCACGAGCGCCAACAAGAGCGGTGGCCCAGACCCTCGCACCGCCGCTGATGTCCGCAGCCAACTCGGCGAGATGGTAGACCTGGTCATAGAGGGTGGTGGCCTTCCCGCAGGACAGCCGTCCACCGTCCTTGACTTGACCGGGCCGTCGCCTAGAATAGTGAGGGCAGGGGCAATCTCCAAAGAAGCGCTGGAAGCCGCCTGCGGCCTCCACTTCTGAGCCCCGATCTTGCCCTCCTCGCCTCGGGAAGAGGTCAGGGGGAGAGGTCAACCCCCTAATCTGTGCAATCTGCGAAATCTGCGGATAGGTATTATGGAGGCAGCGTGCGCATCGCCATCGGCGCTGACCACAGGGGCTACGCGCTCAAAGAGGCGTTGGTCCAGGCACTGAAGGAAAGCGGCCACGAGGTCAAGGACTTCGGTTGCCATGACACGGCGTCGGTGGACTACCCCGACGTTGCGAGGGACGTCGGCGAGTCGGTCAGCCGGGGGCAGACCGAGCGCGGTGTCCTCATCTGCAGCAACGGCATCGGCATGAGTATCAGCGCCAACAAAGTGACCGGCGTCCGCGCCGCGCTCTGCTACGACCCCGACAACGCCCGCCGCGCCCGCGAGCACAACGACGCCAACGTCCTCTGCCTCGGCGGCGAGTCCATCCCCGCCGGCAAAGCCAGAGAGCTGGTCAAGACTTTCCTCGCCACGCGTTGGGACGGCGAAAAGCCGGAAGGCGCTCGGCACGCCAACCGCGTCGCCAAGATCAAGGACCTGGAACAGCACCCCCAGCGGGTCCCGTAGCATGCAGGTCCCCTCATCGTTCGGCCGAATTGAACCTGAGCTACAGCGGGAGCTCCGTTCACTTCTGGAAAGCCGAACCCAGCCGCTCTACCGCATGGTGGAGTACCAGCTCGGTTGGACGGACGAGCACGGCCAGCCCGCCAACGCGACCAGTCTCCAACACCACGGCGTCGCCTGCGCGCTGGCCGCCGAGGCCGCAGGCGGTGCCCTGTCCAACGTCATGCCCGCCGCCGCCGCCTTTGAGCTGGCGCGCCATTTCATCCGAGTGCACAGCGATATCCAGGACGGGACGCCTAACAACTCCCGCCGCTTCCCCGTGTGGTGGGTCTGGGGCCCCGCCCAGGCCATCAACGCCGGCGACGGCCTCCACGCTCTAGCGCGCCTCTCGCTCGTCCGCCTGAGCGACGTGGGTGTCGCCGCGCCGCAGGTTCTGGACCTCCTCGCGCGCATGGACAAAGCATGTCTGGAGGTGTGCGAGGCCCAGTACCAGGACCTCAGCCTCCAAGAGCGGCTGGACGTCTCCCTGGACACCTACATTCGCATCGCCGAGGGGAAGATCGGCGCGCTGCTGGGTTGCGCGCTGGAAATGGGCGCGCTGCTGGGCGGCTCGCAGCCTGAACAAGCAAGCGCCCTTCGGCAGGCAGGCCGCACCCTGGGCCTGGCCATCCAAGCCCAGGCGGATATCGCCGTGCTCTGGGAGCGACGCGACAACGACCCGATCCCCGGCGATGTCTTGAACAAACGCAAGCTCCTGCCGTTTGTGCTGACGTTCCCGTCAGCTCAACCTAAAGTGAAGCGGGAGCTTGGCGGGATGTACATGCAACGCATGCTGGAGCCTGCAAACCTTCCCCAGATCGCGACGATTTTGGCGTCCCTTGGCGCTAGAGAGACCAGCGAGCAGCACCTCGGCACCTGGCGGGAGCAGGCCTCTCGTCACCTTGACTCCGCTGCACTATCCGGGGGCCCTCTAGGAAATCTCAGAGACCTCTTCGCGTTTCTCCTTGAAGAAGCGAGGTCGCCAGCGCCGATATAGCATTTCGGGTGTGACGATACTCCTCTCAGATGCTTGACGGAGGAGCAGATAGGATGAAAAGCCGGTCATGGCCAGTGGAATCGCCAATGGCATTCGGCGCTTCACCGTAAAGCGGGATTCCGGTCTCCAGAGTCCACTCGCCCGTCCAGGAGGGAAGCGTGACGATCAAGACCTTGAAGGACGTACAGGTCGCTGGGAAGCGCGTGCTGGTCCGCGTGGACTACAACGTCATCAACTCCGAGGGTGGGCCGGTTGCAAGCCTGAGCCGGCTCCGCGCATCGCTTCCAACCATCGCGTATCTCGTTCAACATAACGCAAAAGTCGTCCTCTGCTCCCACCTTGGGCGGCCTGGTGGCAAGATGGTGGAGGGGTGGAGTCTCCTGCCCGTCCGCAACGAGCTCCAGAAGCTGCTCGGCATGTCCGTGGCCTTCGCCGGCGACTGTGTCGGCCCGGTAGCGCAGACCGCGGTCGCAACGCTCAAACCTGGTCAAGTACTGCTGCTGGAGAACGTTCGCTTCCACCCTGGCGATGAGAAGAACAGCCCCGACTTCGCGCGGGATCTCGCCTCACTCGCGGACCTCTTCGTTGAAGACGGGTTCGGCGTTGTGCACCGGAGCCACGCGTCCACCGTCGGCGTCGCCCAGCACCTGCCCTCGGTGGCGGGCCTGCTTCTAGAGAAAGAGCTTGCGATGCTCTCGCACGTGCTGGACAACCCTCGGCGACCCCTCGTTGCGATCATGGGCGGCGCCAAGATTAGCGACAAAGTCGCCGTCGTGGAGAGCCTGCTCAACCGCGTGGATGCGCTGGCGATTGGCGGTGGAATGGCCGCGACGTTCTTTAGGGCCAAGGGCTGGGCAACCGGCGCTTCGCTCGTGGAGGCGGACGCCATCCCGTTCGCGGGCAAGGCCATGCAGCAGGCCCAGGCCAGAGGCGTCAAGCTGCTTTTGCCAACTGACGTCGTCGTGACCCTGTTGCCTGCCAGCGCCAAGGACCCGTCCAAACTGAAAGGCGACGTGGCGACCCAAGTCGTCCCTGCCGACCACGTCCCGGCAGGATGCGCCATTGTTGACGTCGGCCCCGCGACGATTGAGGCCTTCTCAGCCGAGCTGCGCAGAGCGAAGACCGTGTTCTGGAACGGCCCTATGGGGATTTTTGAGGTGCCTGCATTCTCGCACGGCACGCGAAAGCTCGTGGACGAGCTGACAGGGCTGAAGGACGTGACCACCATTGTGGGCGGCGGCTCAACCGCCGAAGTCGTGGAGGCGTTGGGTGTAGAAGGGCGCTTCAGCCACGTCTCCACGGGCGGCGGCGCGACTCTTGAGTGCCTGGCGGGCCAAGAGCTGCCAGGCGTGGCGGCCTTGAAGGGTAAGCATCCAGTCGGAGGGTGAGCCGGTGATAGACTTTCCCTACCTCTCCAGCATCGTCCAGAAGACGCCCTCACGCATCCTCATGCTCGTTGTTGACGGACTCGGAGGCATACCGCATCCCGAGACAGGCAAGTCAGAGCTTGAGACGGCCCACCTTCCCAACCTGGACAAGCTCGCGCAGCACAGCGCGGCGGGCCTCGTGACGCCGGTCGTGCCCGGCGTAGCACCGGGCAGCGGGCCGGGCCACCTGGCGCTCTTCGGCTACGACCCGATCAAGTACTACATCGGCCGCGGCGTGCTGGAGGCGCTAGGCTCCGGCATCGCCCTGCATCAGGGCGACGTGGCTGCGCGGGGCAACTTCTGCACCGTGTCCGCCGACGGCGTCCTGGTGGACAGGCGCGCTGGCCGCGTCGCCAGCGAGGTCAGCGCCAAGCTCTGCGAGCGCCTCAACACCATCCGCGTGGAAGGCGTGCGGATTGAGGCGCACCCAGGCAAGGAGCACCGTTTCGCGCTGGTCCTGCGCGGCGATGGCCTGAGCGAGGACGTCTCCGACACTGACCCCAACCGCCAGGACGTCCCCGCGTTGAAGGCCAAGGCGCTAAAGTCGAAGGCGGAGCGAACCGCCACTGCCATCAACACCTTCGTGGGGCAGGCCCGCGAGCTGCTCCGCGACCAGGAGCAGGCCAACTTCGTGACGCTGCGGGGCCTCTCCAAGGTGCCCACGCTCCCGCAAATGGGCGCCGCATACGCGCTTCAGCCCGCCGCCATCGCTGCGTACCCAATGTACCGCGGCCTCGCGAGCGTGCTGGGCATGCGCGTCATCCCCACCGGCGCCACGTTCACCGACGAGGTTGCGTCGCTGCGGACGCATTTCAAGGAGCACGACTTCTTCTACCTGCACTACAAGCCCGCCGACGCCGCCGGCGAGGACGGCAATTTTGACGCGAAAGTACGGGCGCTGGAGGAGCTTGACCGCTTCATCCCGTCGCTGTTGAACCTCGCTCCGGATGTCCTCGTCGTCACCGGCGACCACGCCACGCCCGCGGTCATGGCCGCGCATAGCTGGCACCCCGTCCCGCTCATCATCCACTCGTCGGCCACGAGGGGGGATAGTGTGCCGCGTTTCACGGAACGGGCGTGCGCGGGCGGCTCGCTGGGCAGGTTGCCGTCGGTGAACACCATGCTGCTGGCCCTGGCCCACGCGGGCAAGCTCGTGAAGTTCGGGCCGTAGGAGTCTCATGCCTCCACCCCTGATCATCGCCGGAAACTGGAAGATGAACACCACGCTGCGCGAGGCGCAGGCCCTCGCGCGAGACGTGCGCGCGCTGACCGACTCCGTGGCCGGGGCCACCGTCGTGCTCTGTCCGCCATTCCCGTTCCTCGCACCCGTGCGTAAGGCGCTGGACGGCTCCAAGGTCCTGACTGGCGCTCAAAACCTCTACTACGAAGAGAAGGGCGCGTTCACGGGCGAAATCTCCGCCGCCATGTTGGAAGACCTGTGCGAGTACGTCATCATCGGCCACTCGGAACGGCGTCACGTCTTCGGCGAAACGGACGAGCAGGCGAACCGGAAGGTCCGGACCGCGCTCGCGCACCGGCTGCGCCCCATCCTGTGCGTGGGCGAGACGCTGGCGGAGCGTCAGTCAGGGAGGGCCGCCGAAGTGGTCCGGCGGCAGGTGGAGGCCGGGCTCCAGGGCGTGGAGTCGCTAGCCACGTTGTCCGTTGCCTACGAGCCGGTGTGGGCCATCGGCACGGGCGTCGCGGCCACGCCGGAGACCGCGCGTGAGGTGATGACGGGGGCCATCCTGCGGACGCTGGCCGCCAAGTACGGCGAGCATGCCGCGCAGGAGACGCCGCTGCTGTACGGCGGGAGCGTAACCGCCGCCAACGCTGAGTCCTTCGCCCGCGAAGACTGTATTCACGGCGCGCTCGTCGGCGGCGCGAGCCTTCGCGCGCAAGAGTTCGTGCAGATCGTCCAGGCGTTTCCGCGCGCCAAGGGGCTGAAATAGCCCCGCTTGAATCGCTCCCACCCTTGCAATAGAATGTTCCGCAATGATGCACGCCAAGATCGTGACGTGCTCCAGACCGCGATGGTTGATAAGCGCCGCCGATGGCTCTTGCATCTGAGAACATGCCTAGTGCAGGAGCCTTTCTGTTGGGCACCGACGGAGAGGGGACGGTGAGCATTGGGTTCCTGCTCGTGGCCGTCATCACCGCCAGCGTGGTGGAGATGGTGGAAGCCATGACCATCATCCTCGCCTCCGGCATCACGCGCGGGTGGCGCTCCACGCTGGAGGGGACCGCTGTGGCCCTTGTTGCGCTGGCCGCCATCGTGGCCGTGCTTGGCCCTGCGCTCGTGAACTTCGTACCCATCCACCTTCTCCGCGTCGTGGTCGGCACGCTGCTGCTCATCTTCGGCCTGCAGTGGCTCCGCAAGGCGGTGCTACGCGCATCCGGCTACAAGTCCCTTCACGACGAGGCCGGCATCTATGCCGCCGAGGTCAAGGCCCTTTCCAAAGCCCCCGCCGTCATCCGCGGCCGCCGTGACCCCGTTGCTTTCGCGGTGAGCTTCAAAGGCGTGTTCCTTGAAGGGCTTGAGGTCATCGTCATCGTCATCAGCTTCGGCGTGCCGGCGGGCCACGTCGGCATCGCCGCCGCTGGCGCCGTCGGCGCGGCCCTGGTGGTCGGGGTGGTCGGCCTGGTGCTCGCGAAGCCGCTGGCCGGGGTGCCCGAGAACTCCATGAAGCTGGTGGTGGCCGTCATGCTCGTCACCTTCGGCGCCTTCTGGATGGGCGAGGGAGCCGGCATTGAATGGCCCGGCGCTGACCTCTTCATCCTCGTGCTTCTCGCACTCTTCAGCGTCGTCTCCTTCATCATCATCCGCCTCATGGTCCGCGCCAAGGGAGTCGCTCCACCGGTGGCCAGGACATGAAACGGTACGTGGTCGGGTTTGGCCGGTTCTGGTGGGAGTTCTTTGTCGCAGACACGCCCGAGCTTACAGTGGGCGTGTTGGCCGTGCTGGGCATCGCCTTTGGAGTGCGCTCCTGGGGCGTTGCGGCGGCGGTGATCATCCCGGCGGCGGTGGTGGCCCTGCTGCTCGTCAGCGTCCAGCGGGGACGGGCGCACTAGAAACGCTGCCTCGCGTCATCGGAGGACCGATTGCTCCCAGTATTGCTCGTCGCCCTCGGAGGGGCCACCGGCGCCGTCGCGCGCTACCTCACCGTCCGCGTCGTCCAGTCCACCCTCCAGGCCTCTTTCCCGTATGGCACCCTCGCCGTCAACGTTTCCGGCTGCCTCCTCATCGGTCTGCTCTTCGGCCTTGCCGAGGGCCGTAACTGGCTCACTCCGAACTTCCGCGCCTTCCTCTCCGTCGGTTTCCTGGGCGGCTTCACCACCTTCTCAGCCTTCGGCTACGAGACCATCGCCCTCGTCCGCGACGGCCTCGTCGCCCAGGCCGCCCTCAACGTCGTCCTGCAGCTCGTTGTCGGCCTCGCCGCCGTCGCTCTTGGCCTCGCCCTTTCCCACCTTCTGCGCGGCGCGGGATAATGAGCGCGTGACACATCCCAAGATGTCCCTGCCGCCCCTCCTCGCCATCGTCGGCCCCACGGGCGTCGGCAAAAGCGACCTGGCGCTCGACCTGGCCGAACGCTTAGGCGGCGAGATCGTCAACGCCGACAGCCGCCAACTCTACCGCCGCATGGACATCGGCACCGCGAAGCCCCTGCCCGAGGCCCGGCAGCGCGTGCCGCACCACCTGTACGACGTCGCGGAGCCTTCCGAGCCGCTGGGCCTCGCCTGCTACCTGAATATGGCCCGCCGCACCATCGCTGAAGTCCACGGGCGAGACAAGCTGCCCATCGTAGTAGGCGGTTCCGGCCAGTACGTCCGGGCGCTCCTGGAGGGCTGGCAGGCCCCGGAGGCGCCTCCGGACCCCGCGCTGCGAGAACGGCTGAGCGCAGAGGCCCGCGAGCGCGGCGCCGAAGCGCTCCACGCCCGCCTCCGCCAGGTTGATCCGGAGGCTGCCGCGTCGATTGACCCGCGCAACGTCCGGCGGGTCATCCGTGCCCTGGAAGTGCATCACGCCACGGGCCGCCGCTTCTCCGAATCCAAGGCCAAAACGCCTCCGCCCTTCACGTCGTTGGCGCTCGGCCTGACAACACCCACGCGCCAGGAGCTGCACGAGCGCATTGACCGCCGCGTAGACGCCATGCTCGCCGCGGGCTGGCTTGATGAAGTGCGAATCCTGGTCCAGGCAGGCTTTGGCGCGACGCCCATCTTCCAGGCCAGCATGGGCTACCCGGAGCTGGCGCGCGTCCTGTCAGGCGACATCATGCTTGACGAAGCCCGCGCCGCCATCAAGGTCGCCCACCACCGCCTAGCGCGGGCGCAGTACACGTGGTTCCAGCGCAAACACCTTGGAGTACAATGGTTCACCATTGGCCAAGACGTGCATGAGCAGGCCAAGGCAGTCCTATCCGCCTTCCTCATTGCCAGACCTGAGAAAAAAAACGCCGGAGGTCTGTAGGGGCGAGGCCTGCCCTGGAGCGCAGCGAAGGGTCTTCTTGCCCGCCCACATTTATCCGGCGTGACGCATCGGGATGCGCCAACCGCGTTTCGGACAGATGGCCTGGCGTAGCTGACAACCCTCGCCGTCACCGCTACACTAATCACACGGTCACCCAAGTAAAGGGGGATGCCCCAAGGGGCCCCGCCCCTTCGGTAGTCTTCTCCCCTCCCCCTTTAGGGGAGGGGCCGGGGGAGAGGTTATGCGCTTCACCAAGCTCCACGGCGCCGGCAACGACTACCTCTTCACCGACGGCCGCCAGCAGGCCGACTGGCCCGCCGTCGCCCGCGCCATCAGCCACCGCCACTTGGGCGTCGGCGCCGACGGCGTCATCCTCGCCCTGCCGTCCACCACCGCCGACATCCGCATGCGGATGTTCAACGCCGACGGCTCTGAGGGCGAGATGTGCGGCAACGGCATCCGCTGCCTCGTCCGCTTCGCCATGGAAAACAACCTCGCCCAGCGGCCCAAGGGCAGGCCGTTCCGCGTGGAGACCCTCGCCGGCATCAAGACCGTTGAGCCAGTCCTCACCAACGGCGTCATCACCGGCGCCCGCGTCGGCATGGGCAAACCCATCCTTCGCCCAGCAGACATCCCGGTGAACACTGCGATGCTCACCACTTCCTCCCCTTCCCTCGCAGGGAAGGGGCCGGGGGTTAGATCAGCGGATCTGCGCGATACACCCGCTCGCCCTGAGCCTGTCGAAGGGCCTTTGATGGACCACCTCCTCACCGTGGACAGCCACGCCCTGCGCCTCACCTGCGTCTCCATGGGCAACCCGCACGCCGTCGCCTTCCTCACTACCCCAATCGCCGACTTTCCGCTGCACCAGGTCGGCCCCAAGGTGGAGCACCACCCATTTTTCCCCCGCCGCGTCAACTTTGAGATCGTCAACGTCGTTGACCGCGGCCACCTCAACGTCCGCGTGTGGGAGCGCGGCTCCGGCGAGACCATGGCCTGCGGAACTGGCGCCTGCGCCGTCGCCGTGGCCGCGCGCCTCCACGGCCTCACGGACGACACTGTTGACATAACACTCCATGGCGGCACGCTCCGCATCACCTGGGACGGCGTGGGCGAGGTGGTCATGGAAGGCCCCATTGCGGAGGTGTTTGACGTGGA
Source organism: Dehalococcoidia bacterium (assembly GCA_009693045.1). Classification (GTDB taxonomy): domain Bacteria; phylum Chloroflexota; class Dehalococcoidia; order Lucifugimonadales; family SHYT01; genus SHXZ01. The sequence goes on along the minus strand of SHXZ01000010.1, from coordinate 50,932 downwards.
GTGGGACACAAAGAATGTCTAATGATTCAAATTCGCCAATTCACAAGAGCTCACGACATTCGGAGATCATTGGTCAGCTTGGAGAAGTCCTAATTTGCAACTGGCTATCTCGTTCTGGTTTTGAGACATCAATAATTGATCACACTGGCATCGACATAATTGCTTATAATTCCAAAACTGACCGGAGATTCGGAATCAGCGTCAAGGCAAGAACCAGGGTCAAGGGTACAGAACGGGACCACGTAACCTTATTAGATGACAAAAAGAATGATCGGAAAAAGCTGTTGGACGCATGCCGTGCTTTTAGTTGCGATCCATGGGTTGGAATATATCTTGAAGCCACTGACCACGCTGATATGTACTTGGTAAGCCTGAAGCACTACGAAGAGACGTATGGAAGCCAGGGTACGAAACGTTTGCTCAAATGGAAGATGGATAGAAAAACAACGGACGAGTAACTGAAGGATTCGATGGTCTATCACATAACAATTAAGTTCAGTGCTCCCAGGTGGTTTGTGCCTCCGAGTATCTGAGTCATCGTCTGCTTGTCATTCTGAGCGCAGCGAAGAATCCGTCTCCCTCCCCCTCTCTGCATCGTGGAGAGGGGGAGGGAGGAGGTGAGGTTATGCCTCATGTCTGACCTGCCCAGCGCCATCACCTGGACCGAAGAAAACCGCCAGCTCCACCACAACGTCTTCGGCGTCTGGCCCGAGGACTGCGACCTCTGCCGCGCCAACGAGCCCCTGTACCGATTCACCCTGACCGCCGGCGACAAGCTCCTCGTCCACAAAAGCCAGCTCTCCGTCGTTGACGAAGACGAGGACGTCATCCACTAGCACCTCCCACTGTCATTCCGAACGGAGTGAGGAATCTCCACCACATTGCGCTGCCCACCGCGCGACTCACCTGCAACTACCTAGCACTCACTCCTCATCCTCCACACGAAAAGAACAGGGCCGGGGGTAAGGGTGCCCCCGTCGTCATTGTGAGCGCTGCGAAGAATCTCCACGCACGATACAATGCTACCCACGTGGCTATAAAGCCAACCCCTCTCCACATTGTGGAGAGGGGTTAGGGGTGAGGTAATAAGGAGGCGCCTTGAATTTCGCCAAACGCGTCCAGCAGCTCCCGCCGTACCTCTTCGTCCAGATCTCCCAGAAGATCGCAGAGAAACGCGCCAAGGGCGAGGAGGTCATCTCCTTCGGCATCGGCGACCCGGACATCCCAACGCCGCCGCACGTCGTGGAGCGACTGCGCCAGGCCGCGCTCAAGTCCGCCAACCACCGCTACCCCGAGTCCGACGGCCTGCCCGAGTTCAAGCGCGCCGCCGCCGACTGGTTCCAGAAGCGCTTCGGCATCGCGCTCAACGCGGATAAAGAGGTCGTCTCCCTCATCGGCGCCAAGGAGGGCATCGGCCACGCGGCTCTGTGCTTCATTGACCCCGGCGACGTCGCCCTCGTGCCCGACCCGGGCTACCCCGTGTACAGCATAGGGACCATGTTTGCGGGCGGCACCTCCCACTGGCTGCCGCTCAGAGAGGAGAACGGCTGGCTCGTGGACCTGGACGCCATCCCGTCCGACGTGGCCCGCTCCGCCAAGGTGCTCTGGCTCAACTACCCCAACAACCCTACGGGCGCGGTGGCCGACCTGCGCTACATGGAGAAGGCCGTCGCCTTCGGCAAGCGCTACAACATCCCCGTCCTCCACGACGCCGCCTACTCCGAGGTGACCTTTGACGGCTACAAGGCCCCCAGCATCATGCAGGTGCCGGGCGCTAAAGACGTTGCTATTGAGTTCCACTCCCTGTCCAAGATGTACAACATGACCGGATGGCGGCTCGGCTTCGCGGTGGGCAACCCCGACATGATCAACGCCCTCTTCCGCGTCAAGTCCAACCTGGACTCCGGCGTGCCCCAGGCCATCCAGGAGATGGGCATTGAGGCGCTCTCAGGCCCGCAGGACGCCGTTGCCAACAACTGCCGCATCTACCAGCGCCGCCGCGATAAGCTCGCGCCCGTGCTCCGCGAGATCGGCCTCCGCTTTGAGATGCCGCGCGCCAGCCTGTACCTGTGGGCGCGCGTGCCGGAGGGGTACACCTCCGCCGGCTTCGCAGCGACGATCCTGGACCAGAAGGGCATCGTCGTCACGCCCGGCAACGGCTTCGGCCCCAACGGCGAGGGCTATGTCCGCCTCTCCATGACCACCGCCGACGAGAATGTGGACAAGGCCGTCCAGAAGCTCAAGGGCTGGAAGGTGCCTCCGCCACCAGCGAAGGAGTGACAACATCGTTAGATTGGCATTCCGACCACCTCCCTGTCATTCCTCGCTCCGCTCGGAATCTCTCCCGGTTTCGCCACTCGACGCGCGGCCGCCGTGGGAGCACACATCACTGTTGCGACCCCTGCCCCCTTCCCTCGTATGGAAGGGGGCAGGGGGTTAGGTATTGACGCCGCAAAGGCAACTCCCATGCTGCACCTGCTGAAAAGAACCCGCGTAGCCGTCTCCCTCACGGTCGTATTACTCGGCCTCGTCGCCTGCGACGCCCCGAAGCCGGTCGTCCTCGCCGTGTCATGCGATGCCTTCTCCACCCGGCCGCACATGGAGAAGACCACGGACGCCCGCGTCGGCGACTCGTTCACCGTCACCCTCTGCTCCAACCGCACCACAGGCTTTCTGTGGCCGGAGGCCGCGCAGATCAGTGACACCTCAGTCGTGCAACAGCTAGGACACACCTTCACCGCGCCTCAGGCCGCCAGCGGCGGGACAGCCCCGCCGGTAGGAGCCGCTGGGCAGGAAACATGGACGCTCAAAGCCCAGAACAAGGGACGCGCCACCATAACCCTTGGCTACAGCCGGCCCTGGGAGGGCGGCGAAAAGAACGTGTGGGCCCTTGCCCTCACGGTGGTCGTGGACTAGCCGACGACTGGCAAATCGCTCCGCTGGGCGCCGCAAACCCAGAGCGAGCGACGAGCAGACCCTGCTTCCTGGCCATAATCCCCCTTTCTTTTAGGGAAGGGGGCAGGGGGTTAGGTAGGCCCACCGCCCAGCTACCTCGTTCGTCATTCACAAGCACCCCCCGCTGGCATGGCGTAGCCGCCCGAGGAACAGACTTCCCGCCCTCTCCATCCTTGCCGCGCCCTGTGCCAAACGACTCTTGCCTCTTTGCCCTCGCCCCTCTACCCTAAGACAGCGGGGTGCTCTGTTACCGTCGTCCTCGTATGCCGTCCCAGCGCCACCGGTTTCAACGCCAGGAGGTCGCAAGAGAAAAACTTTCCGAACCACAAAACCCTGTTCATCCGATCGTGGCCAGACGAACCAGCCGTCCAAAGCAAAAGTAATCAAAGGGAACAAATCCAGGCAAAGCTGGATTCGCACCCCAACAAACAACCCGAATCAAACGACCAAAGGAGCCGTGCGATGCTAGACCTACCCAAGCGCAAACTCGGCCGCACCGGACTTGACGTAACCGTCCTCGGCTTTGGCGCCATGGAGCTGCGCGGCACAGCAGGCGGGGTCCGTGGAGGCCGCCAGCTTGCACCCGGCCAGGCTGAGAAGGTCTTGAACGGCGTGCTCGACGCGGGCATCAACTTCATTGACACCTCCATTGACTACGGTGACAGCGAGGAGCTTATCGGCAGCTTCATATCGCACCGCCGCAACGAGTACTTCCTCGCCTCCAAGTGCGGCTGCATCGTGGATCCCGCGACCGCGCCGCCCGGCGCGCGCCACCTCTACACGCGCAAGAACGTTATGGACGGGGTGAACCAGAGCCTGAAGCGCCTCAAGACCGACCACCTGGACCTCGTGCAGTTCCACAACGTCTCGTCTCGCCAGGAGGCCGAAAAGGAAGGCGCGCTTCAGGCGCTGCTGGACCTCAAGCGAGAGGGCAAGGTGCGGTTCATCGGCGCCTCTTCCTCGTTGCCCGGCGTCGGGGAGCTCATCGCCATGGGCGTGTTTGACGCGTTCCAGGTCCCGTACTCGGCGCTGGAGCGCGAACACGAGGCCGCCATCACCCAGGCCGCCAGGGCCGGCGCGGGCACCGTCATCCGCGGCGGCGTGGCTCGCGGCGAGCCCGGTCACGGCCTGGCGGAGGAGAATAGGTGGAAGCTCTGGGACCGCGCCGGGTTGTCCGATCTGTTGGACGGTGTGACCCCAATGGAGTTCCTGCTCCGGTTCACCATCAGCCATCCAGACCTGCATACCACCATCGTGGGCACCATGAACCCGGAGCACCTGGCGCAGAACATTACTGCCGCGCGCAAAGGCCCACTGCCTGCAGCGGTGTACAATGAGGCCAAGCGCCGCTTGGCTGCTGGTGGGGCCGCGCCTGCATAGCCCCGGTGGTTATGATGTCATTCCTCGGTCGTCCTTCTGCGGAAGGACTCCCTCGGAATCTCCTCCTGGTAACGTCGCTCAAGGCACGGCCGCCGAAGGAATAAACCCAGAACCCGCTACAATACAAATGAGCCCACGAACAGCAGAACACAGGAGGCCTCTCGTCGCCAAGCCAACAAGCATCCAGACCCGCCAGGCCACGGAGCGCGCCCTCCTCGTCGGCGTCGCCGTCCGCGGCAAGAACCAGCCTTGGGAGCTGCGCGACTCGCTGGATGAGCTCGCCCAGCTTGCACGCACCGCGGGCGCCCAGGTCGCCTGCACACTGTCACAACAGCTTCCGCGCCTCACGAGGACCTACGTCGGCCAGGGCAAGCTGGTGGAGATCCAGGAGAAGGTGCGCGAGTTCAACTGCACCTTGGTCATCGTAGACGACGAGCTAAAGCCTTCACAGCAGCGCAACATGGAGGAGGCCCTGCAAGGCGACGAGGCGCACCCGGTCAAGGTCATAGACCGGACCGCGCTGATCATAGACATCTTCGGCCAGCGCGCCCGCACGCAAGAGGGCCGCCTGCAGGTGGAGCTGGCGCAAAGCCAGTACCTCCTGCCGCGCCTCGTGGGGCAGTGGTCCCACCTGGAGCGGCTCGGGGCCGGGATCGGCACGCGCGGCCCGGGCGAGTCGCAGCTAGAGACCGACCGCCGTCTCGTGACCGAACGCATCCAGAAGCTCAAGAAGCGCCTGGAGGACGTCCGGCGGCGGCGGAGCCAGTACTGGGAGCGCCGCAAGACATCCGGCACACCGGTGGTGGCCCTGGTGGGGTACACCAACGCCGGCAAGAGCACGCTGTTCAACGTCCTAAGCAAATCGGCTGTTAAGGTGGAGGACCGGCTCTTCTCCACGCTGGACCCGACGACGCGCCAAGTCCGCTTGTCCGATGGGCGTCCTATATTCCTGTCGGATACGGTTGGCTTCATCCACAAGCTGCCAGCCCTCCTGGTCGCGGCCTTTCGCGCGACCTTGGAGGAGCTTGAGGGCGCCGATCTCCTGCTCCACGTTGTTGACATAAGTCACCACAACGCCGCCGGTCAGGTTCGTGTAGTGGACGAGACGCTCGCCGAGCTGGACCTTGCCGAGAAACCCCGCCTGCTGGTGCTCAACAAGCTAGACCTGCTGATGGATGAAGAAGCCGCCTCGGCACCGGACAGCCTGGTGCTGGACGGCATTCAACCGCCCGGGGCGCCGCCGGTAGGCGTGTCAGCCACGAAGGAATGGGGCCTCCACCGGTTGCTGCAGGCCATAGCCGAGAGCTGCCCAGCAAACGACGTGAGGTTGCCGAGTGGCAATTCCAGGTCAACCAGATTCGCGCCGGAAGACGAGGCTAGCCCAGCAGGACCCGTTTAGCCGATGACCGGTCGCGCCATGCGCCTCACTCTGTGCCCTTCACTGAGTTGCTGCGCGAGGCCGCGTGCAAGGTTCATGGGGGAGCAACCATGCTGCGGGGGACCATGCCATCCATCTTGATCAGGGCGACGCAGGGGGAGGGCATGTGCGACTTGGTGGGGACATGCGAGCGCCTCGCAAAGAGCAAGTCCAAGCGATGACCGAGGCACCCTTTAGAAGCACAGGCCAAGCCTCGCCCACGCTCGATGACATGACCTGCAGTGCATCGCGAGACCTCAAACCTTCCTGAAGACCTGTACGACCTTTGAGGACTACACTGATTGCCAAGCTGGCCTCGATGTCTTGGTGAAGCCGTCCAACTCGAAAAGCCGAACCGGCTGCCGAACACGTTAGTTCGCACTATAGCTGTTATGTAGAGCGCCAATAGGGTTTTTGCTGGATGGGACATAACGTGGCCGCCCGTTTCGTCGGGGCACGAAGTAACCCCCTCGCCCGCTCACCTTCGCCTCGCGGAATGTGTGAGCGCGGCAACCGCGTTTCGGGCGCTACGCTGCGCCCGCGGGACGCCTGCCAGGCTGGTACGTCGGCTCGCGGCCGCTCACCTGGTCCACGTGCATCCGGTCGTGGCGGTACAAGGACCGCAGCGCCTGGATCACGTTCATCTCGCCAAAGGCCCGATGACGCCCCTTGACTGTCAGGTCGGCTTCTTGGAGGTCGGCTTCACGGAGCAGCTTTAGCGTCTCCGCTCGCATAGCCTTTAGTCGCGTGATCCAGTGGCGCAGCGGATACTCGTCCACAGGGTCTCGCTCCGGGTGCACGTCTTGGCCCTCTTCTACCGACGGCCCAAAGACCAGCCCCGGCTGTTTGCGGAGGGCAAGGCCCCAGTCCCGCCAGGCCCGCTCGGCGTTGCCCAGGTGCGCGAGCTGCTGTTTCGCCGACCATTCGCCGTTGGGGTGGACGTTGGCCTGCTCCTCGGTCACGCTCTTGAGCGCCTGGAGCAGCGCGAGGCGCTCCTCGCGCATCTTCTGCACGAGTTCCTTGACCTGCTTCTTGGCCTTGTCCTTCGCCTTGTCCTTCGCCATGACGCGCCTCTCAATGCTCGTTGCCACGTTATGTGCTGGTTCCTACGTTATGACAAGCGCCTGCCGCCACATCGTGTGGCGGCAGGCGCTTCCTCTGTTGGCCTGAACCCTGACAGCCCTTAGTGGCGCTGCTCAATAGGAACGTAAGGCAGATTCATGGGCCCGACGTACTGGAGCAGCGGGCGGATGATCTGGTTGTTCTCGTACTGCTCAAGCACCTGCACTGCCCATCCGGGGACGCGCCCCAGCGCGAAGATGGGGACGAACAGGTCGTCCGGGATGTTCAGCAAGTGGTAGATTGCGCCGGCGTAGAAGTCCACGTTGACCCAGATCCCGCGACGCTGGTACGGCACCATCCCACTCTCAACCGCCTGAAGGATCTGGAACCACTCCGGGTGACCCCTCTGCTGGCCCAGTGTGCGAGCGCGCTCGCGCAGGTGGCGGGCGCGCGGGTCCTCGGTCTTATAAACCCGGTGGCCAAAGCCCATCACCCGCCCGCCGTGGTCCAGCATGTTCCTAAGGTACGTGGGGGCGTTCTCCGGCTTGCCGATGTCGTGGGCCATGGACATGACCGCTTCGGCGGCGCCGCCGTGGAGTGGGCCTTTAAGCGTGCCGATGCCCGAGACGATCGCGCTGTGCAGGTCGGAGAGGGTGGATGCGGTCACGCGCGCCGCGAAGGCAGACGCGTTAGTGCTGTGCTCGGCGTGCAAGACAAAGTCCACGTCCATCAGTTTGGCCTCGTCCTGGGTCGGCTCCTTGCCAAACATCATGTACAAAAAGTTGGACGCATGGCCCAGCGTCTCATGGGGCAGCACCGGCCTGAGCCCCTGCCGGATGCGGTAGTGCGCTGCAACGGCCGTTGCAGCTTGTCCGGCCAGCCGAATCCCCTTCCGCTTGATAGCCTCCGGCGAGTTGTCCGCCACATCGCTGTCAAAGGCGGAAAGGGCGGAAACGGCTGTGCGCAGGACATCCATAGGGTGGGCCGTCTTGACAATGTCTATGACCTGGAGGACCTGCTGCGGGATAGCTCGGTTGGCGGCCATGAAGGACTCAAGGCCCCTAAGCTCGGTTCGCGTGGGAAGTTTGCCGTTAAGGAGGAGGTAGATGACTTCTTCAAATGTGGACTTTTCGGCGAGGTCATGAATGTCATAGCCACGATACAGGAGCTTTCCCATCTCGCCGTCAATAAAGCTGACCGTGGTGCGGTCCAGGTAAACGTCTTTGAGTCCCCGCTTTAACTCCACCTGTGTGGTCATGGCCCTCGGACCTCCGCTGAGTTCTCACACCTTGAGGGCCTGCGCCTAGTCAGCACAGACCCTGCTAATCAGGAGACCCCAAAAACGTGCCGTCAATGCCGCAAGCCCATGCCCTCGCCTGTTTCGGCGTGGACAGGGCCAAATTTCCGGCTGCCGTTGCGGCTGAGGGTATGCTACCATCGACCCACGCAGGTGTCAACGAAGCTAACGTTGCGATTTTTGTCACAAACAGGCGCACATGCCCAACATCAGACCTTGCAAAGTCATGCACCACTGCGTTTCGGCCGGCGGTCCCGATCAAGGGGCGCCTGGCTTTGCGTGTCGCAAGGGCCAGCCCGTGGCGTTACGCCCAGCGTGTGTGCCTGGTCAGGCGAGGGATATGATACTATTTCTGGTACAACCATCGCGCAGGTTCTTGCGTTATGGAAGATAGAATGACACACCGCTCCAAGTCCCTCGTATTCCTTTCGGCGCTGCTGCTGATCCTTGCAGTGGTCATTTCCTGCCGCTCCGCCCAGGCGCCTGCCGCGCAGCCCGCCGCTGTCTCTCCGGCTACTCCATCATCAGTATCACGGCCGGGGGCACAGGTCCCTTCCGAGCCACTCAAGCCAGTGTGGTTTGCCTGGAATATCCTGAAGAGCGGCTACGTGGACAAGAGCAAGCTTGATCCCCAAGTCATGAGCCAGGCCGCAGTCAAATCGGTGGTCAACCGCCTGGGCTCTGAAGCGCCGAAGCTCATCGACCCCCCGCAAGCAAACGCGAAGCCACCTAAAGAGATGCCCAAGGAGATGCGGCCGCTTTGGGATGGCTGGGCAGCCGTCTACGAGGGTTACCGCGGTGGCAAGCCGCTGGACGATGTCAAACTGGGTCAGCAGGCCGTGAGCGCCTTTCTGGCCTCGCTGAATGACCCACACACCGAGTACATCCCGCCCGAACAATACAAGTCGTTCTCCCAGGACTTCGACGGCCAGTTCGGCGGCATTGGCGCCGAGGTCACCAAGCGTAACGAGAAGGTCCTCCTGAACCCCATGCCGGAGAGCCCTGCGGAGGAAGCCGGCCTGAAGGCGGGCGACACGCTGGTAGCGGTGGATGGGGACCCGGTAGACGGTTGGAGCGTCCTGCAGGTCGTCAACCGGGTGCGAGGCAAAAAGGGCACCGAGGTCGCCCTGACCCTGGTCCACTTTGGCTCGATGGACAATATTACGTTGCGCGTGGTCCGCGACACCATCCAGCTCAAAAGCGTGTTCTGGAACATGACCAACGAGCAATACGCGTACGTACGTCTGTCCTTCTTCTATGCGAATACCCCTCAGGCCATGGAGCAAGCTCTCAAAGAGATTGCGGCGCAGGGAGCGAAGGGGATCATTCTTGACCTGCGCAACAATCCCGGTGGATTCCTGCGGGCGACGGTAGACGTTGCGAGCCACTTCGTCCACGATGGGCTGGTGCTCTATGAGGTGGACGGATCAGGCAAGCGCACCGACTGGAAGGCTGTGAACAATGGGCTGCCCGTAAACCTACCGATGGTGGTGCTGGTCAACCAGTTTACGGCCAGCGGCAGCGAGGTGCTGACCGGCGCGCTCCAGGACTACGGACGCGCCAAGGTCGTTGGTGTGACAACCTTCGGGAAGGGCAGCGTCAACCTCTTCAGCGAGCTTCCCGACGGCGGCGGCTTGTACTACACGGTCGCTCGCTGGTTTACTCCCAATGGCCGGCTGATTGAACGCAAGGGCCTGGACCCGGACTTCGTCGTCGTCGCCAGCGGCGGCGGGCGCGGCGGCGACTCCCAGCTTGACAAGGGCCTTGAGCTCCTGCGGCAAGAGGTCAACGCCTCCACGACCTCGCGGTAGAAGAGCCATGCCCACTGTGCCCACGGCGCGCCAGCGTCCCCAGCCCGCTCCCGCCCAAAAGAAGCCCGCCTTCCGCGTCATCGCCCAGAACCGCGCCGCGTTCTACGACTACGCCATTCTGGACCGGTACGAGGCCGGCCTCGTCCTCCAGGGCACCGAGATCAAGTCGGTGCGAGAGGGCAAGGTTGACCTCCGCGACGCCTATGCCACGCCAGAGAACGGCGAGCTGTGGCTGCTCAACGCCCACATTGCGCCGTACAGCAAGGGCGGCATCCACAACCACGATCCTCGCCGGAAGCGAAAGCTGCTGCTGCACCGGAACGAACTCGTCAAGCTGACGGCGGAAGCTGCACAGCGGGGCTATACCATTGTGCCGCTGAGGCTCTATATCAAGGGGCGCGTCGCCAAGGTGGAGCTGGGCCTCGCCCGCGGCCAGCGGCAGTACGAGAAGCGGGACCGCATCGCCGAGCGCGACGCCGAGCGCGATATGCAGCGGGCGATCAGGCGCGTGGTGTAACCACCACTCTGAGTGAACGTGGCGGCAACGCCTGCGCCTGCCGTTCAACCCCGTTGATCCTTCGACAGCCTCGGGACGCACGGGTTGGGGCACGCTTCCCAACGATGACCGGCGCCTTCGCTCAGAACCGGTTCAAACATGCGGGAGCCGGCCTGACTCCCTTGTCGTGCTCTTGACGACCAAATGACTTGGGACCACGACTCCGACCGCCCGAAGCCCGATTGTTTTGGCTGCGTGGGATTCCCCGTTTACGCCGGTGTTTCGCCGTGGCTTTCATGTTCGTCAATTTTAGCTACTGTTTTCGTTTGCAGAATGTGAAGGAACGAATCCACCAGGGAGGCGTCCACTGGCAGTAGCGGCACGCGGGGGACGCGACCGATGGAGGCGAGGCCCCGCTTGATCTTAACGAGATGCACGATTGCGTGGACGGTCTTGAGGATGAGCTGTAGTTCCGTGTCCTGCGCGGCGAGGAGGCCACGGAACTTGACGCGCAGCATAACGAGCTCCTCGTCGACGCCTTCCAGGCGGCGGGCGCGCTCCACGAGGTGAGGGTGGTCCGGCGGGAGGTTGCGGGCGTAGTAGCCGTGCTTGACCGCGTTGTGATTTCCCGGCTGCCCTCCCCGGCGTTTCCGCATGGTCATGGGCGCCTCCTTGGACACAGTTGGGGACTGGGTGGGAATGGGTGGTGTCTGCGTGCGACGAGGCAGAGTTGCCCTGTCTTAGAGTAGAACGCATGGTCGAATGTAACAAGGGGCGGATGGCAGGCACGCAGGGTCGTTCCGTTCTCCGCCATACCGAGTCGGCACCCGTTCGCGTTGGCTCTGGGTTGACTTGGCGGAGGCGAAGAATACATGAGAGTGGGCACGGATGCGTGTCTCCGTCGCACTCTGTTCGCCTCGCTCAGGGGAAGCGTTGCAGGGTGCTGCGTCGCGTCTTTCCTGCGGGCAAGGCGAAACGACCGTCGGCTAGCGCGCGCAGTCGGGTCGTCGCGACGGGTACGGGGGAGCTAGGGAAGGGGGGCAGGTCCGGCAAGCAGTCTTTGGAAAAACGCGTGGGCGAGGCATGCCTCGCCCACGCGCAAATCCTCACCCGCGCCCTCTCCCAAACGGAGAGGGTGAGTCAGAGGAGACCTTATCTACGCCGGGTATCCGGTCAGGCCCTGGAGACCTTCGACACACGAGATCTCGCCGGTGAAGTCGTGCACGTGGCCGATGAGGGCGATGCTGAAGCACCAGAGCAGCGGCTGCTCGCCGACGGGCGTCTTGATTTTGCGCACCAGGTCGCTCTCTTTCAGCGAGGCGAAGTAGGAGTCCGTGGCGGCGGCGACGGCCTGGGAGTACGGACGCATGGCGTTCGCGTCAAGGCGCACCTTATGCCCCCACTCAAACCACCCGCCCACGTCGCCCAGAGGAGGCATCCCGCTGAGGCCGACCTTCCCGGCGAACGTCGTGGCGGCGAGCGGCGGTTTGCCATGGGCCATCATCTGAATGATCACGTCCTCGCCCAGGATGACGTGGGTATAGCACGCCGCGATGTTGTTGGCCTTGCCGGGCGGGTTCCAGTGAAGCTGCTGAGGAGTGAGGCCCTGCATGGTGGCGTCCAGTCAACCGTGCGCGTCCTTGACCTGCTGCCGGAGAAGTCCGATGGCGTCCATAGTGTCCTCTCTACTGGTATCGCCCACGTTGGAGGCGCGCCTCAGTCCGTAAGCGTATGCTTACGTTATCTGAGATTGACAATCATGTCAGCACCCGCGCTCCTCGGGGCTGGGACGTGGGCGGGCAAGGCCACGCCTCGCCCCTACAAATACGCTCGTAACGTGGGGTGCGTCATAGTACAATCAGGCAGCCCCAACGAGTGATCGCGGCAGTCAGGAGACGCACGTGCGGCTTGTCCTGAGCTTTGACATTGACGGGACGCTGGAGATTGGCGACCCGCCGGGCCCCGTGCTGCTGGAAACAATCCGGCTCGCCGCTAGGTTGGGGCACGTCATTGGGAGCTGCTCTGACCGTCCCCTGTCGCATCAGGCAGATCTGTGGAAAGACCACCGGCTGGCCATGGATTTCGTCGCGCTCAAGACCGACCTTCCGGCAATCCGCGAGCGGTTCAGCGCAGCCGGGTACTACCACATCGGCGACACGGACGTGGACCGGCACTACGCGACGGTGGCCGGCTTCATCTACCTCCCGCCGGACTTGGCGGTGGTGCAGGAACTGCTAGCCTTCCACTATCCAGGCCCCTAGCAAGAGCTCCTGCCTCACTCTTCATCTCCCCAGGTCTGTTCAACGACAACTGGTACCCCGTTTATCCCCTTATTGCTATACTGCGCGCAATACTGGATGGAGTTGCATCGTCACGGGACGCGCAAGGAGGCGGCCATGCCTGAGGTGCTGCAAGGGGTGCGAGTCCTAGACCTCTCGTGGGGACTGGCCGGGGCCATTGGCACGATGGTGCTCGGCGACTTCGGCGCCGAGGTCATCAAGGTGGAACCGCCCGGCGGCGACCCGTTCCGCGATGTCCCTGCCGCGCTCCTGTGGAACCGTGGGAAGAAGAGCGTCACGCTAGACCTCAAGTCGCGGAGCGGTTTACAGCAGTTCCGCGAGCTTGCCGCCTCGTCGGACGTGGTGGTGGAGGGCTTCCGGCCGGGCGTGATGGAGCGCCTTGGCCTGGGCTACGACTCACTGCGCGAGGACAACACCACCCTGGTGTACGCGTCACTCACCGGCTTCGGCCCTAAGGGGCCGTACGCGCAGGTCAAGGGATACGAAGGGGCGGTGGTGGCGCGCTCGGGACGGATGAACGCGTTTGAGTGGCAAAAGGCGCGAGAGGGGCCGTTTTACCCGGCGGTGAATGTGGCGAGCCACGCGGCGGCGCTGGCGCTGGCGCGTGGGGTGGTGGCGGCGCTGTACGTCCGCGACCGCACCGGCGTGGGGCAGCGGGTGGAGACGAGCCTGCTCCAGGCCGTGACGCCCTATGACCTGAGCAGCTGGATACTGTGGCAGATGATGATCAAGGACCCGGAGCATTTCCCCGGCGACGCCGCCGCCGACCCGCGCCGCAAGCCCACGCTGACGTACTTGCCCGCGCGGACCAAAGACGGTCGCTGGATCCAGCTCGCCAACCTGCTGCCACACCTGTTTCGCGAGTCGCTCAAAGGCATTGGTCTGGGAGACGTGCTGGAGGACTCGCGGTTTGCCAAAGCGCCCGTGTTCACGGAGGAGAACCGAGAGATCCTGCGTGTGATGATGCTCAACCGCTTGCAGGAGCGCACGCTGGACGAGTGGATGGACCACTTTGTGCACCACGCCAAGGACGTGGCAGCCGAGCCGTTCCAGGACACCCAGGCAGGGCTTTCGCACCCACAGTTTGTGCACAACGGCCACGTGCAGGAGGTCCAGGATCCACGCGTGGGAACGATGAAGCAGGTGGGCGTGCTGGCGAAGCTGGAGGCGACGCCGGGCAGGGTGAAGGGGCCCGCGCCGCAGCCGGGGGAACACACGGCGGAGGTGGTGTCATCACTCCCCCGCGCCCTCGCCTCACCCCCTGGCCCCCTCTCCACTTCACCCTTCGCTCCGCTCGGGGGCAGGCGTGGAGAGGGGGTACAGATACCGCGGCATCCGCTGGAGGGCGTGACGGTGCTAGACCTGGCCACGGTCATCGCGGGGCCGATGGGGTGCTCGCTGCTGGCGGAACTGGGGGCGCGCGTCATCCGCATTGAACCGCACGACAGCGACTGGATGCGGCGGAACCTGCAAGGCATCAGCGCCATGCGGACGATGGCGGGCACGGAGAACATCTCGCTGGACCTGAAGACGCCGGAGGGCAGCCGCATCATGCAGCAGCTCATCGCCAGGGCGGACGTGCTGGTGCACAACATGCGGCCCGGCGCGCCGGAGCGGCTGGGCATCGGGCACCGGCAGCTCCGCGAGAAGCACCCGCGCCTAGTGTACTTGTACGTCGGCGGCTACGGTGCCACGGGGCCGTCCTCGCACCGGCCCGCGATGCACCCAATCCCCGGCGCGGTCATGGGCGGCGCGCTTTCGCAGATGGGGCGCGGCGGGCTGCCTCCGGCCGACCAGCCGATGGCGATGGACGAGGTGCAGGAGATCTCGCGGCAGCTCAGCCGCGCCAACGAGTCAAACCCCAACCCCAACACCTCCATGGCCGTCGCCACCTCGGCTATGCTGGCGCTGTACGCGCGCGAGCGGTTCGGCATGGGGCAGTACCTTGAGGTGACGATGCTGAACGCCAACGCCTACGCCAACGCGATTGACGCCTTCTCGTACGAGGGCAAGCCTCCACGCCAGCTCATGGACCGCGACGGATTCGGGTTGAACGCGCTGTACCGGCTGTACCAGGCGCAGAAGGGGTGGGTGTTCCTGGCGTGCCCGTTTGACGAGGAGTGGCGCGCGATGTGCGCGGCGCTGGACCGAGAAGCCTGGCTGCGCGACCCACGCTTCGCCAACAAGGAGGCCAGGAAGGCCAACGACGACGCGCTCGCCGCCGAGCTGACGGCGCTCTTCGCCACGAGCCCCGCGCCGGAGTGGGAGGCGCTGCTGACGCGGGTGGACGTGTGCTGCGTGGAGGCGGAGGACCGCACGCCGTACCATTTTTTCGCGACGCACCCGCACGTGGAGGCGAACGGGTTCACGACGGAAGTGGAGAACCCACGGTACGGGAGGTACTGGCGGTACAGCCCGCTGATCAACTTCTCGCTGACACCTGGGAAGGCGGGGCCTGGGCCGCTACGAGGCCAGCAGACGCGGAGCATCCTGCAAGAGCTAGGGTACACGGACGCGCAGGTCGACCAGCTGAAGGCGAAGCGGGTGGTGGACTGGGAGGCGGCGTAGGGTCTCCCTGTCGAAGCCCGTGAGACCATGCCTGAAGGAGCGGACGATAGTGACAGGCTTTCGCGGCCTCCGCAAGCGGGTCTTCTACGGTTGGTGGATGGTAGCCGCTGGCTCCGGCTCTGCGCTTATGGGAGGGGTCCACACCTTTGGGTTCTCGGTGTTCTTCTTGCCGCTCAGTGAGGCCCTGGGGTTGTCTCGTACCGCCACTTCCTTCGTATTCGCCGCGGCGAGGTTAGAAGGGGGTCTGGAGGCGCCAATCGCGGGCAGGCTCACGGACAGGTTTGGCCCACGGGTGATGCTGATGGGCGGGGCGGCGCTGGCGGGCCTGGGCTACGTCTTTTTGGGCCTCTTCGCCCGCGACTTCTGGAGCTTCTTCCTGATCTACGTAGTGCTCCTGTCCACGGGTTTCTCGGCTGGCTTTTTCTCTGCCATCTTGACCGCCTACAACACCTGGTTCCGGCGGAATCGCGCCTTCGCCATCGGCACGCTTGGCGCTTCTCATCGGGCGGGCGCCTTCTTTCTCGTCCCGTTAATCTCGTTCATCGTGCTGCACTTCGGCTGGGAAAAGGGCGCCATTATCGCGGGCGTGTTGCTCTTGAGCATATCGGTCCCCCTCGGTCTGGCCTTTCGCCGGTCGCCGGAATCCATGGGCCTTCTGCCGGATGGCGACCCGCCACGCCCCGAGGGGGCGCAGGCCCGGACCGATGACGGAAGGGCCCGAAGGCAGCAGGCCACCTTGTACGATTTCACACTCTCCGAGGCGATGAGAACGCCTGCCTTTTGGATGGTCACCGTGGCCCAGGGCGTCCGGGGGGCGGCACTTGGGGCCATTCTAGTCCATGCTATCCCCATGTTGGTGTGGAAGGGCGCAGGGAGACAGGAGGCAGCCAACCTCATAGGCATCATGGCGCTTATGGGAGCACCGGGCGCGTTGGTGATGGGTTTTGTAGCCGACCGACTGAACAAACAGGTGATGACCGCGCTTGGAGCACTGTCCGGCGCCCTCGCGTTGCTTATTCTTGCCGGCGCCACCCAGCCCTGGCACCTTTACGGGTTCATCGTCTTCTACGCTGCTTCCGAGATGACTAACCCCGCCATGATCGGCATAGTGGGAGACTTCTTTGGCCGCAAGCACTTCGGGACGCTACGGGGAACGATGCAGTTCTTCAGCACCTTCGCTTCGTTTGGGATGCCGGTGTACGCGGGCTGGGTGTTTGACCGGACGGGGAGCTACTCCTGGGCGCTGCTTCCCTTCGCAGGTGCGGCGGGGCTTGCCGCCGTCATGTACCTCGTGCTGCGACCACCTAAAGCGCCTGCCTCAACCGTGGTCGACAGCCAGTCCCAAGCTCGTTAGGCGCACAACGGCCCGCTGCGCGGCCGGCAGACGCGGAGCATTCTCAACGAGCTGGACTACACAGGCGCTGGACGGCGCTATGACTTCAGCGCGAACGCCGCAGCCAGCGACCCAATGAGCTCCGCGTCCACGTCCTCGGGCCGGGTGATCTTGACGAAGTGGCCGGTCCAACGTCTGCCCAGCTCCTCGTGACGCTCGATTCGCGGGTGAACGATGCGGTGCTGGAGAAGAAACCCAACGGTCATGCCGCTCTTGTTCACCCGCAGGCCGCCAAAGTGCACGCGGCCCGTCACGGTTGATGGACGTCTTCACCGCGTCCACCCGCACTGGTGCGTGCTCGCACAGTTCAGCCAGTAGCCGCTGGTACGCCTCATGAAGCCACGAGTCCTTGCCCGCGAAGTGACTTTCCACTGTCGTGGCCGTGCACGAGCGCCATTGCTTGGGATTGCGGGATCGCCGACCGCACGTCGGGCAGGCCCACATAGCTCAAGCAGCGGCCCGCGTGCTCACCGAGGCCGCACCCGCCGCCTTGGAAGGGCTCCGGCGCATTGGGCTTGATGACGTGCGCTTTGCGGGGTAACCATCGTTCACAGCTACTCGTGCCGAAGGCACTCTATCGGGTCAAGGCGGGCGGCACGAGACGCCGGGAAGATGCCGAAGAACAGCCCGATGGCAATAGAGACGGAGACCGCCAGGATGATGATGTCGGGCGAGACGACGGTGGTCAGGTTCTGGCCGCTGACCTGCAGCTTGGAAAGCCCTCGCGCCGCAGCGTAGCCCAACGCCACGCCCAGAATGCCGCCGGTCAGGCTCAGGAGCATCGCCTCCACCAGGAACTGCACCAGCACGTCCCGCCGCTGCGCCCCCAACGCCTTGCGGATGCCGATCTCGCGCGTGCGCTCCACCACGGAGACCAGCATGATATTCATGATACCAATGCCGCCGACCAGGAGCGAGATGCCCGCGATGGCGCCCAACACGATGGTGAACACGTTGGCGATCTGCGAGGTGGCGTCAAGCAGGTCTTGCTGGCTCGTGATCTGAAAATCGCTAACGCCCGTGGTAATCCGGTGTTCCTGCTCAAGCACTGCAGTTGCCTGCATTTTCGCGGCGTCCATGGCGTCGGAGGACACGGCCTGTATGGTAATGACGTCCACCCGCGGGCTGCCGCGCACCGACCGTGCGTTTTGCAGGCGGGACAACGCGGTACTCAGGGGCACGACCACGGTGCTGTCCTGGCTACCGAAGGCCGCGCCGCCCTTGGCCTGCAGCACCCCCGTTACGGTGAATTGCCGGTTGTTGATGCGAATGCGTTGGCCAAGGGGGTCGTCGTCGGGGAAGAGCGTTTGGGCTACGGTGGCGCCGATTACGGCAACCATGGCCTGGCTTTGCTGATTCTGGGCAGTAATGAACTCGCCCTCCTGGACGACGTAGTTGCGGATGTCGGCAAACCCCGGAGTGACGCCCAACACCTGGGCGCGCATGTTGTTGGCGCCGGCGATAAGCTGTGCAAACGTGTTGACCTGCGCGGTAACCGCCAGGACATCGGGGGCGACCTCTGGGTCAGCCAGCGCCCGGGCGTCATCCAGGGTGAGCGCGGCGGCATCGCCTACGCCTCGCGCCACGCCCTGGTTGGCCTGCTGAGGCGAGATGAAGAGCAGGTTGGTGCCGATGCCTTCAATGCGTTTGGTGATGTCCGCCTTCGCGCCACGGCCCACGGACATGAGGCCGATGACGGACGTGATGCCGATGACGATGCCCAATATAGTAAGCGACGTCCGAAGTTTTGCTCCGGTCAGTGACGTGTAGGCGGTCTTAAGCGCGGTCAGAGGGCTCATGTGCAAACACCTTTTGAGGATGCCGGTCTTCCCCTACGAGCTTGCCGTCGCGGAGCATGATCGTGCGGCCGCACCACTCGGCGATGTCGCGCTCGTGCGTGACGACGACAACGGTGATCCCGCGGTCTTGCAGCGAGCGAAAGAGGTGCATGATCTCTTCGCTGGTGCGGGTGTCCAGGTTCCCCGTGGGCTCGTCGGCGAGGATGAACGAGGGGTTGTTGACCAGCGATCTGGCGACGGCCACGCGTTGCTGCTCGCCGCCAGAAAGCTGGTTGGGGCGGTGGCTGGCGCGGTGGGCCAGGCCAACCTCGCTCAGCGCTTTTTCGGCGCGGGCGCGCCCATCATGGCCGTTGCCGGAGTACAACAGGGGCAGCGCCACGTTGTCCAGGGCATTCATTCGGGACAACAGGTTGAAGCTCTGGAACACGAAGCCGATGCGATTGCTCCGAATGCGCGCCAACTCCGCGTCTCTCATGCGCCCCACGTCCTGCCCCTCCAGGAGGTACTCGCCGGAGGTCGGCCGGTCCAGGCAGCCCAGGACGTTCATGAGGGTAGACTTGCCGGAGCCGCTGGGGCCCATGAGAGCCACCATCTCCCCGCGCTCGACGGCGAAGGAAACGCCGGCCAGGGCGTGCACTTCACCCGCGCCGGTCTTATAGACCTTCGTGATGTCGGTCAAGCGAATGACAATCTCGCTGCTCAAGTTTTCACGTCTACGATCCTGGCTACCGGCCAAACGAACCGGCGCCGCCGCCTGGGACGATTCCCCCCGGCAACCGGAGCTGTTGTTGCTGAGTGGTCGTTGCGCGCGCTGGGATTACGACCTTGTCGCCTTCGCTCAGGCCGTCCATGACCTCGGCGAACTGCTGGTTGGAGGAACCGATGGTGATTTTCTTTGCGGTCGCGACGCCATTCTCCATGACGTTCACGGTGCGGCTCCCCGCGGAGGTCTGGACTGCGCGCAGGGGGACGAGGAGCACGTCTTGCTTGTTTTCAACCACAATCTGGGCGTTCAGGGTCATGCCTCCTCGGAGCGAGGGGACACTGGCGCCTGCGTTACCGGCGCCCTGACCGCCCGTTCCTTGGCCGCTGGCGCGCTGGCTCGCAGCTCCCTGGTTGCCGGCGGCCTGGCCGCCCGCTCCTAAGCCTCCGATACGCTGACCTCCTGCGCTCTGGTTGCCGGCGCCCTGGCTGCCCGCTCCCTGGTTGCCGGGAGCTTGAAGCGAAAGCAATACGTCGTACGATGCAACGCCCTGTTGCACCCTGGCGATCGGCGCGATGGCCTTGACCACGCCGCCGCCGCGGAGGCTGGGCGACGCGTCTGAGGTGAGCGCCACCAGCTGCCCAACCTTGATCTTCGGCAGGTCAATTTCGTCCACGGAAACGGTGACCTCAAAGGTGCGGTTGTCCACCATGGTGACGGCCACGGTGTTGGCACCGACGGTGTCACCCACGGCAACGCCAACGGCGCTCACAGCCCCGGTGAAAGGAGCCTTGAGGACCGCCCGGTCAAGGTCGTTTTTAGCCTGCTGGAGCCGCAGCTTGGAGCTGGCGACCGCGTTGTCGCGGCTGGCCTTCTCTACTGGTTCAGGCCCGGCCAGGACCTTGGCAAAAGCGGTCTCTGCCTCCTGAACACGGGCCTTGGCGCTGTCCACGCTCGCTTGCAGGATGACCAGTTGCTTCGGGTCGGCGCCGCTCATGGCGTCGTCAAGGGTCTTCTGGGCGTCTTGCGCCTTGACTTTGGCGGCCTCAAAAGATGCCCGCAGAACGCGAAGCTGGACCGGGTCGGACAGCACTGCCTGGGCGTCCACGACAGCCAGGTTTGCGCGATCAATGTCAAGCTCCTTGCCACGGAGGCGGGCCGGCTCCGCGGCGGTGGCGGTTTGGAGGGCCTGGATAGCTTCGTCACGGGCGCGGCGGGCAGCTTTAAAGGCGTCGTCCACCTTGGCGGCGGTGTTCTGGGCAGCTGCGAGCGCCTTTTCCTTCTGGAGCAGCAGGATGGAGTAGTTGGTCCGCTGGTCAGTGAGTGCGTTCCAGGCATCCAGGACCGAGGTAGGAATAATCGTGTCCGGGTTCACGTAGGCTTCAGGAGGCCGCTGGAGCAGATCGGGCCGGTTCAAGGCGATGCGATAGGTAGCCAGCATCCTATCACGGTAAGTGGTTTCGGCAACGGTGACCTGGCGTTCGGACTGGACCTGGCGAAGCGCCCAGTCCGTGCCGGCGACGGCGAGGTCGTTGTTGGCGGCGTCCAGTGCCACCTGGGCGTCGCGCATGGTAGCACCGGCGGCGTCTGCGCGGACCCTGGCGTCGTACACCGGATTGCCGGCGGTGTCCTGCTTGGCGCTTCTGAGCATGTTCTGCGCGATCAGCGCGGAGAGCCGCGCTTCATCAACCGCGGTCCGGAGCTTATTGCCATTGCCTTGGGAAAACATGTCCTGGTAGTCCGTAAGCGCCTTCTCCGCCTGGGCCACTCCCACCTGAGCGGACCCAAAGGCGCTCTGCGCCTTGGCTACCACAAGGGGTGTAAAACTATCCCTGTAGGCGTCCAGGGAGTTTTGGGCCTGGAGAACGGACGTCTTGGCGTTAGAGACCGTGTTGCGGGCAGTGGCGACCTGGTCGGGTGAGAACTGGTCCTGATAGTCGGTGACGGCCTTTTGGGCCTTCATGAGGTTGAGCTGGGCGTCAATGAGCGCGGCCTTTGGAAAGGTGTCGTCCATGCGGGCGAGCACCTGGCCCTCCATGACCTCCTGGCCCCACCCAACCAGGACGTCCGTGACGGCGCCCGATCCAGAGAAGGTCAACTTGGATTGAATGGGCAGGGATACGGTCCCCGTCGTGGAGACGGCAATGAGAAGGTTCCCGCGTTGGACGGCGCCGGTCTGCGTATCGCTCGCCTGAGCGCTGCCTCCGCTTCCTCCGCACGCAGTGGCGGCAATGAGGAGAATTGCGGGTACCGCAAGAGCCAGGTAGGTGAGCGCGCGAGGGCTTCTTTTCATGCTTGCCTCGTTGCGAGAGTGCGTCTAGTGAAGGATAACGTCGGGACGGACGATTTGGTTAGGGATTGTTGTCGGGAGTGTCCTTCCGGTTATAGCGGTTCATCGTAGCGTCAACGCCCCCCGCCAGCACGCAGACGACCGCCTCCGCCGCGCGCTCAAGCGCCTTGTTGAGCTGCGCCTGCTCGGCGCGTGTAAAAGCGCTCAGCACATACGCAATCTGGTCCGCGCCTCCCTGCACCGGACGGTCAATGCCGATGCGTACGCGTGGGAACTGTTCGGTCCCCAAGGCTGCGATGACCGACTTAACGCCGTTGTGGCCCGCCGAGCTCCCGGATGGACGCACTCGGATCGTGCCCAGGGGAAGGTCAAGGTCGTCGTAGACCAGTATAAGGTCTTGGGGCTTGATTCCGTAGCGCTGGAGCAGGCCGGAGACCGCGCCGCCGCTGGTGTTCATGAAGGTGCGTGGCACCGCTAGGGCCGTCCTTTGCCCAGCTAGGTCCCCTTCCGCGAGGGTAGCGAGCCTTGACTTGCGCTCCAGCGGGACGCCCATTTGCTTCGCCAAGAGCTGGACGCAGAGCGCGCCGGTGTTGTGTCGGCTGTTCGCGTACTCCTTGCCGGGGTTGCCGAGTCCAACGACAAGCTTCACAGCGGCCTCACCTTGCCGACCCGCGCGGCGGCCGTTCGGCGGCAAAGGCGCGGAGAAACGCCATGACCTCGGCGTCCAGGACGTTGGCGAGGGGCGTGAGGTTGGCGGTCTGCACCAGCTTAGCCAGCCAGTCCACGGAGCGGGTCCGAGGCTGGGCGATGACCTGATGCGCCGCGAGCGTGGCGAGGCGGCGGTTCTGTTCGCGCCAAGCGGTCTCAAGCGCCTTGAGCAGCGTCTCCGCCTCCTGCTCCGGAAGCGGCTGGTCAAGGCGCAGGCGGCACGCGCGACAGAATGGCTGGTCGTCTAGGGGCAGAGCTTCCGGCTTTTCGGAGCAGACCACGATGGCCTCGGCAAGGGACTGGTGCTGGGACGGGAGTTGCGGGGCAACCGGCTCGCCCAGCTCCACGATGGTGTTGAACAACTCCAGCGCTCGCACCAGCAGCCTCGCAGCCTCAAGCTGGCGGGCCAGGCGTGCGGTCGCGGCGTGATAGCCACGATGGCGATCCCGGTACGCGCGCCCATACTGTTCCTTGAACTGGAGGAGCGAATGGCGGATGCTCGGCCACGCGTTGGGGTCGGCCTCCAGGCTTCCGAGGTCAATGCGCGCAAGGATGAGTCGGCAGTTGTGCGAGAAGGCGGGGTCTTCGAGGGTCGGCTCCACCTCGCTCAGGTACGTGCGGGCCTGGAGCACCTGCTGCAAAGCGATGCTGAGGGGCCGGACGCGGTGGAAGGCGGCAAGGGCGGCCCGCAGGCCCTCCAGCGTGAGGCCGAGGCGGGCGCAGGCCTGGTGGAACGCGCGCGGGTCGGTGTCGGCGAGCGCGCGCTCCAGGAGGTGCAGCGGGCCGTGGGCCGAGAGCGAGACGGGAACCCCAAAGCCGGTGTGGAGCATCGCCAGCCCGGCCTTGGTCTCGCCCATGTGGTGGTGCAACGTTTGCAGCGCTTGCTCAACGAGCGTGACCTGCTGCTCCTGGTCCGCCATGGAGGCGACCGACAGCAGGTTGGGTACCAGCTCAAGCGCGTACGGCAGGACCGTGCGCCACGTGGCGGGCTGGGGCGGCGTGACGGCGACGACCTCACGCGCGAGGTCGTCGGGCCAGGCGATGTCGGAGAGGACATCGGCGCTGATCCTGTCGCCGGGGAACGGGACACCTGACCGGTTGCGGAGGGCGTGGGCATCGCGCAGCAGCAACTCGGCCGCGGGGCGGTTGCGGCTCACGTACGCGACGGTGTACACAATACCCAGGTAGCCCGGCGCCCCGGTTTGCCGGCTCGGCAAGCCGAAAAACGCCGAGAGGTCCAACCCTCCCTGCGACTCCATGACGCCCTTGATGAAGGCAAGGACGGGAGAAGCATCCAAGTTTCTCAGCGTAAGGCGGAGGCCGGGAAGAAGGTCACGGGCCACTTGCTCCGCAGCCGCGTCGGGCCTTGACGCGGTCAGAGCGTTCAGCAACAGCGTGACGTCTTCCGGGGCCACGGGGCGCGCTAGGGCGCGAGGCTCTGTGGGAGGCTCAGGCAAGGTGCTCCGCAGGACGGAGAGCGCCAGCGCGGACGCCCAGTCCGCAGGGACACCGCCTTGGAACACCGAAGGCGAGTCAGTGTCCAGGGTCGAGGCGGTCGCGAGCGTGCCTCCGGCGAAGGAGCGGGCGAGCGCGGTGTTGACGCGGGACGCCGCCTGCTGCTCCTCCTGCGCCAGCGTCTGCCCGAGGGCGCGGAACTCGGTGCCGCCCGATGTCCGGTACCCGGCCTGCACCTCGCGGAGCACGCCGAGCTGGCGCTGGGTTTCGGAAAGCTCGGGGGAGGTTGTGGGGACAGGGGAGGCAACGACCACGCCGGGCACAAGAGATTCCGGCTGACGTTGCAGCGCCGTGCGGAGAAGCACTACGCGAAAGTGGGATCCAGACGGCAGCGCGCTTCTAAGCTCGCCGCGCCAGGCCGTGGCCACGGCCACCTCGCCGGGGAACAGGACGCCGCCGCGTACGATGCGCCAGGGATGGGTGGCGTCTTGCGTGAGGTCAAGAGAGGTGGTCATACAAATAACGCCCGACCGCTGAATAAGCTTTCCAGTAGCAATGCTACCCGAAAATCGTTGTGCTGGAGCGGGCGAGGACAAACGCTTGTGCGCAGCTACAGATCATTGTAAAAGTCTGTGTGAAGGCCAATTCTGAATATCCACACCTCGCAGTTAACCACCCGATAGGCTAGACGAAGATTGGGGCTGACCAGATAGCGCCAATAATCCCCAATCTGCTTAATGAGTTCCGGTGGCATTGTTGGCGTAGGGAAAGGGTTGTTGCCAAGGTGGCTCATAGCCCGGTCAATTGCCGCCATGTCCGCTTGGGTCAATTGACCTCGAAGCCGTCGCAGATCCATGAGTGCGCCCGGGAGGAGGCGAACTGCGGCATCCTCCACTTCTGTCATGGCATCATCGGCAGCGGCGGCCAGCAGAGACAAAGACTCTCTTCTCCAGCCACGGACGTTCTCACGAAGCACTTCGGTGACCGTCATGATGCAGACGGCGGCTCTCAAAAGCTCGTGCCCTGCGGCTGCCTCAATGGTCAGCAACCGCTGGATCCCAAGCCCCCCCTGTGCAACTGCGCGCACGACCATCTCACTGAATCCCTGGAAACTTTCCAATGCTCCGAGGAAGCGTTCCAGCGATTCATTGCCAAACAGGTCGGCTTTAGCCCGCGCCTCCTCTTGGAGGTCTTTTGTGCTAGCGCCCGCTTCCTGAAGCAATAGCAGCGCGTCCGGACGCTCTTCAAGAAACTCCTGGATAAACGCGGTAAGCTCAACAAGATACTGGGGAACGATGGAATGCAAGAGCGCTTACAGGTCCCCGGGCACCCGCACGCGGCCTAGCGGAGCCAAAAGATTCGCAAGCGCGCTGACACGCTCCTGAAGACGCAAGCGTTCGGCGGGACTGAGCTTGCTTAAGAGATCTGCCGCACCGGCTTCACGAAGCCGGTGCGGCAGATCAAGGAGCATCGGCATAGGACTTCTCTTTTTTGTCTAACTCGTCCTTCTAGTGTAACGAATAAGCCATTCGGCTGTGACATCAGAGATTTTCCCCCAATAGTTACGGTCAGTATTGTGTGGCGTTATAACTATCCGAAGTTCATGACATGCTTCGCTAAGCCGTGCTTGATTCTTCGCTCAATAGCGCCGCGAACTCCTCCTCGGTGAGCACCTGCGTGCCGTAGCGGCGGGCCTGCGTCACCTTGATCTCGCCCGCGTCCGCGCCGACTATCAGGTAATGGGTCTTCCGCGTGACGGCGCCGGTGGCTACGCCGCCCAGGGCCTTCACCGCCTCCTCGGCGTCCGTCCGGGACATGGCGGAGAGCGTGCCGGTGAAGCAGAAGGTCTTGCCGATCCACGGCAGGCCTTCTGCTTCACCGGGGGCAGCGGCCTCGCCCGCGTCCATGCGGACGCCCGCCTGGCGCAGCCGCTCCACCAGGGCGCGGTTCGCAGGGTCGCGGAAGAAGGCGGCGACGCTGGCCGCGATCTTGGGGCCGATGCCCGTGACCTGGGTAAAGTCCTCCTCCGAGGCGCTCATCAGCGCGTCCATAGACGGGAAGCGGGCGACCAGCACGTCCGCAATCTCCAAGCCGACGTGGAAGATGCCGAGCCCGAACAGGAGGCGGGCGAGAGGCCGCGCCTTGCTGGCGGCGATGTTGTTCAGGACTTTCGTGGCAAGCAACTCGCCCATGCGCTCCAGCCCCAGAAGCTGATCTTTGTTGAGGCCGTAGAGTTCGGCGACGTCATTCACAAGTCCGGCCTCGTGGAGGGTCTGGCACCACTTGCCGCCAAGCCCTTCAATGTCCATGGCGCCCTTGGAGACGAAGTGCTTGAGGCGCTCCAGCGCCTGGGCCGGGCACGAGGCATTCACGCAGCGCGCCATCGCCTCCTCCGGCTCGCGCGCGACCTGCCCGCCGCAGACCGGGCAGCGGTCCGGCAAGCGGAACTCTTTTTCCTCGCCGGTCCTACGCTCAATCAGCGGCTTCACCACCTGGGGGATGACCTCACCCGCGCGCTCCACGACCACCCAGTCACCGATGCGGAGGTCCTTGCGGCGGATGTCGTCCTCGTTGTGGAGCGTGGCCTGCCTGACCGTGACGCCGCTGACGAAGACCGGCTCCAAAATGGCGTACGGGTTGAGGGACCCGGTGCGGCCCACGTTGACGCCGATGCGCAGCAGGCGCGTAACGGCCTGCTCGGCGGGCCATTTGTAGGCGACGGCGTAGCGCGGCTCGCGCCCGACGACGCCCAGCTCATCCCAGAGGGCGCGAGGGTTGGCCTTCACCACGATACCGTCCGTGTCGTAGCCCAGGCGCTCCCGGCCCTCAAGCCACGTGCGGTAGTAGTCTTCCACCTGGTCCAGCGTGTCGCAGCGGCGGTTGTTGGGGTTGGTCCGGAGGCCCACGTCGCGGAACCACTCCAGCAGCTCCCACTGCGTGTCCGGGACCACGCCGCCTTCCACCTGGCCGAGGCCATACACAAAGACGTCCAGCGGACGGGCGACGGTGGCCGAGGGGTCAAGCTGGCGCACGGAGCCGGCGGCGCTGTTCCGCGGGTTGACGTAGAGCGCAAGCCCTTCCGCCGCGCGCCGCTCGTTGATCAGGTCAAAGGCCTTGCGCGAGAGGTACACCTCGCCGCGCACCTCCAGCAGCGTCGGGACGGGTTTGAGGAGGCGGAGCGGGACGCTGCGAACGGTGCGTAGGTTGGTGGTGACGTCCTCGCCGCGCGTGCCGTCCCCGCGCGTTGCGCCCTGGACCAGCACCCCGTCGCGGTACACCAGTGACACGGCGAGGCCGTCAATCTTCAACTCGCAGGCCATGTCAAAGTCGCGGCCACCCAGGAGGCGTCGGGCGCGGTCGTACCAGGCGCGCAGTTCCTCTTCGTTGAAGGCGTTGGCCAGGCTGAGCATGGGGACGGCGTGGAAGACCTCGGCGAAGCCGGATAAAGGCGGCGCGCCGACGCGCTGCGTGGGGGAGTCGGGCGTCACGAGCTCCGGGTTGCCGGCCTCAAGCTCCCGCAGCTCCCGCATCATGGAGTCGTAGGCCGCGTCGGAGATGGCCGGGGCATCCAGCACGTAGTAGCGGTAGTTGTGGTCGGCAAGCTCGCGGCGGAGTTCAACGGCGCGCTCTGAGAGCTTGGGGTCAATGGCCATAAAAGTCGTGCTCTCCTGAGTGCCTTGGTCTACCGTCGGGACGCCGCGCGTGGACGTATCCCGACGCATCCGACTATACTGACCGTCGCCGTTCCATGCAAGGCAGGCAGGGCGCGACCCTGCTATGAAGGGGGAAAGTGATGCCCAAGTTGATGGAGCTTAAGGGTTATGGGTTTGAGCGCGTTGGTGCCTGGTCTCTAAGTGACAATTACAAGTATGGCGTCACGTTCCGCATACAGCAATTCCACGACAAAAAGGCAACGTACGCCTTTGTCGTCGGCCAAGGCGTGAAGTACATCGGCAGTTACCAGAAGAATTCAAAGACCATCCTAGAAACCAGAATGAAATACTACCGCACTACAAACAAAGGTGGAACCAGCACCAAGAACAGAGAGAGGATTAGAGCCTGCCTTGCCGATGGCAAGGCTGTTCATATCTATGCACTGTATCCTGCTACGCAGGCGAGGTTCCTGCCATCCTCAGGGCGAAACCTGGCTGACATCGAAAGGTTTCTCATCAAGCGACTAGAGCCGAATTGGAACGACCGACACAAGTCAAATTGATATACTTCCCGCGGCCCTGCACCAAACACTGCGAAAGGCTCCCAACAATGAGAAGAGATGCCTACCCCGCGGGACGCGTAGGGGCACCGCTGTGCGCCCCTACGTTGGCAGGACGGGGAGATGTGTATTCAAGCCAGCGTTCTTGATCCAATCAAGACTCCCTCTTCCCGTGTAGGAGAGGGTTGGAGCCTGCCCCGAGTATGCCGAGGGTGTGAGGGCTAATGGCTGACGTTCGCCCATTCCGCGGATGGCGCTACAACCTGGGCGTGACGCCCGACCTGGCGCAGGTGGTCGCGCCGCCGTACGACGTCATCAACGCCGAGGAGCAGCAGCGGCTCCACCGGCAGCACCCGAACAACGTTGTGCGCCTGGAGCTGGGCCTACCGCAACCCGGCGACAACGACGCCGAGAACGTCTACACGCGCGCTGTTGGCCTGCTGCGTCGGTGGCGGGCGGACGGCGTGCTGGCCCGCGAGGAGCGTCCGGCGTTCTACCTGGTGGAGGAGGCGTTTGAGGTGCGAGGCCGCCAGAGAGCGCGCCGCTCTCTGTACGGCGCGGTGACGCTGGAGCCGTGGGAGCGCGGCATCGTGGTGCCGCACGAGGAGACGACCCCCGGCCCGAAGCAGGACCGGATGCGTCTACTTAAAGCCTGCCAGACCAACATCAGCCCGGTGATGGCGCTGTACGAAGATCACGGCGGCCTCGGTGGCCTGCTTGACGAGCAGGCCCGGAGCCGCGAGCCCCTGACGGGGCCGTTCACCGTGGCCGGCGTGACGTACCGGGTGTGGGTGCTGGACGACGCGGCGTCCTGCTCGTGGGTGCAGCGGGCGCTCCGGAACGAGCGGCTGTACATCGCCGACGGGCACCACCGCTACGAGACGGCGCTGACGTTCCGTGACCAGTCCGGCGGCTCGCTGCCCGGCGCGTCCCGCGTGCTGATGGGGCTGGTGGGCATGGAAGACCCCGGACTTGAGGTGCAGTCGTTCCATCGAGTACTCAGCGGGCTTGGACAAGAGCAGGTGGAAGCGTTGCGGCGGCGAGTTCGCGACGCGTTTGACGAGGAGCCGGTGGGCGCGGGTGGCTCGCTCTCCGAACGGGCGCGGGCGCTCGCGGCGAGGCTGGACTCGGCGGGCGAAGGCACGACGGTGCTCGGCTTCCTGGACGCGAGCACCCCCTCGGCGGCGCTGCTACGCCTCAAGCCGCAGGCGCCGCTGCCGCCTGCGCCCGTCCCCGAGTTCCGCGAGTGCGAGACGTGGGTGCTCCACCAGGCGTTGCTCAATCCCGTCCTCGGCGCGGACATGCTGCGGCACGTGGCGTTTCCCCACGGCGTTGACGAGGTCGCGCACGCGCTGGAGAGCGGCGAGGCCCAGGCCGCTTTCCTCGTGCGCGCGATCCCGCTCGGCGTGTTCCGCAAGCTGGCGTCCAAGGGGCAGCGCCTACCGCCCAAGACGACGTACTTCTACCCCAAGCTGCCAACGGGCATCGTGCTGCGGACGCTGGACGAATGAACGATAATCCGCCGGAGCAAATCGCAAAAGAGAGGACCCATGAACAATAGCTCCGAGCAAGCACCCGATCCCAATAAGAGAGAAACTGCGCGGTCTACTGAAGCCCGCTCGGCACCAACAGAGTTAGATGAGCATGCTAGGGCCGCGTGGGAGTTGTTGCCGGAATGGAGAAACACCTACGATCAATCCCGTCGTTCTGTGAGCCAGCGTACCTTCCTGAGTTTAGGCATGGGGGCATTGATGATTGCCGCTACGGGCGGCACTGCTATGTTAATAAGCACGATTTGGAGATTTACAATTAGTGGTTGGTTAATAGTACAGGATGATACGTTGGTGATCATAAGCGTCGGAATTTTGACCGCAGCGGCCACGGTGGTGGCCATAGTAACGACGTTCATCATTTTCCTTATGGGTGCGGCCGATTCTGAGAGACAACAGGCTAAAGCAAGCTTGCTACATACTCTCGAGGAAGGGGATCTGCCTGCAGAGGAACTAGCAGGGTGCTGATAAAGTGGGTGCCCGCTGGACCGGTGCTTTATAGCTCCGTTGGCGCTCACGTATATCATAGTAAGGTGGCCTATTAAAAATCACTAATCCTCGCCCGGTTGGCCTTTCATGGTGCTTTCCATCATGCCCGTATCAACAGTAACTTTGGCCAAGAGTTTTTCATCACCCTGCTAGATCCTTATACCTCTGGGCCGCGACCAGGCATCAATCAGGAAATAGCATTCAAAGCCACTAATCTAGCTCAAGCTAGCGAGGAATTTCGTGCAGCAATTCACCGTCTGACTAATAGATTCGCGCGAACCGAAATGGATGTTCACTACCCGCCAATTGATCTGGTCGTGATTGACGGTGCTATCAACAACGTTGGGGGCGAATGGTATCACACCTATTGCGATCTGATCGGCGTGCGCGCGGATCGAGAGTCGGCCAAGAGAATCTAGACAAGGGCTATGCGGCTAGCGACCGTCATGCTACGCGCAAACACGCAAATGGAGCACGGCTACGATAGCCTCGTTTTCTCATCAAGCATGCTTCTTCGGGCAGGCTCCTTGGTAGTTATCCTATTCGCTGCCGGAGGCTCTACATTACTCGCGAGCACAACCGGCTTTTCTAAGGGGGTGTCTAACATTGCTAATTTCCCGGTAGTGCTCGGGATTTCCGGTGGCTTTTTTCTATCATTGGTTTACTTCGGAGGGTTAGTCTGGCGTAGGATTGCGTTTCGATTGGCAAGCACTGACGCTAATTTGAGGATTGCGCGTGAGCGGACTGCCCAGTTAGAGAAACCCTATAAAGAAACGGATCGCAAGAATTTTGTTGAACACTCACGCAAGCTGAGGCTATGGAGAGCCTAAGAAAGGAAGGGGTAGATATCTAGCAGTTCCATGCGCAGTGCCAACAACACAAAACTACAGTCCAGTGGCCTTAGCGGCCCTGTGCAGGCGGCTCCAGCGTTGGGGGTAGCTCGTCGCCGGTGGTGATGCTGCGCGCCGCCTCGGCGACGAACTCGCCGGCGATGCGCTCCAGTCTCCGGATCTCCGCCGCCACCTCGTCGCGGGCGTCCCAGCGCGCCTGCTCCCGCAGCTCGGCGAGCTCCTGCTGCGTCCGCTGGATCTTCTCCATCAGCTCCAAGGCGTGGAGGTCCATGGTCACGCGGCGCTTGAGCAGGTCCAGGTCTTCCATCTCCTGCTCGGCGCGTTGGAGCCGCGCGCGGGTCTCGGCCATCACGGCCAGGTAGGCATCACCCGCCAAGTGGCCGTTTACCGCGCGCGTGGGCACGCGACGGAGCTGCTGGCGGAACGCGAGGACGCGGCGGTGCGACTCGTCGTAGCGCCGCTCAACCGTCACAAGCAGCAGGCGTAGCCGCGAGACCGACCGCACGATGCCGCTGGCCGACTGGAGCCCAGGGACCAGCAACGACCCGCCGAGTCCCTGGTCGTCAGGCACAGGGTCAAGGCCCTCTTTCCCGTTCGGTTCGTCGGCGAGCGGCATGTCGTTCTCCCACCTCACCGCCGTGGACTCGTAGGCGTGACTACATAGTTTCGTCCGGCGGTCGTCACCATCGTATAAGGGTGACCCGGCGGGTCGCCCTTATATCGTGAGCGTTAGAGCCTGACCAACTTCACCCCGGTGATGTCCGGGATGGCCCGGAGCTTGTCCAGGACGTTCTGAGGCACGGCGTCGTCAACGCCCAGCACCATGGTGGCGCGGCCGCGAACCTCACGCCGCCCCACCTCCATGAAGCTGATGTTGACGTCGTACTGGCCGGTGATGGTGCCCACCGCGCCGATCATGCCGGGCCGATCGCGGTGGTCAATAAAGAGCAGGTAGGGGCTATCCGGCGCCATGTCCAGCCACATATCGCCGACGCGGATGACGTGCACCTCGCCACGGACGACCGTGCC
Organism: Dehalococcoidia bacterium; assembly: GCA_009693045.1. Classification (GTDB taxonomy): domain Bacteria; phylum Chloroflexota; class Dehalococcoidia; order Lucifugimonadales; family SHYT01; genus SHXZ01. The sequence continues at coordinate 19,166 of SHXZ01000010.1, read as the reverse complement.
GCCCAACACCACGGCGCCGCCGGAGGCGTTGACGGTGAGCGTGAGGTTGCTCGGCTGCTGGCCTTGGGCTCGGACCGCCTCCTCCTCAACCCGCAGGCCTCGCTGCTGCGCGAGGAGCGTGGCGTTGACGAGGTTCACGCGGTCGTCGCTGACGGGCTGGAGCAGGCCGATGAGCGCTGCCGACTTGAGAATCGTGGTGTTGTGCGTCGCCAGCTCGCCCTCGTACTGGAGGCTGACGGAGCGGAGCTGCCCTTCCACGAGCTGCACCGCGATGCGGCCCAGCGTCGTGGCGACCTGCATGTATGGCGCCAACGCCTGCAGGTCCTCGGCGGGCACGAACGGGGCGTTGACCGTGAACCGCGCGGGCTGCCCTCGCAGCACTGCCATGACCTGCTGCACCACCTCTTCCGCAACGCTCGCCTGCGCCTCCACCGTGGACGCGCCCAAGTGGGGGACGGTGATGATCTTGGGGTTCTGGAACAGCGGGCCGGGGGCTGGCGGCTCGGTGCTGTACACGTCCAGCGCGGCGCCCGCCAGATGGCCGCTCTCCACCGCCTTCACCAGCGCGTCCTCTTCCACCAGGCCGCCGCGCGCCACGTTAAGGATGCGGCTGCCCGCCTTCATGCTCGCCAGTTCTTCCGCGCCCAGGATACCCTTCGTGCCCGGAGTGAGCGGCGTGTGGAGCGTCAGAAAGTCGGCCTCGGCGATGACACGGTCTATGGGCGCAAGCTCCACGTTGAGGCGGGAGGCGACCTCCGCCGTGACGTAGGGGTCGTAGGCCAGCACCCGCATCTGGAGCCCGAGGGCGCGACGCGCAACCTCGGAGCCGACGCGGCCCAAGCCGATTATCCCGAGCACCTTGTTGCGGACCTCCACACCCATGAACTGCGCGCGCTTCCACTCGCCGCGCTTCAGCGACGCGTCCGACTGCGGGATGTTCCGCGCCAGCGCCAGCAGCAAGGCTATGGTCTGCTCGGCGGCGGCGATGGTGTTGCCGGTCGGCGCGTTGACAACGGCGATGCCCTTCCGGGTCGCCGCGTCCAGGTCAATGTTGTCCACACCCACGCCCGCGCGCCCGACGACGCGCAGGCGCTTCGCGGCCTCAAGCACCTCGGCGGTGACCTGCGTCTCACTGCGGACGATGAGCGCATCGTAGTCAGGTATGGCCTTGATCAGCTCCGCCTGCGGAAGGCGGAGCTTTATGTCAACCCGAACGTCGGCGTTCTGCGTCAGTAAAGCCGTGCCCGCCTCGTGTAGCGGGTCCGAGACGAGGATTTTGAGGGTTGCGACTGTGGTTGTGCTCATGCGTTTGATTCGCCTCGTTACGTTACTTGTCTTGACGAGTCCGCGCCATTACTTCCCATTCTGAGTCCTTCTCCGGAAGGACTTAGAATCCGCATGCTCCCCTTCCTTTCAGGGAAGGGGTCGGGGGCTAGGTTAGTGAGGCGTCTGCGCGGTGGTGGCCGCCAGCTTCTCCAGCGTTCGCCTCAGCGCCCGCGTCGCGTCAAGAATGTCGTCCTCCGACACGTAGCCCATGTGGCCGATGCGGATGATCTTGCCGGTGAGCTGACCCTGCCCTCCCGCGACGACCACGTTCTCATCGGTGCGGAGCATCGTCCGCAGCGCCCGGTCCTGCACCCCCTCAGGGACGTACATGGCCGTGACAGTATTGGACGCGAACCGCTCATCCTTGCACACCAGCTTGAACCCGAGCGACTTCGCCTCGCGGCGGGTGAGCGCGCCGAGCCGCGCGTGGCGCTCGTACACGTTCTCCATGCCCTCGGCCAGCATCTTGTCCAGCGCCAGGTCCAGGCTAAAGAAGAGCGAGACGGCGGGCGTCCAGGGCGTCTCGCCGGCCTCAAAGCTACGCCTGTGCCGCTCAAAATCAAAGTAGAAGCGCGGCATCTTGGCCTTCTTGGATGCGTCCCACGCGCGAGGCCCCACGCTCACGAAAGCCAACCCCGGCGGAATCATGAACCCCTTCTGCGAGCCGGTCACCACCACGTCGCAGTCCCAGCCGTCCACCGGCAGCGGGATGCAACTCAGGCTGCTGACGGCGTCCACGAGCAGCAGCCGGTCGTGCTCGCGGACGACGCGGGCGATGGCCTGCAGGTCGTTTGTCACGCCCGTGGACGTCTCGTTGTGGGTGATGGCGACAGCCTTGATCTCCGGGTCGTCGCGGAGGGCTTTGCGGATGGCGTCGGGGTCCGCGGCCTCGCCCCAGGCGTAGTTCTGCTTGATCACCCTGGCGCCGTACGCCTCGCCGATGCTGGCGAAGCGGTCGCCGAACGCGCCGACGCTCACCGCCAGCAGCTTGTCGCTCGGCGACAGCGTGTTGACGATGGCCGCCTCCAGCCCGCCGGTGCCGGACGTAGTGAGCATGACCACGTCGTTCTTGGTCTGGAAGATGGTCTTGAGCCGCTGGTTAACGCGAGTGATGAGCTCGCGAAACTCGGGGCCGCGATGGTTGACCATAGGCTTGGCCCCGGCCAGCAGCACGTCCTCGGGGCAGGCGGTGGGGCCGGGAATGCGGAGGTTGACAGCCACGGGCGACTCCTTTGGGTGCAGTGCTTCCGCGGAAGGACTGCGAGGGTGGATGCCAACGCTCATTGTACTACAGAGGCGATTGTGAAGGAAGGCACAAGATGAGGGCGGCACATTGGGAACCCGGTAACTATTCTATTATGGTAAACTGCATTAGGTGGTTTCGCCAGAAACAGACGCGCGGCGAACAAACGTATGGGCGAGGCATACCTCGCCCATACGTTCCGCCCAACAGACCGCGCGACGAATCCTTGCCCGGAAGCAAAAGGCGCGACCTCTTCAGGCGAAACTCACCTTACAGCACCCTTGACAGGTGCCAAAAGTATTATGTATTGTCTATGTGTCATCTCAAACTGATCTCAGATTTGTCCGAGACAATGGAGGCCTCGTGCGCGCCGATCTCCATGGCCGGCTCAAACGAGAAGTCCTCTGTATGCCGCGATTTTGCCCCTACGAGTCCATCTGCCCCACGCGCGGCGCCAAGCAACGCATCGTTTTCGCCCACGAGTGCCTGCGTCAAGCGCCCCCGCACCTCCGCCCTGCAACAGCGCTGTCACCCTTCGCTCAAGACGTACTTGCCAAGCTGCGCAAGCAGGTCTAACGGGCGGGCCTTGCAGTCGGAAGCGACACCTACGACCATATAGGGGTGCGCGTCCGTGCGCCCCTACGCCCATCACCGCGGAGGTGTCCGTGACGCCGCCACCTATCCCACACCCCGACGCCTGCCTGGACCGCGAGAGCATCCGCGGCCTGCTCGCCGCCGCGCCGGCGCTGGTAGAGGGCTACCTGGACCTGGACACCCAACTCCAGCCCAACGGGTTTGACCTCACCCTCGCCAGCATCGCCGTGTTCACCGAGGGGGGCCAGCTCGGCCCCACTGACGCCGACCGCCGCCTGGCCGGCACAGCCGAGCTGCCCTTTGACGCCGACGGCTACGTGACGCTGCGCCAAGGCCCGTACTTGTTCCGCATGAACGAGACGGTAAACCTGCCGCTGGACGTCATGGCGCTCGGCAGGCCACGTTCCAGCCTGCTGCGCAGCGGCGTGGCGGTGAACACCGCGGTCTGGGACGCAGGCTACCGAGGGCGCTCCCAGGCGCTCATGGTCGTCCACCACCCGAAGGGCTTCCGCGTGGCTCGGGACACGCGCGTGCTGCAACTGGTGTTCTTCCGGCTGGAGCGGGCGGTAGGGCGGGGGTACGAAGGGAAGTACCAGGGGGAGGGACGGTAGGGTACGCCAGAGGGACCTTCGGCCCCTCTGGACTCCCCTTCTCTTTATTTAGTCTCCGTCCAAGAAAAGAGGAGCACGAGGGGCCAATGGCCCCTCGACGTCAACTCCAGCTCAATTCACCTCGTTTACATAGCAGACGCCAATAGACAAAAACGTAGGGGCAATTCGTGAATTGCCCCTACATCTGGTCCCAACAAGACCGCTTCATGAAACCGCCCACCCCAGCCACGTTCCGGGCGAACGGCATATCATCCATACAGACCACGTCCCAAACGCCGAGAGGGGTGCAGGGGTTGGCCCCTGCTACCGCAGCTCCCGCGGCAGCACGAACGTCACGTTCTCGTCCACCACCGGCACCGTCCGCACGCGCCCAGGGCCGAGCTTCGTAACCACCGCCTGCACCAGGTGCTCCGGCGTGGACGCACCAGACACGATGCCGATGCGGTGCGCGGCGCCAACAAGGTCCTCAGTGACCTCTTCCGGCCCGTTGACCAGATGCGCCGTGACCCCATGCGCCTCGGCCACCTCACGCAGCCGGTTGCAGTTGGAGCTGTTCTTCGCCCCGATCACCAGGATCAGGTCCGAGTCCTTCGCCAGCTCCTTCACGACCGCCTGGCGGTTGGTGGTCGCGTAGCAGATGTCGTTGCGGATGATGATGCTTGGGAAGCGCCGCCTGAGCACGGTGATCACGTCCGCGGTGTCATCCACGCTCAGCGTCGTCTGTGTCAGCACCACGACCTTGCCGGGGTCCGGGACCTGGATGGCCTCCGCCTCTTCCGGCGTCTCTACCACAACGGTCCGTTCCGGCACCTCGCCCGACGTTCCTATGGTCTCCACGTGGTTCCGGTGCCCCACCAGGATAATCGTGTGGGCCTGGCCGCCGAACTTCAGTGCTTCAAGATGCACCTTCGTCACCAGCGGACACGTCGCGTCAATGACCCGCAGCCGCCGCTCCTCCGCCTCCCGCCGCACCACCGGCGACACGCCGTGCGCGCTGTAGATGACGAGCCGCCCCTCCGGCACCTCGCGCAGCTCGTCAATAAAGATGGCGCCCTTCCGCCGTAAGTCCTCCACCACCACCGGGTTGTGGACGATTTCGTGGCGCACGTACACCGGCTTACCGAAGCGCTGCAGCGCCAGCTCAACGATATCAATGGCGCGCACCACGCCCGCGCAGAACCCGCGTGGCGAGCCAAGCGTTACTGCGACAGCCATATCATCCTCCGCTGCCATTATAGCCGCGACACCTCGGCGAAAAATAGTCCACCCTGCCCGTGGGTGACGTAGGACGATTCGCCTATCCTGTGGATGGACCTGGCGGCGCCGCCTGAGCCACCACCGGGCGCTGCGACCGTGCGTGCAGCCAAATACCGGCTGCCAGCATCGCCACGCCGACGACCAGCGCGACAATGATCCGTAACCGCATCGCCCCCGCGATTCCAGACACCAATCGCTCGCCCAGTCGCGCCTCCCAGTCAACGAGCGGCGCCACCGCCGGGTCGCTCGACTCCATCGCCGCCTCCACCCATCCCCGCGAGTCCACGAGCGCGCCGGACAGGATGTAGCTCGCCGGCAGCCAGAGCACCGCCACCACGGTCAGCGAGCCGCCCGCCCACGCAAGGCGGGTACCCCACGACCTGCCTCCCAGGAAACCGATGCCGATGAGCGCCACCGCCACCGCAACCCAGTTCAGCCACCGCGTCCTCCGCCAGGTCTGGAGCACGTTCCGGACCGTGTCCAGGTTCTCCACTGCCTGCTGACCGTCGCTGCCCTTCGCCAGCTCCGCGCGCAGGTCACTCTCCGTGAACGTGCCGCCCTGCCGCGTGAACCGCAGCACCCGGTCCAGCGTCGCCTCGCTCCCGGCGTCCAGCTCCTTGCGCAGGTCCGCATCCGTGTAGACGTAGCCGTCCGTCATCCAGCGCCGCACGGTCTGGACGTTGTTCCACGCGTCGTCGCCGAGCATCGCCCTCAGCTCCGATTCACCGAATACCCACGCGTCCGGAATCCAGCTCCCAAAGGACTGCCGTACGATCGGCACGAGGTCAATCCCAAGCTGCCGCTTCACCTCCGGATAGCTCGCCCCGGCAGGACGACACCGCGACAGCTGATTCGGCGCCAGCGTCGCGATAGCCAGCGCGAACTCCTTCTGGCTGCACTGCGGCAGCGCGTTGAACGCCGCCTCCAGCTTCCGGTCGGCAAGCTGGACGATGACCTGGAACACCGCCTCCCGCCGGTCCACGAGCGGCACCGAGAGGCTGAACGCCTGTGTCTTGCTCGTCAGGTACGCCACCAGCGCGTCCACCAGCCCGTCCACACGCGCCTGCGCCCAGGAATCCGTCAGCGCCTGCGTCAACGCCTGCCGCGCCTCGGCCTGGGTGACGCGCAAGTCGTACGACAGCTCGGTTTGGGAACGCACGGTTTGCTCTATGAGCGGGTCCAGCATCTCCTGGCGCACCAGTGTTCCCGCGTCGCTCTTCCGCAGCAGCGCCTTCAGCTCCTGTCCCGCTACCTCCGCACGCTCTCCTACAGCGATCCTGACGGTGAAGTGCTCCGCCTTCCCCTGGACCCACGGCGTCGTCGCGTCTATCGCGATGCTCATCTGCACCGCCAACCAGGCCTTGGGCGCGATGACGCGTATGGCCTTGAGAACGTCGTCCCGCTGCAGCGTCACCCCGGCGGGCAGCTCGCCCTTCTTCTCCACCACCTGGTCCGCCATACGGGCGGTGATCTCGTTGTACAAGGCGTCAAACGTCGCGCCGCTCTTTAGCAGACGCTTCGCCTCTTCAGCCGCCAGCGGCACGCGGTTGTTCACGTCCAGCGTCAGCGTAAAGTGGTCGGAGTCTCCCGCCGCGTACGGCAGCAACTGAAACAACGCCTCCTGAACGCGCGCCTGGAGCCACTCAGGCGGGAGCACCTTTCGCATCGCCTCAACAGACTCCTTCTTCAGCGTTGCGACATCCAAGACGGGGTCCTTCGCGTCGGCGGCCCACTGTCCCAGGGCGTACGGAAGCGCCTGGTCGTAGAGAAAGACGTAGGAGTCTGTTTCCGCCAGCGCGTCCGCATAGAAGCGCGGGTTGAGCGCCTTGGCGCTCAGTGTGGAGGTCACCACCGCTCCAATGAACACGCCGAGGAAGATGATACCCAGCAACACGGCGAGAACGCGCCTGATTACGATCATGCCCACCTCACGACGCGCCCGTCTGGCTCGATGCACACAGGCGCGTGGTGCGTGCCATTCTCAGGGTAGCTCCGCCGGTAAGTCAAGACAAAGCCGCCGACGCGCAGTGGCCTGCTCGATGTCACCCTAGCCGTCCCTCGCGGATACGGGCATCGCCAGGGGTTGCTGTAACCCGCTACAATCTCCCCTAGCGCCTGTTTCGCCCAACGCCGCGCCACTCGCGCAAAGGACCCCCAATGGAGTCCTCAAGCACCCCTTCGCAAGGCCTTCCTAAGCCCTCCTCATCGCCGCACGCCGCTGCCAACGCCACCGGCATTGGCCGCGTCCTGCTCGTCTTCCAGTCCCCCGGCTACGGCTGGCTCTGGGGCAACTTCCTCTTCTTCTGGGGCGGCATGAGCCTCAGCGGCATCGCCAACGGCTGGCTCATGATGGAGCTCACCGACTCCGCCTTCTGGGTCGGCCTCATGGCGGGCGTCAGCGGCGCCGTCACCGTCGTCTTCGGCCTCTTCACCGGCGCCCTCGCCGACCGGTTTGACCGCCGCAAGCTCCTCATGGCCGGCCAGGCCGCCAACGCGCTCATCGCCCTGGTCATCGGGTTGCTCGACCGGTTTGAGGCCATCGACGTCAGCCTGCTGCTGCTCTGCGTGGCCTTCCAGGCCCTCTCCGGTGTCGTCCAGACCCCCGCGCGCAACACCCTCGTCGCGGACCTCGTCCCCAGAGAGCGCCTGGTCAACGCCAACGCCGCCAACTTTTTGGCCCTCGGGATCATCCGCATCCCCTTCGCCATCGCCGGCGGCCTCATCATCCAGTTCCTGGGCATTTCTGCCTGCTACTTCCTCATCGTCGGCACACTGCTCCTCGCCGTCGCCCTGCTCTTCCGCCTGCCCACGCCATCCCGTGCCGTCCCCATGTCCGCTCCGCTGCTCCGTACCATCGCCGAAGGCCTGCGCTACTCGCTCAGGCGCGGGCCAATCCGCTCCCTCCTCCTGCTCAGCACCACCACTGAGGGCTTCGGCTACTCCCACGCCCACATGCTCCCCATCATGGCGAAAAAGGTGCTGAACGTGGGTTCCAGCGGCTACGGCGAGCTCGTTGCCGCCACCGCCGCGGGCCAACTCGTCGTCAACCTCTTCCTGGCCAGCCGCCGCGATATCCAGAGCAAGGGCTGGATGACCATCGGCGCCACCCTCGGCTACGGCCTGTTCCTTTTACTTTTTGCCGTCTCCACGTCGTTTCCGCTCTCCCTCGCCTTCCTCTTCGTCGCGGGCGGCTTCGGCATCGCCTACGACGTGGGGCTCGTCACGCTCCTGCAGAGCACTGTGCCGGACCAGTACCGCGGCCGGGTGATGGGCGTGTACACCCAGACCCTCGGCGCCAACACGCTGGGAGGGTTTCAAGCGGGCGCTGTCGCCAGCGCAGTGAGCGCGCCCTTCGCCATCGGCCTCGGGGGCTCGCTGGTCATGGCCAACGCGCTGCGGCTCACGCGCCTGGCGCGGCAGTTGAACGGGACGCAGCCTGGCGGAGCTTGAGCTTAGCGGCGCACTGAGAAAAATCTCCGCACAGGAATCAAAAAGGAGAAGACTCTTTGGGGAGGGGCTGGGAACCCCTTTCTGCGAGAAAGGGGTTCCCAGCGTGCTCACCCGCCGCCGCGCGTAGTCTTTCGTTCAGCGATGGCGCCATGTGGGCGGGCGATTCGTGAATCGCCCCTACATTTGCCCCTCACCGCACCTTACCGCTATACTCCACGTGCCATGATCACCCAGAAACAGGTCCGCCTCATCAAGCCCCATGAGCGCCGCGTGGAGATCGCCTCCGGAGCCATGAGCCGCCTGGAGGGCGTCTCCAAGCAGCTCTCGGGCGCGGAAGGCATCCACCTCGCCATCGCGTCCATTCTGCCCAAGCAGCGCTCCAGCCCCCACTACCACGTCAACTGCGAGTCGGCGATCTACGTGGTCAAGGGCACAGGCCGCTTCCTCGTCGGCGAGGGCTTGGAGCAGGCGCTTGCCATCGGCCCCGGCGACTTCCTCTACGTCCCGCCAGGCGCTGTCCACGCCCCCTCCAACGACGGCGATGACATCATGGAACTCATCGTCGCCCGGAACACGCCCGTGGAGATCGTCCAGGAGTGGGACGCCTTGGCGCGTCGGGCCGTGACTCCCCACCCCTCCTAGCCGCCACAAGACAATCCTTGTGCACCCAAAAAGGTCGGCGGCTACGCTCCACTTTTATACTTGTCTCGTAACACCCTTGACATCCCTCTGCACCGTTTGGTATCCTCATGATGAAATCTCGAGCTCGCGGGATGCTTGGCGCACCGGCCCGGCGGACACACCAGATGCCTACAACAAGGGAGGAGGGAAACTATGCTCATCGGCCATTTCACGGAACGACCCTACCAGGACCCTAACTCCGGCTACTTCGGCGGCACCGGCAAGGCCATCCAGGACCTGAAGCTCTCCAACGAAATCTACAACCCAGTGCTCGGCGCCCAGTTGTATAACCGCTACCTGGACGAGCGGGTCGCTGGCGACGAGACGGGTTACGATGCCCTGATGATGAACGAGCACCACAGCACGCCCTTCTGCATGGGCGGCGTCGTGAACACCGAGGCCGCTATCCTTGCCCGCCAGACCAAGAGGGCCAAGATCGCCATCATGGGCAACATCATCCCCCTCTGGGACGACCCCCTCTGGCTTGCCGAGCAGCTCGCCATAATTGACATGATCTCCGGCGGCCGCCTCATCTCCGGCTGGGTCCGCGGCACGGGCCGTGAGAGCGTCGCCCACAACGTCACCCCGCCCTACAACTGGGAGCGGTTCCAGGAAGCCAACGACTTCATCATCAAGACCTGGACCACCCCCGGCCCCTTCCGCTGGGAAGGCAAGCACTACCAGTACCGCTACGTGAACCCGTGGTCGATGCCGCTGCAGAAGCCCCACCCGCAAATCTGGCTCCCGGGCGTCGTCAGCCGCGACTCCCTCGTGTGGGCAGCAAAGCAGCGCATCCCCTACGTGATGCTGGCGACCGCGCTGGAGCCCACCCGCAAGGCCTTTGACCTATACCACGAGGTCGCGGCCGAGGAGGGCTACACCTCCGGCACCCAGAACCTCGGCTACCTCTGGAAGGTCCACGCGGAAGAGACTGACCAGATGGGCGACGACATAGGCCGTAAGTTCGTCCAGGGCCCCAGCAACCCCTTCCTCCAGGGCAACGAGGGCATCGTTAACCAGGCTCTGCTTCAGCTGCCCGGCCTCACCTCCCGTTCCCGCGTGCTCCCCACCGGCGCCGCCGCCGCTGCGGGCCGCGGTGGCGTCACCTTGTCGTACGACAAGCAAAAGGAGAACTACACCATCATCTCCGGCACGCCCAAGACCATCATCCCAAGGATTAAGCACGTGCTGGAGTACCTGCGCCCCGGCAGCGTCTTCTTCTGGGACGGCGACGGCGCCATGACCCACGAAGACCAGATGCGCTCCATGCGCCTCATGGGCCAGGAAGTCATCCCCGCAGTCCGCGAGATGGGCAAAGAGTTGGATCTCAAGGATTCGTTTGAGGTCAACACCCGGGACAACAAGCCCTACGCCGCGACAAAGAAGTAGCTTCCACCGCGTCTTGACGCGCAACGAGGGGCGGTCCCTTAAGGGCCCGCCCCTCGTTCTTTCCCACCTATCCTGCCCCTGACGATTCCGAACGGGCGCTGCGGATACTCCCGTCACTGCCGCGAAAATCAGGACACTTCGCCGTGCTTCCCCATGGATGAGCGAAAGCGATGCCAGGAAACCCTCTATGCCGAGCGCTCGGATCAGGGAGACCGCGGCGCCAAATCCGAAAGCCGGAGCCGCCTGACTTCAGAGGCAGTCGCCAGAAACAACAGGGAAAATCCTATGCCAATGGACGCAGCCACAATCATAACGGGGCGTATGCCGGCAAGATCCGCTAAGACCCCGCCAACAAGGATGCCCAGCGGAAAGATGTACATGGGAAGCTGCGTCAGACTCACCGTCCGTCCGCGCATGTTATCAGACGCCATGAGCTGGATCAGGGTCTGGCCCGTTATAAGGTAGAAGGGCTCCATGAAACCACCAAAGAAAAGGCAAGCCACCGCCTGATACATGGAATGGCTGAAGGCGAGTCCCAGCATCGACACGGCATAGCCTAGTAGGCCGAACGCGTACATGAGCCCGCGTCGCTCGAACCGGTTCAGCGATGCGAGAACAATCGCCCCAAGGATTCCCCCCGCGCCGATGGATGACAGGAGGATGCCCAGGCCGACGGCCTCGGTGTGGAGGGCGTTCTTTGCATAAATGGGCATGAGCGCATTCCAATACGGCCAGAGAAAAATCGGCGGCATCAGGCCGATGATGAAGAGCGCTAGCATTCGCCGGTCCTTCGTGATAAAGACGACACCCTCCCACATATCGCCAAACATGGACCGCCTTGTTAACGTGTCTTTCCTACGAGCGGGCAGGACGAGCCAGAGGACGGTGGCGGCGGCGATCGCAAATGCTGCTGTTTGGATAAAGAAGTTCCCGGACGCCCCAATCGCAGCTAACAACACCCCGCCAGCTGCCGGGCCCACGACCCTCATGATGCTCCCCCCAAGGTTGGCCAGAGCGAGGGCGTTAGGAACAGCCCTTCTGGGAACGACGTCAAACGTGACAGTCTGCCGCACTGGCTGGTTGAAGGCCCCAGCCATCGCGCCCAGGATGCTGAACGCGAAGAGGTGCCAGATAGCGAGATGATGAAACGCCAACGCAACGGCGATGCCCAGGGTGCTAAGCACCAGCACCAATTGGCTCGCAAGCATGATGGCTTTGTGGTTCAGACGGTCAACTGCCACGCCGGCCAGCGGCGTCCCTAGGACCGCCGGGATAATGCGGACGCCGTTCGTCAGGCCCAGGATGCTTCCAGAGCCCGTGAGGTCAAAGACCACGTACCCCACTGTCGTCTGTTGCACCCACATAGCTATGGCGGAGAAGGCATTGCCCACCCATAGGATCCGGAAGTTGCGATAACGGAAGGCATGCAGCGCGCCGATGCTCTCGGGCGCCGGTTCGGCGGCCGGAGCGCTGGGGGAGGCCCGAGCAGTCGTCTGGTCAGTTGCAGGCGGGGTCAATTGCTCTCTGTCGGCCTTAAGGGCCGCTTCCCACCGCTTTGCATGTTCGCTGCGCGCCCTCCGCAACCTCAAGGCGCCATGACTCCTTCGAGCCACGCCGCCGACTTCCTGACACTGCACCGTTCCGAGGTGTGCGCGTCAATGAGGGCGAAGGTCTTTCGCAACATAGCTCCTTTGTAAGTCCGGCCTACCAGTGCGGGGAAGTTCGTCTGGGCGATTGGGGCGACGTCGCGGCCCCTCCTCATGGTAAGAGAGGGCTATTGTACCCTAGCAGGATACTGAAGAAAAGAAATTTCCTGCACGTACGCCTTTTACAGATCTGGTTGGTGAAGGGTGAAGCCGAGGCAACGAGGCGGCGAGCGGGTGGCGGTAGTCGGCGGCTGACATCCCCGCCGGCATCGGTCGCCTTCTCGCAGCCTGTTGCGCGCATCGCGCTGCCGCGCAACAGGCTGTGGGGACACTGGACGTCGGGCACGCCCCAGACCGACTGCATCGCACAAGTTCCCGAAGAAGCCGTATGCATTACGAGATGAAGCGTTGACAAACGCCATCGTTGGTGCTAGCGTGTCGCGCAACGGGGTGCTGAAAGGAACGGCCTGTCGCTCCTCGAAGCCGCGCAAGCAATGCAAGCCGAAGGAGGGTTTGGAATGCTGATCGGACACTTCACCGAGCGACCCTGGCAGGACAACAAGACCGGCCTCATGGGCACGCAGACGACGGACCTCGGGGTCAGCAACAGCTACTACGACCCCCAGATCGGCGCCCAGCTCTTCAACCGCTACCTGGACGAAAAGGTCTACTGCGAAGAGATGGGCTTTGACGCGCTGATGCTCAACGAGCACCACAGCACTCCCTTCTGCATCGGCGGCGTCGTCAACAACGAGGCCATGATCCTGGCCCGCATCACCCATAAGGCCAAGATCACCATCCTGGGCAACCTGTTGCCCCTGTGGGACGACCCCCTCTGGCTGGCCGAGCAGCTCGCCATGATGGACATGATCTCCCACGGCCGCATCGTCTCCGGATGGGTCCGTGGCGGCGGGCGCGAGAGCGTGGCTCACAACTCCAACCCTACCATCAACTGGGAACGGTACCAGGAAGCCCACGACTTTGTCGTGAAGACCTGGACTACGCCCGGCCCGTTCCGCTGGGAGGGGAAATACCTCCAGTACCGCTACGTGAACCCCTGGGCGATGCCATTCCAGAAACCGCATCCGCCCATCTGGATCCCCGGCGCCGCCAGCCGCGCCACTGTCAAGTGGGCCTCTGAGCACCGGTACCCCTATATCATGATCGGCGGAGATTTGGCGCTCACCAAGATCTCGTTTGAGTACTACCAGGAGGTCGCCCACGAGAACGGGTACCAGTCCGGCACGCAGCACGTGGGCAAGCTGGTCAAGGTGCACGTGGAGGACACCGACGAGCAGGGCGACCAGGTCGGCAGAAAGTTCCTCTCCGGCGTCAGCAACCCGTTCCTGGACGGCAACGAGGGGCTCGTCAACCTGTCCATCCAGAATCTGCCGGGCCTCTCGCCGCGTGGGTCCAACGCGCGCATGCCTGTCGCCGCCTCCCTCGCCGCAGGCCGTGGCGGCGTTGGCCGGCAGTCGTACGAGGCGCAGGTCGAGCACTACAGCATCATCAGCGGCTCGCCAAAGACGGTCATCAAGGGCGTCCGGCACGTGCTGGAGTACATTCGGCCGGGTAGCATCTTCTTCTGGGACGGCGACGGCTCCATGAGCCACGACGACCAGATGCGCAGCCTCCGGCTCATGGGCTCCGAGGTGATCCCCGCGGTCAAGGAGATCGGAAAGGAGCTGGGCCTGACCGGCCCCTTCGAAGTCCCCGGCGAGGTCACCGGCACCTACCTGCCGAAGCAGACAGCCTCAACCCCAGCTTACCGGAGCATAGCGTAACCCAGCATAGCAGCTAACAAAGAGGGGCGACCCCGTGGGGTCGCCCCTCTTTGTTAGCTCCGAAGTTTGACCCCGCTGTCCCACCTGGCTGCCGCACTGCGCGCCAGCGCTCAAAAGGCGGCGTGACTGCGGCGCGCTGGCCACGCCTCGCTTGGTCACGGCTTTAGCATCCCAACAGGCGCCTTGTACGCCCCGCGCCACCGGTTCCACAGCACACGCAGCAGGTCGCGGTACGTACCGGCCGCAGCCACGAACAGGGAAACCGAGGACGGTTTTCTCGTCAGAAACGTCACCGGCACCTGGGCCACTGCAATGCGGTTCGCCGCCGCGAACACCAGCAACTCCAGGTCAAACGCAAAGCGGCGCATACGGCACCGCTCCACCACCTGGGCCACCACAGTCCGCTGAAAACCCTTCAGTCCACACTGGGTATCCTTCACCGAGATGCCAGGCAGCGTCAGCCCAACCACACTCCTGTACACTCGGCTCCCCAGCACGCGTACCGCCGGCACCTGTCCTTGCCTTACCGACTGCGCCAGCGTCCGGTCGCCCGCCGCCAGCAAGGCCCCTTCGCGCAGCGCCTCGTAGCACCGCAGCACCGCCCCCGTTCCGTACGGCACGTCGTGGTCAGTCATCACAACGTACCGTCCGTGTGCGGCCCGAAGGCCCGTCCTCACCGCCGCGCCCTTCCCCTGGTTGGTCTCGTGCTTGAAAACCCTCACCTGCGCCACTCGTATGCCCTTCAGACGCTCGGCCGTGTCGTCCGTGCTCCCATCGTCCACCACGATGACCTCGTACCGCAGCCCGCGCTCGTCCAGCACGCGAGCGAGCCGGACAACCGAATCGGCGACCACCGCGCCCCCGTTGAAGCACGGCAGCACCACAGTCAGCTCCAGCTCTTGGTCGAACACATCAGTCACGCGCGCTGCCCCCCCAACTCACGCGATGATAGCACGGCCGGCGCGCAGCGTGATGGAGCCTGTCGCCGTCGCCTACTCCCCCAGCCGGAACGGCGGGTACTGGTCGGTCATGAGCGCAGCGTAGGCGAGGACGCGGTACACCCAGCGGTTCATCCCCATCACCAGTTCAAAAATGTCCTTGGGATACTTGCCGTTGAACAGGTTGCCCACAGCGGCAAACAGCACCAGCACAAGGCTCAGGCCGCCCCCATAACGCCAGCCCCACCCGCCCTGAAATAGGCTGACCACGATGTAGTGAGGAAGCACCAGCAGCCACCACTTCACCAGCACCCGCCCTCGGCTTAGCCGCTCCGGATACTCAACGCTGAGGTCCGCCGGATAGTCCGCCCTGCTCGTCAGCGTAAACGGCGGATAGCGGTCCGTGCCCAGCGCCTCATATGTGTAGAACCCCACCCGCCAGGTGCACCGCAGCACGCCCACGTTGTAGTCAAACAGGTCCCGTAGATACCTGCCGGTGAACATGATGGCGAACAACGAGATGAGCCACGACACCGCAAAGCCGACGAACAGAAAAAGGAGCACGACCACGTGGGGCAGCGCTACGAGCCACTTGACCAGGAATAGCCATCGGTCCAGCGGCTCGGTGAGCTCGCCCTTGAGCACCAGCGGATACGACCGTGCAGGCTGCATAGCGAACTCCCACACACACCAGCCACTCGGCGCCCCCTGCGGGCGTCTTGGCTTGCTCCAGCGTTCTCAAGCATAACCTTTCACCACTGCCTTCGCTCCAGGTCCGATCCGCCCACCCCCTTCCGCGCGAGCCTGGTTCTCTTCGAGAGCAACAGCCCTTCGCGGTGAAGGGTGAAAGGCACTGCCCTTCAAAACCCCAGCAGGTTCCGCGGGTTCACCACCGTCATTTGCTCAATGTCCCGCTCGCTCACGCCGCCCGCCCGCAGCCTCGGCAGGAAGCTCTGAAACAGATACCCGAAGTGCTTCATGTTCGCCGCCGTCGCGGGCGACCGCTGCGGGAACCACACGCCTTGGTGGTCCAGCGACAGCATCACGTTTGAAGCGTAGCCCGCCGCGCACAGCCCCGCCACCAGCCCTGCCCGCACCTCGTCCGGCACAATCCGCTGGCTTCCCACCCGGTCAAACGCAACCGAGCACCCGCGCTTCACCAGCTCTATCAAGTAGTTCAGGTTCGAGGTCCCGCAGATGTGCCCCAGCATGATGCGGCTCGGGTCAGCGCCCTCGCTCAGCAAGATGTCCAGCTGCAGCTTGCCCACGTTGGTCACGGCCCAGCCCGTCGGGTCGCTGTGCGTGATGATAGGACAGCCCGTTTGCTTGGAGACCCTCGCTGCGGCGCGGAACAATTTCTCCTCCACCGGGCCAATCTTCTCGTCCGAGGAGGCCAGCTTGATCACGCCGCACTTCACGCGGTCCGGCCCGACGCCCTCGGTGATCTCCCGCGTCACGTAGTCAGCCAGCGTGTCAATCTCCGCCGACTGCCAGACCAGCGGCACCCCCGACGTGAAGCGGTAGAAGCCCGTCGCCGCGATAATGTTCACGCCAAGCCGCCGCGCCACCTCCCGCTGCACCGCCACGTCGCGCCCCAGCTCCGTCGGACCGGCGTCCACCACGGTCCCCACACCGTATGCCTGCACCGCCTGTCCCAGGTCCTTGCACACCTCGTCCGCCAGCGACTTCACGTTGTAGCCCGGCGCGTCGCTCTTGGCCCCTCCGTACGACAACACAATGTGCTCGTGCGGCATGGTGATCCCCAGCTTCTCCACGGGTATTTCGCCGAAGACTGTATGCGCCGATGGCATGTTAACCTCCCTCAATGAGACGCAATTATATGTCTCTCTTGTTCTGCAGCGTTTCACAATTCCATATACTTGCTCTTTTCAACCGGAACATAGATCAGTCCGTTGTCCTGGCGCCCAGGCTTAATCAATTTCTTCGGGGCGTCGGAGTTGAACAACACGAGCTTGAAGTCTGCACGAGAGGTTTCTAGCTTCTCCCGCACCGACCCCATCTTGGTGGGGAAAAAACTCTGAGCAACGTGGAACGCTTCACCCACCAACTTCTTGGTTCCCTGTTCCGCAGTTATATCAAGACCATGGGTCGTTCCTAAGGCTGCATCGTAGCACTCAAATGGCAAAGCTATTCCGCCTACGTGACGGTCACAGAGCAGTTGGCGTATCCCCAGAAGGATAACCAAGTCGGAGAAAACTCTGTTCGCTGTTTCAAACAGACTAACTTTCAGGTACGGACCCGAACCGAGTGGGCGATGTTTTAGATCCCATAAATAGCGAAGAATATTCCCGTCGTTCGCAAAGAGTTGGATTGACCTCATCTGCTGGCGGTATTGAGCCAGTTCGAATTCGATGTTTTTAGATGTTAACTGTTTTTTCATTGTATCCTCCATACGCCATCAACAAAACGAGGGGGACATCCTTGTCCCCCTCGTTTTATCGGTCTTGCGTCCCAGCCTTACGCCCTCGGCAGCCCCAGGCCCCGCGTGGCGATGATGTTCCGTTGGATCTCCGACGTGCCCGCGGCGATCGTGCCGCTGAAGCTGCTCAGGTACATCCGCGACAGGTACCCCTGCAGCGGCGCCCATTTGGAGCCGGGCATCAGCTGGCTGTACATCCCCATGATCTTCATGCCCGTCTGAGCGACGCGCTGCCCCAACTCGCTGCCGAACAGCTTGGCCGCCGAGGCCTCTTTGTTCGGCACCAGCCCCTTGCTCTGCATCCACGTCACGTTGTAAGAGATAAGCCGCCCGGCCTCCGTCTCAAGCCACCGGTCAACCAACTCGTTGCGGACCAACGGGTCGCCCGCCAGCGTTCCGCCATTGTGCTTCGTGTCCTTGGCGTACGCTACGATGTCTTCCAGCGTCCTGCGCGAGCCGCTTGCCCGGCCGACTCCCGACCGTTCAAAGTCCAGCAGCGTGGCCGCTGTGTACCACCCACGGTTCTGCACGCCCACCATGTTGCTCTTGGGCACTCGCACGTTGTCAAAGAACACCTGGTTGAACGAGTGGACGTTCGCCATGTTCACGATGGGCCGGATGGTGATCCCCGGCGTCTTCATGTCCGCAATCAGGAACGTGATGCCCCGATGCTTGGGCGCGTCCGGATCCGTTCGCACGAGCATGAAGATCCTGTCCGCTCGGTGCGCGCTGCTCGTCCATATCTTGGAGCCGTTGATGACGAAGTCGTCCCCATCCTCAACCGCCCTCGTCTGCAGCGAGGCCAGGTCCGACCCTGAGCCCGGCTCCGAGTAGCCTTGCGCCCACGTCCACTCGTGCTGCGCGATGCCCGGCAGGTATTGCCGCTTCAGCTCGTCGCTGCCGTTCAGCATCAGCGTCGGGCCCAGCATGGTCACGCCGTTGTCCGGCCCGGGCGCGCGCGCGTAGGACATCTCCTCGTTGAACACCAGCTGCTGCATGTGCGTGGCGCCCAGTCCGCCGTACTCCTTCGGCCACGCCATGGTCAGCCAGCCCCGGTCGGCCAGCTTCCTCCGCAGACGCTTGCTCTCGGCAAACGTCTCGTCGTTGTCGTCTTCACCGCCACCCCTGCGGCCCCAGTCGGGCGGCAGCTCGCTCTTGAGCCAGTCCTTAACCTCCAGCCGGAAGGCCTCTTCCTCTGGCGAGAACTTGAAGTCCATCCTCGATCCTCCTCTTCGGCTCGGCCTCACGTGGCGCACGACCAATGCGCGGAAGCCGCCCTAGTCTACCGTATTGTGGAGCCTCCGTCCGCTTTGACCGCCTACCCCGTAACAAACGATGCCTCATCCGAGACGAAGAGCAGAGCGCCTGGCAGGGAAACCAGCCCGCGTGGAGTGGATAGCGCGGCTGGCCTACCTTTCCCCAACGCCTTGACGCACAAGCCCAAAAACCAAGCGGCCCCGCCGCCTCATGGCGGCGGGGCCGCTACCCGAATCTTAGACCTTTGTCGCACCCGCAGGCAGCCTGTCGATGGGTGTCAGGCCCGTCACCCGGGGAGTTTCGAACGGCCCTTTCAGGGCCATCTCCTTCCCCATCTCCCGGGCTGCGGGGATAACCTCTGCCCCGAATAGGTGGAGACTCCGCATCTGGTCGTTGTGCGACATGGCCCCGTCGCCGTCCCAGAAGAAGATGCCTCCGGGGCGCAGCGTCTCCAGCACCGTCCGGATCTTCGGCAGCACCGTCTTCGGCGTCCCGTGGATGATGCGGAGCTGCTTCACCTGGTCTTCAAACGAAATGCGCTGAACAGCGC
>SHXZ01000002.1 GCA_009693045.1 Dehalococcoidia bacterium | reverse complement strand
TTTCTTTAGGAAAGGTGTGGGAAACCCTTTCTTGCAAGAAAGGGTTTCCCACACCTTTCCTAAAGAAACTCGGGAGAGATGAGTGACCCATCCCTGGCGTGACGGAGGCATAGGATTCATCGGAGCGGGGGCGGTCGGCTCCGCGTTGGCGCGGGCGTTGCACGGCCTCGGCTATCCCGTCGCCGCCGTGGCAAGCGGCAGCCGCGCCTCCGCCGAGGCCCTCGCGGCCCAGTTGCCGAGGTGCGTCGCCGTCGCCGGAGCGCAGACGGTCGCCGACCGCTGCGCCGCCGTGTTTATCACCACGCCTGATGCCGCGATCGCCCACGTCGCCGAAGCCACGCGCTGGCGTCGCGGCCAGGACGTACTCCACTGCTCCGGCGCCGCGCCCGTGGCGCTACTGGCCCCGGCGAAGGCCGCTGGCGCCGATGTCGGCGGGCTGCACCCGCTCCAGACCTTTCCCAACCGGAGCGTCGGCGCTGAGTCGCTGCACGGCATCGCCTTCGGCGTCCAGGCGGAAAACGGTCTCCTGTTACGGCTTGAAGGGCTTGTCGCCGAGCTGGGCGGTCAGACGGTCCGTCTCGCCGATGAAGACCGCGCCCTCTACCACGTCAGCGCGGTTCTCGCCTGCGGCGCGGTGGCCGCCCTCGTTGGCGTGGCGGCTGACCTTTGGCGCTCGTTCGGCGCTCCACGGCCCCAGGCCGACGCCATCAGGGCGTTGCTCCCCCTTCTGCGCGGCGCAGCCGACCAACTGGGCAGCGAGGGCCTCCCGGGCGCGCTCACCGGTCCCGTGGCCCGCGGCGACACGGCGGCGGTCACCGCGCATCTTGACGCGCTGCGCCGGCACGCGCCGGAAACGGCGCCAGTCTACGCCGCGCTAGGCCTGGCGCAAGTGCCCATCGCCCGCGCGAAAGGCGGGTGCAGCGACAGCGCCGCCCGCGACCTGACCAGGATTTTCGCCGAGGCGCTCAGGGCAGCCGAGCCTGCGCGCCGCGTGGCAGTGTGAAGGAGGTCCGTGTGCGGGTAACGATCCGGGACATCCAGGAGATGAAGGCGCGGGGCGAAAAAATCCCCATGCTTACCGCCTACGACTCCGCGTCGGCCAGGCTCTTGGACGACACGGGCGTGCCGATGCTCCTCGTCGGCGACAGCCTGGGCCAAGTCGTCCTCGGTTACGACTCCACCCTGCCGGTGACGATGGACGACATGCTCCACCACGTGAAGGCGGTCGTGCGCGGGTCGAAAACGGCGCTCGTGGTGGCCGACATGCCCTTCATGAGCTACCAAATTGACGCCAAACAGGCCCTCGCGAACGCCGGGCGCTTCCTCCAGGAAGGCGGGGCGCAGGCGATCAAGCTGGAAGGTGGCCGCCACGTCGCGAATTCGGTCCACTGCATCGTGCAGAGCGGCATCCCCGTGATGGGCCACCTGGGATTTACGCCCCAGTCCGTCAACCAGTTCGGCGGGTATCGGGTGCAGGGCCGCAGCGCCAAGGCCGCCGCCGCGCTGCTCGCCGACGCGCTGGCGCTGGAACAGGCGGGCGCCTTTTGCGTGGTGCTGGAGCTGGTCCCGGCGGCTCTCGCCAAGCTCATCACTGAGCGCCTGCGCGTCCCCACCATCGGCATCGGCGCGGGCCCCCACTGCGACGGCCAGGTGCAGGTGTTCCACGATTTCCTCGGGTTGATACCTGACTTCGCGCCCAAGCACGCCAAGCAGTACGCCAGCCTGGGCGAGACGGTCAAGACCGCCGCGGCCGCGTACATGGACGAGGTGAAGCGCGGCGTTTTCCCGACCGACAAGCACAGCTTCACGATGGACGAGTCGGTGCTGGCCGAGGTCACAAAGACCTCGCCCCGCGAGGGGTAACATGCTCGTCGTATCCACCATCGCCGACCTACGCCGGGCGCTGGCCCGCGCGCCGCGTCCCGTCGGCCTCGTGCCCACCATGGGCTACTTGCACGAAGGACACGCCTCCCTGGTGCGCCGCGCCCGCAGGGAGTGCGCTTTCGTCACCGCCAGCATCTTCGTCAACCCCACCCAGTTCGGCCCGGCCGAGGACCTCGCCAAGTACCCGCGCGACCTGCCGCGCGACCTGGCGATGCTGGAGCGCGAGGGCACGGACCTGGTGTTCACGCCGTCGCCTGAGGACATATACCCCAAGGGCTTCGACACGTGGGTGGATGTGGGCGCGATGACCAAGCGCCTTGAGGGCGAGGTGCGGCCCGGCCACTTCCGTGGCGTGACGACCGTGGTCCTCAAGCTGTTCAACGAGTTCCGCGCCGAGCGAGCCTACTTCGGCCAGAAGGACGCCCAGCAGGTCCTGGTGGTCAAGCGCATGGCCGCGGACCTGGACACCGGCACGGAGGTCGTGGTCTGCCCGACCGTCCGCGAGCCGGACGGCCTCGCCATGTCCAGCCGCAACACGTACCTGAAACCGGAGGAGCGCAAGGCGGCCACGGTGCTCTACCGCAGCCTGTGCCACGCCCAGGAGCTGTGCTCCGGCGGCGAGCGGAACGCCGAGACGCTCCGCCGCGCCGTGCGGGATGTGCTCGCTACAGAGCCCCGCGCGCGGGTGCAATACGTCAGCATCGCCGACCAGGCCACGCTGGAGGAGCTGGATCGCGTTGACCAGCCCGCGCTGGTCTCCATGGCCGTCCTGGTGGGGGCCACGCGGCTCATAGACAACATCCTTTTGTGATAGACACGCGCCTGGTGCGCCCCCTCAAGTCTCCGCTTGGGGCATACTCGGTTCTCGTGGTATAGTGCGCTCTGAAATCCTTAAGGAGGGTCGACATGCCTTTGGATCCGCAGCAGAAAGCCATTCTGGACGCAATGGCGTCCCGGCGCGCCGACCCGAATGCCACACCGCAGCAGCGGCGCGACGCGATGAAGTCCATGCCGAGGGCCAAGGGGCCGGCAGTGTACCAGACGACGGACCGCATCATCGCCGGGCCGGTGGGAAGCATTCCCATCCGCATCTATACGCCTCCGGGCACCGGGCCGTTCCCGGCGCTTGTGTGGTTCCACGGCGGCGGCTGGGTCGTTGGCGACCTTGAGATGGCCGACGGCACGGCGCGACAGCTTTGTGCGAACGCCGACTGCATCGTCGTCTCCGTGGACTACCACCTGGCGCCGGAGTACAAGTTCCCCATCCCGGCCGAGGACTGCTACGCGGCGACCGCCTGGGCGCACAAGAGCGCGGCGCTGTTCAACATTGACCCGAACCGCATCGCCGTGGGCGGCGACAGCGCGGGCAGCAACCTGGCCGCCGCCGTGACCCTCATGGCCAAGGACCGCGGCGGGCCCAAGCTCGCCTTCCAGCTCTTGGTCTACCCTGTCACGGACCACAACTACGGCACCAAGTCGTACCAGGAGAACGCCACCTACGGCTTGAACAAGGACAGCATGGTCTGGTTCTGGGACCTCTACCTGGCCAAGCCGGCGGACGGTAAGAACCCCTACGCGTCGCCGCTCCAGGCCAAGGACCTCAAGGGCCTACCGCCCGCGCTAGTCATCACCGGCGAGTTT
Organism: Dehalococcoidia bacterium; assembly: GCA_009693045.1. Taxonomy (GTDB): domain Bacteria; phylum Chloroflexota; class Dehalococcoidia; order Lucifugimonadales; family SHYT01; genus SHXZ01. The sequence goes on along the minus strand of SHXZ01000002.1, from coordinate 219,333 downwards.
GACCCGCTACGGGACGAGGGCAACGAGTACGCCAAGCGGCTCCAGGCCGCCGGTGTCAAGACCGTCAACACCACCTATCCCGGCGTGGCGCATGGCTTCTTCGGCCAGTGGTCGGTCATGGACAAGGCCAAGCAGGCCGTCGCACAGGCGTCCAAGGAACTCAAGGAGGCCTTCTCCCGGCAGCCCGCTGGCGTTCGGTAGAACCAGAACCTCGGTTGCCTAAGCGATGTAGGGGCAGGTTTGAAACCTGCCCCTACGGTTTAGCCGAGCCCACTGCAACCAGCAAGGAGGCATCATGGCGGTTGACGCGCGTTTTACGGGCCTGTGGCGGCTCGTTTCTCTGAGCCGGAAAGAACCGGGCGGCAAGGTGGTGTATCCCTTCGGCGAGAGTCCCGTGGGGTACATCGCTTACTACACCACCGGCCACATGGGGGTCCACATCATGCGGCGCGACCGCAAGCCCTTCGCCGCCGGGCCAGGGAACGCGACGCCTGAGGAAAAAATCGCGGCTTTTGACACCTTTACCGCCTACTGCGGGACCTACTCCGTCAACGAGCAGGAAAAGGCGGTCATCCACCACGTGCAAGCCTCGTCCTCGCCCAACAACGTGGGCAGCGACCAGAAGCGGCTGTTCACCCTCACCGGCAACCGGCTCATCCTCCGCGTTGCGCCATCAACCGCCAACCCCGCAGCCACCGAGGTGGTCTGGGAGAAGGTCAGCTAAGCAGCGCTTCCTTCTCCCTATGGGAGAGGGCGAGGGTAGCTGTGCGTATAGGACTCATCGCGGACACGCACATTCCCGAGTCTGGCCCGGAGTTGCCGCGCCAGGTGTTCAAGGCGCTCCAGGGCGTTGCCCTTGTCCTCCACGCTGGCGACCTGCACATCATTGACGTGCTGGACTGGCTGGCGCCGATTGCGCCGGTGCTCTGCGCGCGCGGCAACGGCGACACGCGCTACCCAACCGCCGCGAAGCGCCCCGGCGTGCCGGACGACCCACGCATCAAAGACTCGCACGTGCTGGAGCTTGAGGGTTTTGTCCTCGGCATGACCCACGGCTTTCCGGGGCCGGACGAGCCCGCATGGAACAACCTCCAGAAGCCGATGAACTTCTACTTCGGGCGGCGCGTGGACATCGTTGTCTGCGGGGACACGCACGTGGAGCTGGTGACCGAAAAAGACGGCGTCTTCATGGTGAACCCCGGCAGCCCAACGCTGCCGCACAATCTGCTGCCGCAGCTTGGCACCGTGGGCATCCTGGAGTTGCGCCCCGGTTTCCGGCGGGCGGAGATCATTCACCTCAAGGACGTCAAACTGTAGGCCCGCAGAAGCTGCCCATGGCTCGGGCTAGCTTCCGTGGGCAGCAGTCGGTGGCTGTTTTAGCTCTTCAATCATGCCTTCTGAGCCATCTTGCCGGTGATATCTCCAGAACCTCCAACCATTGACTTGAGTACCAGTGCGGCAGAGTTGCAAGGTTTTCATCGTGACCCAGCGGACCGCATAATCACCGCGACTGCTCAGCTCCAGGGAGCAGTGCTACTCACCGCGGACGCCCATATCCTGGGCTGGACGGAGCAACTGCAGCGCCACGATGCCCGCAAGTGAAGCCAGCGACGTATAATCATCCTGCACCCCGTCATACCGCCTACTTCGTTGCGCTGGAGCGCGGGCAAGGAAGCTGCGTTGGACGTCAAGATCTACACCAAGACCGGCGACAAGGGCCAGACGGGCCTGCTCTACGGCGGCCGCGTCTCCAAGGCCGACCTGCGCGTGGAGGCCTACGGCCTGGTGGACGAGGCCAACTCGGCAATGGGCCTGGGCCGCGCCCTCTCCAAGGACGCCAGGGTGAAGGAAATTCTGCTGCACACCCAGCGAGAGCTTTTCACCGTTGGCGCGGAGCTGGCCACCGAGGCCGCTGAACGCGCCAGCTTCCTGAAGCACTTCAAGCCCGTCTCGCCGGAGATGACCGCACAGCTTGAGCGCTGGCTGGACGAGCTGATCGCCGCGGTCCAGATGCCGCCGTCATTCATCATTCCTGGCGCGTCACCGGCGTCCGCCGCGATGGACGTGGCTCGGACCACCCTGCGCACCGCCGAGCGGCGTGTCGTCGCGCTTCAGGAGGCGGACCTGCTCGCCAACGAGGAGGTCTTGCGCTACGTGAACCGCCTCGGCGACCTGCTGTTCATCCTGGCGCGGTACGAGGATCGCGCGCTGCCCTTTGAATTGCTCACCGGAGCACGCGCGTGAGCCGCCGCAAGCCTACTCCCCTTCCAATTCAGGGAAGGGGCCGGGGGTTAGGTCAGGCGCTCACCGGGGCGCGCGCATGAGCAAGCTGCGCGTCGCCGTCGTCGACTACGAGGCGGGGAACATCCGCAGCGTCGCCAAGGCGTTGGAGACCGTCGGGGCCGCGCCGATCGTTACCAGCCGTGCCGCCGACGTGCTCGCCGCCGACGCGGTGGTGCTGCCCGGCCAGGGCCGCTGCGACCAGGCCATGGCCGCCCTCGCCTCGCGCGAGCTGACGGAGGCCGTGCGCCAGGTCATCCACGAAGACAAGCCCTTCTTCGGCGTCTGCGTCGGCTTGCAGCTGTTGCTGGACTCCTCCGAGGAGGGCGGCGCGAAGTGCCTGGGCGTCGTCCCCGGCCGCGTTGTGCGATTCGGCGCGGGGCTCAAGGTGCCGCACATGGGCTGGAACTCGGTGACGTTCCGCACGGAGCACCCGGTGTTCCAGGGCGTGCCGCAGGGGAGCTACTTCTACTTTGTCCACAGCTATTACCCCGCACCAAGCAACCCCCACGACGTGGCCGCCACCGCAACCTACGGCTTGGAGTTCTGCTGCGCCGTCGCGCGCGGCAACCTGGTGGCCACCCAGTTCCACCCGGAGAAGAGCGGCGAGGTCGGCCTGCGGCTGTACGCCAACTTTTTGAAAATGGCGTCGGCCGTCGCGGCCTCACGGTAGCCAGGCTACTCCTCATCGCAAAGAGCGCGTATGGAAGTCATCCCGGCCATAGACCTGCGCGGCGGCAAGTGTGTCCGCCTGTACCAGGGCGACTACGCCCGCGAACAGGTTTTCTCCGACGACCCCGTGGCGACGGCGCTCCGTTGGCAGCAGGAAGGCGCTCCGCGCCTGCACGTCGTTGACCTAGACGGCGCGGCGTCCGGGCACCCCGTGAACCTGGACGCCATACGCCGCATCGCCGCCGCGGTGGCCGTGCCGGTGCAGGTCGGCGGCGGCGTCCGCTCGCTGGACACGGCGCAACGCCTGCTTGACGCCGGCGTGGGCCGCGTGGTGTTCGGCACCGTCGCCGTGGAGCAGCCTGACCTGGTGCGCCAGGCTATCCACGCGCTGGGCGTGGAGCGCGTGGCCGTGGGCGTGGACGCCCGCGACGGCCACGTGGCGGTCCGGGGGTGGAAGGAGCAGTCGTCGCTGGACGTGCTGGAGCTGGTCGCCAGGATGGAGTCGCTGGGCGTCCGCTGCTTTATCCACACCGACATCGCCCGCGACGGCACGTTGACCGAGCCCAACGTTGATGCCGTCGCCCAGGTCGTCGCGCGCACCAAGGGCGACGTCATAGCCTCGGGGGGCGTCAGCCGCGTAGAGCACGTGGTGCGCATCGCGGGGGTCGGCGCGGCGGGCTGCATCATCGGCAAGGCCCTGTACACGGGCGATATCAGCCTGCCGGAAGCCCTGGCGGCGATGCGAAGCTTGCCGAGGGCGGCCTCCTAGCAGTACGCTGACGTCAAAGAGCCATGTTCTGAAAGACCACTGAAGATCCCTGGGCGCGCCCACCATCCAAAGGAGAAAACGATGCCCCTCTACGCCTACGTCTGCCCTGCATGCAAGAGCGACTTTGAGCTGTTCCGCTCCATGAGTCAGTCCTCGAAAAGCGCCGCGTGCCCAGAGTGCGAGCAACCTGCGAAGCGCGTCCTCTCCGTCTTCGCGGCCTTCACGTCCAGCGGCAGCGGCGAGTCGGCGCCCATCGCTGGCGCGGGTGGCGGCTGTGCGTGCGCGGCGGGCGGCGCCTGCGCGTGCGCCCGAGGCTAGCCCACCATCGTGGAGTTGGAGGCCGAACGCCTGCCCCGCTCACCCCTCTGGACGCAGACGGCCTGCGACTGCGACTTCACGACCATGGCAAGCTAAAACAGCGACCTTGACTGCCCGCCGTCCACGTTGATGCTGACGCCCGCGATCAGGTCGGCACGGTCCGAGCACAGGAATGCCACCATTTCGCCGATGGGCTCCGGCCATCCGAACCTGCCCATCGGCAGGTTGTGGTCAATGAACTCCTTCACCACCGCCGGTGAGTTCGTCGTGGAGAACCGGTCCCAGCTTCCGCCGGGGAAACGGATGGAGCCAGGCGCAACCGTGTTGAACAGCACGTTGTCCTTGGCGTAGGCCAGCGCCATGTGCTTGGAGAAGGCGATGAGAGCGGCTTTGGTCGTCATGTAGGACAGCGCGCCGCCATGCTCGCGCCCGAAGATGGACGACACGCTCACCACACGCCCCCACCTCCGCTCCACCATGCCTGGCAGCACCAGCCGCACGAGCTTGACGGCGCCAAGCAGGTTGATGTTCAGCGTGTCCATCCAGTCCTTGTCGGTCGTCGTGGCGAAGTCGCGCCCGCCGCGCGTTCCGCCCGCGTTGTTCACGACGATGCTCACCGGCCCCAGCTCCTTCACCGTCTCGTCGTAGAAGCGTTTGAGATCGGCCTCGGCGGTGATGTCCGCCGCAACGCCGACGGCCTTTCCCCCGTACTGCTGTAGCTCCTGCACGACGGGCTGCAATCCCTCGGCGTTGCGCGCGCAAACGGCGACGTTGCAGCCCTCACGGGCGAGCGTGAGCGCGATCTGGCGTCCCAGGCCGCGGCTGCCGCCCGTCACCATCGCGACTTTGCCCTTGATGCCCAGGTCCATGGGAACCTCCGTGTCATTGGCGTTCGGTGCGAAGTCGCGCGTATTGTAGCAGAGGAGGAAACCATCGGTGGGAGCCAGTTCTAACCAAGTGTTGTGGGACTTGGTATGCTTAGACAACTCCTGCGAAAGCGATATCGCAGTTAATGACCATACCCAGGAGGGGATAATGACCCACTTCCCAAGGCAGAGCGTGTTCGTTGATCAAGACGTAGTCGGACAGATTTTGGGAGTAATCGATGGTGCTAAACAGTATGTTGTTATCGTGTCACCCTATCTGGATATGTGGCAGCATGCGCAAAACGCCATCGGACGTGCCGTCAAGCGAGGCGTTGACGTTCGAATGTTTTTGAGAAATGACCGAGATAAGCCACCATTGGACCAGATTAGGTGGCTGTTCAGTAATAAAGTCAAAGTTTTCGCGGTGCAAAGGCTGCACGCCAAAATCTACATGAATGAGCAGACGGTGCTTATCAGCTCTATGAATTTTACCGAGTCTTCGGCAATGAATTCACTTGAAATTGCTTACCTCGTTGGAGACCCTGAGCACGCTAAACGTGTCCGAGAGTATGTCAAAGGTAACATTACTTCGTCTGCTGTTCAGGTCCCAACTACGTCGGAAATACCGCCATCAGTTGAACAGGCAAATCCAATCGGGCGAGCTCCAGTAAATGTTGCTGTTGGCTTTTGCATCCGATGTAAGAGAAATCTGTATTTTGAACCAACGAAGCCTTTATGCGATGACTGCTATGACTCATGGGCGCGGTATGGCAATGAAGACTATCCTGAGGTAGTCTGCCACTCCTGCGGCCAGCCCGCTACGGTAACGAAAGCTCGTCCCTTGTGCGCCCCCTGTTATTCCCAGCTGCGGTAACTGACCGCCGCGCACCCGCGTCTCCCCTCTCCATGTCAAATGAAGATGGGGTTGGGGAGGTGAGGCACCCTCCCGTCTGCTATCATGTTCCGTGGCCCTTCACATCACCCAGGAGGCGCTGCATGACCCAGCCGCATGACGAGCGGCGGCAGCTCGTCAAGTACAGCTTCTTCCGCGTTGACCCCGCGTGGCGTGGCCTCGCGCCCGAAGTAAAGGAGCGCCAGAAGCGCGAGCTGATGGCCGTCCTAGACGAGTTCCGCGAGCCGCTCACGCTCCGCACCTACAGCACCGTCGGCCTCCGCGCCGACACCGACTTCCTGATCTGGCTCCTCTCCTGGGAGCTGGAGCCGCTCCAGGCCTTCGCCGCCCAGGTCAACAGGACCGACATGGCCCGCTACCTTGTCACGCCCTACGCGTACCTCGCGATGACGCGCAAGTCGCCGTACAACGTGGCGGGCCGCACCGAGCAGTCCCAGGGCCACCAGTCGCGGCTCACGCCGCCGCAAAAGCCCTTCCCCTACCTCATCGTCTACCCCTTCGTGAAGACCCACGACTGGTACCAGCTTCCCCAGGCCGAGCGCCAGCGGATGATGGGCCAGCACTTCACCATCGGCCACAAGTACCCCAACGTGCGCGTCAACACCACGTATTCGTTTGGGCTGGACGACCAGGACCACATCGTGGCCTTTGAGACGACCGACCTCGCCGAGTTCCTGGAGTGCGTGATGGAGCTGCGCGAGGCGGAGCAGCGCAAGTACACGGAGCGCGACACGCCCATCTTCACCTGCGCGCAGAAGCCCGTTAGGGAGATCCTGGACTCGCTGGGGTAGGGTCTTCCTCTGGTACAACCCTTCTGTAGGGGAGCAGCATGCTGCTCCCCTACCTGTTTCTTGCGCACTGCGTACGAGCGATTGGATGTCGCGGTTTGCCCCATGAAGAGCGGTGCGATACCATAGACGGGAATCGCTACATCACGAGAGGAAAAACATGACGACCCGACCACAGCACTTCGGCTCCAAGGCCACGCTCCAAACAGGCCAGGGCCCCGTCAGCTACTTCCGGCTCCGCCGCCTGGAGGAGTTGGGCCTCGTGAACAGGCTAGACCGCCTGCCCGTCTCCATTCGCATCCTGCTGGAGAACGTGCTGCGCAACCACGACGGCGTCCTCGTCCGCGACGGCGATGTGGAGACCGCCGCCAAGTGGAACCCCAGGTCGCTGCCCACGGGCGAGGTGCCATTCATCCCGGCCCGCGTCCTCATGCAGGACCTCACCGGCGTGCCCGCCGTGGTGGACCTGGCCGCCATGCGCTCCGCCATGCAGCGGATGGGCGGCGACCCCAAGAAGGTCAACCCGGGCGTCCCGTGCGACCTGGTCATTGACCACTCCGTGCAGGTGGACTTCTTTAACTCGGCGGGGGCCTTGGCGCTGAACGTCAAGACTGAGTACGGGCGCAACCGCGAGCGGTACCTGCTGCTCCGCTGGGCGCAGTCAGCCTATAACAACTTCCGCGTCGTGCCGCCTGGCACCGGCATCTGCCACCAGGTGAACCTGGAATACCTGGCGAGCGTGGTCACGGCGCAGAAGCAGGGCAACGAGACGGTCGCCTTCCCGGACACGCTAGTCGGCATGGACTCGCACACCACGATGATCAACGGCCTGAGCGTGCTCGGCTGGGGCGTGGGCGGCATTGAGGCGGAAGCGGCCATGCTCGGCCAGCCCATCTACATGGTGCTGCCGGAGGTTGTCGGCTTCAAGTTCACCGGCCAGCTCCGCGAGGGCGCCACGGCCACCGACCTGGTGCTCACCGTCACCGAGATGCTCCGCAAGAAGGGCGTGGTGGAGAAGTTCGTGGAGTTCTACGGGCCGGGCCTCGCCAACCTCGCCCTGCCCGACCGCGCCACCATCGCCAACATGGCGCCTGAGTACGGCGCCACCTGCGGCTTCTTCCCCATTGACCAGGAGACGCTCAACTACCTGCGCGGCACCGCCCGCAGCGCCGAGACGGTGGACCTGGTGGAGCGGTACGCCAAGGAGCAGGGCATCTTCCGCACCGACTCCACGCCCGACCCCGACTTCACCGACCGGCTGGAGCTGGACCTGGGCACTGTGGTGCCGAGCCTGGCGGGGCCGCGTCGCCCGCAGGACCGCGTGCCGCTCAGCAACATGAAGCCCGCCTTCCACACCGCGCTGCGCGACCTGTTCAAGAAGCCCGTCCCCGGCGAGGCCCCGCAGCGCGCCGCCACGGCCACCGCCGTCGCCGAGCGGCCAAGCGGCGTGCCCGTCACGATAGACGGCCAGCAGGCCACGCTGGACCACGGCGCGGTCGTCATCGCCGCCATCACGAGCTGCACCAACACCTCAAACCCATCGGTCATGGTGGGCGCGGGCCTGCTCGCCAAGAAGGCCGTGGAGAAGGGCCTGGCGCGCAAGCCGTGGGTCAAGACCAGCATGGCCCCCGGCTCCCGCGTCGTGGAGAACTACCTCCGGAACGCGGGGCTCCAGCAGTACCTGGACCAGCTCGGCTTCCAGATCATCGGCTTCGGCTGCACCACGTGCATCGGCAACAGCGGCCCGCTACCAGAGGCCGTCTCCGAAGCTGTCCGCAAGGGCGACCTGGTCGCTTCGGCCGTGCTGAGCGGCAACCGCAACTTTGAGGGCCGCATCCACGCCGAGATCAAGGCCAACTACCTCGCCTCGCCCATGCTGGTCGTCGCCTACGCGCTCGCGGGCACGGTGAACGTTGACCTGGACAAGGACCCGCTGGGCAATGACCGCAGCGGGAGGCCGGTCTATCTACGGGACATCTGGCCCAGCCAGCAGGAGATCCAGCAGTCCGTCAACTCATCGCTCAACGCCGACATCTTCCACCAGCGTTACGGCGAGGTCTTCCGCGGCGACGACGAGTGGCGCGCGCTGCCCGTCCCCACCGGCAGCCTCTTCGCCTGGGACAGCAGCTCAACCTACGTCCAGGAGCCGCCGTTCTTTGAGAACATGGCCCGCGAGCCGGGCCGGCTCCAGGACATCACCGGCGCGCGCGTCCTCGCCATCCTCGGCGACTCCATCACCACCGACCACATCTCGCCCGCGGGCAGCATCGCCTCGCAGGCGCCTCCCGGCCAGTTCCTGACCCAGCACGGCGTCAAGCCCGCCGACTTCAACACCCTCGGCGCACGGCGCGGCAACTTCCAGGTGATGGTCCGCGGCACGTTCGGCAACATCCGCCTGCGCAACGAAATGGTCGGCGACCGCGAGGGCGACTGGACCGCGTTCCAGCCCTCCGGCGAGGTCATGCGCATCTACGACGCGTCCGTCCGCTACCAGCAGGCCAAGACGCCGCTGGTGGTCATCGTGGGCAAGGAGTACGGCGCCGGCAGCTCCCGCGACTGGGCCGCCAAGGGGCCGTTCCTGCTCGGTGTCAAGGCCGTCATCGCCGAGAGCTTTGAGCGCATCCACCGCAGCAACCTGGTGCAGATGGGCCTGCTACCACTTCAGTTCAAGCCGGGGGAGAACCGCAAGACGCTCAAGCTGGACGGCACCGAGACCTACGAGATCACGGGCGTGCGCGACCTGACGCCCGGCAAGGACGCCACCGTCACGGTGCGTCGCAAGGACGGCACAACGACCACATTCAAGGCCACCATCCGCATAGACATGCCGATTGAAGTGGAATACTACCGCCACGGCGGCGTGCTGCAGTACGTGCTGCGCAAGCTGCTGTAGGGGACGCCGTCCTGTCATTCCGAGCGAATCCCGACACAATCGGAACGACCGAGGAACCCCTGCGGGTCGCTCCTGGGGGAACCTGGCCCAGTGGATATAGGCAGACGCACGGTGAAACGCGCGAGGATTCCTCGCTGCGCTTGGTAGCGCGCGTGCGCAGATTGTGCAGCGGCTGCAGGTGGAATCACCGCTGCAATCTGGACGTACCGATTCTTCACAACGACCTACTCAATAACAAGTGCGGCAACTACTGTCGTTCCTCGGTCGACGCTTGGTGCAGCACTTCCAGCGACTCCTCAAACAGGGAGACGCGATTGGGCATTGGAATGCCGAGCTCGTCAAAGTCCGAGGGGGCGAACCCGAGTGCCTATACCCACTTGCCTGATGAGCTTCCCAAGCCCTGAGAAACCGTAATCACTGCTTGCTAACCGATAACACAGGAAGCCAGTAGCGAAGGCACCATGCGGCGCCAACCACAGCGGGCAGCGCCATATAGGCGAGCGGGATCACGGGGCGCAGCCTGACGAGGGTAACCGGACCACCTTCCACGGTCCACTGGAGCCCCCACCCAAGCAGTGTAACCATAAGGACGTGGACGAGAAAAAACCCTGACCAGCTCACAGCGACGGTCATCGCCCTTCGCCGCCAAGAGCATGAAAGCGTCGCGAGGATGAGCGCGGTGAGCAAGAGCGGACCAAAACTCAGCGTCAGCCCACGTACGATGGTCATGAGATACGGGGGGTCGCGCGGCCCTTGGTAGACAATGACAATCTGGTTACTGTCTGAGCTGACGCGCACCATTGCAGAGGTGAATGCGCCACCAGACGCGGCGACCGCCTGGGAGTATGTTGGCCCAGCTCAGCAGTATTAGCGCAAGCACGGTGGCCCCTGTCCACGCTGCCAGGCTACGTCGACTCCTCACGCCTAGACCTCTGTAACCAAACGAGCCAGAAGACGACGGTCGCCAGGATCATTCCCGCCTGCCAGATCACCTCATGGGCCAGGTCAATGGCATCCGGGAAATGCGTCCCGATGTACACCAAGCTCATCACACGGACCAGGTTCAAGACGTTGAGGGATATAATACCAAGGACCGCTCCGGTCAGTTTAGAGCGCGGCGAGCTGGGAAAGGCAATGATTGGACCCAGCAGCAACGCAATGGGCGGCAACGCCGTGCAGTCAGGGCCAACGCCAAATTGGACCGCCCCCTACCGCGACGGCGCCACCTGGGTGAAGGCCCGAAAGCCATCGGTGGTCACCAGGTAGAATGTCTCGGTGCGGTCGGGGGACCTGCGGCGGTCCAGCCAGCCCTCTTCCTGGAACCGGGCCAGGTCACGCCTCAGGTCGCTTTCAAGAAAGTCGGTGGTGTTGACCAGCTCCGCCGTCAGCGTGACATAGCTCACGGGCAGCTTCTTGGGCAGGAGGAACTGCGCGAGGCGGTCACATGTGTCTCCACCGTAACCGAGCCGATCGTCCAGCTTGCCTTTGGCCATGCACTCAAGTCCTTGGCGACGTTTCACTGTGTGTAGTTTGCCACAATTGTAGCAGACGGCGGCCTGGTAGCCACAGCGATCCGTTGTCGCCCGATTCACACCCTCGCACCTGGCCGGGCTCTCGCCGATGACGGCGTAGCCGCGGTCCCCAACTCACCCAGGACGCCTTCACGCATCGTCCTCAAAAAGCCAATGTGAGGCTGGCTGTGCTATCATCCGGCGCATGCCGCCGTGAGGCCGTTCGGCCTCGTGCAGGGTAAAGTCCGCCGAAGGATGCGCCACGCCGCGCGTGTGGCTCCTTGGCAGGCCTGCCCCCCCTTGACACGGAGAAGGGTACTTGGTTGAGCGTAGCCGGATGGGTTGCATTGTGGGCAGACCTGGTGTTGAATGGATGCTGCCCTTCGACAATCCCATTCGCTCCGCTCAGGGCGCTTCGCGGCTGAAGGCGAAGGGGTTTTGTTCGACACTCTTAGTGCAGCTGGAGTGACGCCATGGAGCTCCGTGACTTCCTGGCCGATTGCTTTGCCTTCACTTACCAGCGCGTGGTGACCTCCACCAAGGATCTCACCCCTACCCAGCTCCACTGGCAACCGGCCCTCACCGAGAACCACGCCGCCTTCCTGGCGTTCCACGTCTTCCGTGTGTACGACCGCTACTTCCATCGCTTCCTCTCCCCCCAGGGCGAGCTGTGGGAGCGGAACAAGTGGAGCATGTTCTTCACCGTGCCGACCACGCCGCCGGACGCGACGGTCTTCTGGTCCACGGGCCGCACCTGGACCCCGCAAGAGGTGGCCTCGTTCCGCGCGCCCCTGAACCGGCTGCTGGCCTACGGCGACTCCGTGTACCAAAGCGGCCTCCGCAAGCTGGCGACCCTGGACATGAACAACCTGGAACGCCCGATTAGCTTCCCCGCAGAGCAGCTCACGCCGCGCATCGTGCTCCACCGGATGGTCGCACATTCCGCGCAGCACGCTGGACAGCTTGAATACCTGAAGGGCCTGATGAAACAGCAGGGCGTGGCGTAGGAGAGGACCGTGGCCGCTGTTGAGTATGTCCTAGATGCGATGGCGCAGAATAGGCGCGGGCTGGTCGCGATGGTCGGCGGGCTTACGGCTGAGCAACTGGCATGGAGGCCGGGCCCTGAGGCCAACCAAATCGGGTTCATGGCTTGGCACCTGTTCCGATTTGAGGACGACTTCGTCCATGCGCGGCTCGGGGGAGGACTGCCGGTGTGGGAGCGGGATGGCTGGTCGGTAAAGTGGCCGCAACGGCCTCGGCCGGAGAACACCTCACCACTGTGGCCCACAGGGAATAGCTGGACGCCGCGCGAGGTTTCGGAGTTCCAGGCGCCGCCGCTGGAGGAGGTGCTAGCCTACGGGCAAGCCGAACGCGAGGCGGCGGTGGCCATTATCAAAACGCTGGACGACACAAGCCTTGACCAGCCCGTCAACCCCAACAATCCGCAAGCCAACAAGGGACTTGTGCTCCGCGTGATCACGCTCCATGAAGCGGAGCACCACGGGCACATTGAGATGCTGCTGGGGATGATGAGGGCGGTGGGTGTCCGCTAGGGTAGTGTCTCTAACGCTTCGTTATATCGGTTCAGGGACAAGGTCACACGACCGCCCCAGTCATGCCCCTCAACCGGGGAGGAGATCGCTCCCCGGCGCCATTTCCAAAACTAACGGAATGTCAGAGGCACTAAACTAGGTCGGCTTGTCAACTCATGGGGCGGAGCTCGGCCCAGCGGAGCAGGCGGCTATCAGCGCCCGCCACATGTGCTCCCACACCACGCGGCGCTCCGCCTCGGTGAGGCTGCGTCCCAGCAGCCGGCGGCAGGCCACCACCGCCTGCCCTGCCAGGAAACCCCAGTTCCCCGGCTCGTTCCGCAACCACGCGGCAACTTTCTCAGGATGCTCCGCGATGGTCTTGCGCACCGATTCGCGGACGGCGGCATCTGGCTTCACGCTACCGTTCCGATTGAGAGGTTTATGTCAACCAGCTCGTTGTCCAAGTTCTCCTGCATTGCGGTTAGTAGCACTGAATACCATGCGACCGTCCCGCTCATTGCCCCTCTCCACGCGATGGCGACGGGCTAAGGGCGAGGTTGGCGGGGTTTGGCGGGGCGCCCCTCCGGTCTTCAACACCAACGCAACAGAACCGTTGTCCAATCCCTCATGATTTCCCATTCGCGCGTAACCGCCGTCGCAGTCACAAGCGCAGGGTCTAGTTGAGAACGTGGTCTTTTCATTCTCGTTCACCAGCGAGTCGCGGTCATTCTGAGGAAGCCCGTTCGCACAACTCAGGGTAAACTCCGCGACGAAGAATCTCCACTGCACGTGGCAATAATTAGGCGTGAACCCTCGGCTAAAGCGGCCACCTTCGGCCTGCGCTACGCCAGGGGAGATCCCTCGCTTCGCTCAGGATGGCGATGAATAGACCGTGGGCTGGGGTTCCAGCAAGTTTGCCAAGAACTCCGCCAGGTGCAGGGGCCGCACGTGGGCACCGTGCTCCACCTGCTGCCGGCAAGAGATGCCCATGACCACGACCGTGGCGTCCGGGTCCTTGGCGACCGCGGGCAAGAGACGCCGCTCAGCGATCTTCATGGAGAGATCGTAGTGCTCCTTCTCATAGCCGAACGTCCCCGCCATCCCGCAGCAGCCTGCATCCTGCCCGCCCGCGATGGACACCTGCGCGCCCGGCGCCATGCGCAACGCCGCCAGCGACAGCTCGCTGCCCACCAGCGCCTTTTGATGGCAGTGGCCGTGGAACAGCACCTTTTGCTCGGTGCGCCGGAACGCGAGCCGTTTGCGCGCATCATCCGGCAGGCGGGCCAAAAACTCGTCAATGAGGACGACGCTTTTGCTCACAGCCCGCGCCCGCTCATCGCCGGGAAGCAGGTCAAGGTACTCATCGCGGTACATCAGCGTGCAGGAGGGCTCGCAACCGACGATGGGGACGCCCGCGGCGGCGAGCCGGTAGAGCGCGTCAACGTTCCGGCGCGCGTACCGGCGGGCTTGCTCCACCATGCCCTTGCCGAGCATGGGCCGCCCGCAGCAGGGGCGCTGCGGGGCGAGCACCTGGAATCCCGCGCGTTCAAGCAGCGCGGTCGCCGCCACGCCGACGGACGGCTCGTTGTACTCCATGAAGGTGTCCACGAGAAGCGCTGCCTTAGGCCTGTCTCCGCCGGCTTCCGTCCGGTTGCCGCGGCGCCGGAACCACGTCCGAAACGTGGGCCGGGCGAACGGCGGCAGACGCCGCGCCGGGTGGATTCCCGCAAGCTCCAAGGACTTCCGGCCAAGGGGAGACGCGAGCAGCCAGTTGGAGAGCGGGGCGGTGGCGCTTCCCACGCGGTTGAGCGCGGCGATGTTCGCGAACAGTCGGGCCCGCAGCGGATAGCCGTTGGCCCGGTAGTAGTGGTCTAAGAACTCGTACTTGATCTTCGCCATGTCAACGTTGGATGGGCACTCCGCCTTGCACGCCTTGCACTCAAGGCACAGGTCCAGCGCCTGGAACATGCGGCGACTGGTGAAGTCGGAGGCGGGCAGAGCGCCGGTGAGGACCGCGCGCAACGCGTTGGCGCGCCCTCGGGTGGAGTGTTCTTCCTCGCGGGTGACCATGAACGACGGGCACATGGCGCCGTCAAGCGTCTTGCGGCACGCGCCCTGACCGTTGCACTGCTCCACCGCCCCGTAGAAGCCGCCGTCCGCCGAGAAGTCCAGCTTCGCCGCGATGGGGTGCACATTCGTGCGCGGGCTTGCGCGCAGGTTCTCGGTCATGGGCGGGCAGTCTATGATTTTGCCAGGGTTCATGATGCCCAGCGGGTCAAACGTCCTTTTGAGGTCACGAAAGGCCTGGTACAGCGTTGGGCCGAACATCTTCTCTGTGAACACCCCGCGCACGATGCCGTCTCCGTGCTCGCCGCTCAGCGAGCCGCCGAACTCCAGCACCAGGTCAGCCACCTGGGTGGCTATGGAAACCATTCGGTCAAGCCCCTCCTGGAGCTTCAGGTTGACGAGGGGCCGGATGTGCAGGCAGCCGACGCTGGCGTGGCCGTAGTAGACCGCGGTGGTGCCGTTGGCGCGGACCAGCTCGTCAAAGCGCCGGACGTACTCAGGCAGCCGCTCGGCCGGCACCGCCGTGTCTTCCACGAACGGGAGCGGCTTCGCGTCGCCCTTGATGCCCATCGCCAGCCCGACCCCGGCGCGCCTCACGGCCCACACGTCCTGCTGCGCGATCGGGTCAATGAGCTTGACGCGAGCGTAGCCGATCCTGCTCCGCTCGGCCCTGTCGGTCAGGCGGTCCAGTGATTCCTTCAGGGCTGGCAGGTCGTCGCCATCAAGCTCCACGGCCAGCAGGGCGGCAGGTGCCCCCTGCACGAAATGCAGCCGCCGCGCGAGCGCCAGCTGCGTTCTGGCCTGCGACAACAGCACGTTGTCAATCAGTTCTATTGTCGCGAGGCGCTCGCCTTGCTGCAGAAGCCAGACCGCCCCCTCCATCGCCTCAATCAGCGAGCGAAAGTGGAACACGGCGAGCACGGCGTGGCGGTAGCGGTGGACCAGGTTGACCTTGGCCTCCACGATGGTCGCGAGAGTCCCTTCCGAACCCACCAGCAGCCCAGGGAAATTGACCGGGGACTTAAGGAGCTCGTCCAGGTTGTATCCGGAAACCCGGCGCGGGATCTTGGGGAAGCGACGCTCAATCTCCTGCTGATGCCGTTGCGCCAGCGGGACGGCGTTTCTATAGACCTCGCCCTCCACTCCGGCGAGTGATTGTTTCGCAGCCAGTTCGCCCCCGCTCAATGGCTTGATGGTCGTGATCGCGCCGTCTGAGAGCACGGCCTTGAGCTCCAGCACGTGATCAACCGTCTTGCCGTACAGGATGGAGTGAGAACCGCAAGAGTTGTTGCCTATCGCGCCGCCGATGGTCGCGCGATTCGCCGTGGACGGATCAGGAGCGAACCGCAGGTCAAGAGAACTCAGGGTCGCGTTGAGGTCATCTATGGCAATCCCCGGTTGCACGCGGGCCCACCGCTCCTCACGGTTGATCTCCAGCACCTTCGCCATTGCCTTGGACATGTCCATGACGATAGCGTGGTTGACACACTGTCCCGCCAGGCTGGTGCCCCCGCCGCGAGGAAGGACCGGCGTGCGCGTCTGGTGCGCCAGAAGCACCGTCGCAGCCACGTCCTCCTCGTCCTGGGGGACGACGAGGCCGACAGGCTCCATCTGGTAAATGGAGGCGTCGGTGCTGTAGAGGGCGCGAGTGAAGGGGTCAAAGCGGACTTCCCCTTTAACCACCTTGCGGAGCTCTTTGGCGAGCGTCATGGCCTGCCTGTTTACAGCCACCTGGTCCTCCACGATGCGGCGAGTTGCGCGGAAGGTCGGCCCTTCATGGTAACCATCGCGAGCGCTTCGCTCGGTCATAGGCGCGTTGTGGAACCGAGGCGCGTGTCCTATTGTTTGAGGGAGTCTAGCGGAAACGGCGCACTGGTGCTAGTAGTAATCTGACGCCCCGCCCCGTCCTGACACAGGAAGGGACAGGCGCTTCGAGGCGCGGCATCCCGCCTCACACAGCTGGCATGCCCGCGTACGCACGTTGAGGAAGAGATCAGTTGCGCGTCTTTCACATCGTGAAAGGATGAAGCCGTCTCAAAATGCCCCTGCCAACAAAGCGATATGTGGTCCCGTCGGCACGCCTAACCTCTTCCCTGCCCCTCCCCTAAATGGGGAGGGGGATTGCCTCTTTCCTTGGTAACGAGGCTGGCGAAGGAAAGATGGGGAACAGTTTTTGGGATAGGTTCATGAATTCGTCCGCTATGACCCCGCGATTGCATATAAGCGGTCTTTAGGCAAGCGGTAGGTGGTCTAAACAGGTGGCTGAGCGAGAACTCAGTGAGGGGAGTCCCATGCCTGTCCACGAGTTTCAGTGTGCAGAGCGCCCTACCGCCCCTCAAAGCGGGGCTGGCGCCTCTCCATGAAGGAGCGGATGCCCTCGGCGTGGTCGCGGGACTTGAGGAGCTCGCGCGTGGCGGTCAATTCGCGGAGGAGCTGCTGCTCCATGGTGGACTCCAGCCCGCCGTAGACCTGGTGTTTGATGACCGCCACGGCCAGCGGCGAGTTCTCGGCCAGCTCGCCCGCCAGCGCGCGTGCCGCCGACAGCGCCTGCCCTGCCGGGGCAACGCGGTCCACCAGGCCAAGCTCGTGCGCCTCCCGGCCCAACATGAGCCGCCCGCTGAGCAGAACGTCCAACGCCCGCGCCAGGCCAATGATGCGCGGCAGCAAGTAGGACGAAGCCTCTTCGGCGGAGACCCCCAGCCGCGGGAACCGCGCCCCGATGCGCGCGTCCTCGGCGGCGACGCGCAGATCGCACGACAGTGCCAGGCCAAAGCCGAGGCCAATGGCGGGGCCGTTGATGGCGGCGACGACGGGCTTGGCCATGCGGGAAATCGTCCATGCGAAGGTCTGCGACAGGTCCGCGCTCGCGGCGTGCGCTAGGCCAAGCGGCAACTCCTGCCCTTCGCCATCGGCCCCGCGTCGTAGCGCGTTAACGTCGGCCCCGGCGCAAAAGCCGCGCCCGGCGCCCGTGATGACCACCGCACGCACGCACGTGTCATCGTCGGCGACGCGCAACAACTGCACCAGCGCGTGACGCATCTCCGGGGTCATGGGGTTGAGCTTTACCGGGTTGTTCAGCGTGAGCGTGGCGATGCTGTCCGCCACATCAAAGAGCACGATGCCTTCAGGCTCCGAAGCAGGTCTAACCACGGGGCCTCCTTGGGATTAGGCCGCGCTGTGTCGCCGGCTGGTCGGTGCGCAAAACGGCGCTCCGCCGTGAGCAACGCCGAGCGGCGCCCTCACACCTTCCAGGTCGCCGGCCGGGCAACCACCAAGCCTCCGGTTAAGCGTCACCCGAGCTGCTGGCGAAGTTCACTGTGGGCTGCGGAGCTTGGTCGCGCTGCTCACCAACAACGGAGGAGGCCATCGCCCCGTTTTGCTTACGGACCAGATGGCTTCCTTCCTGCACCCAGCGGTCGCGCAGCAGGGGGCTCGCCTCAAGGAGCTTGCGCAGCGTTTTGTAGCGCGACGCCCGCAAGCTGGCCGCCCCGAGCAGCCTGGCGGCCCGCTCGGCGGCCCAGGTGCCAGGGACCTGCTCGCGACCCGTCTCGCGCACACGCGCCTCTAGGGCCGCGTCCAAGGCCGCTTCCCAATCACCGTTGGGCGATGCGGCGGTCGGTGGTGCGCCGTTCGGCGACGCGGCGGTCGGTGGTGCGCCGTTCGGCGACGCGGCGGTCGGTGGTGCGCCGTTCGGCGACGCGCCGGCCTTCGCATGCTCCGGCTCCAACGAGGACGCCGCCTTCAACTCAATCTCTGTATCCCCCTGTCCGGGGGGGTGCTTCACGATCACCTCGCCCGTCCCTTCAAGGAAATGGGTGAAGGTGCGGAACCCGAGGGCGCGGAAGTTAAAGCTCGGGTCAATGCGGGTCATCCTCTCGTGCAGCCGCGAGCCGTACACCTTGCCCTCGTAGTCCATCGCAGCGTGCAAAGCACGGAGCAACAGCGACACGGCCTCTTCCTGCGCGTCCGAGCGTCCATCCGAAGGCTCGGCCTGTGGTTTCGTCGCGCTGCGGCGCCGCGCGGGGACCGGCTGCTTCACCGCCTCAACCTCGTCCAGGAAAAAGTAGCGGTCGCAAGAGGTCACCAGCGTGGAAGAAACGATGGCCCGCCGTCCCGCGCCGATGACGGTCTTCCCGGCGGAACGCAGCACGGTCACCAGCGGCACGAAGTCGCTGTCAGACGACACGATGACGAAGGTGTCCACGGGGGAACGGTAGAGGAGATCCACGGCGTCAATGACCAGGCGGATGTCGCATGAGTTCTTGCCGGAGGCGGACGAGCGGAAGACGTGTATGGGATCAAGGCCGAGCTGGAGGAGCTGGTCACGCTGGTTGGCGGCTTTGGACCAGTCAGCGTAGGCGCGCCGGATGATGATGCGGCCCAGGTCGGAGAGCTGGTCCAGCAGGGGACGAATGAAGTCCAGACCGACGTTTTCAAAGTCTATGAGGAGAGCAATCTGCGCTTCGCCCAAATGTCACCTCTCCGTGTCTCGCGGGTTCGGGGCCGTTCTGTCGCGTTCCCACGGTCATTCTACCACTCGCACCGTCCGTACTGCGTAGCGCAAAGCCAATGATGTCCTTGTCAACGTCCGCGTAGGCGTCAAAAACACGAGCAGGCCAGAGGAGTCTCAGGCCTGCTCGTCACGCGCTGCGCGGTTACGAACCTGTGCTATTTCCTTGCGCCCGGATACTTGCTCGTGTCGTGCATGCCCAGCCACGTGGGGCCATTGAAGCCGGTGAACCACATAGTCTGGTGGCTGGCGCCGTTCATCTCCCACGGTTGCATCATGATCCAAGCCGTGGCCACGCCAATACGGAGGAAGTACACCTGGCTGGCCTCGTACTGGTCAAACTCCCATAGCAGGGCGCGGCGCTTGGCCGGGTCAACCTCGCCACGGGAGCGTTGGTACAGGTAATCTATCTGGGGGTCGCTAATCTTGGCGAAGTTCTGAGCGCCGCCAGTGATGAACTGGGAAAACGCGTCGTCCGCCGTCCCCCAGCACGAAGCAATCCAGCAGGCGCCGGTGTTGATCAGCCCCTGCCACGTGCCAGCGTAGTGGCTGGACTGATACGAAACGAAGTCCACGCTCTTGAGCTCCAGGTTCACGCCGATGGCTTTCCACATGGACTGGAGGCCCAGGGCGTAGTCCTGGTACGTACCGAAGTTGGAGTAGAAGTTGTGCTGGGTCGTAAACCCGTTGGGGTAGCCAGCCTCGGCCAAGAGCTTCTTGGCCTGCTCGAGGTTGCGCTGGTACGATGTGCCCGCCTGTTCAGGGGTGAGGAAGAACCCTGGGCCATAGTAATCGCGAGGGATCATGGTGGGGAACATGGAGAAGCCCTCCACGCCCAGCTGCCATAGCTCGGGATAGTCAACGGCCATAGCCAGAGCCCTACGGACGCGGACGTCTGCCAGCGGCCCTTCCATGCGGATCTTCATCATGGTGGAAACCCCGCCAATCCCGCCGGAAGCATGCACCTGCGAACCGGGGATACGGGAGGTAGTGCTCTTCATTTGGCTGAATGAGTTGGTGCTGTAGTTGTCAAACTTGCCAGTGGTGAACCCGGCCTGTTGGGCGACGGTGTCGGGAACCTCAAACAACGTGATGCGGTCCAAATACGGGAGGCCCTTGAGGTAGAACTCCGGGTTCTTGGTGAAGACGATCTTCTGCCGCGAGGTAAACTCGCCCATCAGGAACGGGCCCGGGGTGATGATTCTGTCCACCATACAATGTTTGTCCGGGTCCTCGTAGCACTCCTTGGGAACCACACCCATAGACGTGTGCGCCATGTTGGTCAGGAAGTCCGACTGTGGCGATATCATCGTAACCTTAACCGTGTAGCGGTCCGCAGCCACGATGTCTTTGACCAGGGCCAGGTTAACCTTAACAATGCCCTTTTCTTTGGTGAGGGTGAGGAACCAAGCGATGTCCTCAGCGGTTACCTCGCGGTCTGTCCGCTTCATGAGCGGGTCTTTGGGCCACAGGATGCCCTTCCTCAACGTGAAGACATACTCGGTGGTGGAGAGCTGTTGCCACCGTTCAAACATGCCGGGTAACAGAACGATGGAGTCTTCGGCCGAGTACTTCCCATCGCACTTGGAAAAGTCCGTTCGGCCCGCAATGCTGCACCGGCCAAAGTCGGTGTACATGAGCATCCCGGCGTACGTTGGGCGACTCAGGTTCAGGATGCCCAGCACGTCCGCGTACCGCTTGGGGTCGGCAATGGACACGCCAATGTGCTCGCCGCCGTACTTGGCCTGCGTCCAGAGCGATAGCTTCTTGATACTGTAGTCTTGCAGGTACTGGTAGCCCTGGAGCTTGCTGACCTTGCTCAGGTAAAATGCCGGCCCGCCGGGGAGGAGGGGCTGGCCGTCCACCGGAGCAGCGGTGGCGATCGCTGCTGGCACCGTGCTCGGAGCAGCAGGCACCGCCGGCGATGGGGCCGGGGAGGCTGGCGCTGCTGGTTTAGCGGGCGCAGCCGGCGCGGGCGCAGCCGGCGCGGGCGCAGCCGGCGCGGGCGCAGCCGTCTTATCCGACTTGGCGCAGGCCATGCCGAGCAACAGCACAACGAGGAGACCCACGAAAATGGAAACCGTGCGTGACCAGTTCTGACGCGCCATTATCTTCCTCCTAGACCACCAGTTACCCTAAATATATACGATTCATCGGTCTTGTCAACGGATGTGCCTGTACTGACCGTTATCGCCTGGTTTCATTGCCATTTTCAGCTCATTACTCTCTCTTTGTCACCAGAAGCCACGGCAACCAAAGGCCAAGGGCGGCCCCTCTTGCGGAAAAGGGCCGCCCTTGGCCTTTGGCAGTTCCGTTAGGCCCGCTTACGGCACCAGCATCGCACGGCTGATGTTGGTCTGCTGGTTGAACCACTCGGCATCCCTGAACGCGTCGTTCACCTTCGCCAGCGGGTAAGTGTTGGACACGATCTTCGTATAGGGACGGCGGTTCAGGTTCTTGACCATCATCTCCATCATCACCGGAAGGAGCTGCGGCCGGTACATCAGAGAGCCAATGATCTTCTTGCCGCGCAGCACGGTGGAGGGGTCAAACGCCACCGTCCGCCCTCGCACGATGTCGCCGATCTCCACGAAGGTGCCGCCGTTCGTCAGGTACTCAATTCCGTCAAGCAGGAGCTCGGCGCGCCCCACCAACTCCACCGCGATGTCGGCGCCGCGGCCGTTCGTCAGCTCCATGATGCGCTCCTTGCGCTTCGGAAGGGTGTTGAACTCCTCAATGTTGATGGTGTGGTCCGCCCCGAACTCCTCCGCCAGCTTGAGGCGGTTGGCCAGCCGGTCCAGGACAATGACCTTGTGGGCGCCCATGTCCTTCGCCATCGCCGCAGCGTTCAGGCCCAGCCCTCCCGCACCCATGATGACCACGTAGTCGCCTTCCTTGCACCCGGCGCGGCTCAGTCCCTCGGTCACCGTCCCCATGGCGCAATTGATAAAGCCGAGCGCGTTGTCCGGCAACTCCGGCGGGACAGCGAACACGGGTTGCGTCGGCCCAATGTAGTAGTAGTCCCCGTACGTGCCCGTGAAGTACGGCCATGTGCCCGCCCCGCCGCCGAGGGTCTGGGTGCCCGAGCACCAGTTGTGGTGGCCGTTCAGGCACTGGTAGCAGCGGTTGCACGGTCGGATGGCGGCGTACATCAGCCGGTCTCCTTCCTTGATGGGCTTCCCCAGCGAGTCGGTCGTCACGCCCTTGCCCAGCTTGTGCACCACGCCCGTGCCCTCGTGCCCCATGACGCGGCCCTCCGGCGGTATCTGGGCGTACAGCTCTCCCCGATACGTATGGAGGTCCGACCCGCACACGCCCGCCTGCGTGATCTTCAGCAGAATGGCGCCCGGCTCTGGGTCGGGCACGTCGTACTCGCGGATCTCAAACGGCTTGCCCACCTGGGTGATGACTACTGCGCGGCCTTTTGCCATCGTGACCCCCCTTCGCGATCAGCCGGCCATGCGAGGCTATCGGCACGCGCACAATACGTCATGCGTGGGTAAACGTCAAACAACCAACCCGCCTGCTCAGGGTCTTTTTGTTGTCGCTAGCTTCTTGTCAAACACACCTAATGAGATTCTTCGCGGAGTTTGCTCTGAGCAGAGCGAACGGGCTCAAATGGCGGCGGACGGCCAGGGGTGTCTTACAAACGCCACCTTCATTCGGACTTGGTATGAGGCCCAGACAGCTCCAGAAAGTGATTAGCTCGGCAATCGCAGTCTATCGTACGGTGCTTGACGGACAAATCGCGCTGAGCACGCACGCCTCGCACCGAGGCCGCCGCGCCTGGCACACCCGCCGCCCGTGCGTGATCAGGTACAGGTGAAACGAGTATACCTCGCCCGGCGCCACCGCCTGCTCCAGCAGCGGGTGCGCCCTCTCCACGCTCACCTTCGGCCCGATCAGCCCAAGGCGCCGCGCCACGCGATACACGTGCGTGTCCACCGCCATCGCGGGCATACCCATCGCGAAGCACAGCAACACCGCGGCCGTCTTCGGCCCTACGCCGGGCAGCGCCGTGAGCCACCGCTTCGCATCGCCCAGTGGAAGGTCTCGCAAGAACTCAAGGTCCAGCGCGCCGCGCAGCTCACGAATCTTACGCAGCGTCTCGCGAATGCGCGGCGCCTTCTGGCGCGCCAGCCCCGATCCGCGAATCGCCGCCTCAATCTCCTCCAGCGACGCGTCCGCCACGGCGTCCCAAGTCGAGTACGCCAGCTTGAGCACCGCGTAGGAGCGCTCTGCGTTCAGGTCCGAGGTGTGCTGCGAGAGGATCGTCACCACCAGCTCGTCCACCGGCTCGTAGCGGCGCCGCCACACCAACGGCCCCTGCTCCTCACGGAGCAGTTCCATCACCTCTGCCGGCCGCGCGGCCTTGCGGTCACGGCGCTTCGTTAGCGTCTTGGCTGCCGCGCCTTGCGAGCGCTGTCTCTCCGGCATGCCTACCCCTGTTCTGCGGGAAGCCCGTCGCCACGGCGCAAATCAGCGCCCCATTGTACCGCCTCCCTGCCAACCACTGGTAGCCCGGTACCTGACCCTGTGCTATGATTGGCCGGTGGCATAGGGACGCGATTGCATGGTGTCATCAGCTCAACGCTTGTGGCGCACCCCGCATCTCCAGCACCGTGGTAGAATCGGAATTGCGTTGACACTAGGCGGCACTCAAACCAGGAGACCGCCGGGCCCATGCGGGGCAGGCCCACAAGCCTTCAACGAGCAGCTCCCGGACTCCCTGCCGTAGCGGAGCCATTGAGCACCTGCCGAAAACGGGGAAAAAGGTCACACGCGTGCGATTGGAGCAACTCCTCGCCGAGCTTGCCGATGAGACGAAGCCCGTCCGTCACGCCGCCCTGTCGGACATGTCAGACGTGGCGGGCGAAGAGCTTGAGGTCATGAAAGACGGATGGCCAAAAGTCCCAGCGCCGCGCCGCACCGAGGTCGTCGCGAAGCTCCTGGACCTGACGGAGGACAATCCCGAGTTGAACTTTAACGCCATCTTCGCCCTCTGCCTCAGGGACGAGCATGATCAGGTGCGCGAAAAGGCCATCGCGGGCCTTTGGGAGAGCGAGGAGCGCAGCCTTGCCAGCAGCTTCATCCGCATGCTCCAATGCGACCCCTCGCCCAACGTGCGCGAGGCGGCAGCCCAGGCCTTGGGCAGATACGTTGATCTCAGCGGGGACGGAAAACTCTCCATGCGAGACCACAAGCGGATCGAAGACGCACTTCTCGCGGCGGCCACCAGCGCCGAGCAGCCCATCGCCGCGAGGCTCCGGGCGCTGGAGGCCTGTGCAGCCATCCACGCGCCCCAGGTCATCGCTCTGATTAGCGACACCTACGCCAGCCCCAACCCGAAGAGCCGCGCCAGCGCCCTCTTCGCCATGGGCCGCAACGGCGACCCCCAGTGGCAACCGGTCATCCTGAAGGAGCTAGGCAGCCCCCTACCGGCGATGCGCTACGAGGCCGCCGCCGCGTGCGGCCAGCTTGGCGAGGCCAACCTGGCGCCCAAGCTTCTGCCCCTGCTTCGTGACAACGACCTTCAAGTCCGGCTCGCCGCCATTGGGGCCCTCGGCGCCATAGGCGGCCTCCTGGCGCGAAAAGCCCTCCAGGCCGTGCTCAACGACCCTGACCAGACCGTTCGTGATGCGGCGGAAGAGGCGTTGGACCACCTCCAGCTGCTCCAGGACCCGCTCTCGTTCCGACCCCTCCGCTAGCAAACGTAACGTACCGCAACAGACGGAAAGGCATAGCGTGGCAAACGATCGCTCTCAGTGGAAGTGGCGCACCGAGAACCTCGTCTCGGCGGGCGGCGTGGTGTACCGCCGTGGCGACCATGGCGTCGACATCGCGCTGTGTGGCCGTATACAACCGCGCATGTGGGTCCTCCCAAAAGGCACGCCAAACCCGGGCGAGACCACCCAGGACACGGCGCTCCGCGAAGTGCGCGAGGAGACCGGGCTGCAGGTCGTGGCGGAGGAGCAGCTCCAAAGCGTGTCCTACTGGTTCCTGCGCGCAGCGGACGGCGTCCGCTGCCACAAGACCGTCCACTTCTACCTCATGCATGCCGTCGGCGGCGCGCCGGAGCTTCACGACCCAGAGTTTGACGAGGTGCAGTGGGTCCCGGCTGTCGAGGCGCTTCGGCTGCTCACCCACAGTAACGAGGCTAAAGTTGTTGAGATGGCTTTGGCCATGGTCGAGGCGAAATCTGGTGACGCAAGAAAAAGCCCTGCAGGGTGACAAGGTCATTCTGCGGCCCAAGAGCATAGAGGACACCGAGGACGACTACCGCTGGCGCGTGGACGAGGAGCTCTCCCGTCTAGACGCCGCGCCGCCGCTCCATATGCGCTACGAGGAGTTCCGCTCCATGGCCGAGTCGGAGCTCCGCTACCCCGTCACCTGGAGCCGCCGCTACGCCATCGTGGATCCGGTCCAGCAGCTTCACATCGGCAACTGCATGTACTACGACATTGACTACGCGCGCAAGCAGACGGAGCTGGGCATCCTCATCGGCGAGCGGGACTACTGGAACAACGGCTACGGCACCGACGCCGTCATGACTATGCTGGAGCACATCTTTGAGGAGACACCCATCACCAAGGTCTACCTTCACACCCTTGATTGGAACGTGCGCGCGCAGAAGTCGTTTGCCAAGTGCGGCTTCGGCTTCGTCAAGAAGGTCCGCCGGGACGGCCAGTGGTTCCACTACATGGAAGTCACCAAAGACGCGTGGCTCAAGCTCCGGGATGGACGGGACCCCAAATCCAAGCGGTAACCACGCCGCGGAAGCCCACGGGTCATTCGGATCAAGAAGTTCAAAAACGCCGTCTGAACGCCGCCGGAGGGCGTTGCCCTGCAACTCTGCGCCCGACCGTCGCCGCTCACATGCCGACTGCTGGACGCAAGAAGTCAAGACCGGCAGGCCCAGCCTGCACTACTCCCCCGACCTGGACGGCAGGATCACCGTGGCTGAGCCCGGCGTCGTCTTCTCACCTTTACCGTTCTCCAGCCAGATCTCGCAGTCCACGTAGTGCTTGCCCTCTTGGATGTACCTCTTAGTCACGCGGCCTTTGCCGGTGATCGTGTCCCCCGGCACGTCCATGCCGCGGTACTGCACGGAGAGCTTGCTAAGCGTCCCGTGCTCGCCGATCCAGTCGGTGACGAGCTGCCCCAGGAAGGCGTTCTTCAGCGCTCCGTGGAGGATCACGCCCGGCAGCTTGTTCGCCAGCGCAAAGTCCTTGTCGTAGTGGATTGGGTAGAAGTCGCCCGACGCTCCCGCGTACTTCACCAGTTGCTGCGTCGTCGGCTTCTTCACCAGCGGGGGCAGGTCCTGCCCCTCTTTCACGTCGTCCCAGTACAGCGTCGCCGCCATGCGCTCCCTCCTCGTCAAGATGTGACTGGCCTGTCCTCGCCCCACACCCTCTCCAAAGGGAGAGGGTGTGGGGCGAGGGAACCCTAATAGCTGATCCCGTGGCTCCGCTGGACCGCCACCAGTTGCCCAAACTGGTTGGTGTAGCGCGTCTCGCGGGACATGATCATCATCGTCCCAAGACGACTCTGGCGGGCCTCCACGCCGGAGAACTTCTGCACCGTCGTGATGGTGTCCCCCGGCCTGACCGGCTCAAAGTACTCCCAGTCGCTTCCGCCGTCCAGGGCGCGAGTGAACGGGCTGCGGATGGGTTGCGGGAACGGCCCCGAGGGGCAGTTCCGCAAGAACGTGGGTGGGGCGATGATCCCGCCATACCGGCTCTGTCCCGCCTTGACCTCATCGCTGAAGAGCGGGCTGGGATCGCCGATCGCCTCGGCGAACCGCCGCACGTGCCCTTTCTCAATCAGGTAGCTCGCGGACGCCGACTCCATGCCAACCAGCTTCTTGATCTCCTCAAGTGCCGCTGTCGCGTCTACCGTCGTCATCCCGCCCCCCTGTACCGTATCAGCGTGGACCGCTGCAAGGCCACAACTTGTCCAAACTGGTTGCGGTACGTCGCCTCAAACACCACGAAGACCGAAGGCCCAATGGCTAATCTCCGCGTCGCAACGCTCTTGACTCCCATTGCCGAGGTGATGACGTCGCCGACCCGCACCGTCTCGCGGTATTCCCACTCGCTGCCCGCGTCCAGAATCTGGTCAAACCCCGCGAGGGCCGCCACCACGGGGATCGTGGAACCGGCGGCGCGGAGGAACGTTGGCGGCGCTATGATGCCGCCATACCGGCTCTGCCGCGCCTTGACCTCATCCGAGTACAGCGGGTTCGCGTCGCCAATGGCCTCCGCGAACCGCTTGACGTGCCCAGCCTCCACCTCCAGCACCACCGTGTCGCCCTTCCACTGCAAGATGGCCTGGCGCTGCTCGTCGGTCAGGATCGGCGCCCACTGCGTCATGCAAATGTTCCTGGCAACACTGACTCATGTCTCTCCGAGGACGGCCAAGCCTGAGTGTACAACGTCGCAGCTCCCTGCACATGTGTCGCGCCGTGACGGTAGCGCAGCGCCTTTGCCCTGTCAAGAATACCCGCGACGGTGCAGGCGTCCTTGTTAGTCTCGACGCTCATAACCTAGAAATGTCGTCTCGTGTCTTCTGTAGGAATTACGACTACGAAGCATCCTCTTGTGTCCTCTCACTATAATCAAGGCTGGGTGAGTGGTACATATGATTTCACGGGATCTCGATATGCTGGGGGACATCGCTATGGAAATCAAAGGCCTTTAGCGCACAAGAAGGACAACGGGCAGAGGGTCCAGGCGCTTAAGGGGCAGTCTCGCGTCGGCCGTACTGATCTTGCTCTTGGCAGGTATGCTGGGAACGTTCTTCGTTGCCGGTCAGGCGTCAGAAGAACCTGCCAGCTCAGAAAGTCAGTCCACGAATTTTGGGCCGCCGCCCACCGACCCTTTCAATTCGTCCGCTTCTCCCGCTAGCGGCGGGGCAGTTGCTCATTCACTAAGCATTGCCAACGTGGACGGCTTCGTGAAGAACCCGATCACCGGCGTCGTGGACCCCGCCTACATCGTCCAGGGGATCACGTACACCCAGGACCAGCTCAGCGGCAACTTCGCCGGGCTGCTGTATCAGGCTGAGGACGCCGACAACGTGTACCTGGCCTTTGAGCAAAGCGTCTTCATCAACGACAACACCTATGGGCCTGTTGGGACGAACTCCATTGGCTGGAAAGCCAAGCGCCCCCACCGGTTGTCGGACCTGTTGAACAGCGACAAAATGGGCGCCAAGCTCTTCGATAAGAACGGTGTGCTGGCCCTGGACTTTTTCATGGACTATGCTACCCAGGACAGCGCAACTGGCGTTGTTCAGAGCCTGGGCGCTACCGACGGCGACGGGGCCCTCAACTTTGGAAGCGCCACCGACATCGCCGCGGCCCAGTCCTCCCTGTACTGGGACTTCAACGTCGCCAGTCCCACCTGGCCCACCAAGTCCACTGTTAGCCCCCCACGGGTTCCCACCAACACCTACAACCTGGGGACAACCGCCAATCCCGCCAACCCGTGGGTCTATGAGACAACCTACGAGTTCGCCATCAAGAAATCCGCCTTTGGAGCTGCCGGATTCGGGAGCGTTGATGTCTACAGTGCCCATAACTCTCCGCCGAAGACGGGCGACGTGGACGTCAGGCCCATCCCTCGCCTGGTAATCGAGAAGGAAGCCAACCCGCCCAGCGGCAGCCAGGTCGGGTCCGGCGAGACGATCACCTACACCATCACGGCCACCAACGTCGGCACGGTCCCCATCAACGGCGCGGTCATCACCGACGTCGTGGACACCGACCTGACCAACGTGATGCCCCTTGACGGCGGCGCCTTCGCCTCAGGGACCGTCACCTGGAACGTCGGCAGTATCGCTGTGGGCCAGACCGTCACGGTGCGCTTCAAGCCGGACGTCAAGATCGGGTTGACCACGGGAACGGAGATCTTCAACACCGGAAAGCTCGTATCGCCCGCCCTGCCCACGGCAGCCAACACCAATACCACCCGGCACACCACCACCTCGACGCCGGTACTGAGCATCAGCAAGACGGCCAGCCCCACGTCGTCGGCGCCCGGCGGCAGCATCAACTACACCATCGTGGTGAGCAACACCGGTGATAGCACGGCGACGAATCTCGTGGTGACCGACAACCCAGACGAGACGTACGTGGCCTCGGTGTCGGCCATTTCTTCCCCTGGAACCTACAGCGGGAACACCATCACCTGGAACCTCCCGAACCTGAGCCCGGCCAGCAGCGTTACCGTCAACTACACCGCAACCCTAAAGGCGGCCTCCACCGGGGTCTTCCCCCAGGGGACCACCAACGTGGTGAACACCGCCACCGCGGACTCCCTGGAGACGAACCCAGTCAACGTTACCAAGACCGTAACGGTGACCACGGCCGCCAACCTGACCATTGCTAAGACGGGCAATCCCACGTCGTCCGTGCCTGGCGGCAGCATCAGCTACACCCTCGCCGTCACCAACACGGGTACTGTGCAAGCCACGGGGGGTAGTGGTCACCGACGACCCCATCGAGACCTACGTGGCCTCGGTATCCGCCATCTCGGGCGGCGGCGTCTACAGTCTTGGCATCATCACGTGGAATCTGGGCGCCATGGGCCCAGGGTCCAGCGTCACCCTCACCTAAACGGCTACACTTGAGGGGTCCGCGGCTAACGCCTTCCCAGCCGGGACCACCAACGTGGTGAACACGGCCACGGTAGACTCGGGCCAGGAGCCACTCAAATCGACCCAGGCGACCGTCCAGGTCACTGCAGTGGTCATACTGGGGCTAAGTAAAACGGCAGCCGTGGCCCAGGTTACCGCCACCCTTGCCAACAACGCCGCGGTCAGCGCTAGTAACGCCCAGCAAGGTGCGGTGGCCAGCGTTAGCAACACCGTCGTCGTGGCTAGCAACATCACCTATACCTTTGTCGTCACGAACACCAGCAATGCGAGCGCTCAAGGCGTAGTGCTGGTAGCTACCCTGCCGGCAGGGGTGACAGTCACCAGCAATCCCAACGGTGGGGTCGTGTCTGGAAGTACCGTCACATGGAACCTGGGGAGTCTGCCCGCGGGCAACAACGCCACGGTTTCCGTGACAGTGCTGACGAATTAATACCAACTCTGAGTGAGGATGACGGTCATTGCTCCGCCTGTGGTTCCGCTCGTGCTTCGCCAAGCTCAGCACGAGCGGAACCGTCCCTGCCCGCTCGTCCCGGGCTTGTCAAAGGGAGTAGCGGGCGGGGAGTAACCGTCACCCTTACGCAGCGTTCGTATTAGAGCCTGTCCTAAGCGAAGCCGAAGGAAGGAAGAAGGGGGGAATCAACACAAGGCATCGCGTTCTCAGAGCAGCGAGGTTCTGACCTTTTTGGCCGCATGACCCGCCTGGCTCTTCTCCAGGCACACAATATGCATCACGTGTTATTGTCCCGCCTCAGGCCTGTCCCCCTTGCTCCCCTTCTCTATGCGTGCTACCGTCAATCTCATCAGCTATGTTCAAAAAGCTTCTGATCGCCAACCGCGGGGAGATCGCCTGCCGTGTCATCCGCACGGCGCGGCGCATGGACATCCCGACCGTCGCCGTGTTCTCCGACGCGGACGCGGGCGCTCTCC
The DNA here is from genome assembly GCA_009693045.1 of Dehalococcoidia bacterium. Lineage (GTDB taxonomy): Bacteria > Chloroflexota > Dehalococcoidia > Lucifugimonadales > SHYT01 > SHXZ01. The sequence continues at coordinate 188,628 of SHXZ01000002.1, read as the reverse complement.
ACGTCCGCCAGGCGGACCAGTCCTATCGGTTGGGGCCGCCGTCGGCCGCGGAGAGCTACCTCAACGTCCAGCGCATCCTTGAGGCCGCCAAGCGCACGGGCGCCGACGCCATTCACCCGGGCTACGGCTTCCTCTCGCAGAACCCCGCCTTTGCCACCGCCTGCCAGGAGGCCGGCGTCGCCTTCGTTGGGCCGCGCCCGTCCGTCATGCAGGCCATGGGCGACAAGGTCCTGGCGCGGCGGCTCGCCAAGGAGGCCGGCTTGCCGCTGGTGCCGGGCGTTGACCACGAGGTAAGCGACGCCGAGGCCCCTGACATCGCCGAGGTGCTGGGCTTCCCCGTCATGGTCAAGGCCGCCGAGGGCGGCGGCGGCATCGGCGTGCGAATCGTCCAGCGTCCCAGGTCCCTGGAGCGGGTCCTCCAGCGCGCCCGCACCCTGGCGCAGGGCGCGTTCGGCAGCGCCCGCATGTACCTGGAACGCTACGTGGAGGACGCCAGCCACGTAGAGGTCCAGGTGCTCGCCGACGAGCACGGCAACGCCGTCCACCTTTTTGAGCGCGATTGCTCGGTGCAGCGCCGCCACCAGAAGGTCGTGGAGGAGACGCCGTGCGCCAAGATTGACCCCACGCTCCGCCAGGCCCTCTACGACGCGGCCCTAGCCCTCGTGCGCCACATCGGCTACACCAACGCGGGCACGGTGGAGTTCCTGGTGGACCGCCAGCGCCGCTTCTACTTCCTGGAGATGAACACACGCCTCCAGGTTGAGCACGGCATCACCGAGATGGTGACCGGCCTGGACCTGGTGGAACTCCAGCTCCGCATCGCCGCCGGCGAGCCACTGCCCTTCCGACAAAGCGACCTGCGCAGCAACGGCCACGCCATTGAGGTCCGCCTCTACCCGGAGGAACCGGAGACGTTCCTGCCCGTTCTCGGAACGCTCAAGAGCGTTGACGTCCCCTCCGGCGACGGCATCCGCGTGGACAGCGCGCTGTTCCCCGGCTACGAGGTGACACCCTACTACGAGCCGATGCTCGCCAAGGTGATGGCCTGGGGCGAGGACCGCGACATCGCGATTGAGCGGCTTGAGAACGCCCTCCGCGAGTTCCGGCTGGAGGGCCTCACTGTGAACATCCCGGTGCTGCGCTCCGTCCTGGGCGACCCGACGTTCCGGCTCGCCACGTACGATTGCGACACCCTCACCAAGCTCACCGGGCGGCGGCGCGCCCAGCACAACCTCCACACGGCCGTGTCCGGCTCACCCCCGCCAGGCCTCGACGGAGACGACAGCGAGATCGACGAGCAGGACGGGCCGGAGGTCACAGCGGCTGCCGCGCTCGCCCTCGCCCTCGCCGGCGTCAAGACCGGCGCCGCCACGAGTGGCGAGGCGCGCTGGCGCCAGGGCGGGCGGTACGAGCAGCTCGTCGTGGTGAACGGGGGAGGGCGGTCGCCGTGGTGACCTCCAATCAGGTCTTGTGGGAGGTTGAGCTCCGCGGCTTACACTCCGCCTCGGGACGCCGGTTTTCCGTCACCATTGCAGGGCGCAAGCGCCAGGTGCAGGTGCCACACCCCCAGGGCCTCACCTATGACATCCTGGTGGACGGGCTGCCGGTCACCGTCACGCTCGCGCCGCTTGGCAAGGACACCGCGACCCCTTCGGCTTCCGGTGCCAAGCTCTTTCGCATCCAGGCCGGAGGCCGCTGGCTCCGCGTGGAGGTGGCCAACGAGCCAGGTCGCAAGCCACGCGTGCTCATCGACGGCAAGCCGCTGGAGGTGACGCTCGGCCCGGCGGGACCCGTAGCCCCCGCGTCGCAGCAGCCACGCGCCGTCGTTGCCCGCCCGAGTCGCGCCGCGCGTGCCGCAGCCGCCGCTGGATCAGAGAAGCGGGTCACCGCCGCCATGCCCGGGCGCATCGTGGCCGTCTCGGTCAAGGTGGGCCAGCAGGTCGCGGAGGGTCAGGAGCTTTGCGTCCTGGAAGCCATGAAGATGGAGCAGATCGTCCGTGCGGCTTCGCCCGGCGTCGTCAAATCAATCCCCATCAAGCCCGGCCAGACCGTCGCCGCCGGCGACCTGCTGGTGGGGATGGAGTAATACCATCTCTGAGAGAGAATGGCACCTGCGCTACCATGCCATTCTGAAGGAGCGAAGCGACCGAGGAATCTCCCCACGTATCGACACTCGCCCACGGATCTGTGGAGACTCCTCGCTGCGCTCAGAATGGCGGGGGACGGTCTAGCTAGGGCGCCTACCGCTTCCAGCCGAACGCCACCCGGTTCCCGTTCCGCTTCCGCGAGTCCTTGCTGACCTGCGCCACGAACTCCTCGGCGGTCTTCTCTTTCTTGACCTGCTTCTTGGCCTTGTCCTTTGCCATGACGCTATCCCTCACTCTTCAAGAAATGCCCTACGTTATGTCCGTGCTTTCCCGCTCGCTCTTGAGCGGTGACCCCTCAGGGCTTGCGGGTGTCCGTCCACAGATGACGCAGGGTCCTCAAAGAAGGAGTGAGAATCCGTGTCATCTGTGAAATCTGCGGATACGAAACCCCATCTACACGCGCAACAGCTTGGCAAACCGCTGCTCGCTCCGAAACGGTCCGACGACGGCAAGGTTCAGCCGCTCCGTCGCAATCACCCCCGCCGCAACACGCTGCACGTCCGCCGCCGTCACCGCGTCCAGCTTGGCGGCAATCTCCTCCAGAGGCGGCACGTGCCCCTCAAGCAGCTCGTGGCTACCCGCCCAGTACCCCAGCGACCTGGGGTCCTCAAGCCGCAGCACCAGCCGCCCCTTCGCCAGCTCCTTCGCCTTCTGGAGCTCGTCGTCGGGGACGACCTCATCGCGCATCTTCGCGAGCTCCTTGAGCGTGACATCCAGGGCCTGCGCCGCGTTCTTTGGGTCCGTGGCGGCGTAGGTCATCAGCGCGCCCGTGTCCTGGAAGTGCGTCGTGTAGCTGTGGATGTCATACGCCAGCCCGCGATGGTCGCGCACCTCCGCGAATAGCCGGCTGCTCATCCCCTCGCCAAGCACAATGCTCAGCATATCCAGCGCGTACCGGTCGGGGTGCGTTGACGGGAACCCAGGCAAGGCCAGGCCAACGTGCGCCTGGTCGGTCTTTCGGTACTCTACCTTCAGGCGTGCGGCTTGCTGCCCGTCTTTGGCGGCTATCCACGGCAGCGGCGCGGCCACGGGCCACGATTCCAGCTTCGGCGCCAGCGTCTCCACCACCTCGTCGTGCGCGAGGCTGCTCACCATGGTCACCACGGTATTGGACGGGATGTACTGCCGCCGCATCAGCTCCAGCAGGCGCTCGCGACTGATCCCCTTGACCGACTCCTCGGTGCCGCCGACATCGCGCCCCATGGGCTGGTCCGGCCATACCACCTCGTCAATAAGCTGCTCCATTCGGCTGTCCGGGTGATCGTTGGTGCTGGCCAGTTCCTCCAGGACGACGTTCCGCTCCTTCTCAAGCTCCCCCGGCTCAAACAGCGAGTGGAGCAGCATGTCCAGCAGCAGGTCGTGCGCCACGTCAAAGTACGGGCGCGCCACCTTCACCCAGTAGTTCGTCATCTCCCGCTGCGTCGCGGCGTTCAGGTAGCCGCCAACGCGCTCAATCGTCTCGCTCACCGCCCGCGACGTCGGGTGCCGCGGCGTGCCCTTGAAGCACAGGTGCTCAATGAAGTGGAACGCGCCGCCGTCTTCGTTCCTCTCGTAGCGAGACCCGGCGCCAAGGAACACCGACAGGTTGACCGAGTAGCAATGGTCAAGCGTGGCCGTTACAATGCGGATGCCGTTGTTGAGAATGCTCTTCTGAAACACAGCCCTATTGTACGCGGACGGCGAAGAATGAGTCAAAAGTTGCCTCAAACGCCAGCCGAAGCAACGAAATCAGCTTCGTGGGCCATCTATGCCGCCGGAAGAACGCTTCGCTAACCTCCCCGACCTCCGCCTCCACTACCTGGACTGGGGAGGCGGCGGCCCCCCGTTGGTCTGCCTCCATGGCGCTGGCGGCAACGCCCGCAACTGGGAAGTCGTTGCCGGGGCGCTCCAGGGCCAGTTCCGCGTCATCGCCCTGAACCAGCGCGGCCACGGCCAGAGCGACGCCCCGGCCACCGGGTACGAGCCCACGAGCCTCGCCGCCGACCTCCTCGCCTTCGCCGACGCCATCGGTCTGGAGCGGTTCAACCTGCTCGGCCACTCCATGGGCGCCCGCGCCGCCATCGCCTTCGGCGGGCTCTCCTCCCACCGCCTGCTCCGGCTCGTCCTCAGCGACCCTCCCCACTACCCCGTTGAGGACGTCCTCGCCCGCGAGTTGGCCTCCGGCCCCAACCGCACTGCGCGCCTCCCCTCCCGCCAGGCCGCCGCCGACCACCTGCGCCAGACGCTGCCGGACGGCGCCTCCCTCTCCGACCAAGAGCTTGAGGCGCGCCTGTCAACCCAGATGCGCCAGGAGCCCGACGGCTCGTACACCTGGCGCGTGGACGTGCCGGGGCTGCTGCAGGCCATGACCTTTCTGCTCGGCGACATGCGGTGGTTCTTCCCGCGCATCGCCGTGCCCACCCTCGTCCTGCACGGCGTCCGCAGCCACCTGCTGACCGTGGACGACGCGCGCCGCACCGCCGACGCCATCCCCGACGCTACGCTCGTCGAGATCCCGGACGCCGGCCACGGCACCTACCGCGACAACCCCCAGGCGTTTTTGGCGGCGGTGCGTGGTTTTTTAGCGGCATCAGCATAGATAGAACGTAATCTTCTCGCTTGCCGTGGTCACCGTCCTGACCGACCGACGTCGCCACGCCCCGTACGGCCTGGACGGCGGCGCGCCCGGCGCCACGGAGGAGGTTCCGCTGCCGCCGAAAGTGACCCTGCGCACCGAGCCGGGCGGCGTGCTCCGCATCGCCACGCCAGGGGGCGGCGGCTGGGGGAAACCTATGGAGCAGCGTTGGGGAACCCTCTTTTGCAAAGAGGGGTTCCCCAAACCCTTCCCAGAAAACTGTCACACAACGGAAGGAGCCAGGGGCCTTTGACGCCCCTGGCTCCTTCCGTTCGGCGAACGTTCTTTGGCGAGGGGCTGGGAGTCCCTTTCTTGAGAAAAAGGGACTCCCAGCGTTACCCCTTGGGCGCTACCTTCCGCACGCGGAGCACCAACCCCTCCACACCCACCGCCTCCACGCGCTCTCCGGCAATGATGCTCACGTCGCCTTCCGCTTCCGCCGTCCACAACTCGCCGCCCAGCTGCACCGTGCCGCGCGGCGTCAGGTCCGACGTCACCATGCCCGTCTGGCCCACCAGCTTCGCCGACTCGCTCGGAAGCTGCACGATCTTGCTTGAGCGCAAGACCACAACCACCAGAAAGAAGATCGTCAGCGCGATGAAGACCGACACCCCCGTGATGGCCCACGGGCTGGCGCGGAAGTCCGGCGCGCCGGGCAACGACGGCTGGTACGTGGAGAACAGCAGCACCATGCCCACCACGAAGCAGGCCAGCGAGCCAAAGCCAAACACCCCCCATCCCGCCGTCAGCAGCTCCAGGAGCAGCAGCACCGCGCCCACCAGGATCAGCGCCACGCCCACCCAGTTCACCGGAAGGTTGCCGACACCAACCAGCCCCAGGGCCAGCAGGATGCCGCCCGTCAGCCCAATGACCAGGCTGGGGTGGAAGAACTCAGCAATGATCGCCAGGCTCCCCAGCGAGATGAACAGCGTCGCGATCGTTGGATCCGCCACGAAGCTGAGGAGGCGCTCCAGCAAAGTCATGCCGCGGCTGATGACCCTGGCGTCCGCGGTGTGGAGACTGCGCGCTGCCCCGTCAACCGTCACGGACTTCCCGTTCAGCTTCTGCAACAGGTCAGGCAGGTCCTCGGCGATCAGGTCAATGACGCGCATCTTCAGCGCCTCGGTGGCAGGGGCCGACGCCGCCAAGCGCACCGTGCTCTCCAGCCAGTCCGCGTTGCGCGCCCGAAGCAGTGCGATCTCGCGGATGTACGCCGCCGCGTCGTTCGTGGCCTTGCGCTCCAGCGTCGTCGGCAGCTCCGCGCCCAGCGCCACGGGCGTCGCCGCGCCGATGTTCGTCCCAGGGGCCATGGCCGCGACGTGCGCCGCCACCGTGATGAACGCCCCCGCCGAGGCCGCGCGCGCCCCCTTCGGCGAGACGAAGACCACCGTCGGCATCTTGGCGTTCAGCAACCCCTGCACGATGTCCCGCATGGAGGTGTCCAGCCCGCCGGGCGTGTCCATGGTGAGGATGAACACCTCGGCGCCGCGCTCCTCGGCGGTGTGGAGGTGGCGCACCACGTGGCGGGCCGTCACCGGCGTGACCATGCCCTCCAGCCGCACGACGTACGCGTCCCGCTGCGACGCCGACTGCGCGAGCACAACGCCGCTCCACAGTGGCGCAGCGCCCAGGACCAGAAAGACGACGGCCAGGACTCTTCGCAGGAATCGCACACGCCACCTCAGAACTAACGGCTCCGCCCCCAAGAGTAGTCTAACCCACTGGGGACGAAGCCAGGAGGGCGCTTACATTGTCAATCTGAGCCAAGGCCCCGGAGCCACGCGATGGGGAAGGGGCAGTCAAGAGTCCGTGACCCGCAGGAGGACGGCTTCTTCGGCATACCAGGCGTGGATACTGGGATGAGCGTAGTGAAAGAGGCCGGTGAGGCGCTGAGAAAAGCGCTCGCTTAGTGCGCCCGTCTGGAAAGCGCGGTCTGCCCAAGTGGCTGCGCTAGGACCGTGGTGGACGGAGCGGTTTTGCGAAACGCCAGGCCGGACCCGACCGTCGCGAAGGCCAGGACCACCGCCACGCTCAGGAACATCGCCGTCATGCCGAACGAGTCCACCATCAGCCCGGCCGTCATGGAGCCGGCAAAAATGCCGAGGTTCATCACCATGGTGAAGACGCTCAGCGTGTAGCCCATTCCATGCGAGCGGCCCTCCTCAACAATAATCCCTGACAACGTCGGCAGCACCACGGCCTCGGCGATGCCAAGCGCGGCGAACAGCACGATGAGGTGCCAGAACTCCGTGGAAAGCCCGATGGCGACCACAATGCCGACCAGCACCGTGGAAGCCACAAGCGCCATCCCGGCCTTGCTCTGCCGGTCGCCCAGCCAGCCGAAGCCGGGCTGGAACACCGCCGAGACCAGCGTGCGGATGGTTATGATGATGCCGATTTGCACGCCCGTCGCGTCCATCCTCTGGATCATCATCAGCGGCAGGAACACCCACGTTGGGATCATCACGAACTGAAACGCCAGACGGAGCCCATAGACCGCCTTAATCCGGCGGCTCCGCATCATGCTCTTAAAGCTGTCCCACATCGGCTCCCGCTCCTCATGCTCCACCGCGTCCCTGTCCTCGTGGAGCATGAAGATGACAAACGCCATCGCCAGAAAGCTCGCCGCGGCCATCGCGTAGAAACCGGCTACCATGCCCAACGTGTCCTTGAACACGCCGCCGATGATGGGGCCCGCGCCGATCCCCGTGTAAACCGCGACGTTGTATAGGCCCATGTTGAATCCTTCTTTGTGCGGAGGCGTCCGGTCGCCGATGTACGCCATCGCGATGGGGAAAATCATCGCCGCGCCCATGCCCTGGAACGCGCGCACGGCCATCAGCGCCCAGATGGACGGCGCAAAGGCGTAAGCCACCCCGGCGAGCCCGTACATGGCCAGGCCGACGACGATGAAGGGCTTGCGGCCTCGCCGGTCGGAAGCGGCGCCGACGAACGGCTGGACGACCGCGCTGGCCAGCGAGAAGCTGGCGGTCATGAGACCGAGGAGAAAGCCGGACGCACCGAGATCCGTCGCGTACACCGGCAGGATCGGCACGATGATGCCGACGCCGAAGAGCGACACGAACGTGGCTCCCAGCAGAACGAGAAACGCGCCCCGTGGTACCTCCACAGGGCGCCGCGTTGAGGTTGAGTGTATCGAAGTGGTACTCATACAGCTTTCAATTGTTGGAACCGATTATACATTTTTTTCTGGAATCGTATGGGCAAAGCGCCATGACCACAGGGCCTTTTCGTTTTCGCCAGCTTCTGGTCAGAAACAACCGTTGCCATTCCTCGGTCGTCCTTCAGTTGAAGGACGACCGAGGAATCTCCGCTCCTTAGGTTACCGCCCACAGAGCTGCGGAGATTCCTCGCGGAGTTTACCCTGAGCGGAGCGAACGGGCTCGGAATGACAATGAAAAGACCCTGCTCCAACACCGCGCGGGCTTCCGACTTTCATCGCACGCTGTTAGAATAATGACGTAGGGGCCGTTAGCTCAGTTGGCAGAGCAGTGGCCTTTTAAGCCAACGGTCGGGGGTTCAAATCCCTCACGGCCCACTTTTCATGCATCCCACCGTGTCCATCTCCCGACGCGATAGTGCCCTAGAAATCTGCTATCACTGGCCCCGAGTGGAGAGCACCAGAGGATTGAAAGGCAATCCAGTCCTCTCCGGTTTGGCGAGAGTACGGAGGCCTAGGCGTAGTCCTTATGGGCCTCGCCCCCGCAGATCAACGCCAGCCAAGCCCGCCGTTGGCCTGGTGGCAGCAGCATAAGCAGCGCGTTATAAACTCAAGATTTTTCGCAACCCTGTCGTAGGCCATGATGAGGCTACGGGAAATGCTGGGCGCACAGGCGCCCGTGGCCCCTCATGGCGCAACCAAGCAGGAGGTCCCCTCGCACAGGAACCTCAGCAGGTTGCCTTTCGACTTCACTTCGGGCCTGAACCAGGCAAAGGCTTGCTGCTCTTGCACACGCAAGTAAAGATCGCGCAAACTGGGGTTTACATTGCTAATGCCAACTGCGGTAATCAGATCAATGGCTAGTCTGGCCTCTGTACCATCTACGGGCGCGAAATACACTCGCAGGCACCCGTTTTTAGACTCAGGAAACTTCTCTCGGTCGAAGACATCCCCTATGGTCCTGCTGGCCAGCGGCAAGAGCACCCCGCTTGGGACAGGTCCCCCTTGTGCTACCACGAAAGCGATGAATCCTTCGCCACTCGGCAGGCGCCCAGCAAGACACTCCTTCGCTATGTAAACACCGGCAAACCCGCGGAAGTGGCCCTCCGTCGCACCCCGCCACGTCACCACTAGGCTGGTGCTGATATTGCCCGTGCCAAGGACACTGAGAAGATGGAGCGCCACCTGGTAGTCGTCATAAGACAGGGCACGCGCCCTCAACATGAAGTCGTTGAAGTCAGGCGCGGACATCTGTCCAGACGTGCAAGATACTAACGCCACCATCGCGCCAACAGCCGAAGCCACAAAAGCAAGCCTTGTCCAAGCCATGACTACGACTTTCCCCCTGCGTGAGGTCTTCTTTGTGGCGCCAAGGCGTCAAGGGAACCAACTCGCCTGGTCTCACCCATTCTGAGCCACTTCCCCCAACCCTCAGCTCTTCAGCCAGTCCACGTCGCCGCACAGGTCCGCCGCGTGCGGCTTGCCCGCGAACACCGCGTACTCCCGCTTGGACTCGCCGATGGTCGTGTCCGCCCCGTGTCCCGGCAGCACCTTCGTCCCGTCCGGCAGCGTGTGCAGCTTGGCCGTGATGCTCTGGATGCTCTGGCGCAGCGCCTCCGGCGTCCGCGTGTTGCCCGGTCCGCCGGGAAACAGCGTGTCACCGGAGAACAACACATCTTCCACCAGCAGGCAGGTGGCGCCGGGAGTGTGGCCGGGCGTGTGGATAGCCCGCAGCGCCAGATGGCCCACGGGGATGATGTCGCCGTCGGTGAGCAAAAAGTCCGGCTGGCCGGGCAGCGCCTCGGCGTCGTCCGCGCCAATGGCCCCCGCCGCGTTGAGCGCCTCCTTGAGCTGCGCGTAGCCGCCCGTGTGGTCGCTGTGCCGGTGCGTGATGAGGATCGCCCGCACCCTCGTGCCCTTGGTCTCCTCCAGTACCTTCGCCTGCTCCTCCGGTGCGTCAATCACCACGCTCTCGCCCGTCGCAAGGCACACGAGCACGTACGCGTTGTTGTTGAACCTGCTCGCGACCACCTTGTGCACGCGCATCCGCTGGTTCTGGTAGTGGACGGGCATAACGTTCTCCCTTCCGCAGTCCTGAAGATGTGCTAAACGTGTCTCCTAGTCGCAACCGCCAAAAGCCTTCTCGTGCCCTCCGCGAGGCTGGGCGCGTTCTTCCCCCTTCCCATTTAGGGAAGGGGGGCGAGAGGGTTAGGTGGGCGGGGAACGGGGCCGCGTGCGCCATTCGATACGCCTTGCGTCGCCGCGTAGGGGCGAGGTCTCCTCGCCCGCCCGCGTGCCTCTCGCGCCTCGTCGCGAGCACCGGTACCACGCCCTCGGCGTGGAGTAAAGTGCTAAACCCTTCCTAACTCACCGCCACGCCCAGCAACCGACCCACCCCGTAGGTGATCGCCGCCGCGGCGCCGCCGACCAGCAGCATCCGGAGCGCGCTCCGGAGTGCGCTCCGGCCCGAGAGCAGCGCCAGCGCGGCGCCAACCGTCACCAGGGCCAGCGCGCTCAGTCCGGCGCTCAGGCTGAAAGCGATGCCGCCCGCGCCAACGAGGTACGGGAACAGCGGCACCACGGCCCCAATGGCGAACGCCAGGAACGAGCTGACCGTGGCCCCCCACGGCGAGCCCAGCGCCTCATCCGAAAGCCCCATCTCCTCAAACGCCTTGGTGCGCAGCGCCATTTCAGGGTCGCTCATAAGCTGGTGAGCCACTCGCTGGGCGTCCAGCTCAGAGAGGCCCTTGGCGCGGTAGATCAGGACCAGCTCCTCCTCCTCCTCCTCGGGCATCTCCTCCAACTCCGTGCGCTCCAGCCTGATCTGGTGCTCGTACAGCTCCCGTTGCGCGCTCATGGAAACGTATTCACCCGCCGCCATGGAGAAGCTCCCGGCCAACAACGCCGCAACCCCGGCGAGGAGCACAATCTGAGGATTCTGTGTGCCTGCCGCGACTCCCATGGTGAGGCTGAAGTTGGAGACCAGCCCGTCGTTCACGCCCAGCACGGCGGCACGGAGGCTACCACCGCCGCCGGTCCGGTGCCAGCGCTCGCGGCGGTGGTGCAATGGGCCTTCGTCAACCAGGCTGAAGAGGCGCACCGCGTTGCGCTCCTCGCGGGCCAGCGTGCTGGCGTCGCCCTCGCCGTGGTACTTGTCAAACTCACGGACCTCTTCTTGCAGAAGGAACGGCGCGACGGCACGAAGCCCAAACCGCCGCGCCAGCCACCCCAGCACCTTGGTGCGGAAGGTCACAACGGGCTGCAGCGAGTCCTTGGCGGGCGCCCCGATCCGTTCGGCCCAGTGGGCGGCGTGTTTAATCTCGTTCTGCGCCAGGTCGCGGAACAGCTGACTGCGCTGCGGGTCCTTCTCCGCCTCAGCCAGCGTGTTAAACAGGCCCGCGCCCTCCAGCTCAGACTGGAGGTATTCACGATAGCGATTGTTTTTGCCAGTGGGCAGTTGCGCCATAGCCTACGTCCTCAACAGCAATAGCCAGCCTTGACGGCATTATAGGCGCGGTGTCACGCATCGCCAAGGTTAGCCGCCTGCGAGGGCGGACAGTGGCGCCGGCATCGCCGAAGGCCATCCGCCGTACAGCCTGAGCGCCGCGCTCGCGTGATACCATACCCACCAGAAGGATTTGCCCTTGCCACCCATCATCGTCGCGCGCAACCTAGTCAAGCGGTACCGCGCCCTCACCGCCGTCGACGGCGTGAGCTTCGAGGTCCACCCCGGCGAGTGCTTCGGCCTGCTTGGCCCCAACGGCGCCGGAAAGACCACTACCATCAGCATGGTGTGCACCTACCTCCCCCACACCGAGGCGACCTGCTGGTGGACGGCAAGGACGTGGCCCGGTGGCCCCGCCAGGTCAAGTCCATCCTAGGCGTCGTCCCACAAGAGAACGACCTGGACAGTGATCTCACCGTTGAACAGAACCTCGTGGCGCACGCCCATTACTACGGGCTGACCACGCCGCAGGCCCGCGTGCTGACGGAGGAAGCGTTACAGCAGTCCCGTCTCGCCGACCGACGCCGCAGCGAGGTTGACACGCTCTCCGGCGGCATGAAGCGCAGGCTCACCATCGCGCGCGCCTTGATAACGCAGTCCAAAGTGCTCGTGGTGGACGATCCCACGCTTGGCCTAGACCCACACAACCGCCACCGCATCTGGGACCTGTTCCATACCGTGAAGGACGGCGGGACCACCGTACTGCTCACAACGAATAACATAGAGGAGGCAGCCGTGCTCTGCAACCGGTTGCTCATCCTCGACCAGGGACGTATCCTCGCCTAAGGCGCGCCCGAGGCGCTTATCCAGCGGCACGCGGCTGGGCCCGTGCTTGAGATCCGCGTCCAATCGGCTCGGCGTCAGGCGCTGCTGGACCGCCTGACCCGCGAATCCTTGCCGTTCTACGAGTCCGGCAGCGCGCTGCTCGTCCCATCCCGCGACGGCGCCACGCTCGCGAGCGCCTTCTCCGACGACGGAGCGTCGGTCGTGCATAGGGACGCCACACTAGAGGACGTCTTTCTGCGCCTCACGAGCCGGGCGCTGGCCGAGGAGGCAGACGAATGAACCAGACCACGGTCTCCGCCCCGCCTTCGCCCGCCAGCCGGGCCACCCGCGGCCTCGCGCCCGACCCGCTCCTGGCGTGGGCTGTGTGGCTGCGCGGCTTCACGGTCTTTCGCCGCAACGCGCTCATTGAGATGGGCGGCATGCTCATAGAACCGCTCACCATGCTCGGCGCCATCGGGTTCGGGTTGGGGCAGCTGGTAGGCCAGGTAGGACAAGGCCAGAGCTACGCCCAGTTCATCGCCCCCCCGGGCTGGCGGCCAGCTACGCTATGTTCCACTCCCTTATGGACTCCACGTACGGCTTCTACCTGCTCATGTCCACCCGCAGGGTCATCCGGCACATGCTGGAGACGCCCATGGAGCTTCAGGACCTGGTCATGGGCGAGGTGGTCTGGAACGCCACTCGCGGGGCCGTCGTCTCGGCAGCGGTGCTGCTGCTGATCACGCCCTTCGGCCTCGTGGCCTCCCCCTGGGCGTTCCTGATCGTCCCCACCGGCCTCCTTCTCGGGCCGACCTTCGCCTCCCTGGGGCTCTGTTGCGCCGCGCTGGCGCCTTCCATCAACAGCATCAACCTGGTGTTCAACCTCATCGGCGTCCCCATGTCCTTTTTCTGCGGCGTGTTCTTTCCCGTTGAAACACTTCCGAACGGCTTGGAGCAATTCGTGTAGGCGCTGCCGCTCACCCAGGGCGTCTACCTCATGCGAGGCTTCAACCTGGGCGAGTTCGGGCCGCTCCAGGGCGCTGCCGCGGCTGCGCTGGCGGCGTACGCGGTAGGACTCAGTTTGCTTGCCTACGTGCTCCTGCGCCGTAGACTGCTACGGTAGAGACAACCCCCGCAGAGAATCTCCGCGCGCGGCTGCCGGGGAAACTCGTCGTAGTGATGGGGCTGAGCAACATGACAGGCCGAGACTTCCCCGAGACCTACCTTTGAACACTCGAACTACTTTTGTCCCTTATGTGCATACTGCACGCAAGTACGCTATACTCTCTGCTTGTCAACAACCCTGCACCGCCCGCTCCGGACGGCAGCCTCGTTGAAGGAGTCTAGAAATGGGGAAGTTTGACGGCAAAGTCGCGCTCATTACCGCGGCGGCTGGGGCTGGCATCGGCCACGCCACGGCCAGGAAGCTCGGCCAAGAGGGCGCTCAGCTCGTCCTCAGCGACGCCCACGCCCGCCGCATGGCCGAGGTCGCCCAGCAGCTTTCCAAGGAGCTGGACCGCGAGGTCGTCGGCCTGGAGGTTGACGTGACGAACTCAGACCACGTCAACATGATGGTGGAGACGGCGGTCCGAAAGTTTGGGCGCGTGGACATCATGATGAACAACGCGGGCTTCAACAAGCTCGCGCCGGTCTGGGAGATGGACGACGAGAGCTGGAAGCGGGTCATTGACATCAATCTCAACGGGACGTTCTACGGCACCCGCGCCGCGCTGCAACCCATGATGAAGCAGAAGAGCGGCGTCATCGTCAACATGGCGTCCATGCACGGCTACCTCGGCCCCGACGACGGCGAGAGTCATTACGCCGCCGCCAAGGCCGGCATCATGGGGTTCACCCGCGCCGTCGCCACCGAGGTCGGCAAGCACGGCGTGCGCGTGGTGGCGCTGGCGCCCGGCCTCATCTACAACCCCTTCCTGGAGCGCATCTACCCCAAGGAGTTCTTTGACAATATCACAACACACACACCCCTGGGCCGGATGGGCACGCCGGAGGACATCGCCAACCTCATCGCATTCCTGTGCAGCGACGACGCCAGCTTTATCACCGGCGAGGTCGTCAGCATCACCGGCGGGTTCTACATGGCCCCGTAGCACCTTTGCCGCGTTCGGCTCCAGCCACCCCTTTGGGCGGCCTTGCCCCAGAGAGTCTCCCTCTCCTGCGGGAAAGCGGGCTCTGCTTTCCGGGAGTTCCCTATCGCTGGCGTATGCGCACCTGCCCCCTGTTGGCAGCCTCACTGCCCCTGAGCTATAGGCGGTCTGAGTCGCCAGAGGGATGATACGCCCAGAATGAACGCGCAACGATGATGACGCACGAGCGGAGTACAGCGGAACTACAGTCGCGAATGCATCGTCCCCGAGCGGTATATTGCATCCTTGCGGCCTAAACAGCCTCAGTGGGCCCTGCGGCGGCGCTTACACCCCTTGCCAGTGCAGGCGACCCTTGGTCCGAACAAACCGGCCAAAGTTGGGTGGTAAGAAATGGCCGACGCCCACCAGGCACTTCTCTCTTTCCAGGCGCTCCAGTACAGCCTCGCGGGTGCGGCGACCTTGTTCGCGGTCGTTGTCAAAGGCCACCTCCCAGACCGCCTCCTGCGCTTGGACGGGGGCGCTAATGACATCGCCGGTGATAAAGCCACGCTCCCCCTGCGAATCGACGACCACGCTCATGTGCCCCGGAGTGTGGCCCGGGGTCGGCGCCATGCTGACCTCGCTGGTCATTGCGGTCTCTCCGTCCACCAGCCGCAGCGCCCCAAGCTCTTGAAGGGGCAGCACAACGGTCTTGAGAAGCGGCGCTCTCTCAAGCTGCTGAGGCTGCAGAAAGTGGTCCCAGTCTCCCTTAGGTATCCAGTACTTTGCCTTGGGGAAAGTCAGCCGATGCCGCCCGCCTTCCACCACCACGTTCCAGCCCACGTGGTCGCCGTGCAAGTGGGTGATCGCTACGATGGTGATCTCATCCAAGGGTACGCCCTTAGCCTTCAGGTCTTCCAGCAAACGCCCCTGCCTGCCAGGACCCAGGCCCGTGTCCACCAGGATGGTCTGGCCTTGCGAGCGCAAGACAAAGGACCCGAAGTTGACCTGGAGCTTACCGTCCGCGGTTAGTGCCCCTGGATGCCGCTGCCAGTCCACGCTGGTTGCCTTGGGGAACGCGTTGGCGGCCGGGAACTCGCCCGTCCCGTCCGACACCGCGAGCATTTCCACGTTCCCTACGGTGACCCGGTAGGCCACTTCCCGGGTTGTCATGGCGTCCTCCCTTACTGACGTTCAACGCGTTGTACCCATACCCCGCTACGGCCTGAACAGCCTCGGCGGGCCCTGGGGCGGCGGCGCCTGCGGCGGCCTGCCGGGAGGGGGCGCACCCGGCGGCGCGTCGCCGGGGCGGAGGAGGGTGGGCCTGGGCGGCTGGGGGGACGGCTGCGCGGCGTCGCGAAGATTCTTGACGAGCCACCCTTTTAGCAGGTCGTGGAGCTGGTCCTTGCACTCGGTCAGCCCGTGGCCCGCGCCCTCGAACCACTTGACCTCTTTCGGCTCCTTGGCCTCGTCGTAGATCATCTGGGTGGAGCGCGGCGCGATAACCGTGTCCTCCATGCCGTGGACGAGCAGGAGCGGGCGCGGCGAAACGCCGGCGACGCCCTCGGCGCCCACGTTCTGGCTGGAGAGGCCGACGACGGCCTTGACCAGGGGGCTAAAGGTTGCCGCGGCGATAGCCACGGCGCTCCCAAAGGAGTGCCCGACCAGCGCGATCCGCTTGAAGCCAACCCCCTCCAGCAACGACGTGCCGGCGAGCGTGTCCAAAACGCTCTCGTAGATGTGGTTGGGCACGCGGTAGTCCAGTCGGAGCGAGGCAATCCCCTCGTCAGCAAGCTCCTCGGCAAGCTTGGCGTAGATGCCGCCCGCAGGCCCAGTGACGCCACCCCTGGCCCCCCACACCCAGATGACCGCCGCGTCCATGGCGGCGGCGGGATGGAAAAGGGCAAAGATGCTCCCCCGCGAGGTCATGATGAGCATGCCCTGGCCGGTGTGGCCCTCCGGCGCGCGGAAGGGCTGGTAGCCCATGACCTCCATGCCCTGCTCTTCTTCCGGCTGCTGACCTGGAGGTGGCTGGGGAGGGCCGCCGCGCTGGACCATGTCGGGCCGCCTTTCTTTTGCGCCACCTGTTGGCAAGTCGCTACCTTGGGGTGAGGGGACTACAGCCTCGGTCTCCTTATGTGCCAGTCGGTGGCCTGCTGGTAGGCGTGGGCCACACGAAAGATCGTCTCCTCCGCCAGGGGCTTTGCCATGACCTGCATACCCACAGGCATGCCCGCGTCAAAGCCGCACGGCACGGAGATGCACGGGATACCCGCGATGTTCACCGGGATGGTGCAAATGTCGCTCTTGTACATCGCGACCGGGTCCGCCGTCCTCTCGCCGAGCTTGAACGCCACCGACGGCGTCGTTGGCGTGACCAGCACGTCGTAGCGCTGGAATGCGTCCTCAAACTCGCGGCGGATGAGCGTGCGCACCTGCATGGCCTTGCGGTAGTAGGCGTCGTAGTAGCCGGCGGAGAGTGCGTACGCGCCGAGCATGATGCGCCGCCGCACCTCCGGCCCGAAGCCATCGCGGCGCGTGCGCTCCATCGCCTCCCACATGTTCATCTCGCCTTTGTACGAGTGGCCGTACTTGACGCCGTCGTAGCGGGCCAGGTTGGCCGAGCACTCCGACGGGGCGATGATGTAGTACACGGGCAGACCGTAGCGCGTGAGGGGCAGCGAGCACTCCTCCACCGTGGCGCCCAGTCTGCCGAACTCCCGGATAGCGTCCCGCACCGCGCGCTCCACGCCCGGCTCAAAACCCTCCCCGAAGTACTCCTTCGGCACGCCGATACGCAGGCCGCGCACGCCGCCGCTGAGCGCGGCGCAGTAGTCGGGCACGGGCGATGGGGTGGAGGTGGAGTCGTACGGGTCGTGACCAGCGATCGCGGACAGCACGATGGCGCAGTCCTCCGCGTCTTTGCACAGCGGGCCGATCTGGTCCAGGGAGCTGGCGAAGGCCACCAGGCCGTAGCGGCTGACACGGCCGTATGTGGGCTTGATGCCGGTGACGCCACACAGCGCGGCGGGCTGGCGGATGCTGCCGCCGGTGTCGCTCCCCAGCGAGTAAAAGCACTCGCTCGCCGCGACCGCCGCCGCGCCCCCGCCGCTGCTGCCGCCAGGCACCCGCCCAAGGTCCCACGGATTGCGGGTGGGGTGGAAGGCCGAGTTCTCGGTGGAGGAGCCCATGGCGAACTCGTCCATGTTGCCCTTGCCGACCAGCACGGCGCCCTGCGCTCTGAGCTTGGCGACAACCGTCGCGTCGTAGATGGGAACGTAGTCCTCCAGCATCCGCGAAGAGCAGGTGGTGCGGATGCCGGTGGTGTTCATGTTGTCCTTGATCTGCATGGGGATGCCGGTGAGCGGCGCGGCGTCGCCACGGGCGATGCGCTCGTCGGCG
This sequence comes from Dehalococcoidia bacterium, assembly GCA_009693045.1. Taxonomy (GTDB): domain Bacteria; phylum Chloroflexota; class Dehalococcoidia; order Lucifugimonadales; family SHYT01; genus SHXZ01. The sequence goes on along the minus strand of SHXZ01000002.1, from coordinate 170,927 downwards.
ACGCGGGCGTCGGCCAAAGCCTGCTCCTCGGTAACGGTGACAAACGCCTGGACGCGCGGCTCTACCTGGCGGATGCGCGCGAGGACGGCCTGGGTCAGCTCAGTGGAGCTGGCCTTCCGCTGCTGGAGTAGCGCCTGTGCCTCGTGGATGGTGAGGTCATAGAGTTCGGGCACGAGCTACTCCTCCAGCACCACGTGCGTCCGGAAGAAGTCGCCCTCACGCGCGGGGGCGTTGCGGAGCACCTCGTCCTTGGGAAAGGCCGGGCGCGGCTCGTCTTCGCGCATGACGGAGGCGAGAGGGACGGCGTGGCTAGTGGGCGTCACGTCGCGAGTGTCCAGCTCCTTGAGCACGTCAAACTGGTCCAGGATGTCCGAGAGCTGGCCGCGCAGCACCTCAACCTCCTGGTCGGTGAGGGCGACGCGGCAGAGCGTGGCGACGTGGATAACATCTTCGCGGGACAGGGGCACGGTGGGCCTCGTGACGCTGGTTAGGGCGTAGTGTAGCAGGAGGGGTGGACTGGGGGCAATGCGGGGTTAGGCTCGTCCAAACTCGTCGCGCACGATACCCAAGTCGCGAAGAATCTTACCGATGGTGCTCGACTTCAGGTCTTCGCTGCCCCAGTTGGGGATGGTGGTCCTTTGACGCGTAGAAAGGTTGATCCAGATTTCGTGGTCGCCTTTGGCTCGCCGGTCAAACTCGCACCCGAGCCGCCGCAGCTTGCGGGCCAGCTCTCGGTGGTTCAAGCGGCTACTACCACTTCTCCCGAGGCCGTCGAGCCGGTTTCCACCGCTGCCTCTACCTCAGCAGGAAGAACATCTCCGTGAGCCTTGTGAGACTCAATGAACGCCGCCGCCACACTGTGTAGGTTTTCAAACGCCTCGGAAGCAGTAGCGCCCCACGCCCGACACCCGGGGAGGGCTGGCAACTCGGCCAAGTACCTGCCTTCACCCTCCCCCTCAAGGCCGTGGAGGACGAAGTGGAGCCTGTACAGCTTCATGGGATCACGTCCTCCGGTCCTATTTTGCAAGACCCGCGCCGATTTGTTTGCTAGGTAGATGGCGTTCTGGCTGCTTCTAGTGCGCGAGCGGAATGCGACGGAGCGTGGCGACGTGGATGACGTCTTCGCGGGAGAGGGGCACAACGAGCCTCATTTAGCAGGTTACGGCCTAGTGTAACAAGGCGGGGGAGTGGGGGGCAAGGACAAGGCCTTACGCCAAGCGATTGGCTTCATCAACGAAGAATTTAGCAGCCATCAATCCCCTGCTTTGAGTGGACGTTTACCCCAGGCCAGGCCTTTGAGTGTCACCGAGCGTAGTTGCCCTTGTCCCAGGATTTCGCTTGCATCAAGGATTTCAAGGCCCACAATGTGGCCCTGCTCATCAAGCAGCGCGGTCACCTCTTCTCCAATATCCATGGAATCTCCAGCGGGCAAGTGGCGAAATTTTATATATAGGACATTGGCCTTCTTGTTATGCGTTACCGGCATCGCCCCTTCCTCAAACTCCCGAGACCGAAAAGAAGACCAGAACACCGGCGATTACGACCATCGTTCCTACTACCGTCACCCTGAGCATCACCCTCGGCCACCCATCAAGGCTCTGGCCAAGTGCGACCAATGGCGTCATCAACCTACCGAGTACGGGTACTCTGATTCCGAAAATAGCCAGCGCAAAGGGCAGGTAAATAAGTGGAAGGTACAGGGCGAGAAAGTACACGGGGCCAATCAAGTAAAGTAGCCCAATTGTTCCGAAGCCCGTAAGAGCTCCTACCACCAAGAACCGAGTTACCGCAACGAGCACGCCCTTCGTAGCCATCTATCGCTCCAGTGTGGCTGACAGCTTAGACCCCCCTCCGCCTCCAGCGTGTAGCGCGCGGGCACCCGCGTCGGCGGAGTCATGGGCGCGACAATGACGACGGCGTCCTCCAGCCGCGTGCCGAAGCCTTCCACGCGGAGGGAGCCTGCGTTGGTTGCGTCCAGCGTCATGCCGCGGACGGAGACCTGGCCGTCGTTGGCGAACTCCACCACCTGCACAGCATAGAGCTGCGGCAGAACCAGGTCGGTGCGGAAGAAGCCGTCCGCCTGCCAGCCGCCGTCGGTCTCGGCGTTGTCGGACCAGCCAAGCTCCGGCACGGCGATGTCGTCCAGGCACAGGCCGTGGCTATTGATCGCCTCGTCGGTGACGTACTGGAAGCGGAGCAGCGCGTTGCGCCCCGCGTAGGGCGTCAGGTCAATCTCCTCCTGGAGCCAGCCGCCGCTCTTGCCCGTGAACCCTGGCCCCAAGCTGTTGCCCACCGGGTTCCCCGCCGACGCATGCGCGCCGTGCACGATGTCCCACGCGTGCCCGCCGTCTATGGAGACCTCCGCGTAGGCGTAGTCCCAGTCCTCCTCCAGGTCAAACCAGGCCCAGAACTGGAGCGTGGCCTTGTTCAGGCCGCGCAGGTCCAGGGGGTGGGTCATGCTGGGCTGGACGGTGTCGCCCCGGTTTCCCCACCAGCAGCTCGCGCCGCTGTGCGCCGTGGTGGGCAGCAGCGAGACCTGCAGAGCGCCCTGGAACCGCAGCAGCACGTCGCCTCGGTCGGCCGAGAACCGGACGTAGTCGGCGCCGAACTGCGCGACCTCGCCGTCCAGCTTGCCGCCGGGCTTGAGCGTGCTTGCCACCGTGACGCGCGACGGCGGCGTGGCGTAGTCGTAGCGCCCGGCGCCAGGCCTGGCGAGGAGGTTGGCAACGAGCCAGTCCTTGAAGACGTCGGCGAACGTGCGGCCGTAGCCTCCCGAGGCCAGATAGGCGTTGACGCCGTCAAAGCTGTCCGCGGGCTGCTCCACCAGGGCGCGCACGCTGTCCAGGCTTCCGTAATGCTCAAACAGGTAGCGGAAGAAGAGGTTGGCCGCGCCGTAGTGCGGCGCCGACTGGCGGGGCTCGAGCGACCACTCGGAGAGCGGCGTACCAGGCCGCTCCGCGTACGAATCAACGAGCTGGGTGGTGAAGCCCGCCGCCTCGGACGAGAACTCGGAGAGGCCCTCGTTCACCCACGTGTCCTCGCCGGGGTCGGCGTCGTTGTGGAGGGCGTGCTGGAACTCGTGGGCGAGCACGGCCTGGTACGCCCGCGAGCCGATACGGAAGGCGCGGGTGTTCATGTAGAGCATCAGCCGCTCGTTGCTGTACTGGTGGACAGCCTTGGGGTACCCGTCGTTGCCACTAAAGTAGCCCGCCGCGCCCTGGAGCCGCGCGTGGAGCACCGTGAGCTTTCCGCGCAGCGGAGGGCCGCTCCTCGGCCCGAATACCTGGGCGACCTTGGGCAGGATGACGTCCTCGTAGGCGCGCGCGGCCGACTGGATGTCCTCGTCGCGGACGCTCACGCCGTCCTCCACGTACCAGTATGCGTTGAGGGTGACGAGCTTGAGCGTGGCGTTGATGCTGCTGATCTTGCGGGCGTCCATGTCCACCAGCCAGAACGGCTCGGACTGTCCGGCTTGCGGCGGCGAGGCGACAAGGCCGGCGCGCGGGGCCGTCTCGCCGACCTTCACGTGCCGCAGCGCCTCGGTCAACGCCTCCAGGTCCAGGTCGGGCGGCACGGGTAAACGCGCAGTCGACTGCCACGCGGGAGCCGCAACGCTCCCGTCTGCTCGGCCCGAAGCAGGCGCGGCATCGGCGCCGGACGGCGCTGCGGGCGCCACGGTCGATGGGGCCGGCGCCTTCACGTCGGCCTGCGACGGCGCGTCGTTTGAGCCGCAGGCTCCGCCCATCACGCCCAACGCGAATACCAGGGCCGCGAGCCAGACGAAAGACCACCTCAGCCGATTCATAGACCTATCCACAGCGTTCCGCGAGCGACTTCACCGAGTATAACGTTGCAGAACGCGCTAGGTATTGACATTAGGTTGACAGCGCCACCGCGCCGCGCTACTCTGATGGCGCCTTACAAGTAGATTTACCGAGGGGGAGCTGGGGCAGCCCGGCTGAGAGGTCCCGATAAATCGGGACGACCCCACGAACCTGACCTGGGTAATGCCAGCGGAGGGATGCGGTTGCGTGACGCCCACGACTAAGCCGCTCGCTTCTGGCGAGCGGCTTCTCTTTTTCTCGGGGACTCTCGCGATTGCGCAGGGGCTTTTGCGGCAGACAAGCAAACGGGAGGAATAGCAATGACTCAGAACAGCTTCTCGGCACAGTTGCGCGAAGAGGCGCAAGGCATCTGGTCAGCCATAGACCGGCACCCGTTTCTCCGCGAGCTGCACGCAGGCACGCTGCCGATAGAGTCGTTTCGTTATTTCATCCTACAGGACTACCACTACCTTGGGTATCTGGCCCGCACCGTAGCCATCGCGATCTCAAAGGCCCCCGATTCGCCTACGCTCCAGTTGCTCACCAAACGGCTCGAGCGCCCGGTAGAACGGCTGGGCCACAAAGGCCGCTTTGAGAAGCTGGAAATGGACCTGGCGGAGGTGGAAAAGGCCCAGCTTGCTCCGACTAACCTGGCGTACGTGAACCATATGCTGATAAGCGCCTCTCAAGGCAGCGTCGGGGACGCGGCAGCCTCTCTACTGCCCTGCGCCTGGACGTACAATGAGCTGGGCAGGATCGTGCATGGCACCGAGCACCCGGTCTACAAAGAGTGGGCGAACTTCTACGATGGCGCGCCGCTGCAAGAGAGCGTGGACACGTGGCGCGGTTTCATTGACAGGCAGTCCGCTGGGGGCGGGCCCGCCGACCGCGAGAGGATGCGCCGGATCTTCCTCACCAGCATGCGCTATGAGTTCCAGTTCTGGGACATGGCCTACAAGCTGGAGCGGTGGCCCCTCACATAAATGCCCGATTTTAAGATAAGAGCAGAGGCCAATCCATGAGCAGCCACGTAAGCCCCAGGCCACTGTTGATCGTCGCAACCGCCCTTGCGGCGATTCTCTTGGCGGCTGCCTGCGCCAAGACGGAGCCGGCCGCGACGCCGTCTCCGAGCGCACCTGCCGCGCTGACGCCCGCCCAGGCAACACCACCGTCCGCACCCACGCCCGTCGCGGTCCCGGCGCCCGCGCGCGCTCCCCAGCCGCTCGTGTCCGGAGGGCCGCTGTTCTACGCGGACAACATCGCCAAACTCAAGGGCTGGCAGTACATGCAGCAGTGGCACCAGAACAAGCTGTCGCTGTGGACCAAAGCGCAATACGGCGGCGACGCGATTGGGCTAATCGGGTTCTTTAGCTTTACTGAGTCATCCTTCCGGCTGCTGTCTTTCACGGCGCTCAACCGGCCCAGCGTCGCCGGAATGCTGCTTTACACGGAGATGGGGCGATGCAGCTGGGTGGAACGGGAGGACTTTTCGGTCTGCAAGGGCCAGCGAGCGCGCAACAAGACGACCGTAATCGTGCCGGGCATCTTCCAGGGCTGGGAGCAACCGGACTCGCTCACCTACGTCTTTCGCATTCGGAAAGGCGTGCTGTGGCCCGCAGCGCCGCCCATGGCCAGGATGGATCGCGAGGTGATCGCCGAGGACATCGTTTTCTTCTTGGACACGACCAGGAAAGAAGGCACCGTCAAAAACAATCTCGCCCTGGTCAAGAAGCTTGAAGCCGCGGACCGCTACACGGTGAAGATCACGATGGAGTCGCCCAACGCCGATTTCCTGAAAAACATGGCGCACACTAGCATGGGCATCTTCTCCAAGGAATGCTACGAGCAAAAGGGTTGCCTTGACGAGATCAAGACGAAGAGCCCCGGTCCCTTCCTGGTGTCCGAATACGAGACGCGGACCAGGCTGGTGCTAGCCAAGAATCCTGAGTTCTACCTCAAAGGGCTCCCGTACGTGGACCGCCTGACCGTACTGTCTGTTCCGGACACCTCCAACCAGAAGGCGGCATTCATCACCGGCAGAAACGACTTTTTCAGCGCCAGCCGCGTGGCCGAGGCGGAGGACGTGATCAAACGAGTCCCAGGCGCACAGATCCACGCGCAAGGCGGAACCGGCGGCGTCACGGTGACGCTGCGGCCTCAGCTCAAAGACGCCCTGGGCGACGTGCGAGTCCGCCGCGCCATGACGATGACCATGGACCACCCGTCGTTGTGGGAGACCAGCATTGACGGGTTCAGCCTCTTTGTGCCGCTCATCAGCCGCGACTACTTTGGCGATGAGTTCTACATGACGCTGGCGCAGGCCGGCGAAAACTACCAGTTCAACCCTGAGAAGGCGAAAAGGCTCATGGTTGACGCAGGCTATCCGAATGGCTTCAGCACCACCCTGATCCTCACCTTCAGCTCGGGGCGCTTTTACGACGAGTCGCTGTTCCTGCAGGCCCAGTGGAAGAAATACCTGGGGATAGACATGGCGATCAAAGTGGTTGACGGCGTGACGTTCAGCAGCCAATTCTTAGAAGGCACGTGGGAGGGCCTCGTCCACCACGGGTCGTCGTGGATCCGGAGCTCGTGGGGCACCGCGGACGACGCCTTCGGCCAGCTCATCAAGGGCAGCCCCCAGAACGTCCAGAAGCTGGACGACCCCCTGATCAACGAGATGTACCTGAAGGAACGCGGCGAGCTGGACCCCGTGAAGCGGGTGAAGATGCTCTGGGAGTTTGACCAGTACGAACTGACGCAGGTGTATCAAATCCGCATCGGGGTGGGGACCACCTTCACGCTGATGCAGCCGTGGGAGATGAACGGCGCGTCGCATGAAACCAACTGGTTCACGTCGGGGCCTGCGGGTTCCACCTGGATGGCCATGCACGATGCCGGCAAGTACCCGAGCGGCCGCAAGTAAGCTGGCGACGCGAGAGTGGCTCGTCCGAGTGCTGCGGCTGCGACCGCCCATTCGAGCCAGGGCAATGGCAATCGGCGTGTCTGACATGAGCATGGCGCGCCTACTCAAACCACGTCGTCGAGTCTGGTTTGCGCTCTTGTTGGCAGCGATCCTGACGGTAGTCACAGGCTGCGGTGGGGGCAATGAGGACAGGGTCAAGGTCAGCCTGGCACTGGACGCGCCGCCCAACGCGAGCCACGCGGGGCTGTTCGTCGCACAGGGGAAGGGCTACTTCAAGGCGGATGGCCTGGACGTCAACTTGACCACGCCAGCGGATCCTTCCACCGTACTTAAGACAGTGGGCGCTGGCAAGGCCGACTTCGGCGTCAGCGATCAGCCCAGCGTCTTGCTGGCGCGAGCGCAGGGGATCCCGGTCGTCGCCATTGCCGCGATGGCGCAGCACCCGCTCAGCGCGGTCCTAACCCTCAAGTCGTCCGGGATCACCCGGCCACGCGATCTGGCCGGCAAGAAGGTGGGCTACGCTGGCGTTCCGTTGGACGAGGCGTTGCTGAAGACCGTGGTGGAGAACGACGGGGGCGACTTCCGCAAGGTGGATCTGGTCAACATCGACACCGACCTCGTGCCCGCCATGCTCGCCAGGCGCGTTGACGCCGTGGTGGGCGCCGACTGGACCCGCGAGAGCGCTCTTATTGAGCAGCAGGGCCGGCAAGCGGTCGTGCTGAAGATGGAACAGTGGGGCGCGCCCGACTACTATGGGATGATGCTCGTCACGAACGAGGACACACTGAAGGTGCGGCCCCAAGTTGTCCTGCGCCTGATGCTTGCGGTGCTAAAGGGCTATCGAGACGCAGGCCAGGACCCTGACGGCGCCGTCACCGCGCTTGCCAACCCAAGCCCAGGGATGGACAAGGAAGTTGACGGGCGCGCTATCCGCCTGTTGGCCCCGGCATGGACCGACGCCGTACCTTCGTTCGGCTGGCAGACTGCCGAACGGTGGCGTGCGCTGAGCACGTGGATGCAGGCGCAAGGCCTTCTGGCGAAGCCCATGGAGGCAGGTCGAGCGTTCACGAACGGCTACGTGGAAGAGATCGGCAAGAAGCAGTAAAGCCCTTACGGAGCAGCGTTATGACACAGCGGCGCGGGCAACGCGTGCCGGTTGCTATGACCATTGCGGGATCGGACTCCGGCGCCGGCGCGGGCATCCAGGCCGACCTCAAGACGTTCGCGGCGCTGGGCGTTTACGGCACGTCAGTCCTCACCGCGATCACTGCCCAGAACACGCTCGGCGTGACGGCCGTCCACGAGGTGCCGACGGAGGTCATCGCCGCGCAGCTTGACGCCGTAGTGACGGACATCGGCGCGGACGTGGTCAAGACCGGCATGCTGTCCAGCGCGGCGATCATCAGCACGGTCGCCGAGCGGCTGCGCCATCACCGGCTGGACCGGATCGTGGTTGACCCGGTGATGATTGCAAAGGGCGGCGACCGCCTGCTGCGCCAGGACGCGCTGGATACGCTGCGCAGTGTGCTCGTCCCGATGGCGACGATCGTGACGCCCAACCTGCCGGAGGCCGCGGAGCTAACGGGGAGGCGCGTGGAGACGCTGGAGCAGGCGTACGACGCCGCACGGACAATCGTGCACGACTTGGGTGCGAAGGCCGTGGTGGTAAAGGGCGGCCACCTTGAGGGCCCGCCGGTGGACCTGTTCTACGACGGCGAGGAGTTCCACGCGTTTTCGGCGCAGCGCGTGCAGACCACGAGCACCCACGGGACGGGCTGCACGTTCGCGTCGGCGGTCGCAGCCAACCTGGCGCTGGGATACTCGCCCCTTGAGGCGACAGCGAGGGCGAAGCGGTACGTCACCAACGCCATCCGCAAGGCCTACCCCATCGGCCACGGGCACGGGCCGTTGAACCATTTCTATCGGCTGCGCCGGTAGCCAACTCTCTATGTACTTCGCCTCGCCGTGCACCCAGTGACCGCGGTGCGTTGACAATTGAGTCCTCTATAGCCGCCGCTGTCGCTCCTCACAACCGCTATACTTGGCCGAGCCAGCGCCGTAACGATTGACGGTGTCTAAGGGGCGCTCGATGCTCGCCAGGTTGCCAAAACCCCTTCCCTGGATCAGCCGCGACGGCAAGGTAATTATCGCGGCGCGGGGTGTGCGCGGCTTCGCGCAGGGGACTGTAGCCGTCCTGATCGCAATCTATCTCGCCGACCTCGGCTTCAGCCTGGTGCAAGTGGGCGCCTTCTTCAGCGCGGGCGTAGCAGGCTCGGCGTTCTTCGCGTTTGTTGTCGGCTTGACTGCAGAGCGCGTTGGCCGGCGGCGGCTGCTGGTCGGCATCAGCCTGTTGACCGCGGTCACTTCGCTGCTCCTTGTGCTTACCAACAACTTCGTCGTGCTAACGGTGTTCGCCTTTTTCGGCGCGTTCAGCCTCGCAGGCGGGGCTGGCGCAGGCCCAACCCAGGCGCTGGAGCAGGCGAGCCTGGCAGACGCCGCGCCCTCGTCCCGCCGGACAGACCTGTACGCCGTGAACAACATCGTGGCCACGGCGGCGGCGGCTCTAGGCAGCCTGGCGGCGGGCATCCCCACGTTGTTGCAGCGTTTCATGGGCCTGGAACAGGTCTCGGCCATCAGGGTGATCCTCGTGGGCCTGATCGTCTGCCTGGTTGTTTTGACCACGCTCTACGCTTTGCTCTCGCCCGCCATTGAAGCGCGGACGGGAGGGCAGACCTGGACCAATCCGCTCCGGCTGCCGTCGCGGCGGATCATCTTCACGCTCACCGGACTGTTCGCGGTTGATTCTTTCGCTGGATCCATGGTGCTCCAAAGCCTAGTCGCGTACTGGTTCAACACCAAGTTTGGGCTGGAGCTGGCGTCCCTGGCGGTCATCCTGTTCGGCTCGCAGGTGCTGGCCGCGGTGTCACTCTGGCTTGCGGCGAAGATTTCAAACAGAATAGGGCTGATCAACACGATGGTATTCACGCACATCCCGTCCAGCCTGTTCCTGCTTGCCGCGACCTTCGCGCCGACGGTGTGGATGGCCGTGCTGTTCTGGCAACTGCGGTCGTTGCTAGGGCAGATGGACGTGCCGACGCGGGATTCGTACACGATGGCGGTGGTGGGCCCGAGCGAGCGCGTGGCGATGGCCAGCATGCACCTGGTGGGGAGAAGCATCGCGGGGACGGCGGGGCCTTCAGTCGGAACGGCGCTGTGGCAGGGGGTGTCGGCCAGCGCCCCGTTCGCCCTATGCGCGGGCCTGAAGATCGCGTACGACGTGGCGCTGTGGGTGATGTTCCGGAACGTGAGGCCACCGGAGGAGACGAAGGAGCCGACGACGAGGGTGAGCGGACGCCGCTAGACAGCATGAGCCTTGCCTTCAGCCGGGACGCTTCCACAGCAGCGCGTCGTTCGCCGACTGGTGCCGCCGGCTAGCGCACGCTGCCGCCGCCGATGGGCCTCACGACCTCAAGTACGTCGCCCTCTTTGAGCACCACTGAGCCGTACTCCGTCTTCGGCAGCACCTCGCCGTTATAGCCCACCGCCAGGAACTTGAAGTTCACCTTCATGTCCAGCAGAAACGCCATCAGCTCGGTGGCGTCCGCGAGCTGCCTCAGCTTGCCGTTCACGGTTACATTAATCATCGCTGCTCCCGCGATTCCCACACGGTTGTCGTGACGCTAAGCGCCCGCTTTGCCCAAGCTTGCCGCAACGCGTTCTTCATCTCGCGCGCAGCGGCGGCAACGTCCGGGGCGCCCAGAAGCGCCGAGATGACAGCCACGCCATCGGCGCCCGCGCTGATGCACGGCCCCAGGTTGCCTGTGTCCACGCCGCCGATGACAAGCACCGGGCAGCGGACCCGCGCGCGAGTCTCTTTGATCGTATCAATGCCAGCGCCCAACGCCCCTGGGTGCGAGCGCGACGGGAAAATCGTCCCGAGCACCAGAAAGTCAGCGCCATCCGCTTCGGCCTTCGCCGCGCCGTCCGCCGAGTGCACCGACCGGCCGATGACCATGCCGCAGCGGAGCAACCGGCGCGCCGCGCCTACCGGCAGGCCCGACTCAGGAAGCTGGACGCCATCCACGCCAGCCGCGATCGCAACGTCAAGACGGTCGTTCACAACCAGCATCGCGCGGCCACTGATGGCTTCCTTCAGCTCCAGAGCGAGGCGGTACAACTCCCCCGCGGACAGCTCCTTTTCGCGGAGCTGTACCAGGTCCACGCCGCCCGCCACGGCGGCCTCAACCCTGGCAGCGAGGCTACCGCCGGGGCACAGGCTCCGGTCGGTGACCAACGTGAGGGATGGCTGAGGCAACCGGCGCATGGCTACGACGCGGACCTGCCCGCCGCTACCTGGACGACGCCCGTCGTGGGGCTGCTGGCCTCGGCGTAGCTCCTGCGACCGATCCGCCCCGCCAGATACGCCTTGCGGCCCGCTTCCACGCCGAGCTTGAACGCCTCGCCCATCAGCGCCGGGTCTTTCGCCTGTGCGATCGCCGTATTCACAAGACACGCCGAAGCGCCAATCTCCATCGCCATGCTCGCGTCCGAGGGAACGCCCAGCCCCGCGTCCACGACCACGGGGATCTTGGCGTTGCTGACGATGATCATCACTTCTTCCCGGGTGTGCATACCCTGGCCCGAGCCAATCGCCGAGCCGAGCGGCATGACGGTCGCGCAGCCGACATCCTCAAGCTGCTGGGCCAGCACCGGGTCTGCGTGCATGTACGGCAACACCACGAAGCCTTCCTTGACCAGCCGCTCCGCCGCGCGCAACGTACCCTGCGGATCAGGGAAAAGAAACTTCGGGTCGGGGATAACCTCAAGCTTTACCCAGTTGGTGCCGGTCACTTCCCGCCCCAGCTTCGCGGTAAAGACCGCCTCGTCCGCGGTCTTGGATCCCGCGGTGTTCGGCAGGATGGTGTACCGGTCGACGATCAGCTCAAGGATGTTCCGGTCGTTGGGGTTGTCCAGGTCCAGACGCCGGATGGCCACGGTGACGATCTGCGTCCCCGAGGCCTCCAGCGCGGCGACCATGTCGTCGTTGTTCCGGAATCGTCCGGTCCCCGACATGAGCCGCGAGTGGAACTCCTTCCCGGCGATCACCAGTGAGTCATTCATGGTCCGCTCCTTTCCCCAGAACCCTACACAACAAGAATGCCGCTGGGCTGACCAGCGGCAGTGCGAACAGCTGCAATTCTGTCCCTGCGCTGGCATTACCCAGGTCAGGTTCGGACGGTCGTCCCGACCCTTCGGGACCTCTCAGCCGGGCTTCCCCAGCTCCCGTCACGGCCATACCCAGCCGATGTGCCTAACCTAACACGTTGCATTTGCTTCGTCAACGCTGCGGCGGATGATATACATCGGTGCCTCAAAAACACCGATTTGTGTAATTCCGCATCCTATTCGGAGGGAAAAACTCGAGGCACAATTGACGCACGCACGTCTCGCCCCTAGACTAAGAGCGGCCTGAAAAGCCCTCCCTCGTGCACCGCAGAGGCATGACGGCGCATCAAAATGGACAGAGAACGTCCAACGCGACCAGTAAGGAGGTCCCAATGGCAAAGCCTATAGAAGTTACCGACGCAACGTTTGACGCCGAGGTGCTCAAGTCCAATCAACCCGTGCTGGTGGACTTTTGGGCCGATTGGTGCCAGCCGTGCAAGATGATCGCTCCGCTGGTGGAGGAGCTGGCCAACGAGTACGACGGCCAGATCAAGTTCACCAAGCTGGACGTGGACGCCAATGCCCAGACGCCCGGCAGCTACAACATCCGCGGCATCCCCACCTTGATCATCTTCAAGAACGGGAAGCCCGTTGAGCAGGTGGTCGGGGCCGTGCCCAAGAGCGTGCTCAAGCGGCGCTTGGACTCCGCGCTCACCAAGTAACCTCACCGCTTATCTAGCCCTTCCAGGCCGGCAACCACGCCTGGAGGTGCTGGCCGTCTTGTGCCTGCGCGGCGCGCACGGGTTCTCGAGCGTCCAATCGCGGGAGTGGATGGGGCCTGGTGGCTCTCCCGGTCTTCAAAACCGGCGTGTCCCGACGTGTCGGGACAGGTGGGTTCGACTCCCTCCCGCTCCCGCCACCACATCACAAAGCCATAAACGGGCATCGCTTAGTAACGCAACGCCCCTGGTATGTCTCCCACCAGGGGCGCTTTGCTAACATTGCCAGCCGTTTGCTAACGCCCTCGTGCTAAGAGCGTGTAACAAACCCGGAGCAATTGATGCATGGCGTTTCACTGACCCACGCGCTCTTTGCATGACGAACAAGTCCCTTTCCCCTTGGAGGGGAAGGTTAGAGCTATCCCGACTGAAGCGAAGGAATGGGGTGAAACCTGACTTGCCCCAGCCACATCGCAGTTTTGTTAGACGCTCTTAGACAGGATAGGCCAAAGATAGGCTCAAAGCCGCTCTCGCCGTGATAAAAAAGAAGAGAGGCGGGTCAGTGACCCGCCTCTCTTCTTTTTACCTCTCTGCCGCGCGACCTATCTGCCGTCAGGCTTCTACGTCCCAAACAGCAAAAATGGTAAAGGGCAAAGCCCTTTTAGTGGGCGTGTTCCTCGGCATGCTCCGCGTGATTCCCGCCGCAGGCGCACGCGCCCGCTTCCTGGCTGGCCTCCGCGCCATGCCCGCCGCACGCGCACGCCCCACTGCCGCACGCGCCCGCTTTCTGGCTGGCCTCCGCGCCATGCCCGCCGCACGCGCACGCCCCACTGCCGCACGCGCCCGCTTCCTGGCTGGCCTCCGCGCCATGCCCGCCGCACGCGCACGCCCCACCGCCACACGCGCAGCCACCGCCCGCAAACGCGGACGCGTTGGGATTGGAAATCACGAAGCCAGCGCGAGGAAACTCCTCAACGTAGTCAATCTCCGCACCCTCAAGCAGCATCGCGCTGTCGGAGTCCAGGATCACGCGGAGACCGTCCATCTCCTCAACCAGGTCGTCGTCCTTGGTCTCCTTCTCTGGCGTGAGCATGTACTGCAACCCGTGTCCGCCGCCCGGCATCACCAGGATGCGGAGAAAGGGACCTTCGCCTTCCTCGGTGAGGATGCCCTTGAGCTTCTGAATGGCGCCTGAGGTGATGGTGAGCATCAGTTTCCCTCCCCGTGATTCCATTCTACACCGTTCGACGACGGTCAACATAGCCCGATCATAGCAAAGACAGGTCAACAACTCAATCAGCAGATGACGCCGTCCACAGACAAGCATCTCATTCCGCACATGGCGGCTACCCAACGGAACGCCCGTCGAGCAAGCCGCGTGAGCGGGCACCCAACGCGCCTCCGATCGCCCTGCGTTAGTCAGACGACGGGAGCTGCCTGGGTTGCTGGAGCGTCATGTCCTTGCCGTCGCAGCACTTGACCACGCCGTCGCCAGCCTTGGTGCACAGCACCGTCGCTCCGCACACGTCGCACTGGTACCGTTTGCCGAGTTGGTTCGCCATGCTCCCTCTGTCCTCCGACGTTTTCCTGTGGGTCGCTTATTTCTTCTTCATGGGGGTGCTGCAGCAAATAAGGTCCGTCTTGCCGCCCTTAGTCACCACCAGCTCGGACCCGCACTGAGCGCACATGTACCGTTTTCCTGTCTCGCTTGCCATGCCTTCACCCTCAGTAGACTTGGATTTCCCTCCGAATTATAGAAAGCGCCGTCCTCTTTCGTCAACCATGCCTGGGGACTGGGTCACAGTCTTACGGTTGTCATTCTGAGAACCTGTGCACAAATGCCGCCATTTGCGTCGGCGTCAGATGGTCACGCCGCTCCCCAGCGCGGAGAAGGGCTTGGAATGTCTAACAAACCCGTTCGGCCTCAGCCGCGAAGCGCCTTGAGCGGAGCGAATGGGTTTGTCGAAGGGCCGCAATCCATGCGAGAGCAGGTCTGCCCACAATGCAGCATCCGGCTACGCCCCACCAAGCGCCCCTCCACAACGCGGGGAGCGATTTAGAGTCTGCCCCGAGTGTAGCCGTGGGGGAGAGGTGGTTGGCAAGCCGGTAGCCTCCCCATGCCCAAGGTAGGGTTGTGGAAACCTGTTTTGACACCTGCTGGCTCCTGTGCTAGGGTACTGGCAGGCAGAGCATAGTTTACAGATCGGCGCGCCTCCGGCAAGGAGCGCGAGTAGGTGTATGGGGTGCAGACTTCACGGTGGTGGGCTGCAGTAGGGGTGTGGTGTGTTCCTGCAACCCCGTGTTGTCTCTGCGGAGCGCCTCTGGCCGAGCAGAGAAGGAGCTGACAATGCACAAAAAGGAGCCGTTTCTCCAAATGAGCGGCTCCCTTTTGTTTTGTCCGCTTCCGAACGCGTGAGGTTACTCTCTTGGAGATCGCTGACTTCGTTCCAGATCCTGACGTGGCAGGGGAAGAATGAATAAACCCTCCGAGCGGCTCCCAATACCGATCGTGGCGGTTGTTTGGCTGTGCGCAGTGGCTGGACTGGTCGTGGGACTGCTGTTATTTCCGCCTCTTTCTCGCCTGCCCGGTGGCGCGGGGTGGGTGGTTCCGCTGGCCGTTAGCGGCTCTCTGGGGCTCCTTGGCGCTTTGGTAGGGACGTGGAGGCACCGGCAGCTTTCGGCGGTCTTGCCACCCATGGCGAGGGCCGAGAGTGGCGGCGCGGCAGTTAACAACCCCATCCTGATGGACACCAGCGCCATCATAGACGGCCGCATCGCCGACCTCGCTACTACCGGATTCCTCATGGGCACGCTCCACGTGCCCAACTTCGTATTGGACGAGCTGCGCCACATTGCCGATTCTTCGGATCCGCTGCGCCGCAATCGTGGCCGTCGCGGCCTTGAAGTCCTCACCAAACTTAACCAGGACCCCCACGCCGCCGTCAATGTGCTGGACGTGCCGTTCCAGAACGGTGCCGACGTTGACGCGCGTCTTATCAGTCTCGCCAAGCAGATGGACGCCCGCCTGCTCACCACCGACTTCAACCTCAACCGCTCGGCGGAAGTCCGCGGCGTCAAGGTCCTCAACATCAACGAGCTTGCTAACGCCATCCGCCAGATCGTCCTCCCTGGTGAAGAGATGTCCCTGCGTGTCATCCAGGAGGGCCGCGCGGTGGGCCAGGGCATCGGCTTCCTGGACGATGGCACCATGGTCGTCGTGGAGGGCGGCAATCGCTTCCTCAACTCCGATCTGGAGGTCACCGTCAACCGCATCCTCCAGACCCCAACCGGGCGCATCATCTTCGCCCAGCCCAAAGCTGCGGCGTAGCTGCCTCACACAAAGTTACTCCGCGCCGTTCTGCCCTTTGAGCGTGTCAAGTACGATCACCGTGCCATGCTCAGCCGCGAAAACTTCGGCAAGATCGTTTTCGCGTGGTAAGAGGGTATTCGGGAAGGGTGGCGGGAAACCCCTTCCGAAAGAAAGGGTTTCCCGCCGCCCCTCCGAGAGAAGTTTTCCACTAGAATGGCGTCATATGCTTTCAAACACCGAATTGGCAAAGCGTCTCGCAGGCCGCGTCGGCGCCGTCGTCGTGGCGGCGGGCGGGAGCCAGCGCATGGGCGGCGTGGATAAGGTCTTCGCGCCGTTGCTGGGTCGTCCTCTGGTGGCCTACTCCCTGGACGCGCTGGAGGCCTGCTCCCTGGTGGACGAGATCGCCCTGATCCTGAGCGCGTCCAACCTTGAGCAAGGACGCGGCCTCGTCCGCGACTCCGGCTGGCGCAAGGTGCACCACGTCTGCCAGGGCGGCGCGCGGCGTCAGGACTCCGTCCGCTGCGGCCTCGCCGCCCTCTCGCCTGACGTGCGCTGGGTCCTCATCCACGACGGCGCTCGCCCATGCGTCACGACCGACATCGTGGAGCGCGGCCTTGAGGCCGCGCTGGAGACCGACGCCGCCGTCGCCGCCGTCCCAGTCGCCGATACCATCAAGGTCGTCGGCCCGGACGGCCACGTCCGCCAGACGCCGCCCCGCGCTGAGTTGCACGCCGCGCAGACGCCCCAAGTCTTCCTCCGCGACCTGCTCCTCCGCGCGTACCAGGCCAGCGACGCCGACGCTACCGACGATGCCGCGGTGGTGGAACGCTTCGGGCACCGCGTCCGCGTTTTCCTTGGCTCACCCGCTAACCTCAAAGTCACAACACCAGACGACCTGACGCTGGCCGAGGCCCTGCTCCGCAGCCGCCAACGTTCGACGAGCGACCAGCACCTCTAATCCTCACGCGGGAAACGAGGATATTGCAAGCATGAGAACACCATTCAAAGTCAACGACATTCCCCCTCTCCACATTGTGGAGAGGGGTTAGGGGTGAGGTATGCGCGTCGGCATCGGCTTTGACGTCCATCCGCTCGTGGAAGGCCGCCCGTTGATTCTGGGCGGCGTCACGGTGCCCTTCGCCAAGGGCCTCCAGGGCCACAGCGACGGCGACGTGCTGCTCCACGCCGTCATTGACGCCCTGCTGGGCGCCGCCGGCCTTGGCGACATCGGCGCGCACTTCCCTTCCAGCGACTCCCAGTACCGAGGCATCAGCAGCTTGCTGCTCCTTGAGCACACCCACGCACTCTTGCGCCGTCACGGATGGCTGGTGCACAATACCGACGCCACAGTCGTGGCCGAAGCACCCGTCCTGAGGCCATACATAGACCCCATGCGCAAGGAGATCGCCGTGCGCCTGGGGCTGGCCCTTGGGCAGGTGAACGTCAAGGCCAAGACCACGGACGGCCTCGGTTTCACCGGCCACGGCGAGGGCATGGCCGCCTTCGTGGTCGCCACGCTGGAGGAACAACCCACGTAGGGGCGAGGTTTCCTCGCCCGCCCCATGGCTATCCCTTCCTCCTTAAGAGAGCAGGTTGTACCAACTCTCAGTAAGGGTGACGGCATTGTGAAGGCGTCCTTGGTGCCTACCCCTCTCCACATTAAGTGGAGAGGGGTAGGGGTGAGGCGACTCCGCAGGGCAAGACCGCCACCTTCTCGCAGAACTGGCATTAGGATCGGGGTTGAAGCTGGCCAGCACGTTCCCCAAGAGGAGCACGCATGCGTCTCTACGACACCCTCACCGCCCAAAAGTGCGAGCTTGTCCCCGCCGACAACACCGTCAAAATGTACGTCTGCGGCGTCACGCCCTACTCCCCGTCCCACGTCGGCCACGCCATGAGCTACGTCTACTTTGACGTGCTCCGCCGGTACCTGGAGTACCTGGGCTACGACGTCCGCCACGTCCAGAACTTCACCGACATTGACGACAAGATCATCCTCCGCGCCCAGCAGGAGGGCGTCACCCCCACCGCGCTCGCCGAACGCTACATTGCCGACTACTTTGACAGCATGGACCGCCTCGGCATCCAGCGCGCCTCGGCCTATCCCCGCGCCACCGAAGAGGTGCCCTGGATGCTGGACCTCATCAGCGGCCTCATCGCCAAAGGCCACGCATATCCCGCCAGCGGCGACGTGTACTTCCGCGTCGCCAGCTTTGAACGATACGGCGCGCTCGGCCACCGCAAGCTGGACGAGATGATCGCCGGCGCCCGCGTGGAGCGCGGCGCGCAGAAGGAGCACCCCGGCGACTTCGCCCTCTGGAAGGCCGGCAAGCCCGGCGAGCCGTCGTGGGACAGCCCGTGGGGACCCGGCCGCCCCGGCTGGCACATTGAGTGCAGCGCCATGTCGCTCCGCTACCTGGGCGAGCAGCTTGACATCCACGGCGGCGGCCACGACCTCGTCTTCCCCCACCACGAGAACGAGATCGCTCAGACCGAGGCCTACACCGGCAAAGCGCCGTTCTCCCGATTCTGGGCGCACAACGGCCTGCTCACCCTGGGCGCGGAGAAGATGAGCAAGTCGCTGGGCAACCTCGTCTCCGCCAAGGACGCCCTGGATAAGTTCGGCCCGGCGACGCTTCGTCTCTTCTTCCTCGGCGGCCACTACCGCGCCCCCCTCGCCTACAGCGAGGAGAACATCGAAGCTCAGGGCCGCGCTCTGGAACGCCTGCGCGGCGCACTCCGCTCCGAGGAGAGTGCCCCTCCATCCGTCCTGAACCAGTCGAAGGACCAGGTGGACCCCGAGCCGTTCCACCAGCGCTTCAGCGACGCCATGGACGACGACCTGAACACACCCCAGGCGCTCGCCGCCATGTTTGACCTGGCCCGCGAGATCAACCGAGGCCGCGAGACCGGGCGCGGCGTCACCGTCGCCCAGGCGGCCCTCACCGAGCTGGCGGGCGTCCTCGGCCTGAAGCTCACGGAGGAGAAGCGTGACGCCTCCGCCGACCCGTTCATAGACCTGCTCCTCCAAGTCCGCGCCGACCTGCGTACCGCCAAGCAGTACCAGCTCGCCGACTCCGTCCGCGACCGCCTCGTGGCCCTCGGCGTGTCTCTGGAAGACTCCGCGCAAGGGACGCGCTGGCGCTACGTGGGGCGGTAATAGATACCCAGTACAGACATATCGCCGAAGGGGACGCCTTACAATGGGCGAGGCATTTCCCCTCTCCACATAAAGTGGAGAGGGGTTAGGGGTGAGGCTTGACCCCAGCCGATTCCTACGCCGCCATGGCCGACGCCGTTGAGGCGCAACGAGCCCGCATCCTCGGCAACCCGCCTGCCGACCGCTGGAGCGGCCCTCGCGCCCGCGGCTTCCGCCAGGACCCCCGACGTTCCCTGGACCCGAACCTCGCTGCCATCGCCTCGTATATCCAGCCCGACGACGTACTCGTTGACGTCGGCGGCGGCGCGGGCCGCTACGGCCTCCCCCTCGCCCTACGCTGCCGCGAGTTGGTCAACGTGGAGCCTTCCCCCGGCATGGCCGCCGAGTACGAAGCCAGCGCCGCCGAGGCCGGCATCCACAACGCCAAGCTCGTGCGAGCGGACTGGCTTGCCGCCAACGGCATCGTCGGCGACGTGACGATGGTCTGCCACGTCACCTACTTCGTCCGCGACATCGTGCCGTTCGTCCACAAGCTGGTGGAAGCGTCCCGCCGCAGGGTCATCATAGACGTCGTCTCCGTTCCGCCGCCCAACCAGACCGCGCGGCTCTTTGAGCTTGTCTTCGGCGAGCCGCTGGCCCTCCGGCCCGGGTACCGGGAGCTGCTGCCCGTCCTCTGGGAGATGGGCGTTCTCCCAGACGTCCGCATCCTCCCCACCCACTTCGGCCGCAATGCTGCCGTGCCCAAGACGAGGGAGCAGGCCGTTGAGCAAGCGGTATGCGCGTTGGACGGCCACGGCCTGCCCCACGTCCGGGGCGCCGTGGAAGCTCGCTTTGCCCAGCTCTTCAAGCACACCGACGAGGGCTTTGAGCCTACCTACCGCCAACGGGACGGCGCTGCCGAGCTTCTCATCACCTGGGAGCCGTCCCCAGCCGGCCGCCATGCCCCGTAAAGACAAAGGCTTTCCTGCCGCTCCCGTACCATCTGCCGGCATTTCCCAGCGTCAGCGTTTGCTCTTGCTCGGTGTCGCCGTGGGTGGACACGGCCTAAAGCACCTTTTCAGCGCGGCCTTCTTTGTGCTCTTGCCGGAGATAAAGGCAGGCCTTGGCTTGAGCAACCTTCAGGTGGGCGCCCTCTCCACTATTCGCAACGCGGCGGGAGGCGTGACCAACCTCTTCGCCGGTTATGTCGGGGACCGCTATCACCGGAGGCGAGCGGATATCCTTGCGCTTTCCATCGCGGGCATCGGCGCGGGCTTCTTCGTGATGGGTGTCGCCGGGAGCTTTTCCCTCATCGTAGTCGGCTCGGTCATCATGATCTTTACCCTGACGTTCTGGCACCCCGTTGCTATCTCAGCCGTCTCGCGCGAGTATGCCAGCCGGCGCGGGTTCGCCATCGCGCTCCACGGGACCGGCGGCAGCGTTGGCGAAGCGCTAGGGCCGTTGATCGTGGGCGCTCTCCTCGTCGTGGTGTCCTGGCGCTTCCTGATGCAAGCCACCCTGGCGCCGGCGCTGGCGATCGCAGCGGCAATCTGGCTTGCCCTGCGGCTTGTGCCCACGGGGAACCCAGGCGTGGCCAGCGCTCGCGAATACTTCGCGTCGGTGCGACAGATACTCCGCAACCCCAGGCTGCTGCTGGTGCTCTTTTTTGCGGGCGGGTTTGGCGCAGGCCAGAGCGTCGTCTTCACGTTCCTGCCCATCTACCTGCGGGAAGACCTGGGAGCCACCACCCTGACGCTAGGTCTGTACCTCTTCGCCGCGCAGGCAGCCGGCATCGCCACGCAGCCGCTCATGGGCTACCTGTCCGACCGCCTGAACCGGCGCGTGGTCGCTGTCCCTGCCCTGGCGGTGCTGGGGTGTTCCATGCTCGGTCTGTACCTCGTGCCCCCGGGGTGGCCCCTCGTGCTCACCGTCATCGTCATGGGCGCCTTCTTGTTCTCGCTCATGTCGATCTTTCTCGCCGCGGCCACGGACCTGGTTCCCTCCCGTGTCCAGGGCACCGCGGTGTCCCTCGCTTTCGGAGCGACCGCGGCAATGTCCGCGCTCGCGCCACTGGTTGGCGGAGTGTTCGCTGACGCGTACGGCGTGAAGACAGCGTTCTTGTGGGCGGCAGGCGTCGTGCTTACCGCCGCGCTCGTTTCCGCCCTAACGCGATGGCGCCCGGCTGCGGCTGGGCCGCGCACGCCATAAATGTTCGCTGGGAGCCGTGCTACCATGGACGGACAGGAGTCCGGGAACCCTTTGCGTTCTTCCGGCCTCAAGAGCTATCGCGAGTTCCGTCTCGCTGAGGAAGCTAAAGTGTGACTGGCAACGCCCTGGTAATAAAACTACAGGAAGTTGTAGGCAGGGGCCACGTTTCGGCAGAGGTGAACGACCTCCTCGCCCACGCCGTGGACGCCTACGGCCGCTGGCGCGCCGTCCAGGTCGCCACGCCCCTCGCCGTCGTCTTCGCCCGCTCCACCGAAGACGTGCAGAAGACCCTGGAGTTCGCCTCCCAGAACGGCGTCCCCGTCGTCCCGTACGGCGGCGGCACCGGCGTCTCCGGCGGCGCCACGTCCATCACACCCGGCATCGTCCTCAGCCTCCGCGGCCTGGACCGCGTCCACGAGTTGGACGCCGAGGGGCTGCGCGCGCAGGTCGGCCCAGGCATGATCCTGGAAGACCTCGCCACCGCAGCCGAGGCCAAGGGCGCACTCTTCGCCCACGACCCGTGGAGCCGCCCCATCGCCAGCGTCGGCGGCTCCATCGCCATCAACGGCGTCGGCTACCTGGCGGGCAAGTACGGCGTCATGGGCGAGCAGGTGCTCGGCCTGGAGGTCGTGCTGCCCGACGGCCGCGTCGTGGAGACCAGGGGCGTCCCCAAGGCCGCGGGGCCTGGCCTCACGCCCCTCTTCATCGGCTCCGAGGGCACCCTTGGCGTCATCACCAGGGCCACCCTCCAGCTCTTCCCGCTGCCCGAGCGCCGCGCCCTCGCCGCCTACCGCTTCCCCAACTTTGAGGACGGCTTCCTGGCGACGCTGGAGATGCGCCGCGTCGGCCTCGCGCCAGCCCTCGTGGACTTCGCGGAGGAGCCGTTCTCCGGCGAGGATGGCGCGATCCTCTACCTCGGCTTCGACGGCCCTGCCGAAGAGGTCGCCGCCGACGAGGCTATCGGGCGACGCATCTGCCAGGCGCATCGCGGCGCGCTGCTGCCGCAGAAGAAAGTGGACCACTTCTGGGCCGCTCGCCACGAGTCCGGATGGAACTACAAACGCGAAGTCCTCGCCAGGCCGCCCGCGCGGCGACGCCGACGTCCGTGGCGCATGGACTACCTCCACATCGCCCTGCCAGCCTCACGCGTCCTGGAGTACCACCGCCTCTGCAAGGAGATGGTCCAACGCCACGAGGCGCCCGTCCACGAGTGGTCGCTCTGGGGCCGCCCCGAGTACTTCTCGCTCATCGTCGCCGACCCTGCGCCCGACGGCGTCGCCCGCTCCGCCGCGCTCACCGCCGTCGCGGACGAGATGCTCCGCGTCGCCAACGACATGGGCGGGACTATGGAGTACTGCCACGGCGTCGGCCTCAAGCTCGGCAGCCAGATGGAACGCGAGCTCGGCCCCGCCATGACGCTGCTGCGCGACGTGAAGAAGACCCTGGACCCGAAGGGCATCATGAATCCGGGAAAGATGGGTCTGTAGATAGCACGAACGTGTGAAGATTTCTGAGAAGGGCCTGGGAGACTCTCTTGGCAAGAGGATTCCCCAGTGTCGTTCCCTCCTACGGCCCCCCGCCCCAGCCAGCTCCACCTGCACCGCACGGATCCGCCCGTTCCCCCGCTTGCTGTCCGCGCCGCTGCCCATCGCCTCCAACATGAACAAGTCCGGCGGGTTCGTGCATGTAGCCACGGAGTCCCAATGGCATCGGCACGACCGAAGCATCTGTAACCCGAGATATGGCCTCTCCGCCCGCCACGACTGATGCCGGAATGAGCATAAAACGCCAAGCCTTGTTCCTGGTCAGTGGGGAGCGCTCGCTACTGTCGCTGCACCCGCACCGCCGCGCCGACGCCCACGCCCAGCTCCCTCGCCGCGCTGCCCATCGCCGCCGCGATCTCCAGGAAACCGTTGCTCCCCACCAGGGCCGTCAGCCCTTCACGTTCCGCATACGTGCGGCCCACGCCCCGGATGGTCCGCCACGCCACCGTCACCTCCACCGTACGCCCCGCCACGGCATCCGCGGGCACGTTCGTGAGCAGGTTGCCGTACGTGTCCGCGTGGAGCACCAGGCCCTCCAGAACATCGCCCTCCCACTCGGCACGCGGCACCGAGAGCGCAGTCACCCGGTCTGTGGGCGTCCCGAGCTGCTCCGAACGCACGCCCGCCACCAGGTGCGCCGCCACCGGCCCGAACACGTCGCGGGCGTGGAACGTCGCGCTCACCGGCTGCCGCCAGTAGCCGGGCTGGTCCAGCACGTAGGCGGCAAAGCCCTCTGGAACAGGTGCGGAAAAGGGCGAGAACGGCTTGCGGTCGGGCTGCCTGGGCATCAGCCGAGGCCACAGGACGTAGGTGAACAGCCCGTTGTCCGGCCCCACAAAGGAGTGTCCTTCACCAACGAGGAGCAGGGGCCTCCGCGCCGTGCCCACGCCAGGGTCCACCACCACCAGGTGCGCCGTGCCCGGCGGGAACGCCCGCCACGCCTGTCCCAGCACGAACGCGCCGTGGTGCACGTCTTGGGGCGGCGCCAGGTGCGTGACGTCCACCAGCCTCGCCGACGGCGCCACGCTCAGGACCGCGCCCTTCACGGCGGCCACGTACGCGTCGCCGAGGCCGAAGTCCGTCAGCAGCGTGACGATGCCGTTGGGGCGTGGTTCGGTGGATGGAGAGGCAGCCATGCCCCGGTTCGCGTTCTACACCGAGCTGCCGAAGCGGGCGCTCAGCAGCGCGATGACCAGGAACAGCACCACCAGCACGACGGTGAACCGGAACAGCAGCAGGTCAAGCCCACGCCGAACCCGCCCCGTGGACTCGGCGGCGGAGAAGATGCCGGCCCCCTCGCCGCGAATCTGGAACAGAATCACGGCGATGAGGAAAACGGCGACCATGATCTCAACGATGTTCAGCGATGTTCCCACGGTGCTCCTTAGGTATTCCCCGGCAACCTCAGGCTAAAGGCCTACCACAATTCTACTCCATTCCCTTGGCTCAATAGGGCAACCCTATCACCCGTTCTTCAGCGCGTCCAGTTTTCCCTTCAGCAGCGCGTTCACCAGGCCGGGGTTCGCCTTGCCCTTGCTCAGCTTCATCACCTGGCCCACCAGGAACTTGACCGCGTTGTCCTTGCCGCTCTTGAAGTCGGCCACGGCTGAGCTGTTGGCCGCGATGGCCTGCTCCACAAACACGCCGATGGCGTCCGAGTCGCTCACCTGCGCCAGCCCCTTCTCCTGCACGATGGCCTTCGGCTCACGGCCCGTCGCAAAGGTGTCCTCAAACACCGCCTTCGCTTGCGTGGAGCTGAGCGTCCCGCTCTCCACCAGGTCGGCGAGCTGGTTGATACCCGTCATCCACGCCTTTCGAAGCGGCTCCGGGTAGTCCTCCAGCTCCTTCTGCGCCAGGCCCATAAGCCGCGCCTGCTCGCCGAGCATCCAGTTGCTCGCCGCCTTCGCGCGGGACTTCTGCGCCTCGCCCTTCGTCCCGCTCGACGCCACGCACTGCTCAAAGAACTGCGCCGTGGCGCGGCTCGCCGTCAGCAGCCGCGCGTCGTACGCCGGCAGCCCGTACTGCGCCACCAGCCGCTCCCGCATCGCGTCCGGCAGCTCCGGCAGCCGTGAGCGCATGTCAGCCACCTGCTGCCGCGAGACCACCAGCGGCGGCAGGTCAGGCTCCGGGAAGTAGCGGTAGTCGTGCGCGTGCTCCTTGGACCGCTGCGAGACCGTGACGCCCTTGTCCTCCAGCCAGCCGCGCGTCTCCTGCGCCACGCGCCCGCCCTCGTCCAGCACGCGCCCCTGACGCTCAATCTCGTGCTGGATCGCCCGCGCCACCGACCGGAAGCTGTTCATGTTCTTCACCTCCACCTTGCCCGGCGGCAGCACGGTGGAGCCCCTCGGTCGCAGGCTCACGTTCGCGTCGCAGCGGAAGCTCCCCTTCTCCATGTCCGCCGTGGACACACCCAGGAACCGCAGAATGGAGTGCAGCTTCATCAGATACTGCCGCGCCTCCTCCGGCGAGTGCATGTCCGGATCGCCCACGATCTCCATGAGCGGCGTGCCGGAGCGGTTCACGTCCACAAGCGAGTACGACTCCCCCGATGGCTCGTGGATGTGCATCATCTTCGCGGTGTCCTCCTCCAGGTGCACCCGCGTGATGCCCAGGCGGCGCGTCTGCCCGTCCACCTCCACGTCCATCCACCCCTTGATGGCGATCGGGTTGGGGAACTGCGAGATCTGGTACCCCTTCATCAGGTCGGGGTACGGGTAGTTCTTCCGGTCAAAGTACGTGTGCTCGTTGATGGAGCAGTTGAGCGCCAGGCCCGTCATCATCGTCAGCTCCACGGCCCGGCGGTTGATGACCGGCAGCGTGCCGGGCATCCCCAGGCACACGGGGCAGACGCGCGTGTTCGGCGGCGCCTGCTGCTCCTGGTCCGTGGGACACGCGCAGAACATCTTTGAGCGCGTCAGGAGCTGCGAGTGCACCTCAAGGCCGATGACCGGTTCCCATTCCACGGGGCGCGCTCCTTTGGCTGAACATGATGCGCATGGCTGTAGTAGGCGATGCACACAGTATATCGGCGACGCACACGGCGGGCAAGAAAATGTGCTTTCATCCGCGTGCCGCGTTACAATAAGCACCGTTGCCGCCGGTAGGCTAGTGGTCCCTATAAGTGCCGGGCACAAATCGCCCATCGCAACCATCGACTAAAAGGAGCAAAAATGTCCACCAACAACCCCAACGTCCGCATTGAGCGCGACACCATGGGCCCCATGGAAGTCCCCGCCGACGCCTACTACGGCGCCTCCACCCAGCGCGCCGTCCTCAACTTCCCCATTAGCAGGGAGCGCTTCCCAAGGCGCTTCATCCGCGCCATCGCCCTCATCAAGCACGCCGCCGCCCGCGTCAACGCCGACCTCGGCCTGCTGGACAAGCGCCTCGCCGACGCCATCGCCCGCGCCGCCACCGAGGTCGCCGACGGCAAGCTGGACGCCCACTTCGTCGTCGACATCTACCAGACCGGCTCCGGCACCTCCACCAACACCAACGCCAACGAAGTCATCGCCAACCGCGCCACAGAGCTGCTCGGCGGCCAGCGCGGCGCACGCCTCGTCCACCCCAACGACCACGTCAACATGGGCCAGTCCTCCAACGACGTCATCCCCACCGCCATCCACCTCTCGGCGGCCATGGCCATCAAAGAAGACCTCGTGCCCGCCCTCCAGGAGCTCCAGCGCGCACTCCGCGCCAAGTCCCAGGAGTTCTGGCCCATCATCAAGACCGGCCGCACCCACCTCCAGGACGCCACGCCCATCCGCCTGGGCCAGGAGTTCCTCGGCTACGCGGGCCAGGCGGAGCGCGCCGTCCGGCGGCTCGGCCACGCCCAGGACGAGCTCTCCGAGGTCCCCCTCGGCGGCACCGCCGTCGGCACCGGCATCAACACCCACCCCCAGTTCGCCGGGCGCGTCTGCGCCCTCCTCTCCGAGCTCACCGGCGTCTCCGTCCGCGAGACCGAGAACCACTTCCAGGCCCAGTCCACCCTGGACGCGCTCGTGGAGACCAGCGGCGTCCTCCGCACCGTCTCCATCAGCCTCTACAAGATCGCCAACGACATCCGCTGGCTCGGCACCGGCCCCCGCGCCGGCATCGGCGAGCTGTCCCTGCCCGAGGTCCAGCCCGGCAGCTCCATCATGCCCGGCAAGATCAACCCCGTCATCACCGAGTCGCTCATCCAGGCCGTCGCCCAAGTCATCGGCAACGACGCCGTGGTCGTCCAGGCGGGCCAGGGCAGCTTCTTTGAGCTGAACGTCATGATGCCCGTCGCGGCCCACAACCTGCTCGGCAGCATCAGCCTGCTGGCCGCCTCGGCGCGGAACTTCACCCAGCAGTGCGTCGTCGGCCTGCAGGCGACCGAGCAGGGCCCCAAAATGCTGGAGCAGGGACTGATGCTCACCACGGCCCTCGTCCCAGCCGTCGGCTACGACGCAGCGGCCGCCATCGCCAAGGAGGCCGCGCGCACCGGCCGCACGATCCGCGAGGTCGCCCGCGAGAAGACCAAGCTCACCGAGGCGCAGCTCAACGAGGCCCTGGACCCGGAGAAGATGGTCATCCCCGGCCTTGGCGGCGGCCCCGCCGGCGGGTAAGAAGGGCAGTGCCCTTCACCCCTCACGCGAAAGAATGTCGCCTCACAGGCGTATGTAGCCCTCGCAGGCAGGTACGTGTAGGAGCGAGGCATGCCTCGCTCCTACACGTACCACAAACGGCCTGTCCGCTCTATCCCGACCACACCCAAAAAACGCAGGGGCGATTCGTGAATCGCCCCTGCGTGTCGCTTTCCGGGGAAAACCTATCCGCAGCGCATCAGATGAAAACTCGCGCACCGAAACGCTTATGCGCGTGCACCCTCCCACCTCTCCAGAAACCCCGACTCGTTATCACCTCTCGGCAATGCGGTCCTCGGCCCCAACCTCCACCGGGTCCGCCTCCGCCGCGTAGCACAGGTTGTCCAGGTGCTGGCCCAGGTAGCACTGCCCGTAGTGCATCACCTGAAAGCGCTCGCCGTCCTTCAGCACCCGGAAGACGCGCTTCGGCGTCAGCTTGTTCTGCTCAAGGTACTGTTTGATCTGTGCATCGTTTTCCTGAGGCTTCTCCTCGCTGAAAAACAGCGACCAGCGAGCCATCGCCATGCCGGTCTCTTGGTATTCAACACGCATCGTCCACCTCGGTGGCGAGTTAGCCCCAGCGTAGGTCGCGTCACAAGGAGTGTCAAGAAGGGGATAAATAGGGGCGAAGACTTCTTCTCATTCGAACAAAATGGTCCCAGTGACTCGCCTTTCTCGTGGTGTGTTGGGATCTTAGTCAAAGACGATAGTAAATACTCGAGCGACCTTCGGAGTCTTGAAAAGCTTGTCCTCAAGCATCGCTACACGAGGGTCGCTCGCCATTTCGGCTCTTTCAAGATCGTTAGCGATCTCGCGAAGCACGGAGTAGTAATACTCACCGACGTATTCCATGACCTGGGATTTGAGATAACGTTTCGTCGGAACACGTTTGGGGACTCGTTTCGGCATAGGGGTCTCCTTGCCATCAAGTGGTGAACGAAAGGGCACTCTACTCCCGCACCCGCCAGCGCCGCCGCGTCGCCGTCTCCGCGTGCCACGCCGCGAACTGTGCATAGTCCCGCAGCCGCATCCGTCGTCCCAGCACCGTCTCCTCAAACCACCGCTTCCGGCGCATCAGGTATCGCGGGCTTGGTCCCGACATGACGATGAACCGGACGGCGCCCAGCACAACCGCCTCAGCGGCGAGAACCACGAGCAGGGCATCAATGAGAAAGACAAGTGGAGTGAGCAGAAGATGTAAGAGCACCGCTACCAAGTCCTCAAAAGTTCTGGGGAAGGAGCGCGAGGGAACCCTTCTTGAAAGAAGGGTTCCCTCGCAACACCCTCCCAAGAACCTTACCCCTTCGTTGGTTTCCGTTCGCCAAATCGCTCAATGCTAAACGGCGCCAGCGGCTTCGCCTTCCCGTGCAGTAGGTACTCCGCCATAAGCTCTCCGGTGACCGGACTGAGCAGAATGCCGTTGCGGAAGTGCCCCGTCGCCAGCGCCAGCCCCTCAAGCCCCCGCACCGGCCCCAGGATCGGCGCCTCGTCCGGCGAGCCAGGCCGCAGCCCCGACCACGTCGCCAGGAACGTCGCCTGCTCCAGCACCGGCACCAGCCGCTTCCCGGCCTCCAGCAGCATCGCCAGGTTGCCCGCCGTGGCGCGGTTCTCAAACCCAACCCACTCCTGCGACGCGCCCAGCAGCAGCGTCCCATCCCGCCGCGGCACAAGGTACCCCGGCCTGCCGAACACCACGCTCCGGATCGGCTGCGGCACCACCCGCAGCGACACCATCTGTCCCCGCACCGGCTGCACGTCCACGGCCACGCCCGCCCACCGCGCCAGCGCGCCGCTCCACGAGCCGGTCGCCACCACCACCGCGCCCGCGTGCCGCTCGATCCCGCCCGTCCGCACGCCAACCACGCGATCGCCCTGCCGAACCAGGCCGTCCACCTCCACGCCGAAGTGAAACGCCGCGCCTCGCCGGGCCGCCGCCTGGGTCAGCCCGTCCGTCAGCTTCACCGGGTGCACGTGCCCCTCGTTCGGCTGAAACAGCGCCCCGTGCAGCGACGGCGCCAGCAGCGGCTCGCGCTCCAGCGCCTCCGCCCGCGAGAGCCATTGCGACCCGTCCTGCCCAGAGTTGGCGCGCGCGCGCAACTCCTCCGCCACCTCGTCCGTGTAAGCAGGCAGCAGCACGCCGGAACGCGAGTACTCCACGTCCACGCCGCCCTCTTCCAACACCGCGGCGGCAAGCGACGGGAACATCGCGAGGCTCTGCAACGCCAGGTCAAGCAGCGGCCCCGCCGGCAACCCCTCGGCCGTCGGCACCAGCATCCCCGCCGCCGCCCGCGAGGTCACTCCCCCAGGCGTCTCCCGCTCGAGCACCGTCACCGACGCGCCACGCTTTACGAGCGCGTACGCGATGCTGCACCCAATCACTCCCGCTCCCACCACCAGCACGTCCGGGCGTTTCACCGTCATAGCTCACGTGTCCTCAGGAAACCGTATTCTCAGCGCGAAAGCGTCGTGCATGCCCCACCTTTTAGGGTGGGGTCTTTTCGGGCGGCGCACCTTGGGCTTTCCCGCGCCTCGCCGCGCACTCCGGGCAAGGGCACAGGTCGCGCAGCATCCGGTACGGGTAGATCCCCGTGGAGTGGAAGTCGCTCCACAGGAACTGCAGCGCGTAGTTCCCGATCGTCAGGTATTCCACCGCCTGCACGTCCCGCGGGACGCTCCGCACGTCAATACCCCGCTGGTTCGGCCACTCGCCCACGCACGTCGCGCAGGCGCACTTCAGCCGCAGGTCGTAGTGGCCGTACAGCGTCTCGTGGCCGTCCTGCCAGGAGATCGCGACCCCCTCCGGCAGGATGCGCACGTGCTTCGGCACGGGAATGCGCTGCTGCGTCATGGCGCCCTCGGAGCCATCAGGTTGATGAAGAACGTCAGCGCGCCCTCGGTGACCTGCCCCGTCACCCGCTTGACCACCGCGCCATTGGGGTCCAGGAACACCGTCGTCGGCATCCCCTTCAGCTCGTACGCGCGGGCGATGACGTTCCCGTCGTCCAATCCAACGGGGTACGTCACGCCCGTCTTCTCCACCAGCGCCTTCGCCGCGGACTCCGTGTCCTCCACCGCAACTCCCACAAACACGACCCGGTCCTTGTGCTGCTGCCACGCCTTCTCAAACGCCGGCATCTCCGCGCGGCACGGCGGGCACCAGGACGCCATGAAGTTGACGACGACTGGCTTCCCGCGCAGTTCCTCCAGGCTCAACGTACCGCCGCTCAGCAGCCCCATGCGGAACTGCGGCGCCTGCTCGCCCCGCGCCTGCGCGATCGGCTTCGGCTCCTTGCGTTCCGGAAGCGGCTGCCGCCCCAGCCGGTCCGCCTCATCCTGCGACGACGGTGCAGCCGAAGCCGCTTCTTGCATCGCCGATGCCGTCGCTTCGATGCTTGCCACCGGTGCCCGCCCCGCGCACCCTGCAACCATCACCGTTAGCGCCAGGCCCACCAACAGCCTCAACCGCATTCCTCGCCTCCTCGCATCGCCCAGTATAACCCACGCCGACGACCGGGTAAGGCAAGCCCTATCAAAGACAACACGCCGCTGAAGATAGAGGCCCAGGCACTCCGTAGGGGTGCACAGCCGTGCGTCCTCATTCCCCGCCAACCCTGACCCCGCTACAATAAGACAACTACTTTGGGAGAGTCGCCGTGCCAAACCCCCGCGTCTTCGTCACCCGCCGCATCGCGCCGGAGGCCCTCGCGCTCCTGGACGGCCACGCGGACTGCGAGGTCTGGGACGGCGAGCTGGCCCCGCCGCGCGCCGTCCTCCTGGAGCGCGCCGGCCCCTGCGACGGCCTGCTCACCATGCTCACCGACCGCGTGGACGCCGAGCTGCTGGCCGCCGCCCCCAACGTCCGCGTCGTCAGCAACATGGCCGTCGGCCACGACAACGTCACCGTCCCCGACTGCACCCGTCGCGGCGTCCTCGTCGGCAACACGCCCGGCGTCCTCACCACCACCTGCGCCGAGTTCACCATGGCGCTGCTCCTGGCCGCCGCCCGCCGCGTTGTGGAGGGCGACGCGTACCTCCGCCACGGCCTCTGGAAGGGCTGGATGCCCATGATGATCCCCGGCCGCGACCTCCACGGCGCAACCCTCGGCATCGTTGGCCTCGGCGCCATCGGCCTGGAAGTCGCCGTCCGCGCCCGCGCCTTCGGCATGCGCGTCCTCTACCACAGCCGCACCCGCAAACCTGAAGCCGAGTCCACCCACGGCTTCGTCTGGTCGCCGGACCTCGCCTCGCTGCTGCGCCAGAGCGACTTTGTTTCCCTCCACGTCGCCCTCACGCCGCAGACGCGCCACCTCATTGGCCGCGACCAGCTCCGCGCCATGCAACCGCACGCGATCCTCATCAACACCGCGCGAGGACCCATCGTGGACCAACACGCGCTCTACGAGGCTCTCCGCGAGCGCATCATCGCGGGCGCGGCCCTGGACGTCATGGAGCAGGAGCCGATGCCCCTTAACGACCCGCTGCTCATGCTGCCCAACGTCGTCGTCACGCCGCACATCGCCAGCGACAGCGTCGCCACGCGCACCCGCATGGCCGTCATGGCCGCCCAGAACCTTCTCGCCGGCCTCCGCGGCGAGCCGATGCCAAGCTGCGTCAACCCGGAGGCAGTCAAGGAGCGCAGCTAGCGCCCGCCCGTTCGCCCTGAGCCTGTCGAAGGGCGAGCTTAAGCACCGAAGTACCTCGGCCTAAAAGTCGCAGAGGGGGTGTGTGATGCCCGGCAAGACGAGGCGTGAAACCCTGATAGAGGCACTGACGTGTGGGCACGAACAGGAGGTGAACAAAGCATTTGCTGCGTGGTACAAGGATCTGACCGATCCAATTAAGGGGCTGTTCTGGTCGGATAGCAATGGTAATGCCCAGCGGGTTCACTGGATGGACGCTGGAAAAGCCCATAGGGACCAGCCGTGGGAAGGGTGGTTCAGCCAAAAGGGGTTATACCTTTGGGGTGACCCGCAGGGGAGGCCGATGTACATGGGTATGACCTGGAAAAACACCCTTGGCAACCGTTTTTTCAAGCAGCGCTATGTCCCAGTCAACGTAACGAAGAGCCCACGATCACGAATGCAATTGATGCTCGCGCGCCGCTACGCAAGGGAATGGCGAAATTCTGATAATTGGAGAATTCCTGAGCTAGCAAACCAAATTGACAAGATCCAACATGAGAGGGAAAAGCCGCGTTATAGGGACGCGCATCGTTTCGTTCAACGGAGCCACGGAGATGTCGATCGGATTTGGTTTGTCCTTCTGCCGTTGGACAGCGGATCAAGTGAAGCTTCCAGAGGGTGGATAGAGGCTCGTGAGAACCTATTATTCTCTGCAGCCAAAGTGTATTGCAGCAAGAACGGGTGGCCCATGCCTTGGAAGGGAGAGGAGAGGGGTAAAAGTCAGGCATGACCCGCATCCTCGCCCTTGACCTCGGCCAGCGCCGCATAGGCCTCGCCGTCGGCGACACCGAAGGCCGCCTCGCCGCGCCCGTCGGCGCCCTCTCTCGCTACGGCGTCACCCGCGACGTCCCCGCCGTCCAGGAGCAAGCGCGCAAGCAGGGAGCAGAAAGCATCCTCGTTGGCGTACCGTACAACATGGATGGCTCCGTCGGCCCCCGCGCCCGCTCCGCCCTCGCATTCTGCGACGCCCTGCGCCAAGCAAGCGCCCTCCCCGTGGTACCCTGGGACGAGCGCCTGTCCACCGTGCAGGCCGAGCAGATGCTGCGCGCTTCGGGGGCGCAGCCCTCCCGCGACCGCGCCCGCTTGGACGCCGCCAGCGCCGCCGTCATCCTCCAGAGCTACCTGGACACCCGGCGAACGCCTCCCGCACCATAGGCTCTGGTTCCCACAACGCTGGCGTTGCACGTCCCCCCCTCCGTGCCTGTCCTGAGCGGAGCGAAGGATCTGGAGAGGGGGTTGGGGGTGAGGTTTCTCCCTCCCCCTTCAGGGGAGGGAGTCAGAGGGAGAGGTCGGCGGGGCCGGAGGTGAGGCGGGCTGGGGGTGAGGCCGGTGTGCCGCGGGGCGTCCCCTCGCACCCCCCGGCTGCCATCCGCCCCTTGCCCCACCTTGCCCGCATCCTCTACCCTGTTTATAGCGGCGTTGGCACAGGCCACAGTCGCACCGCAATGCCAACGCGCCCTGAAAAGAGATTCGTTCCTTCACATTCAGCAAACGAAAAGGCCTCCTAATTGGAACACGAAAGCTCCGCGTCGCGTAGATAGCCCGCGCGTGACCCCTGCCTCGCCGCAAAAACAACCAACAAAGGCGGCCATGACCAAGCAGCTCGGCATCATCGGCTACCCGCTCGGCCACACCCTGTCGCCCGTCTTCCAGCAGGCGGCGCTGGACGCGTGCGGCATTGACGCCCGCTACGTTGCCTGGGAGACACCGCCGGACCGCCTTGCCGAGCGCCTTCGCGAGCTTCGCGTGCCCGATGTCCTGGGCTTCAACGTCACTGTGCCCCACAAGGAGACCGTCATCCCCCTCCTGGACACCATCTCCGACTGGGCGGGCGACCTCGGCGCCGTGAACACCGTCGTCAGCCGCGACGGCCGCCTCACCGGCCACAACACCGACGCCGAGGGCTTCCTCCGCGCCCTCAAGCAAGAAGGCGACTTCAACCCGCGCGGCGCAACCGTCCTCGTGCTTGGCGCAGGCGGCGCCTCGCGCGCCGTCGTCCTCTCCCTCGCCAGGGAGGGCGCCGCGTCCGTCACCATCGCCAACCGCACCCTCGCCCGTGCCGAGGCCCTCGCCGCCGAGGTCCGCGCGCGCGGCGGCCAGTCGCACGCCGTCCAACTTGACGACGCCCACCTCACCGAGGCGCTTCGTACTCCGCCGGGTCTCATCGTCAACTGCACCACGCTCGGCATGGCCCATGGCCCGGCGGAAGGTCAGTCGCCCATGCCCACCCGCCTTATCCCCAAGTCCGCCCTCGTGTACGACCTGGTGTACCGCCCCGCCGTGACGCCGCTGTTGCAGGCCGCCCATCAGGCGGGCGCGCGCGTCCTTGGGGGCCTGCCCATGCTCATCTACCAAGGCGCCGCCGCCTTCACCCTCTGGACCGGCCGCGAGGCTCCCGTGCAAGCCATGTTCACCGCCGCGCGCAGCGCCCTGGGCCTGGCAGCCTGAGGGCGGATACGCTACACTAACAGACGTCATCCCTGCGCCGCAGGGGGCTATGTTTGTAACGCGCAACAGTTCGATTGGAGAAGACAAGTCATGCCTAAATTCCTCATTCAGGCGAGCTATACCAACGAAGGTATCAAGGGACTGCTCCGCGAGGGTGGCAAGGGGCGGCAGGGCGCGGTGGAGCACGTCGTCAAGAGCCTCGGAGGCAAGGTAGAAGCGTACTACTTCGCCTTCGGCGAGTGGGACGTGTACAACATCGTGGAGCTGCCCGACCACACGAGCGCCGTAGCGCTCTCCGTGGCGGTGAACTCCACCGGCGCCGTACGCCTTAACATCGTGCCCCTCATCTCAGCGGCTGAGATGGACGCCGCCACCAAGAAAGCCGTGGACTATCGCCCGCCGGAGGGAAGGCTGCCCTACCCGTAGCCAAAGCCACCTGCGCATGAAGGACGTCCTCTCGTCACGCAGGTTTCACGGGTAGGACTATCCCCCTCTCAACATTAAGTGGAGAAGGATTAGGGGTGAGGCCGCAACATGCTCCGCTTCTTGACCGCAGGCGAATCGCACGGCCAGGGCCTCGTCGTCATCCTGGAGGGCATCCCGGCTGGACTCGCCCTTGACGAGGAGTACATCCGCCGCCAGATGGAGCGCCGCCAGCGTGGCTACGGCCGTGGCGGGCGCATGCAGATTGAGCGCGACTTCGCCCACATCATGACCGGCGTTCGCCACGGCAGGACCCTCGGCGCGCCCATCGGCATGACCATAGAGAACAAGGACTGGGCCAACTGGACCCAGCAGATGAGCGTCACGCCCATTGACGAGCCGGTCAAGGTCGTCACGCGCCTCCGCCCAGGCCACGCCGACCTTGCGGGCGCCATGAAGTACGGTCAGGACGACGTGCGCAACATCCTGGAGCGCGCCTCCGCCCGCGAGAGCGCCGCCCGCGTCGCCGCAGGCGCCATCGCCCGCAGGTTCCTTGAGGAGATAGGCGTCGCCATCCACTCGCATACCATGTCCATCGGCGGCGTGTGGGCCAAGCCTGCATCGCCCATCAGCTGGGACAAGGTGGAAGAGTCGGTCGTCCGCACCGCCGACCCGAGCGTTGAGGCGGCCATGATGAAGACCATTGACGACGCCAAGGAGGCCGGCGACACCGTCGGCGGCGTCGTTGAGGTCATCGCCGAAGGTGTTCCCATCGGCCTCGGCTCCCACATCCAGTGGGACCGCAAGATTGACGCCAAACTGGCGATGGCCTTCATGTCCATGAACGCCGTGAAGGCCGTCTCCATCGGCGAGGGGTGGGAGGGCGCCAATGTCCGCGGCTCCCAGTACCACGACGTCATTGACCCCGTCGCCGACCCGTCACGTCCCTGGCAACGCCAGACCAACCGCTCCGGCGGCACCGAGGGCGGGATGACGGACGGCATGCCCCTCGTCGTCCGGTTCGCCGTCAAGCCCATCTCCACGCTCGCCAAGCCGCTCCCGTCCGTTGACCTGGTGACCGGCGAGAAGGTCCAGGCCCACTACGAGCGCTCCGACGTCTGCCAGGTCCCGCCCGCTGGCGTCATCGGCGAAGCCATGATGGCCCTCGTCGTCGCCGAGGCCTTCCTGGAGAAGTTCGGCGGCGACCACATTGAGGAGTCGCGCCGCAACATGCGGGCCTACCTCAAGACCGTCGGGCCGCGCAACGTGGCGCGGGTGCGAGGGGACTAACCGTGTCAGGTCAGACGACGCGCCGTAATCTGACCGCCACCACCAGTCCGCGCGGGCGTGCGGGCGTCCGCGGGGGCTAACGGCGCTTTTTCCCGCCTCCCCTCTTCGGGCGCAGTCCCTCGCGTGTGCAAACACCCTCATGCCTGAAGAACCAGTTTGCGGTAACCTTCATGTACGACACCACCGATAGGAGCGCCATGTCCACTCAATCGCAAAGCAGGGAGCAGCCCAGCCCCGAGGTGCTGGACCTCCGCCACCGCATGCGTCACTCCGCCGCCCACCTCATGGCCGACGCCGTCCTGGAGATCTTCCCCAACGCCAAGCTCGCCATCGGCCCGCCCACGGACGACGGCTTCTACTATGACTTTGACGTGGAGCGCGCCTTCACGCCCGAGGACCTGCAGCGCATTGAGGCCACCATGCGCCAGCGGATTGCCGCCGACCTGCCGTTTGAGCGCACCGAGCTGACCCGCCAGGAGGCCAAGGCGCGCTTCGCACAGCAGCCCTACAAGAGCGAGATCATAGACGGCATCCCGGAGGGCGAGTCAATCTCCATCTACCGCCACGGCGCCTTCGCGGACCTATGCGAGGGGCCGCATATGGCTTCCACCGGCAAAGTGACCGCGTTCAAACTGCTCAACGTCGCGGGCGCGTACTGGCGCGGCGACGAGAAGCGCCCCATGCTCCAGCGTATCTACGGCGCCGCCTTTGAGTCCCAGACCGCCCTGGACGGCCACGTCGCGCGCATTGAAGAAGCCCAGCGCCGCGACCACCGTCGCCTCGGCCAGGAGCTCGGCCTGTTCTTCTTCCACCCCATCGCGCCGGCCAGCCCGTTCTTCCTGCCCAAGGGTGCGGCGCTCTACAACACCCTCGTTGACTACGTGCGCGGCCTGTACCGCACGCACGGCTACACCGAGGTCATTACGCCGCAGATCTTTGACACGGAGCTCTGGAAGCGCTCCGGCCACTACGAGCACTACATAGAGAACATGTACGTAGTAGAGACGGACGAGCGCGAGTACGGCGTCAAGCCCATGAACTGCCCAGCCCACGCCCTCATGTTCGGCTCGCAGCTCCACTCCTACCGCGACCTCCCCGTCCGTCTGGCCGACTTTGGCCGCCTCCACCGGTACGAGCGCTCCGGCGTGACCCACGGCCTCACGCGGGTGCGGACGTTCTCGCAGGACGACGCGCACATCTTCTGCGCGCCGGAGCAGGTGGAGGCCGAGATCCACGCCTTCGTGAAGATGCTGGACGAGACGTACAAGCTCTTCCAGTTCAACGACGTGCGGATCGCGCTGTCGCTGCGGCCGGAGAAGCGTATCGGCGCCGACGCCCTGTGGAACCAGGCCGAGCGCGTCCTGGCCGAGGCGCTGGAGCGGCGGGGGCTCGCCTACAAGACCATGCCCGGCGATGGCGCATTTTACGGCCCGAAAATTGACTTCTTCGTCGCTGACGCCCTGGGCCGCGAGTGGCAGCTCGGCACCATCCAGCTTGACTACAACCTGCCGGTGCGGTTTGACCTGGAGTACGCCGCCGCCGACGGCACCCGCCAGCGTCCTGTCGTCCTCCACCGCGCCATGCTGGGCAGCCTGGAGCGGTTCCTGGGCGTGATGATTGAGCACTTCGGCGGCGCGTTCCCGGTCTGGCTCGCGCCCGTCCAGGCCGTCGTTATCCCCATCGCCGAGCGGCACGTCGCCTACGCCCAGAAGGTCCGCGAGACGCTTCAGGCCACTGGCCTGCGCGTGGACGTGGACGCGCGTAACGATCGTATGCAAGCCAAGATTCGCGACGCCCAGCTCCAGAAAGTGCCGTACATGCTCGTCGCGGGCGACCGCGAGGCCAACGCCAACGCCGTAGCCGTCCGCCTCCGCTCCGGCGAGGACAAGGGCGCGATGTCGTTGGACAAACTCAAGGAGCTCATCCAGGCTGATGTAACCGCAGGAAAATAGGTGAGGATTCTTTGAGGAGGGTGTGGGAACCCTTT
The DNA here is from genome assembly GCA_009693045.1 of Dehalococcoidia bacterium. Lineage (GTDB taxonomy): Bacteria > Chloroflexota > Dehalococcoidia > Lucifugimonadales > SHYT01 > SHXZ01. The sequence goes on along the minus strand of SHXZ01000002.1, from coordinate 132,654 downwards.
TCTTGTAAGAAAGGGGTTCCCACCGCCCTTACCAAAGAACTTTTTGCAAAATATGGCCAATTATGGTCTTCTGCTCAGCGCCCGTCTCCCCCTCGCCACCCTCGTCGTAGCCGCCCGCCGCGCCGAGGAGCTGGGCTACGCTATCCTCTGGGTGCCGGAGGAGTCCGGCAAGGATGCTTTCACCCAGCTCGCCGCGCTGGCGCTGAACACGTCGCGCATACGGCTCGCTACAGGCAGCGTCAACTGCTTTTCACGCACACCCTACCTCATGGCCATGAGCGCCGCGGCGTTGCAAGAAGCCTCGGCAGACCGGTTTACCTTGGTGATGAGTCCAGGTGAGGGCTCAGGCATTGCAGCTAATCACGGCTTAGCGTACCAGAGGCCGGTAACCCGCCTGCGCGACTACGCGCTCATCGTTCGCCGCCTGCTCGCGGGCGAGACCGTCACGTATCGCGGCGAGGCCTACACCGTCCCGAACGCCCGCCTGGGCTTTCGTCCCGACGCGCCGCCGCCCATCTTCCTCGCCGGAGCCGGGCCGCGACTACGCCGCGTCGCGGGTGAGGTGGCCGACGGCGCGCTGCTCTCGTTCGCCAGTGTGGACCTCATGCGGGCCATCGCGCGCGAGGTGCAAGACGCCGCGCGAGAGGTTGGTCGGGACCCCGCCGCCGTCCAGATCGCCTGCTATGTCACCGCCGCTGCCGACCCGCGTGCGGAGCCAACGGTCCGGGCATCGCTGGCCCGCACCGCGTCCATGCCTGCCCAAAACAGACTGCTCAGCGAGGCAGGCCTGAGCGCCGAAGCGGAGCGCATTGCTCGCGCTGCCCGGTCGGGAGACCGTGCGGGCGCCGAGCGCGCCGTCACCGATCGGATGCTGGACGCGCTTGCGGTCGTAGGCCGCGCCGCCTGGCTCCGCCGCGCTGAAGCAATACAAGAAGCAGGCATTGCCTTCCCGTCCGTGGCACCCATCCTTCTGGGGAATCTCACCCCAGAAGGACTTCTGCAAGCGGTGGAAACGTTCCGCCCTAAGCGTCCGATCCATGCCGGCGTGTCCTAAGCGACAACGCCGCGCCCTAAAGGGCGTGGTCCGGAGTCTGCTGGACAGCCTCGTAGCCAGCCTAAATAGCGGCGACGCCAGCCTTTGCGCAGTCCTCGTCCTGCTGGGACGTTGCGCCGCTTACGCCCACGGACCCGAGCACCTCGCCATCCTTGGCGATCGGCACGGCGCCCTGCGCAAAGAACAGCTTCCCCTGGTTCATCTGGTTGAGGTTCTGCATGATCGGCGAGCCGGCTCGCTCGGCCATGGCGCCGCTCAGTTGTCCGAACATCGCGGAGACCATCGCCTTGCCTCGCGCGACGTCCACCGTAAAGAAGCGTGCTTTGTCCATGCGCGCCGCCGCCACCAGGTCCCCGTGGGGGTCAACTACGCAGATGCTCACGTTCACGCTCATCTTCACGGCGGCTGCGTGGGCTGCTTGGACGGCTTTCTCAGCGTCTCGCAGGGTCAGTGGCATGGCTTTCTCCCTCCCTTATTCTGCATACGTTTGTTCCTGTCGCAGGCCCCGCATGGTCGCCAGGTATTCCGGCTTCGTCATCTTGGGGCGGTGCTTGGCCTTCACCTCGTACGCAAGCGCCGCGCCCTCAGCCAGCAGGTCAATCACGCACCACGTCATCGCCTTTGCGGCGGTCAGCACCGCAACGTCCCAGTCCTGGATGACGTAGTCCGCGCCATGCGCGCTGCCCTCGGCCCCGGCGGCGTACGGCTGGATCGCGGGGATCAGGTTGCTCACGTCGCCCATGTCCGTGGAGCTGCCGCGATGCCGGATGTGGCCCACCGCGTCCTTCCCGACCAGCTCCTCGGCGTTGCGGCGGTACAGATCGGCCAGGTGTGGGTCATTGATGAGCGGCAGGTAGCCCGGCAGCGTGGTGATCTTCACCCGCGCGCCCGTCGCCAGCGCGCCCGCGCGGAAGCAGCGGTCCACGCGCTCGGCCGTCTCCATCATCACGGGCACCGTACGCGCCCTCACGAACGTCTCCAGGCGCACGTCCGCCGGCACCGAGTTCACCGACGCGCCGCCCCTGGTGATGATGGGGTGCACGCGGACCGTGTCGCCGTCGCGGAACGTCTCACGCAGCGCGTTGATCGCCGTCAGCGCGATGGTCGCGGCGTTTAGGGCGTTGATTCCCTGCCACGGCGCGCCGCCGGCGTGCGCAGCCTTGCCGATGAACTGCACCTGCTTCGCCAGCACGCCGTTGTTCGTCCCGCCGAGCAGCAGCTTGCGATGGTCGCCGGTGTTCGTGCTGTGCGTCATCATCGCCAGGTCCACGTCGTCAAACTGGCCCAGGCGGATGAACTCGGGCTTGCCGCCAAGGAACTCCAGGCGTCCCTCGCTGCGGAGCTGCTCCCGGAACTCCACCTCAATGTACTCTTCGGCAGGGACGGCCATGAGCGCCACGCGGCCGCTCAGGGCGGGCAGCACGCCCGTCGCCTGCAACCCGGCCACGACGCCGAGCACCATGCCGATCTGGGTGTGGTGCGCGCATGCGTGGGCGGCGCCGGTCTGCAGGTCGGCGCTGGGATGCCCGGGCACCATCAGCGAGTCCAGCTCGCCGAGCACCGCCACCGTGGGGCCGGGCGCGCCGCCGTTGAGATGGCCCTTCAGTCCGGTGATGGCGATCCCGTTCTGCACCGGCACGCCCCAGCCGCGCAGCTTCTCCGACACCAGGGCCGAGGTCTTTACCTCACGAAAGCCGGTTTCAGGGTGGCCCTCAACCGTCTTGGCCACCCGCACGATTTCGTCGCCGTGGCTGTCAATCGCCGCGGCCGCATTTCGCTTCAGCTCGTCCCTGCTTAGCATTGCCTGACCACCGTGTTTGTTGAACTGTGAGGCGATTGTACGCGCCTCAGCGGCAAGAGGGAACCCCTGCTCATCGCCTCTAGGGTCTTTCCGTTTTCCAAGAGCAGCGCAGCAGGGAACGGTGGAGGGGCGATTCGTGAATCGCCCCTCTTGCCTGCCCGACACGGGCTTCACAACGAAGTGGCAGGGCGGGAGGACAACCGAGTAACCCCGGCTGGGCCTGGTTGTTCTTGTTGATTTTCGTGGAGGACCGCAAGCTGGCAGGAATTGTTTTTTCGGCGGTTTCGAGGCTGTTTTTTGCGATGGACACCAGAACGGTGCATGTTGGGTGTGTCCCCAGAATTGCTCTGTTTGGCGACGGCCCCTGCGAGGGACGACCGAGGGACTTGTTGGGATGGTAAGGTGCGACGAGCCTGCCCACGTCCAGGGTAGCTGGTGAGGGGTGATTATGGGTAGGGGCGGATGGCAGGGGAGCTTTCGCTTCGCTCTCAAGAGGCACGCAGTCTCCGCGGACGTACAATACAGCCCATGAAGGTGCTAATCGCGCCAAACGCCTTTAAGGGCACCCTCGCTGCTGCCGCAGCAGCCGACGCGATGGCCGAGGGCGTTGCCAGGGCATTCCCCGACGCTCAGGTCGTCAAGGCACCCGTGGCAGACGGCGGCGACGGCACGCTTGATGTGCTCGTTCGCGCCACCTACGGCCACCTTGTCGCCACGGTAGCCACTGGGCCGCTTGGACGCAAGGTACAGGCATCGTGGGGCGTCCTAGGCCCGCCGTCCCAGGGCGCGGCCATGGTCGAGTCGGCCCAGGCCTGCGGGCGCGCCCTGCTCCGTGACGACGAGCTGGACCCCTTCGCGGCCACCAGCCGCGGCGTGGGCGAGATGGTCCGGGCCGCCCTGGACGCCGGCCACCGTCGGATCATCGTGGGCGTGGGAGGCACGGCCACCAACGACGGCGGCGCCGGGGTGGCCCAGGCGCTGGGCGCACGGTTGCTGGACGCGGCGGGCAACGAGCTTCCTCCCGGTGGCGGCGCGCTTGCTCGCCTGGCCCGCATTGACCTGCGCGGATTGGACTCGCGCGTTGCATCCTGCGAGCTGACCGTGGCGGCAGACGTGACCAACCCTCTGTGCAGCCCCATGGGCGCAGCGCAGACTTACGGCAGGCAGAAGTTCCCACAGGAGATGCCGCCTCCTGGCGCGCTGGAGCAGCTTGACCAGGCGCTCGCCCGCCTGGACCACGTCATCCGCGTGCAGCTTGGTCGAAGCGTGGGTCACCTGCCGGGCGCTGGGGCCGGTGGCGGCCTCGGCGCGGGCCTGCTGGCTTTCCTCGGCGCTCGCATCGTCTCCGGGGCGGAGCTTGTCTGTGACCTCGTCGGCATTGACGCGGCCCTGGATGGCGCCGACTTGGTGCTCACCGGTGAAGGCCGTCTGGACTGGCAGACCGCCTTCGGCAAAGCGCCGGGCGTCGTGGCGCGGCGCGCGGCCGTGAGAGAGGTGCCGGTCATTGGCGTGGGGGGTAGTCTCGGATCGGGCTACGAGCGGCTTTACGGCGCGGGCTTTGCCAGGCTTGGCGCCATCGTGCAAGGTTCGGTAACGGTTGAGGAGGCGCTGCGCAACCCTGCCGGTCTTCTCGCCGAAGCCACGGAGCGGGTCTTCCGCGAGTGGAAGGCTTCCCCGCCCGCGCGGTAACGATAAGCGGAACGTGGCTCATGACTGGCGCTGGCGGTTGTGGCCAAACTCCTCGTGGGGAGGCACGTCCTCGCCAACCACGTACAGGAAGTAGTACCCGCCCATGTCTCCCAGGAAGCTGAATCGCTTCTTCAGGTCTTTCAGCGTTGCCTCGAACCCTCCGTGGGAGCGCAAGTAGGCGCGGAACGAGCGGTGCTGCTTTTCAAGCTCCAGCATCGTGCGCGCGTTTTTGACGATGCCCTCCAGCTTCCGACGGTTCCTGATGACGCGGGTGTCCTGGGCGAGACTGTCCAATTCCTGCTCGGTGAAATCGGCGACCACGGCCGGGTCAAAGCCTCGGAACGCCTCGCGGATGCCCGGCCACTTCGCCTCCACCACCCGCCACGAGATGCCGATCTGGAAGACTGCCTTGCTTATGACCTCCAGGTAGTCGGCCAGTTTGCGAGGGGTGATCTGTTTCGGCGCTTGCGTTATCATGGCGCCTCCTCTCTTGGCGCTAACCGATGAGCACCAGGTGCACCTGCCCCGGCCCGTGGACGCCGATAACGATGGTCTGCTCAATGTCGCCGGTGCGGCTCGGCCCGCTGACCAGGTTGACGTAGAAGCCGTCCCACTTTTCGGCGGCGGCCTGGCCGTGGACGAGCGCCAGCGCGTCGCCCAGCGCCGGCACGACCTGCGAGGCCTCCACGACGGCCACGTGCACCGGCGGCAGCAGCGACGCGATCCTCGGCGCGCCCTTGCGCGAGACAAGTACCGCCGTCGCCGTCTCCGCGATCATCCAGTCCACGCCCGTGACTCCCAGCTCGGCGCGGGCGGCGAGATCCTTTCGGGTATCACGGCCAAGCGCCGTCAGGCGGTGCGATTCCACGCCCCGCTCCTTGAGCGCCGCGTCCACAGGTGTATCTTCAAAGACGGCGTGGTCGGAGCGGACGGTGGTCTTGGCGCCCAGCTTCGCGGCGATGGCGGCCACGGCGTCGGCGGCCTCAACACGCGTAGCAACGCGCACTACGTTCCACGCTTGCAGCGGCGCCATCTTGAGCAGCGTGGCGATGGCCTCCGCGCGGCGGGAGACGAGCTGGCGGCGCACCTCGTCGGCGCGCTTGATGGCGTCGGCGGGACGCGGGCGGCTCGGCGGGCGAGAGGGGGCCTCGGGCACGGGCCGGAAGCCCTTGTCTATGGCCTGGCGCACGCTGCGGAGGAAGTCGGATTTAGCGGCCATTTTGGTTTCTCTGTGCGAAGGTTTTTGGAGAAGGTCTCCGGAGAACTTTCATGACCCCTTCCACCGCGCCCTGAACGGCTTCGCCGCGATCGCCGGGAAGTCCCGCGAACGGAGCCACGCGCCCAGCGGCGGCGGCAGCCAGCGGAACCTGCCGCCCCGTACGAACGGCTTTTGCAGCAGCGAGCCGAGCTTGCCCGCCAGGCTGAACCCCCAGCCAAAGCGCACCACGCCGTACCAGCCCTTGATCATCGCGCCTTCGGCCAGCGAGCCGCTGCGGTTCTGCGGCTGGCCCTGCACGGACTCGGCGCGCAGGGCCAGCAGCATCCTCGGCAGGTTGATCTTGAGCGGGCACACCTCGCGGCACGCGCCGCAGAGGGTGGACGCGAAGGGCAAGTCCTTGGCCTTGGTGATGCCCACCATCACCGGCGTCACGACCGCCCCGATGGGACCGGGGTACACCCACCCGTAGCTATGCCCGCCCACCTTGTTGTACACCGGGCAGGCGTTGAGGCACGCGCCGCACCGGATGCACAGCATCGCCTCGCGCAACTCCGGGTTCGCCAGCAGCCGCGAGCGCCCGTTGTCCAGGATGACCAGGTGGAACTCCTCCGGCCCGTCCTCCTCGTCGCTGCGGCGCGGCCCGTTGAACATGGAGACGTAGCTGGTGATGCGCTGCCCCGTCGCGGAGCGCGTGAGCAGCTTCAGGAAGACGTCCAGGTCCTGGAAGCGCGGGATGACGCGCTCCATGCCCATGGTGGCGACGTGTATGCGCGGCAGCGTGGAGCACATGCGCCCGTTGCCCTCGTTGGTGACGATGGCGATGGTGCCGGTCTCCGCGACGCCGAAGTTCGCGCCCGTCATGCCCATGTCGGCTTTCAGGAACGCCTCGCGCAGGACCTTGCGCGCCACGCCCGCGATGCCGGGGATGTCCGTGACGCCCGCCGTGTCCAGGCCCTCGCGCGCGAACAGCTCCAGCACCTGCTCCTTGGACTTGTGCACCGCCGGCGCGATGATGTGGTATGGCGGCTCGTGGGCGAGCTGGACGATGTACTCGCCCAGGTCGGTCTCCGTGCGCTTGATGCCGATCTTCTCCAGCTCCTCCGCGATGCCCATCTCCTCGGCGACCATGCTCTTGCCCTTGACCACGGTCTTGACGCCGCGCGCGCGGGCCAGGGCGACGATGTACTCGTTGGCCTCTTTGGCGTCCTTGGCGAAGAAGACGTGGCCGCCCGCCTTCTCCACGTTGGTGGCGAGCTGGTCCAGGTACGTGTCCAGGTGCTCCAGCGTGTGCCACTTGATGGCGCGGGCCTGGTCCTGCATGGCGGCCCATTGCGCAGGGCCGATCTCCGCGACCATGGCCTCGCGCCCCGTGCGGAAGTGCTCCAGCTTCTCATGCGAACGCTGGAGCGCCGCGTCCGCCACGGCGATGCGGGCGAGGCGCTTGAACTGGGCAGTCTTTATGTCAGGCACGCATGCACCACCAACATCTCTCTCGGCGACGCCAACCAATGGCGTCCTTCTGGGCCACAGCGCCTCTCTCGGGCGTCATTCTGAGGCGAATTGCGGCGGAGCCAATTCTTCGCCTCCGCTACGGCTCCGGCTCAGAATAACAGGACGAGGCGTTTACTTCTCGGGAACCTCAATCCTGTCAAACCCCGTGTATGGCCGTAGCACCTCCGGGATGACGACGGAACCGTCGGGTTGCTGGTTGTTCTCCAGAATGGCGATGAAGGTGCGCGGCAAGGCCAGCGCGGAGCCATTGAGCGTGTGGGGGAACTCGGGGCGCGCACCCGCCACTGGGCGGTAGCGGATGTTGGCGCGGCGGGCCTGGAAGTCGGTGCATGTGGAGCAGGAGGAGACCTCCAGCCACTCATCGCTGCCGGGCGCCCACGCCTCTAGGTCGTAGGTCTTGGACGACGCAAAGCCGATGCCCTGGGTGCTGAGCTGGATGACGCGGTGAGGAATGCCCAGACGCTGGAGCAGCGTTTCCGCGCAGCGCACCATCGTTTCCAGCGCCTCGGCGGACTTGCTCGGCTCCACGAAGTTGTACAGCTCCACCTTGTCAAACTGGTGGACGCGCTTGATGCCGCGCGTGTCGCGGCCGGCGGCGGCCTTCTCCCGGCGAAAGCAGGGCGTGAAGGCGGTGTAGCGCAGCGGCAGCGTGCCCGGCTCCAGGATCTCGTCGCGGTGGAGGTTGGTGAGCGGCACCTCCGCCGTGGGGATGAGCCACAGGTCCTCCTCGGCGTCGTGGTAGAGGTTGTCGCCGAACTTGGGCAGGTTGCCGGAGCCGACGAGCGTCTCGGACTTGACCAGGTAGGGGACGTGGAACTCGGTGTAGCCGTGCTCGCGCGTGTGGACGTCCAGCATCCAGGAGATGATGGCGCGCTCCAGGCGGGCGCCCTTGCCCCGCAGGACGAAGAAGCGGGAGCCGGAGAGCTTGGCGCCGCGTTCCAGGTCAATGATGCCGAGCTTCTCGCCCAGCTCCCAGTGAGGGCGCGGGCGGAATGGGAAGTCCACGGGCGCGCCCCACGCGCGGATGACGCGGTTGGCGGTCTCTTCCGGGCCGACGGCGACGTCCGGCTGCGGGATGTTGGGGATGGTAAGGAGGAGGGCGTTCTGCTGAGCGACGATGGCCTCGGCGTCGCGGTCAAGCTGCTCAATGCGCTGGCTGAGCTGCGCGAGCTCCTCGCGGAGGGCGGGTGGAGGCTCGGCGGGATCGCCACGGCGGCGCGCCTCGGCGACCTCGCTGCCCACGCGGCGAGAGGCTTCGTTCTGCTGGGCGCGGAAGCGGTCGCGCTCGGTGACGGTGGTGCGGCGGCGCGTGTCCAGATCCAGCGCCTTCGAAACGATGGTGGGGTCCTCGCCGCGGTTGGCGAGGGCCTGGCAGACGGATTCCGGCTCTTTGCGGATGAGGTCAAGGGAGAGCATAGTTTGTCCCCTTCCCGGTCAGTTTCGCACTTGTGCAGACCATTCTAAACGTGTAGGGGCGATTCATGAATCGCCCCTACAGCTCGCTGATCACAGCCTGGTGCGCTTATGGGCGCCTTACCTGGTCAAAAAGCAGGTATGCCTCAGCAGGAACGAGACGCTTCGCAACAGGGTCAACGCCCAACAGAAGGCCTTCTAAGGTGTCTGCGCCCAGCAGTGCGGGGTCACTTTCGCCGCCGAACACGACCATGCGTGTGGCCCGATTGCCACCAATCCGGACAACTGTCTCTCCGACTTCCCTCTCCATAACCGTGCCATTAGCGAGGCGAAAGCTCACCGTTCTTTGAGGCACAATGCCGAGCCGGCGCAGGACCGCGCCGGGAACGACGGTGAAACTGGCACCCGTGTCCACGACCGCGTCCACAGTCTCAAAGCGGCGACCAGCCGGGTCTCCGACTTCAATAGGATGGCGAAAGACGCCCATTTCGCTCTGCTCTCCAGGCTTTTGACTAGTTTAGCATCTATGGGCTTTGCCACGGTCGGTGAGGGCGCGGTGAACGGGGCAACGGCAGAGGTGGCGACGGGGGATTATGTTCTCTCATTTATCGTCCAGACTACTCCGCTGTTCTATACTTGCTTCCTGTATGGCCCGCATTCGCTCAGATTCGATCTCGGGGGGGGGGGCAAAGGGCAATAGAGCAATTGAACATCGCCCTTGCCTACGGATTTCTTTGCTCTTGCTTCGATTCTTTTTATGAACTCTTGATCCGTGAGAACCATTAACTTCGCTGAATGACGCGCAGGAAGCAGTCTCAACTGACAAAGGTCGAGAAGTGCCTTGCGTAAACCACCAGTGTTGTCATTGCCACTCCTAGTTTTCGCTCTGTTAGCAAGTATAGCGGCAACAATCGTACCGTCATCGGAAACAGCGTCAAACTCCACCCTCCCTCCTCCATCAAAACCGACCTTGCTGGACGTGAACTTCCTTCCCGAGTAACGGTTTGCGAGCCAGCTTCGCACATGCTCTTCAACATCCTGTTTCAATTGGCTAGTATCTGACATTTTGCAATTCGCTCCCCTACGTCCGCAACTGCGGAAACAGCACGACCTCGCGGATGGAGCGCTGGCCAGAGAAGAGCATGACGAGGCGGTCTATGCCCACGCCGAGGCCGCCTGTCGGGGGCATGCCGTGCTCAATCGCCAGCAGGAACGCCCCGTCCAGGCGGTCAAAGTCTTCCTCGCCGTAGAGCTTGCGGAGCTCCTCTTGGTCCTGGAACCGCTTGCGCTGCTCCACCGGGTCGTTCAGCTCCGTGAAGGCGTTGGCGATCTCCATGCCGCCCGCGAAAGCCTCAAACCGCTCCACGTAGCTTGGGTTGCCCGGCTTTTCCTTCGCAAGGGGGGACATCTCCTTGGGGTAGTCCACCAGGAAGGTGGGCTGGACGAGCTTCGGCTCCACTTTGTCGGAGACGATCTTGTCCACGAGGAGGCCGAAGCTGGCCCGCGCGCCGGTGTCTATGCCCGCCTCGCGCATCTGGGCGGCGAGGGTCTGGGGGTCGGTGCTGCGGTCAACATCAATGCCCGTGGCGTCCAGGATGGCCTGGCGCAGGTCAAGCCGGGGCCACGGCGGCGCGAAGTCAATAGCATCGTCGCCAAAAGTCACGCGCGTGGCCCCGGTGGCCTCGCGGACGGCGGTGGAGACCATCTCCTCCACCATGCGCATGACGTCGCGGTAGTCGGCGTAGGCCTCGTAGCTCTCCAGAGTGGTGAACTCGGGGTTGTGCTTCAGGTCAATGCCCTCGTTGCGGAACACGCGGCCGATCTCGTACACCCTGTCCAGACCGCCAATGATGCACCGCTTGAGGTACAGCTCGGTGGCGATGCGGAGGTAGAGGTCGCGGTCCAGGGCGTTGTGGTGCGTGGTGAAGGGGCGCGCCATGGCGCCGGCGGGCACGGGGACGAGGATCGGCGTGTCCACCTCCAGGAAGCCGCGGTTGTCCAGGAAGTTGCGGATGCTCCGCACCACGCGCCCGCGAAGGAGGAAGCGATTGCGGACCTCCTCGCTGGACATGAGGTCCAGCTCGCGCTGGCGGAAGCGCTGCTCGGTGTCCTTCAGGCCGTGCCACTTCTCCGGCGGCGGGCGCAGCGCCTTGGAGAGCACAGCGATTTCCCGCGCCTCGACGGTGATCTCGCCGGTGCGGGTGCGGAAGAGCGGGCCACGGACGCCCAGGTGGTCGCCGAGGTCAAGCTGGGCGAGGATGACGTAGCGGTCGCCAAGCAGGTCACGGCGCAGATGGGCCTGGAGGCTGCCGGTGCCGTCAACAATCTTGAGGAACGCCGAGCGCCCCATGTTGCGGATGGCCATGATGCGCCCGGCGATACTCACATCGGACGTGCGCGCCTCGGCGCTCTGCACTTTAGCGACGGACTCCGCCTCGGCGAAGAGGGCGGCTGCCTGCTGGTTGGTGTGGGTGCGGTTGACGCGCGCAGGGTAGGGATCTACGCCCTGGGACTTGAGCTCTTGGCGCTTTTGGACGCGGACGTCAAAGAGTTCCTCGCCACGGTCAGGCATAGCCTTCCCTCAGCAATGTCGCAAGCCCGGGGTAGCACACCGTTGCACACACGCCTCGATACCGATTGGTGGGGCTGTGCATGTGCACGGATTCTTCGTCCGCTTCGGCGGACCAGGAATGACAAAAACGGGGCGTCAGGATAGCCTACTGGACCTTGACCACTTTGAACTTCACGACGCCGGTAGGGGTCTCAGCCTTCGCTTCGTCGCCAGTCTTTTTCCCCATGAGGGCCATGCCAACCGGCGAGGTGTTGGAGATCTTTTGCTGGCTGGGATCAGCTTCGGCGCTGCCGACGATGAGGAACTGGAGCGTTTTCCCCTTCGGGTCTCGCACGGTAACGCTCGAGCCGACGCGGACGCGCCCAGTGCTCGGTTGGTCCTGTTTGACGACCTGGACGGACTGGAACAGCTCTTCCAACTCCTGCACGCGGCCTTCCACACGGGCCTGCTCGCGCTTGGCGTCGTCGTACTCCGCGTTGTCCGCAGTGCCGCCGACATCCGCGGCGAGCTTGAGCTGCTCGGCCACTTCGCGACGGCTGACCGTGCGAAGGAGGTCCAGCTCTTCGCCGAGCTTGGTGTAGCCTTCTTGGGTGAGATACTGGACTTTGCGTTGCGTCATGTGACTTGCCACCAGAATACAAAAAGACTGAGGCCTTCCCCGCAGTTGCGGGGTTACGTTGTCCCCAGTACAGAGCGTATTATACGGTGGTGACGGGGCGCTGTAAAGAGGTGCGGAGCGCGGAGCACCGAGGCCAGGGCACGCGGAGCGCTTCAGACACCGCCGCCGACGCCGTTCGTTGAGCCTTTGACGCGAGGAGCGTGCTTTGCGAATTCAGCTCGGATCTCCGAGAAGCGCTTACCAATGACGTGCACAAGCATACGTCTGACTACGGACGGCTCCGTTGCGTTCCTCACGTTGAACTCGCCGCGGACGTCAAATGCGATCACGGCGGAGATGGCGGCGGAGGTGGCGGAGGCCTGCCAGGCCGTTCGGCAGAACGACGGCGTGCGTGTGCTGGTGGTGACGGGCGCGGGTCGCGTGTTCAGCGCCGGGCGGTTTCCGCCCGCCGGGCTCGCCCACGGCGAGGCTGGGCCCGCGCCGATCCTGGAACGTCTGCGCCGGCTTCGCGTCGCCTCGCACATCGCGGCGGTGGAGAAGCCGGTCGTCGCCGCGATCAACGGCCCCGCAATAGGCCAAGGCGTGGAGCTGGCCCTCGCGTGCGACCTGCGGCTTGCCGCCAACACCGCGTCGTTCGTCCTCCCGCACCTCCAGCACGGCCTGCTTCCGTGGGACGGTGGCACGCAGCGCCTTCCTCGCCTTATCGGCCTGCCCCGCGCCACCGAGCTGCTTCTCACAGGCCGCCGGATGACCGCGCGTCAGGCGGTCGCCATCGGACTCGTCCACCAGGTAGTCCCCTCGGGCCAGCTCATGGCCGAGGCCAAGGAACTCGCCGAGCGCATCGCCTCCGCCGCGCCCATCGCCGCGCGGTACGCCAAGGAGGCGGTACTCAAAAGCCTTGACCTGCCGCTTGAGGACGGTCTGCGCCTTGAGGCGGACCTTGCCGTGTTGCTGCATAGCACCCAGGACCGCGCCGAGGGGCTGGCATCGTTCGCCCAACGACGCAGGGCATCGTTTTCTGGACGCTAGAACTTAAACTATATGAGTACACAGAGTACACAAGCACCTGAAACGATCATCCTCTCCAAGCGTGACAACATCGCGTTCATCACGCTCAACCGGCCACACGTCATCAACGCCTACAACGTGAAGATGCGCGACGACCTGTGGGTGGCGCTGCAGGCCGTCCGCGACGACGCGGACGTGCGCGCGGTGGTGCTCTCCGGCTCGGGGGACCGCGGGTTTTGCGCGGGGGCTGACCTCACCGAGTTCGGGTCGGCGCCGTCGCAGACGATCGCGCGCCAGGTGCGGTTTGAGCGGGGCGTGTGGGAGCTGTGGCTTACGATTCCCAAGCCCTTCGTCGCCGCCCTGCACGGCTTCGTGCTCGGCTCCGGCATGGAGATGGCGCTGCTGTGCGACATCCGCGTTGCTTCGCGGGACGCCACGTTCGGATTGCCGGAAGTGGGGCTGGGCATGGTGCCCGCCGCCGGAGGGACTCAGACCTTTCCCCGCCTCGTTGGGATGCCCAGCGCCCTGCAAGCCCTGCTGACCGCGCGACGGTACACCGCCAAGGAGGCGTTGCGCATGGGGCTGGCTCACGCGATCGTGGAGCGTGAAAGGCTTCTGCCAACGGTGGAGCGCCTGGCTAGGCGCCTTGCTCAACAGCCGCCGCACGTCATGGCCTTGGCGAGGCAGGCGCTCCTTCACGGCGGCGACGTGCCGTTGCCGCAAGCACTGGAGCTAGAGGAACGGTTGGCGGTGAGGGCGGCTCTAGCGGCGAGCAGGGGGTAAACGGCGTCAACTGCTCAGCGAGCAGAAGCGCCGCGATTGGTGTTGGCTTACTCCGCGGACGCAGAGGGCCAGGTTTCCACGCTCCGGCGCCGGACACTGTTTGCATACCTCACAGGACAACGCGGTCGCGGGTGGGGGAGTCGTGAGGAGGGGCGAGGGGGGGTAGCCCCTCCTCACGACAAGGAGAAAACCATCAGAGAACGCCAGCCGGCACGCCTACTTGGCGAGCACTTCCTGTTGCGCGGCGCCGTTCTTGACCCCGTTGAAGCGGCCGTTCTTGTGGCCGTTGGAGTTCCCGTTGGCAACGGGGGCCTCGGGCGGCTTCCCAGCATCCAGGGTATCCAGGCCACGCCGGATGCTGTTGAGGAGCGCGGAGAGCTGCTGCTCCAGCTTCAAAAGGACTTCCTGGGCGTAGTGGCTGGCTTCGTTCACCCGGCCATCCGCGAACTGCTGGGCCTCTTGCGTCATCTGGTAGGTCTTGCGCTGCGTGTCCTGCAGCAACATGTCAGACCGGCGCTTGGCCTCGGCGAGGATCTCCTCGGCCCTCTTGTTGGACTCTTTCACGAGCGTGCTTTCCTCGACGCGGCTGCGCCCGTCGTGCTCCGCTTCTGACTTGATGCGCCTCGCCTCCTGGACGGCATGGTTCACCACGCTTTCGCGCTTCATGAGGATCTCTTCAGCGTCCTGGATCCCCTTGGGCACGGCCAAACGGATCTGGTCCACGAGGTCCAGCATCTTGTCGGAGTCCACCACCGCCTTCTTGGTGGCGGGAATGCGGCCTGACGTTGTCACCAAAGTCTCCAGTTTGTCCAACAGGGCCAAGATTTCCACGGCGACCTCCTTCTATCTAGCGGCCTTCACGGGCCGTCTGTTGGAGCTTTGCCTTCAGAGCACGCACGACGTTCTCTGGGACAAAACTCGTTACATCCCCGCCAAGCTGAACGACTTCCTTGACTCTTGACGCGCTCAGGAATTGGAACGCCAGGCTACTCATCATGTACACGGACTCAATCTCAGGCGCCATGTGCTTATTCATCAAGGACATGTCAAACTCGTACTCGAAGTCCTGGCCGGCCCGAAGCCCCCGGATCATCACCTTGGCGCCGGCCTGCTCCGCGAACTTAACCACCAGGCCGGTGAAGGGCACCACGCGGGCGTTCCTGATGTCTTTTATGCTGTCGCGGAAGAGACCCACCCGCTCCTCCGTGGTGAAGAGGAGACTCTTTGGGGGCATGTCGTATACCGCAACGAGCACCTGGTCAAACACCAAGGCCGCCCGCTTCACAATGTCCACGTGCCCATAGGTCACCGGGTCAAACGTCCCCGGATACAGCGCCGTCACCATGCAGCTCTCCCGTAGGCGTAGATAGAGATCACGGTCTCGCCGTATCGGCGCTGCTTGGCCAACGGAAAGGCCCCGTGCACGGCCAGCGGCTGGTCGTGTCGTGAGTGCTCAAGCACCACAAGCGTATGCTGGTCCACCAGGTGCGAGGCCGTCATGCGGTCCATGAACTCGTTCAGACTGGTGTAGCCGTAGGGCGGGTCAAGGAAGATGATGCCGTAGCTGCCCTCAAGAAGGGCCATCGCCCGCTCCGCTTTGGCGCAGTACACCGCGGTGTGCTCCGCATATTGCAAGTGTTGCAGCGAACTCCGCAACGCGGAACATTGCCGCGAGTGGGACTCCACGAAATCAGCCCATGCCGCGCCGCGGCTGAGAGCCTCTATGCCGTACGCGCCGCTGCCCGCGAAGAGGTCAAGCACGCGCACGCCCTCAACGGCGTCGCCGAGGATGGAGAAGATGGCGGAACGCACACGCCCGGAGGTGGGCCGTGTGCCCTGTTCTTTGACAGGTGGAAGGCGCAGGCCGCGCGCTACGCCGCCGCTTATGCGGATACTCATGAATTGGGCTCCTCGGCATGGTAGGCCGGAAGCAGAATGCAGCTACCTCTCAAGGTAAGCTGAGCACTCCCAACCCTACCACCGTTGCCTTGGGATGTAAAGAGGTTTCCGGTACTTTTCTTAGCTAATTTTTGAATTTTACTCACGAATCTCGCTGATTCCAGGTGCCTCGTGAGCGCGCTCGGCGCAGTCACGGCGTCTGCGCCTCCAGGTAGTCTTTTAGACGCTCCAGTCCCACGGTCCACACGTCCAGCGCCTCGGCCTCGTCGCCGGAATCCTGGTGCCGCACCGCGACGCGGACACCGTTGCCCTCCCGCTGCACGGTGATGTTCACGAGCCCGCGCATGGCCCCGGTGAACCGCATACGGAGCATCACGCCCGGCTGCATCGCTTCAATGACGCCTGACGCAGGCCGGTCCCACGCGCTCCGCTGGAAACTCCATGAGCCACCGACTTTCGGATTCAGCGTAAACTCGAACGGAAACCAGAACTGCACGAGCAGCGGGTCAGCCAGCGCGTCAAACGCCTCCTCCGGGTTGGTGTTTTCAATGTGCACCTGGGCCTCAACGGCGGCCATCGCTACCTTGCGCCAGGCTTGCCCTTGCGGGATGGGCGAAGCTCCCGATGAGCGAGCCCGGCTGACACTGGCGGCAGTAGTTGTGAAGCCTCCCGTTGGCCCTGATCTCGGTGATACGACTGCCGCACTTGGGGCACGCCTGCCCGCCGTTGCCGTGGACTTGCAAGAAGTCGCGGACCTTGTGGTGGATGTCCTCCCCGACCCGCTGCCGCAGCACCGGCACCGCCGCCTTCAGCGCCTCGTAGGTCGCGCGCCAGAGCCGCTCCACCTCCTGCGGCGACAGCGAGCTGAGCTTGCGGAAGGGGAAGAGGCCCGCCGCGAAGCATATCTCGTCCCCGTAGGGCGTTGCCCGCGACCAAGGCACTCCTGGTCAGCACGCCCTTGATCTCGCCGCGAAAGGGTTTGATCCGTGCTTTGAACTCCGCGAGGGTCATTGGAGCATCCAGCACGTCGGGCCCCTGCTCCATCAGGCGCTGCACGGCTTGTAGCTGCTCCGGGCGCAGGTAGTAGACCATGCCCATCTGGTCGTCGTCAAAGTACCGCAGCTCCCGCTCGTTGCTGAGCGACAGAATAAGGAATGTCTTGGCGCTGACGCGCTCCTTGGGGTCGCAGTCCTGCAGGCCGCCGCTGAGCATGGGGTTGATAACGAGGAGGCGAGCTCTAAGCCGAGGAGCTTTCCTTTGCGCCAGAAGCCGGTGAAGGCGCGGCCGGCGATGTCTTCGGAGAAGTCAGGTGCCGCCAGGGAGCGCAGCACCATGGGTTTCAGCACCCGCGCCTGCGTCACTGCGACGCCGGTGAGCGTGCGCTGGAGAAACTCTTTGATGACCTGGAGGTCTGGGGCTTCTGGCATGGGCTATTATCTCAGGATCCGAATTTGCTCAATTGCGTCCGGACCCTGTGGGTCCAGGCCGACCAGCCATCGCTCACGGGCTACAACGGTCAACAGCTCTTTGTCGCTTGTCACAAGGACGACCACGCTCCGTGATCCGGTGAATTCCAGAGCAGTGGCCACGTGGACTGCGTCACCAGCGCGCAAACCATGGGTGCGAGTGACATCAATGGCCTTTCGTATCGTCTCACCCGTAACGGGGTACAAGGCGAAAACTCGGCCCACGTCCTGAGCAGACCAGCCGAGCAGAACGTCATAGGCTTCCTGCTCAAGCATTCTGCCCCTCAGTGCCCGGGCAGCGGCGGCCTCAACTTCCAGAGTTGTGATCTGAGACGTAACAAACACGTCTTCAGGGGAGCGGTTGCCAACGAGCTCGCGAACGGCTTCGGTACCTAGCTCAGTACGGTACCGCTTCATCAATGCTGAGGTATCCAAGTAATACGTGAGCACGTCAAGCTATTCAGAGTGACTCGTTGCGCATTTGAAACAGGATCTCAGTTAAGGTCTTTTCTCCCATGGCCTTGTCAATCAGACGGCGCGCTTCGTCTTCCGGCAACGCGTACTTTGCATATCGTGCGCGCAAGGCTTTGATGTATTCGGCGATGGCCGGGTCAGCGGGAATCTGCAACTCTACCGACTCAGTCGGACAAGAGCGTCCCCGTTTGGTTTTAGACGTTTTCACCGCCCAGTCCTTTCAGAACGTTCCCTTTCCAAGCATGGCTACTCTGGAACGTCGCCTCCATTGTAACAACCAGGCCGAGGGATTCCTCGGCCTGGTTGTTACAATTCTGCTTGCGTCCTGCCCTTTACTCCAAAAAATCTCGGAGCTTGCGGCTGCGGGTGGGGTGGCGCAGTTTGCGGAGCGCCTTGGCCTCTATCTGGCGAATGCGCTCTCGGGTGACACCGAAGGCGCGGCCTACCTCTTCCAGCGTCCGGCTGCGCCCGTCCTTGAGGCCGAAGCGCAGCTCCAGCACGCTCCGCTCGCGTTCGGTGAGGGTGCCCAGGACCTCTGCCACCTGCTCCTTGAGGAGCTGGTACGAGGCGGCGTCTATGGGCGCCAGCGCGGTGCGGTCCTCAATGAAATCGCTGAGGTGCGAGTCTTCTTCCTCGCCAATGGGCGTCTCCAGCGAGACCGGCTCCTGGGAGACGCGGATGATCTCGCGGACCTTCTCGGCCGGCACTTCCAGCGCCCTGCCGACCTCTTCGCTGGTGGGCTCGCGGCCGTACTCCTGCACCAGGCGGCGCTGCTGGCGGAACAGCTTGTTGATTGTCTCCACCATGTGCACCGGGATGCGGATGGTACGGGCCTGGTCGGCGATGGCGCGCGTGATGGCCTGCCGGATCCACCACGTGGCATAGGTGCTGAACTTGTATCCCTTGCGGTAGTCAAACTTCTCCACCGCGCGAATAAGGCCAATATTCCCTTCCTGGATGAGGTCCAGCAGGGTCATGCCCCGCCCGATGTACTTCTTCGCGACGCTCACGACGAGACGAAGGTTCGCCTCGGCCAGATGCCGCTCCGACTTGAGACCCTCGGCCCTCACCTTGGCAAAGCTGTCGCTCATCGCGTGTTCGGCCGCCTCAAGCGCCTGCTGCACCTTCCGCTGCTCCACCCTCTTTGCGAGGTCGGTCAGGTGGGTGTCGGGGCCAACCGCTTCAACGGCGTCCGGCGAGAGCAGGCGACTGGCGATGGAGAGGGCGAGGAATTTCGGCTGCAGTACCTCCAGGGGCTCTTCCAGCTTGATGATGAGAGACTGCATGGACTCGGGCTTGATCGGCCCATCCAGCTCCGCTCGCATCTTGGGATCAGACGTGATCTGGCCGACGGTGACCTTGGCCGGAAGGTTCAGCGTCGCGGCGACGGCCGAGGCGTGGTCGCTGAGCTTGGCCACGGTATGCGCCATGGCGATGACCATGCGCGCGGTTTTGACCGGCCTGCCCTCGCCCCCGCTCAGCTCCGCTTCCAGCTTGTCCAGATAGGCGCTGCTCTCCATGGCCCGCGCCAGACGGCGCTCGTCCTGCGCGGTGAGCAGCCTGACCCGTCCGATTTCCCTCAGGTACATTCGGACGGGATCGTCAATCATCTCAACCGATTCGGCCTCTTCCTCCTCTTCTTCCTCCTGCTGTTCCTCCTCGACCAGATCGGCCGACGACGGCTCCTCGCGGCTGGGGGACTTCTCCCCCTCTTCCTCCGATTCCATGTCAGCGCCGAGGACCGGCTTGAGCGCGAGGATGGGACCTTCGGCGCGTTCCTGCTGCTCCTCGGTCACCTCACGCGGCAAAGCGCCGGAAATGTCCAGAGGTCCGTCTCCATCCACTGGGACGGGAACGACATCGGGAAGCTTCTGGATGCGCCTGGCGGTAGGGCTGCTCTTCTTCACAACCATGTGGGCTCATACCCTCTCTCACGTGCGACTTCGCTCGCCGCGCTCCTTAAACAACTCCAGCAGACGGCGATTGACCTCCAGGACATCCTGCACAGGCCCATCGCCCGATTCGTTTCCATCCTGAACATCAGCGCTTTCTTGGCGGCGTTTCATCTGGCGCAGTCGCCGCTCTTCCAAACGGCGGACACAATCGGCCAGTTCGTCGCGTGGGGGAATGGAACCGCCGGACACGGTGTTAGCGTCTAGCAGTTCCCGGAGGTGTTGCAGTAGCACAGGGTCAAGATTCTCCTGCAGCATTTCCAGTGTACCCCATGCCTTCCACGCTGTAAACAATTCCCGGTTCTCCGCGCCTTGGAAATGGTCGGGCAAAAGGGCCTCTGCGTGTTGCTCCAGGTTGGGGTGTTGGAACAAGAGGCGGAGGATGTTCCGCTCCAACGGGTCGCCCAGTACCTGGCGGAACGGAGCGGCCCCAGCCGACGGCGTGCCCCGGACCTGCGCGCCCGCCTGCCGGAGCAACGCACGGCGGCTGATGCCCAGCACCTCGTCCAGCGTGCGCCGGTCAACGCCGACGAGCTGCTCAAGGCGTGTGAGGTACCGCCCTTGTTCCTGCGCACTCAGGGCCACCACGACCGCTCCAAGCCGCTCAGCGACCTGTCGCCTGCCCTCGGCGGTGGCGAGGTCGTAGCGGGGCGGAAGCGTGTCAAACAGAAAGTCGGGCAGGCTCTTCGCCTCCTGGATGACCGTCCGCCACGCGTCCTTGGCCTGAAGCGCGATCTCGTCGGGGTCCTTCCCGTCCGGCAGCCCCGCGATCTTGAGAACGATCGTCTTGCGCCGGTCGTGGATGACGGTGCCGCCGCGGACCCGTCCGCCCTCGGGCCGCTGGAAGACCCGCCACGATGTCTCCAGGCTGCGGAAGGTAGCCTCCTGGCCCGCCGCGTCCGGGTCCAGGGCCAGGACGCACGTGCTCGCCAGGCTCTCCAGCAGGCCCACCTGCTGCTGCGTCAGCGAGGTGCCCATGGAGGCGACCACGTTCTGGAACCCTTCCTGGTGGAGCACAATCACGTCGGTGTAGCCCTCAACAACGACTGCCTCGCCGCCGGCGCGGATGGCGTCCTGGGCGCGGTGCCAGCCGTACAGGAGGCTCCCCTTGTCAAACAACGGCGTTTTGGGGCTGTTCATGTACTTCGGCTCGCTGCCGTCAAGAGACCTACCGCTAAAGCCGACGACCTGGCCCTGCGCGTCCCAGATGGGGAACATCAGCCGCCCGCGGAAGCGGTCGCGGATGCGCCCGTCGTCGGAGCGCAGCGCCAGGCCGGCCTCCACCTGGAGTTCTGGCGGAAAGCTCAGTCCGCTCAGGTGGTGGGTCAGGCCTGCGAACTCGTTGGGAGCGAGGCCAAGTTGGAACGCGGCGATAGAGTCGCCGGTGATGCCGCGCTTTGCCACGTAGCGACGGACGTCTTCCGCCTCGGTGGCCTCCAGCAAGTGCTTCTGGTAAAAGGAAACGGCCTCGCGGTTGACCTGGTAGAGGGGGTTGGCGCGCGTGGGCGCCGCCGGGCTTGGGACCGCGACGCCGAGGTCGCGCGCCAGCCTGCGGAGCGCCTCGCCGAAGGGAAGGCCCTCCTGGCGCATCACGAATCCGATGGCGTCGCCGCCGATGGCGCAGGCGCCGAAGCATCGCCACGTCTGGCTTTCAGGGAAGACGATGAACGAGGGGGTGCGTTCGTTGTGGAAGGGACAGCGCGCCTTGAATGTCTTGCCGGACTGCTGCAACTGGACGTGGCGCGAAACCACGTCCACGATGTCCAGCCGCTGCTTGACGTCGTCCAGGAGGGTCATGCTTCTTGACCTTCGGCCCCACTCTAGCTGTCACTATACGACAGTGCCGATGCTGCTGCGTAGCGTATCGTTGCCCGATTTCACCCACTTAGATGCTCGGAATCAGAAAAGGATGAGCCACACGCTCCCAGTACAAAACGCCGCACCCTGAAGAGTGCGGCATTTTGTACTGGGTACGGAGGGGAGAGGGTGCGTCAGGCCTGCTCCTGCTTCGGCAGCCTTCCCAGACGCGTCTCCAGGCCGGCGATGCTCTCGCGGGTCTTGTCAATCATGTCGGGGCTGATGGAGACGGAGGTGATGCCCCACTCCACCAATTTGGCGGTGAGTTCCGGGTAGTCGGAGGGGGCCTGGCCGCAGATGGAACTGGTCACGCCGCGCGCTACGCAGGTCTTCACGACCTTCTCAAGGCACCACATGACCGCGGCGTCCCGCTCGTCAAAGGCGGTGGCGAACCGCTCGTTGTCACGGTCAATGCCGAGCGTGAGCTGGGTGAGGTCGTTGGAGCCAATGGACACGCCGTCGATGCCGACGTCCAGGAACTGGTCCAGCAGGATGACGTTGGTGGGCACCTCGCACATCATCCATAGCTTCATGCCGCGGTCGCGCGAGAGGCCATGGCTCTCAAGGAGCGCCTTGACCTCCGCCAGCTCCTTTGGCGAGCGAATGAACGGGATCATCACACAGAGGCTGGGGTACCGCTCCCACACCTTGCGGATTGCCTCGGCCTCAAGCTTGAACAGGTCGGGCTCTTTCAAATACCGCGCGGCGCCCCGATAGCCGATCATGGGGTTCTCTTCATGCGCCTCGTACCGCTCGCCGCCGCGGAGGTTGCGGTACTCGTTGGTCTTGAAGTCGGTGGTCCGGTAGACCACCGGCCGGGGGTGGAAGACGCTGGCAAACGCCTCAATCCCGCGTGAGAGCTTGTCGGACCACTCCTGGCCGCGCCCGTGATCCATCATGTAGCGCGGATGTTCCTTGATGGTGTTGGCGATGATGAACTCGGCGCGCAACAACCCCACGCCGTCCACGTGCCGCTTGCTCACGGACTCCGCCCGCTCCGGGTCGGCGAGGTTTACGTACACCCGCGTAGCGGTCCGGACCACCGGGCCGTCGGAGACGGCGGAGACCTCGGAGGTGATCTCCACCTTGCCCTCGTAAACGACGCCCGCCGAGCCGTCCACGGTCACCCAGACCTCAGGCTTGAGCGTGGCGGTGGCGGTCTCGGCGCCGACGACGCAGGGGATACCGAGCTCGCGGCTCACGATGGCGGCGTGGCAGGTCCTTCCGCCCTTGTCCGTCACAATCCCGGCAGCACGCTTCATGGCGGGGACGAAGTCCGGTGTGGTCATTTCGGTGACGAGGATGTCGCCGCGCTTGACCTTGTCCAGCTCTCTTAGGTCGCGGACGACCGAGACCTGGCCCGACACAATGCCCGGGCTGGCGGCCGAACCCTTGAGGAGCACGCGGGCGTCAATCTTTCTGATCTCGCCGGGCGCAGTGTTGAGCGTGGTGATAGGGCGGCTCTGGACGATGTAAAAGCCGCCGTCCGCGTAGGCCCACTCAATGTCCTGGGGGACGCCGTAGTGGCGCTCAATGTGCAAACCCAACCGCGTCAGATCAATGATCTGTTTGTCGGTGAGTTTCTGGGCACCCTGATCCTCGTGGGGGATGTCCATCCGCCGGTTCGCGTCCTGGAGCCTGTCCCGGCGTTCAGGGTTGCGGACCAGCTTCCAGTCCTGCCGGGCGATCCTCTTCTCCACCACCGTCAGCCGCGATTTTTCCACGAGGTAGAAGTCCGGCGTGACGGCGCCGGAGACCACCGCCTCGCCGAGACCGTACACGGCCTCAATGGTGAGCTTGGAGCCGTCGTTGCTGACCGGTTCTACGGTGAACATGACGCCGGACCGTTCGGACTGGACCATGCGCTGAATGACCACAGCCATGGTGACGTCGGCGTGGTTGAAGCCCTGCTCCGTCCGGTAAAAGATGGCGCGCGGCTCAAACAGGGACGCCCAACACTCGCGGACGGCGTTGACCACCTCATCGTCGCCGATGACGTTCAGGTAGGTGCTCTGCTGCCCGGCGAACGAGGCCTCCGGGAGGTCTTCGGCGGTTGCTGAGGAGCGGACGGCGACAAGTCCAGCTCCCAGCTTGTGGTAGGCGTGGCAGATCTCGGTAGCGACCTCGGCGGGGATCGGCGCTGCGAGGACGAGGCGCTTGATCTTCTCACTTCGGTCGTTGAGCATCGCGGAGTTGTTCGAGTCAAGCCAGGTGAGAAGCCCCTGGATCGGCTCGCTGAGGCCGTTGACGCGGAAGAAGGATGAGTACACCTCGGCGGTGACCACGAAGCCCGGCGGAACGGGTATCTGAGCGCGGGTCATCTCACCAAGGCTGGCGCCCTTGCCACCAACGGAGCCCACATCCTCTTTGGCGACCTCGGAGAACCAACGAATGGTTGGGCTCACGGCCGTCCCCCCTTACGAATGCTGGTAGGCGGCGCGCCAGGCCCGAACATCCAGTCAGGCCCTGCCCGTGGACAAAGGGCCCCGCTGGGCCCGTCTCTCCATTCGTGAAAGCGGAACTGAGAGCAGGATGACACGGCGCACAGCTTACGCGGCGAGTATAGCATACCCAGGCTTTCTCTCGGTAGGGCATTTGCACCATCGGATACCGATGGTCATACCTCGCCCTTGCGTCCCGAACCACGCCCGGAACCGCGATGCGCCCCACGTCCGCTGTCCCTCCCATGCGTCCCGCGCATCATCTGCGTTATACTGTCTCCATGGCGGTGAAGCCACAAACGCACCCCGTTGCCGAGGCTGGCGCCATGCTCACCAAGCGCATCATCCCCTGCCTGGACGTTGACCGCGGGCGCGTCGTCAAGGGCGTCTCGTTCGTCTCACTGCGGGACGCCGGCGACCCCGCGGAGCTGGCTGCTTTCTACAACCGGGAAGGGGCCGACGAGCTAGTCTTCCTGGACATCACCGCCAGCGTGGAGAGCCGCGACATCATGCGCGACGTGGTGGAGCGCGTCTCCGAGACGTTGTTCATCCCGCTAACCGTCGGCGGCGGACTGCGCACCGTGGCGGACATCCAGGCAATGCTCAAGGCCGGCGCGGACAAGGTCTCGCTAAACACGGCGGCGGTGCGCGACCCGGACCTGATCAAGCAGGCCGCCGCGCACTTCGGCAACCAGGCCATCGTCGCCGCCATTGACGCGCGCCGCGTCCAACCCGACCCCACCAGGCCAGCCGTGCGTGGCCCTCTCGGCCTCGGCGAAGGCTCTCGTTGGGAGGTGCTGGTCAACGGAGGGCGGACCACCACCGGCCTGGACGCCGTGGCCTGGGCGCGCCACATGGCGAAGATGGGCGCGGGCGAAATCCTGCTCACCAGCATGGACACTGACGGCCACCAGACCGGCTACGACCTGGAGCTGACCAGGGCCGTGGCCGACGCGGTGTCGATCCCCGTCATCGCCAGCGGCGGCGCGGGAACGCTGCAGGACATGGCAAGCGCCGTCCAGGAGGGCCACGCCGACGCCGTCCTCGCGGCCAGCATTTTCCACTACGGCAAGTACCGGATCGCTCAGGCCAAGGAGTATCTGGCCTCGCGCGGTATCGCGATTCACCCCGTGCAGGCGGCCTAGCGTGAGCCCCATCCGCGCTGTCGTTTTTGACGTGTACGCCACGCTGTTCCACAACGAACAGACGCTGTGGCAGCAGACCTTCGTGCAGATTGTGCGGGAGCAGCAGCTTCCCATTGAGCCGATTGACCTGTACACCAAGTGGCGCGCCCACGAGCGAGGCTTCCGACGACGGCGCGTCAACCTCCAGACGTTGCAGCAAGTGCAGCCGTTTGAGACGTACGAGCAGGCGTGGCGCGAGTGCTTCGTGAAGGTGTTCGCAGAGACAGGCTTGCCTGGCGACGCACAACGCGCCGTGGCGCGGTGCCTGGATGGGCAGGCGACCCGCGAGCTGTTCCCGGACACGCTGCCGCTCCTCAACGCGCTGCAAGGCCGCTACAAGCTGGGCGCGGTCTCCAACGCGGACGCAGGATGCCTGGAAACGCTCCTCAAGCGCGGCGGCATCCGGGGCCGCTTGGACGCGGTGCTCAGCTCGGAGGAGGCGCGCGAGTACAAGCCGTGCCCCGGCCCGTTCCGTGAAGCGCTGCGCCGCCTGGGCGTCTCCGCGCACGAGGCGCTGTACATCGGCGACACGCCGCTTGACGACGTGCTGGGCCCCAAGAACGTCGGAATGCTCGCCGCGTGGCTGGACCGCGACGGCGC
This sequence comes from Dehalococcoidia bacterium, assembly GCA_009693045.1. GTDB lineage: Bacteria > Chloroflexota > Dehalococcoidia > Lucifugimonadales > SHYT01 > SHXZ01. The sequence continues at coordinate 107,111 of SHXZ01000002.1, read as the reverse complement.
GGCGCTTGAGCCAGGGCTGCTCAAGCCGGACGCGGTGATCACGTCGCTGGCACAAGTCCCTTTGCTGTTGAAAGACGGCGCGTTGCCTTGATCACCTTCCGTCTCTTCCCCCTTTGACAGTGGAAGGTTACGATGGGAGTGCCATTCAGTCGTTACCGCACGCACTAGCGAACTTCGCAGGCCCCTTGTGCCGCCAGAGGAGGCTCCCATGCCGCTCAAGCAGGACCCGCAGGGCCTCGTGCCCGCCATCGCCCAGGACATCAACACCGGCCAGGTGCTCATGCTGGGGTACATGTCGGCGGGCGCTCTCAAGCGCACGCTGGAGGGCGAGGACGTCTGGTTCTACAGCCGCAGCCAGGAAGACCTCTGGCACAAGGGCGAGGTTTCCGGCAACTACATGAAGCTTCGCAAGGCCTGGCAGGACTGCGACGGCGATACACTGCTCCTCCAGGTGGAGCCGACCGGCCCCGTTTGCCATACGGGCAACAAGGGGTGCTTCTTTACGTTGCTCTCCGACCTGCCGGAGTTCAAGCCCGCGGAGCGTTCGGGCGCGGCGGTGCTGGAGGACGTGTTCCGGGTGATCCGCGACCGCCAGCGGGACATGCCGGAGGGCAGCTACACCGCCGAGCTGCTCAAGGCGGGGACCTCACGCGTGGGCCAGAAGGTCATTGAGGAGGCGGGCGAGTCCGCGCTAGCCGCCGCCACCGGCAACACGGACGAGCTGCCCGGGGAGCTCGCCGACCTGTTCTACCACGCGCTCGTCCTGCTGGCGTCCACGGGCGTCAAGCCGGAGGCGGTATGGACGGAGCTGCGCAAGCGGCACAGCAGCAGCGCCATCCGATAGGCGGAAACCTATGCATACCTTTAGCTTGAGTGATTTCCAGGAAAAGCACGCCCTAACCGGCGTTGAGATCTATCGGCTCGATCAACTTGCCGGGGTGGCCGGAGTTCAGAAGTTAGCCAAAGAGTTAGCCCAAGAGAACGGCAGAAAGACGACGCGCTCTCTCATTTTCGAATTGAGTGACAAAGTTCGCGACTTAGTCGAATCTAGGCTTGAGGATAAGGACTTTGCAGAAGCGGCCGGGTGGGCTTTTTGGTGGTTCTTTCTATATTACGCAGAGTTGGAGTTTAGCAAGGAGGTTCCCGCGTTTACTTTCGTGCGACGTTATGGAATGATCCTCAAGTTATTCAATGGTCTAGTGTCATTTGGAGGCATCAAAGCCGAAGGGCGCAACACGAAGGTGGTGAACCGTGGGCACAATTTGATATTAATTGCTGGACTGTACCATTTCGTAGGTCGAATTAAAGAGCGGGACACAATGTTAGAAAACATTCGGAACGCCATCGGTCAGGAGTCTACAAGCCAGTTGCTCAGTGAGACAATGAGTGCAGCCCCGATGATGGGTCAACAGGTGCTAGTTGACGCGTTGATCCGGCATGTAGATTCCAAATGAATCTTCTCGAAAGATCGGAAGTCCGCGTTCCGGCCACCACGGCCAACCTGGGGCCGGGGTTTGACTGCCTGGGCATGGCGCTGGACTTGTGGAACACGGTCACGCTGGAGCGCGGGCGCGAGGGGGTCACGATCACCGGCGAGGGCGCAGACCGCATCCGCCGCGACCAGGGCAACCTGGTGCTTCGCGCTGTCAGCGCCGTCTTTCAGCGACTGGGCCAAGAGAAGCCGCCTTTAGCTCTCGCCTGCCACAACGTCATCCCGATGTCACGAGGCCTGGGCAGCAGCTCCGCCGCCATCGTCGGGGGGCTGGTCGCGGGCAACGCGCTGTGCGGTAGCCCGCTAACGGAGCAGGACCTACTCAACCTCGCGACCGAACAAGAGGGCCACCCCGACAACGTGACGCCCGCGCTGCTGGGCGGCTGCCAGATCGCGGTGCAAGAGGGCGGAAAGGTCGTCGCCTCCCGCGTCCCGCTGCCGCCGGGCCTCTCCGCCGTGCTGTTCATTCCCACCATGCCCATGCCCACGGCCAAGGCCCGGGCCGTCCTGGAGCCAACCGTCGCCCGCGAGGACGCGGTGTACAACATCGGCAGGGCCGCGCTGCTCGTCAACGCCTTCGCCACGAGACGCCTTGACGTCCTGGACGTCGCCACGAACGACCGGCTCCACCAGCCGCAGCGGGAGCGCATCTTCCCGCAGATGCGGCTGCTCTTCCGCGCGGCGAGGCAGGCGGGCGCGTTGGGCGTGTTTCTCTCCGGCGCAGGCTCCACGGTCCTAGCGCTGACGGTCGGCAGAGAGATGACCATCGCCTACGAGATGGCGGAGGAGGCGCGCAAGGCGAGCCTGGAGGGCTCCGTGGTCATCACGAAGCCCACGGAGCAGGGCGCGCAGATCGTAAGCGTTGAATAGCGACGCGCCATGCCGTAACCTGTTCATCAGGCGTTATGAGCGCACAATGTGCTCTGGCTACTTCGTTTTGCACACGTAACTCCCTCTCCCTATGGGAGAGGGTTTGGGCTGAGGGAACGTGACGCTCATCGTCCAGAAATACGGGGGGAGCTCGCTGGCCAACGCGGAGCGCATCCGCAACGTGGCCCAGCGCATCGCCAAGACCCGCGCGCAAGGAAACCGGATCGTGGCCGTGTGCTCCGCGATGGGCGACACGACGGACGAACTGATGGAGCTTGCGAACCAGGTCAGCTCCCGCCCCGAGGGACGGGAGATGGACGCCCTCCTCGCCACCGGCGAGGTGGTCTCGTGCGCGCTCGTCTCCCTGGCGCTGAACGCCCTTCCCTGCCCTGCGGTCAGCCTGACCGGCCAGCAGGCGGGCATCCGCGCGGGCGGGTTCCACGGCAAGGGCCTCATCGCTTCCATTGAGCCGGACCGGGTGTTGCATGAGCTGGCGGCGGACCGCGTCGTCATCGTGGCGGGGTTCCAGGGCGTCAGTGAGGGCATGGACGTGATGACGCTGGGCCGCGGTGGCTCCGACGTGACCGCGGTCGCCCTTGCAGCCGCGCTCAAGGCCGACCGGTGCGAGATTTACACCGACGTGCAGGGCATCTACACCGCCGACCCGCGCGTTGTCCCCGAAGCCCGCAAGCTGGACGAGATTGACTACGAAGAGATGCTGGAGCTGGCGGCGCACGGCGCCAAGATGCAGCCGCGCTCCATTGAGCTGGCGGAGATTTACAACGTCCCCATTCTCGTAGCTTCGTCCTTTGAAGATACCCCAGGCACCCTCATTCACCGGGAGGTGAGCATGGAGGTCCGCGAGCGCGTTCGCGGTGTGACCTATGACCTGAACGTGGCGAAAATCAGCGTCCTTGGCGTGCCTGACCGCCCGGGCATCGCTGCCACGATCTTTGAGCCGCTTGCCGCCGGCGGCGTGAGCGTGGACACCATCGTGCAGAACGCCAGCGTGGACCGCCTCACCGACCTCTCGTTCACGGTGGCGCGCACCGACCTCAGACACGCGTTGGAAGTCGTCAGGCCGGTGGCGGAGCAGATTCACGCCCGCGGCGTCAACCATAACGACAAGTTGGGCAACGTGAGCATCGTCGGCACCGGGATGCAGTTCGCCCCCGGCTACGCCGCCCGCATGTTCCGCGTCCTCGCCGAGGCCAATATCAACATTGAGATGATCACCACGTCGGAGATCCGCATCACGTGCATCGTCAACCAGGAGCAGGTGCACGAGGCCGTCCGCGTCCTGCACCGCGCCTTCCGCCTGGACGTTGGGGCTTCGTCATGAGTCATTGCCGTTGAACGGTTTGGCAATGGAAAGTGGAGGCTGTGCCGGCTCGGGCGTTTTGTTGGCAATTGGGACCAGCGCACTACCGGTGAACAACGCCCGTGCCCAGGGCAGGAGGTCCACGTGGGGGTGACGATTTCTCCCGCGCGCCCCCTCTTAAGAGGCTACATTCATCTCCTGGCCGCACTCCTGTCCCCGGCCGCGCTCGTGGCGCTGGTGCTCATCGCCGATTCGGCCCGTGCGGTGGTCGGGGCCGCCATCTTTGGCGCGGCCTTGATCCTGCTGCATGCCACAAGCGCGGCATATCACGTGCTCCGGTTGAGCCGCCTTCGCCGCCTGGACCACGCGATGATCTACGTGTTCATTGCGAGCGTCTTCACACCGTTCACGCTCCAGGCGTTAGGGAACGCCTGGGGAATACCTATCCTCTCGGTCGTTTGGGGGTTGGCCGGAATAGGCTTTGCGCTCGCCCTGACCAGCAGGGCCGAATCGCGCTGGTTGCGGACAGTGCCATACGTTGCGCTCGGCTGGGTCGGCCTCATCCCGATGTACAAGCTGTGGCAGTCGCTCCCCCACGAGGCGTTCGCGCTGCTGCTCCTCGGCGGCCTGACGTACTCCATCGGCGGCATCGTCTACGCGACACGCCGGCCGGACCCCTACCCCGCGGTCTTCGGTTATCATGAGGTGTTTCACAGTTTGACGGTAGCGGCGGCAGGCATGTTCTACTTCGTCGTTGCGCGCTACGTGCTGCCGTAGGTTCAAGACTCGCAGACGGTATCGTAGCGCCGCCCGATGCTTAGCGACGGCGTTACACCTGCGCTGAGCCTCTGCGCTTCGCCAACGTTTGCACGAGGAGGCGGCCATGACCCTTCGCGCCCTGGAAGGCAAGCGCCCCAAGGTTGACCCAAAGGCCTTCGTCAGCGAGGCCGCGTACGTGCTCGGCGACGTGGAGATCGGCCCGGAGAGCAGCGTGTGGCCAGGCGCGGTCATCCGCGGGGACATGGGCAAGGTCCGCATCGGGCGCGCCACGAACATCCAGGACAACAGCGTGGTCCACAGCGACGGCGACGCGGAATACGGCGACTACGTCACCCTGGGCCACGGCGTCGTCTGCCACGCCAAGAAGGTCGGCAGCCACGTGGTCATCGGCAACGGCGCGGTCGTCAACGACGGCGTGGAGATTGGGGACTACTCCATCATCGCCGCGGGCGCCGTCGTCCTTGAGGACCTCAAGGTTCCCGCTCGCTCCATGGTCATGGGCATCCCCGGCCAGGTGCGCTCCCAGATCCAGACACGCCACGAGGAGCTGATCAGGCATTACGCTCAGGAGTACGTTGAGAAGACGGCGCGGTATCTCAGGAACGGCGGGCTGGGGTCGTAGCCAGTTGGCGACTCGCTCTCTGGCGGCACTGACGTCTACCCAGCTCTCTACGCGCCACGTCTTGCTCGCCGCATTCGACCTGGGCGAAGCATGTGAGGAGCTTCTGGAGTGGCGAACGCATCGCAGAAAGAAGCCCACGCAAGCGGCAGGCTTCGCACGGTTGTGCTTACCATCGCGGCCCAGGCTTTCCACTCGTTAGCCTTTGGCAGCGTTGGCCTGTTCCTCCCGCTCATCCGAAAAGACTTGGACATCTCCTACACGCAGGCCGGCGTCCTCTCCGCGACGTCAATCCTGGTCTACGCCATCATGCAGGTGCCCGCTGGGTTCCTCGCAGACCGGTACAGTCCCAAAAGACTGTTCTGCACCGGGCTGTTAGGCGCCATGTTGTTCGCCATCACCCTGGGCCTTGTCCAGAACTACTGGCAGGCGGTGGTCAACCAGGCATTTGCGGGCTTCTTCCGGTCGCTGCTGTTCATCCCGGGCCTCACGCTGGTTACGCGCTGGTTTGCGCCCACCCGCCGAGCCACGGTGATGAGCGTGTATTCCACTGGAGGGTTCGCCGGGCTGGTGGTCCTGGACTTGATCGGACCGCTAGTGGCGCGCGAGGTGGGATGGCGCGTTGTGTTCCTGACCTTCCCTCTGGTAGGGGTGGCGACCGCGGCTGCGCTGCTCCGGTTCGGCCGCGAGCCGCCTCGCGTCGCGGGCCAGGCCCAGGTCACCCTCCGCGAGACGGCCGCGCTCTTCCGGATGCCTTTCATGTGGGTGACTGGCTCCGTGCAGTACATCCGCCTGGCCACCGTCACCGGCATCCAGTTCTGGCTCCCCACGCTGCTCGTTGACGAGAGGGGCCTGGCGCTGACCTCCGTTGGCCTGGTCATCGCGCTCCGCGACTTCACCACCGCCGCGTCCAACCCTATCGGCGGGTACGTCTCCGACCGCCTGCGAAACCCTCCGCTGGTCATCGCGTTCGCGCTGGCGATGCTCGGGATCACCACGGGCCTCCTCGTGGCCGTGAACAGCCTCCCCGTATTGATCCTTGTTATCACCGTGAACGCGATGTTCGTGCAGTTCTACTTTGGCGCTCTGTTCCAGGTGCCTGTTGAGGTGTTGGGCCCGCGCACGGCAGGCTCAACGACCGGGTTCAACAACCTTTTTGCCAACCTTGGATCGTTCACGTTTGCGCTGCTTCTTGGCGCTCTCAAGGACGCCACGGGCTCCTTCGCCGTGGGATTCGGGCTGGTGGCCGCGGTATGCGCCGTTGGGCTTGTCTTCACGGCAGTGCTGGCGCGCATGCGGAGCGACGCACTGCGGGTACAGCCCGCCACGTCCTCCGAAACCACGTAAGACTGGCCACGGGCGGGCAATAGCGGATTTGTTAGTCGCGCTCCTTGCACACACCGAAAACTGGGTGCCGAGAAGTAGCGGTAGCGCGGAATTGAGCGACCCTCTCGGTTGCCGCTGCAGCGTCATGTGCATATGGCAGGTCGGTTGACTAACCATCGTACTCGGCCTAGTATTACTGTTGATCATAACCAAGGTAGGAACAATAGTGAGCACGGTAAAACGCATCAGCGTTAGCCTTCCACAAGACCTGGCAGAGTTCCTTAGAGGCAAAGCAGCGGAGCAACGGATGCCTGTGAGCGCCGTGGTGGCTGAATTGGTGACGCAATGGCGCAAACGGCAATATGACGAACTCATGGAGGAGGGCTACCGTGAGTTCGCGGACGAGATGCTTGCCTTTGCGCGCGACTCCGAGCCGCTTGTAGCTGAGCTTTTGCAGGGCGAGTCATGGGCAGCCCAACCACAACCAAAGAAACGTCACCGCAAGGGAGGCCGCAGTGCTGCGAGCAAGCCCACGTCGCGGTGAAATCTACTGGGTTGACTGGACTCCAGGACGTGGGAGTGAACAGACCGGTGTCCGGCCAGCCGTCGTCGTCCAGAACAACGTCGGAAACCGCTCAGCTCCCACCACCATAGTGGCCACTATGACGCGGACAAACACTCCGCGTGCCTATTCATTTCTCGTTGTGTTGGAACCCAGCGAAAGTGGACTGGACCAGCGCGGGACCGTGAACTGCGCCCAGATCATTACGGTGGATAAGTCCAGACTCGGCAGTCCGATTGGTTACGTGATGACTGAAGCCATGAAGCGGATTGACCGAGCCCTCAAGGCTAGCCTGGAATTGACGTAGCATCGCTGGCGTGGAATTACGAGCGTTGGGACTTGGTTGCTTGCGCCTCTACATCCGGTCCGGCGTTGCCATGCCCATGAGGCGGAGGCACTGCGCCATGCCGATGCGCGCCGCGTCCACCAGCTTGAGGCGCGCCTTGGTCAGCGCCTCATCCTCGCTGATGACGCGGCAGCGGTCGTAAAACAGGTGGAACGCCGTCGCGAGCTCCAGCGCGTAGTGGGGCAGGTGGTGCGGCTCCAGCCGCTGGGCCATCGCCTCCACCAGCTCCGGCAGCGACAGCAGCTTGCGGATGAGGTCCAGCTCCTCGGGCGCTGTGAGCAGGGCCACGTCGCCGTCGTCGTGGCGCAGGCCGCGCTCTGCGGCGTTCCGCAGGATGCCCGCGATGCGCGCGTGGCCGTACTGCAGGTAGTACACCGGATTGTCCTGCGACTGCTTCACCGCCAGGTCTAGGTCAAACTCCATCTGGGCCTCGGGCGAGCGGGCCAGAAAGAAGAAGCGGCACGCGTCCTGGCCGACCTCTTCCACCAGCTCGCGCAGCGTCACCAGCTCGCCGGTGCGCTTGGAGGCGCGCACGGCCTCGCCGCCGCGTTTGAGCGCCACCATCTGCCCGATGATGACGGTGAGTTTGCTCGGGTCCGCGCCCAGCGCCTCGGCCACCGCTTTGACGCGGTTGACGTGGCCCTGGTGGTCCGCGCCCCAGATGTCCACGACGCGGTCGAATTTTCTCACACAGAGCTTGTTGTAGTGATAGGCGGCGTCTGAAGCAAAATAGGTGGGCGCGCCGGTTCTGCGCACCATCACGCTGTCGCGGTCGTCGCCAAGGCGGGTGGACTCAAACCACAGCGCGCCATCGCGGTTGACCAGGTAGCCGCCCTGCTTCAGCAGCTCCATGCTCTTTTCGTACGTGCCGTCGGCGAACAGGCTGCGCTCGCTGAACCACACGTCAAACGTGACGCGGACCGCCTCCAGGTCGGTGCGGATGGCGGCGAGCATGCGTTCCAGGCCGATGCGGCCGATCTCCGCCAGCCCTTGCTCCTCCGGCATGTCCGCTAGGCGCGTCCCCATCTCCTTGGCAAGCTCCTGGCAGAACTCCACCACGTACTGCCCCCGATAGCCGTCCTGCGGCATCTCCGCCTGGCGGCCCAGCGCCTGGAGGTACCGCGCGTACAGGGAGCGGTAGAAGAGCTGCATCTGCGTACCGGCGTCGTTGACGTAGTACTCGCGGGTGACGTCGTAGCCGGCGGCGGCCATGATGTTGGCGAGCGCGCTGCCGAGCACAGCGCCGCGCGCGTGGCCCACGTGGATAGGCCCCGTGGGGTTGACGCTGACGAACTCCACCTGCACGCGCCGGCCCGCGCCCGACGCGACGTGTCCGAAGCGCTCGCCCTCCGCGCGGATCGCTTCCACGTGCCCCTGGAGCCACGCGGGGCTGAGCCGGACGTTGATGAACCCCGGCGGCACGATGTCCATGTCCTGGATCTCGGCGCCCTTGTCCACGAGCGGCACGACGGCCTGGGCGATTTTGATGGGCGGCAGGCGCAGCGTGCGCGCCGCCTTCATGGCGATGGTGCAGGCGAAGTCGCCGTGCTCCGGTTTCTGGGGGCGCTCAATGATCTCGTCGGCGGGCGCGCCGGGCGGCAGGGCGCCCTGGGCCTGGGCGGCGGCGAAGGCGTCACGAAAGCGTTGGGCGAGGAGCTCTCTAATCATCATCGTAACGAAATCCTATCATGAGATGGGCTGATGGGTCACCGTTAGCTGGTTTTCTTTTGTGACGGCTTGCCGGACAGCCACAAGGCGGGTGGTAGCCAAGCGGCCCGTGGACGGGGCTGATTTGTTTGCATTGCTTTTTTGTTCTTGCGATCTCCAGAAGCAGGTCGCGAAGCCATGGGAGGCCATGAGCGCCAGAAAAATTTTCTTTAGCGAGGGGTGCGTCGCTGTGCTGGTCTTCGTTAGGGCATGGCTTGTAAAGCGGCGCGATGGAGCGAACTGCATCATTGGCCGCGCAGCACTTGAGCGCGCTCCGGTGGTCGCCTGGCTTGCACTGAGGGCAGGCGAGTGGACTGGCGAAGTTGTTCTCTGCGGTCATGGGGAGAGCATAGAAGAACTTATGCTCTTATTGTAAGGGGGCGATGTCACTCTGCGCAGAATCTCTCGCTCCTGTCATAGAGCTCCCTTCATTTCCCAATCTGATGCGCCGCTCCAGGTCCTTGGCCGAATGCGTTTCCCTAGCTCGGCTCCGCGTAGTCGGGCATCGTCTTGAGCACGCTCTCAAGCTCGGCGGCCAGCAGGCGATGCTCGGGGCGCTCGAGGGCGACGTCCTTGGCCAGCAGGCGCTCCGCCTCCGTGCGCGCGAGCTGCACCAGCTCCTGGTCGGACAGCCGCGCGACGCGCCAGCCGCCCACGCCGCTCTGGCGCGTGCCTAGCACCTCGCCCTCGCCTCGCAGGCGCAGGTCCTCCTCGGCAACGCGGAAGCCGTCCGACTCCTTCTCCAGCAACGCGAGGCGCGCCTGAGCCTCAGGCGAGGGGTCGTCCGACAGGAGCATGCAGTAGCTGGGATGCTCGCCGCGCCCAACGCGGCCACGGAACTGGTGCAGCTCGGCGAGGCCGAAGCGGTCGGCGCTCTCGATCATCATCACCGATGCGTTGGGCACGTCCACGCCCACCTCAATGACCGGCGTGGAGACGAGGATGTCCAGGTCACGGGCGCGGAACCGCTCCATGACCGCGACCTTCTCGCGCAGCGACATGCGACCGTGGAGGAGGCCGACGCGCAGGTCGGGGAAGACCTGGTGAGCCAGCGTCTCGTACTCGGCCTGCGCCGCCCTGACCTGCTTTGCGTCCTCCTCGCGGGCAACGGCGAAAAGCGCGGCCTGGCGTCCTTCGTCCTTCGCCGCGGGCTTCCCGATGAGCGGGCAGATGACGAAGGCCTGCCTGCCCTGCTCCACCTGCTTGCGGACGAACGAGTAGGCGGCGTCGCGCTGGTCGGGCCGGAGCCACCGCGTGCGCACCTTGACGCGGCCCGGCGGCAGCTGGTCCAGCACCGAGAGGTCCAGGTCGCCGAAGAGCGTGAGCGCCAGGGAGCGGGGGATGGGCGTGGCGGACATCGCCAGGAGGTGCGGGCGCGTGCCCTTGGCCCGCAGCGCGGCGCGCTGCTCCACGCCGAAGCGGTGCTGCTCGTCCACGACGGCGATGGCCAGGCGCGGCAGGTCGACCTCGTCCTGGATGAGCGCGTGCGTGCCAACCACGATGTCTACGATGCCCTTGGCGACGCGCTCGCGCAGGTCTGCTTTCGCTCGCTTGGGCATGCTGCCAAGGAGCAGACCGATGGCGATGGGCTGCGGGTGCGGGTCCACGTACACGGTGGTGACGTACGACTCCTCCGACGGCCTGGCAAGGCCATGCAGCAGGCGGGAGACGGTGATGAAGTGCTGCTCGGCCAGGATCTCGGTGGGGGCCATGAGCACCGCCTGGTGGCCGCAGACCGCCGCGCTGAGCAGGGCTGCGAGCGCGATGACGGTCTTGCCGCTGCCGACCTCGCCCTGGAGCAGGCGGCTCATGGGCGACGAGCGCGCGAGGTCGGCGAACACCTCATCAAGCGCCTTGGTTTGCGCCGCCGTCAGCGTGAACGGCAGCGACCGGACGAACGCCTGCATGACGGCTTCGGGGGGGCGCAGCGGGATGGCATCGGCCTGCTGCCAGCGCTGCTTGCGGGCGAGCATGGCCAGCTGGGCGACAAGGAGCTCGTCGAAGGCGAGGCGGCGGCGGGCGGGCTCCAGCGCCTTGCTGTCCTCGGGGTAGTGGTACGCCGAAAGCGCCGCCGCCCTGGGCTGCAACGCCAGCCGCTGGAGCGTCGCTTGCGGCAGGTGGTCTTCCACGGCGGGGAGGGCCAGCGCGAGCGTCTCGCGGATGAGGCGGCGGATCGTGCGCTGCGTCAGCCCCTCGGTGGTGGGATACACGGGGAAGGGACGCCCGACGGGAAACAGCCCCTCGGCGTTGTTCAGAATCTCGTAGCTGTTGGCCTCCAAGGTCGGCTGGCCTCGGAACTCGCGGAAATAGCCGGTGAGCATGACCCGGTCATTGGCGTGAAGGTTTTTGGCAACGAAGGGCTGATTGAACCAGACGGCCCGGATATTCCCGCTGTCGTCGCCCAACTCCGCCTCGGTGGACTGCATGTTGCGGGCGCCTGCTCGCACGGTGCGTACTTCCCACACGGTACCCACGACGGCCTGCTCCGAACCGTCCTCCAGGTCGGCGATGCGGACGGGCGTGAGGTGGCGGCGCGGGAAATGCTGCACGAAGTCGCCGACGGTGGCGATGCCGAGGGCGCTGAGCTTCTCGGCGATGCCGCTGCCGACGCCGCGCAGCTTGGTGACGGGCGTGCTGAGCGGCAGGGAAGGCGCCGCAGGGCGGGTGGTCTGATTCGGCGCTTGTTTCGGGGCCTGCGCGGGAGGCACGACCGCGGGCGCTTGCGACGCGGCGAGCGGCGACGGGGCGACGTCGCGCGTGTGGGCCAGGGCGTCGGCTCCGGGCGTCCCTCCGGGAAGGGTGTCGGCCACGGCCGCAAGGGCACTGGACACCCATACGCGCCGAGCTTCCGGCGCCAAGTCACCATACGGTTTCCCCAGCACGCCCGCAGCTTGCAGACGTTCCAGGAGCGGGCCTCCCTCCGCGCCGGATGCGGCCAGCTCCTCGCGCAACCGGACCGCGAACGCGTCAAGCCCGCCCGTCACCGCCTTGTTGTCGTAGCCGCGCTGCTCCTCAAGCTTGAGGATTCGGCGGAACGTCTCCAGACGGCCCAGTCCCGACACCACGTTTGGCTGCTTGCTCACCATGCTGCCATCGTAGCACCGGCGCGCCGGTCAGGCGACAGGCCCGTGTCGCACCCTGGCAGGCGGAGCAGGTGCATCACCTCAACCCTTGCTGCGTCCCACTTTCACTGGTATCATCCCGTTAATATCGCGGGTGAAGGAGGGAGCATAACGACGAAAACCACCGCACGAAGGACCAGCACGCGCTCCGCAGGGAAGCCTACCGCTAAGAGGAGCGACAAGCCCCGTGTGCCTTCCCAGGCCGAGGTCGGGAGCTATTTCACCAAGCTGAGCAACTGGGGGCGCTGGGGCAAGGAAGACCAGATTGGCACGTTGAACCTCATCACGCCGGAGAAGCGCCTGCAAGCCGCCAAACTCGTCCGGGACGGCGTCTCGGTGAGCTGCGCGCGGCCCATCCCGCGTGGCGAGGTCGCGCCCGACATCACCAGCCCGTTCATGCACTTTATGACCGGCACCGGCGAGGGTTTCGCCAGCCAGAAGTCGGAGCCGGGACGAATGCAGGGCACCGGCGACTTCTACGGCATCACGTACCACGGGTACTACTTCACGCACCTGGACGCTCCCTGCCACATCCTCCACAACGGGCAGATGTACAATGGGCGCTCGGCGGGCTTGGTCACGGCGCGGGACGGCGCCAAGGCAGGGGCCATCGGCCTGGCGCACATGGGCGTGGTCACGCGCGGGGTGCTTCTGGACATCCCCCGCGTTCGCGGTGTGAAGTGGCTGGAGCCGGGCAAGGACCACCAGATCTTTCCCGAGGACCTGGATGCCGCCGAAAAAGCGCAAAAAGTCCGCGTGGAGCAGGGCGACGCACTGCTCATACGCACGGGGCATTGGCGGCGGCGCAAGGAGTTGGGGGCGTGGCCGCTCGCGCAAGGCCGCGCGGGGCTGCACGGGGCGTGCCTGCCCTGGCTCCGCGAGCGCGGCGTCGCCATGCTCGGATCGGACAGCGCCAACGACGCCGTCCCGAGCGGGTACGAGGCGTACATTCAGCCGGTCCACCAGGTCGGCATCCCGATCATGGGCCTGTGGCTGATGGACAACGGCAACTTTGAGGACCTGACGGCGGCGTGCGAACAGCGGAGCCGGTGGGAGTTCATGTTCATACTAGCGCCACTGCGGGTGGAGACGGGGACGGGATCGCCGGCGAACCCGCTGGCGATCTTCTAGGATCCCCCTCGCTAGGAACCATACCGGAGAAGGAGAGATACATCAGGACTGAACGAGTGGCGAGGCTAATACTGCTTGGCGCAGCTGGTTTACTGGTGCTTGGGCTCACCATGGCGTGTGGTGGTGACAAGGCTGAGCCGCCGGCAAAGACGGCCACCGTTACTACGACGCCCGCACCGCCACCGCCACCGCCACCACCGCCACCACCGCCGACTTTCCAGCAGCGGCGCGATGCCGCAGTGGGCTTCCTGCGACGAATGAACCAGGCCAGCAACGACGTTGAGGACGCGTTTACGGCTGCGGACGTTGGGACCAAGCTTGCGAGTGAGGACTTTCTCAAAATCAACTCTGCTCTGACTACCCTTACTCAGCAAATGGACGGGTACCGACAGCGTGTCGGGGAGATGACGCCTCCGCCGGAAGTACCCGACCTCGCCGAGCTCAAGGCAGCCGCGCTGAGATCGGTTGCCAAGTTCCAAGAGGTCGTCCAAGAGCTTCGCTTAGCCATTCAGGCCGGTAACGAAGCGCAGGTTAACAAGGCTATTAAAAGGCTAGGACAACTCGACCTGGACCCGGATTCCAACATCCCCGACGTACTGGAGCAGGCGATGCTCGCACGGTTCAACATCCCCGACGCGGAGGCAAGCTACCGGCGACCAGCGCAATGAGGCCAGCAGGTAGCGGCGGGTTTGAAACCCGCCCTACGCAACCGACGATTGACCGAGGGCTTCAACAACCATCTACTGGAGGTACCTATGCCTAACGGACTCATTGAAACGCGCGTTGCGTTCCCCGGCGAAGGCATCATGCTACGTGGCGTGCTCATGTACCCGCCGACTGCCGGCAAGCTCCCCGCCGTCATCGTTCACCCGGGCGCGGGCGGGCTGACCGGCGGCGTGGTAGACATCGGGAAGAGCATCGCTGTGCAGGGCTATGCGGTGCTGGTGTTTGACATGTACTCGCACATGCCGGAGGACCAGCTTCCCCGGCCCGCCACGTATCCCACGCTGCTGCCGCTCTTCCGCACTATCAACGAGCGGTCGCACCTGCTGAACCTGGACGCCACGCTGAGCTATCTCCAGGGGCTGCCGGTCGTGCGGCCGGACCGCATCGCTGTGATCGGCTTCTGCACCGCGTTCCCGCTGGTGTTCGCCTGCCACAACCCGCGCCTGAGCGCGTGCGTCTCGTTCTACAACCAGATGCACTACGGGCCGGACACCCAGGCCGACACGACCGTGATGCCGGTCGACCGCGTGGCGAATCTGTGGTGCCCGTGGCAGGGCCACTACGGCGAGGCCGACGGCGCGATCCCACAGGACCAGCGCGAGGAGTTCCTAAAGCTGGCCGCGAGGTATAAGAAGAGCGTGGACCTGAACGTCTACGCGGGCGCGGGGCACGGCTTCGCGGAGCCGGGAGGGCGCGCGTACCAGGAGACAGGCGCTACACTGGCGTGGGACCGCACGAAGGCGTTCCTGGCCAAGCACCTGAAGGGGTAGAAACCTCACCCAAGCCAGCCCCAAGAGGGAAAGGACTACAGCGGCGGCGTTTACTTCCGGGGTGCGTACTCCAGAAGCGCACGCGCCAGCCGCTTGTGGCCCGCCTTCAGGTAGTGGCGACGCCACCACTGCGCGACGAACTCCACCGCTTTGGCCTGCTCGTCGGAGTCAATGCGGGCTTTCTCCAGCTCCGCAGCGGCCTCGCGCGCGGCCTTGTCCATGTCCTGGCTGGTTTCCTCGGTGCTGCGCTTAGTCGTCATATCTCTTCTCCCGTGAAGTGCCCCGAGTGAGAACCGTTCTCTACTTGTCTACTAGGAGCGGTGCGTCAGCATACTACGGTACCACGCCTTGTCTATTTGTCACGCTTTTTCGCGCCCTTCCATAGTGCGAACCCCGCCGCCAGGCCGCCCACCGCCCCGAACAGCAGGTGGTACTCCAGCGCCGTCAACGGGCTCTTCCACGCATAGCACATCAATTCTTCTTTCTCCGCTAATTTTGACCTCTAAAAATAGAAGGGAAGCACGCGGTGACTCAGCCATGGCCCAGCTAGCAAAGCCGGCCAAGATCTTCCGCTTAGTTGTGTTAGACGGCGTCTTCGATCCCTCCTCACCGATCCCTCTCCCCCTGAGAGAGAGCGAACTGGGCAGGGCCCCTACGCCGGCAATGAAAACCCGCTGCTGTTCTACCCGCGTCTGCCACCTCTCCTCCCCACCGAGTCCGTCGCCTGCTCCTCTCCCACCTTCTCCAGCCGCACCGCGCAGACCTTATACTCGGGGATCTTGGAACGCGGGTCCAGCGCGGCGTTGGTCAGGAAGTTGGCGGCGTGCTTGGCGAGCTTGACGAACGGCACGAAGACCGAGCCTTCCTGCGTGCCCTCGCCGACGAGGGCGCGGGCCTCCAACTCGCCGCGCCGGGACCGCACGCGGATCCACTCGCCGTTGACGACGCCGTGCTTCTCGGCGTCGGCGGGATGGATGAGCACCTGGAGCTCCGGCGCCTTGGCGAGCAGGTTGACGGCGCGGCGGGTGATGGTGCCGCCGTGCCAGTGGTACAAGATGCGCCCCGTGTTGAGGATGAGCGGGAAGCGGCGGTCGGGCAGCTCGGCGGCGGCTGGCTCCTGGTCAAACCCCACGAACAGGGCGCGCGGCCCGCGCGGGAACGAGTCGGCGTACAGGTAGCGGGTGCCGGGGTGGTCGGGCGTGGGGCAGGGCCACTGGATGCCGCCCTCGTGCTCCAGCCGCTCGTAGCTGATGCCCGCGAGGCTGGGCGTGAGCGAGACCATCTCTGCCCATATCGCCGACGGGTGTGCGTAGCTGAACTGGTCCTCCATGCCAAGGCCCAGCTTGCGGGACATGCGCCGAGCCAGGTCGCAGAGGATGTCCCAGTCGGGCCGCGACTGGCCGACCGGCTCAATGGCCTTGCGGACGCGCTGGACGCGGCGCTCGCTGTTGGTGAACGTGCCGTCCTTCTCCGCGAAAGTGGCCGCGGGCAGCACCACGTCCGCGATCTCCGCGGTCTCGTGCATGAAGATGTCCTGGACGACCAGGAACTCCAGCTTCTTGAACGCGGCCTCCGCGTGGTGGAGGTCGGGCTCGGAGAGGAGCGGGTTCTCGCCAACTACGTACATCGCCTTGACGCCGCCGTGCAGGATGGACTCCACGAACTCAGTGACGACCATGCCGTCCTTGGGCGGGACCCTGGCGCCCCAGGCGCGCTCAAACTTCTCGCGGACCGGATTGTTCGCCACGAGCTGGTAGCCGGGAAAGGCGTTGGGGAGGCAACCCGCATCGCCGCAGCCCTGGACGTTGTTCTGGCCGCGCAGGGGCGAGACGCCGCCGCCGGGCTTGCCGAGTTGCCCCGCAACGAACGAGAGGTTGAGCAGCGCGTGAGCGTTGGGCGTGCCGTTGGTGTGCTGTGTAACGCCCATGCCCCAGATGAGGCACGAGCCGCTGAACGGCGGGCGCGCGTAGATGCGCGCCGCCTGGCGGATCTCATCGGCCGGGACGCCGGTGATGCGCGCCGCGTGCTCCGGCGTGTACTTTTCCACGATGCGCCGCCACTCGTCAAACCCCTCGGTGCGGTTGCGGACGAAATCCATGTCGGCGAGGCCCTCGTCCAGGATGACCTTGGCCATGGCGTTGAGGAGCGCGACGTCGGTGCCAGGGAGCGGGCGCAGCCACAGGTCGGCGTAGTCGCACATCTCAATGCGCTTGGGGTTAATGATGATGAGCTTGGCGCCGCGCTCCACGATGGCCCGGCGCATTCGCGAGGCGGCGACGGGGTGGTTGGAGTTGGCGTCGGAGCCGATGATGATCAGGCAGCCGGCCTCCTCGTAGTCAATGTAGGAGTTGCTCGTCGCGCCGCTGCCCAGCGACGTGAGCATGGCCTCCACCGAGGGCGAGTGGCAGAGGCGTGTACAGTGGTCAATGTGGTTGCTCTGCATGACCATGCGCGACCACTTCTGCTGGACGTAGCCATCCTCGTTGGTGGCCTTGGCGGATGCGAGCGTGGCGAAGGCGTCGCCTCGGTACCCGGCGAGGCGGTCGGCGATAAGGTCAAGCGCCTCGTCCCAGGTGGCGAGCCGGAACTCGCCGTTCTCCTTGATGAGCGGCGTGGTGATGCGGTCGGGGTGCTGGACGAAGGTGTAGCCGAAGCGGCCCTTGATGCAGAGCATGCCCACGCTGGACTTGTTCGTTGGGTCGTCGTCCACGGAGACGATGCGGCCCTGGGCGTTGACGTTGAGCTTGATGCCGCAGCCGACGCCGCAGTAGGGACAGGTGGAGGTGACGGTCTTCGTGATCGCTGCGGGTCGTTCTATTAGCTGAACCATTGGCTTGCTCCTTCACACGCTCTCTGCACGACGCTGCCCTTCATCCGCCCATCCCGCCTCACCCCTAACCCCTCTCCACTCACGTGGAGAGGGGAAAACTCTACGCTCTCGCGCCTCTGTTGAGGCGGGTCTCCTCGGTATCCATGGCGCTTAGCGGGAGCGCGGCCTGCTCCTTCGTGTGGATGGCGCCCGTCGGGCAGACGGAGAGGCAGGTGCCGCAGGTGGTGCAGATGGACTCAACCAGCGGCTTGTTGTCAAACGTGCCGATGCGGGCGTGCTGCCCCGCGCCCAGCACGTCTATGGCGCCGATGAACTGGTGCCCGTCCTGGCAGCCCTGGGCGCAGCGCCCGCACATGATGCACGCCGACATGTCTATGTTGAAGACGGGGCTGCTGGTGTCAATCGGCTCCCGCTGGCGCGGCGCCCAGCGCGGCGCGACGAGGTCGTGATGGCGCGCGGCGGCGGTGAGCTCGCGGAAGTCGGCGGTGGCGTAATCCGCTCGCCCTGAGCCTGTTGAAGGGCCTCCATCCCCACTCCCCACCAACCTCTCCCTCTCGCTCCCTCCCCCTTCAGGGGAGGGAGAAGGGGTGGGTCCCTCTCCCTTGATGGGAGAGGGCGAGGGTGAGGGCGAAACCTCACCCACCCGGCCGCTCGCCGCCTCCGGCATCACCATCGCCAACGTCAGCTCCAGCACCACGCGACGAATCCGCCGCACGTCCGCCGTCTCCGTGGACACGACCATGCCGTCGCGGGCGGGCGTGGAGCAGGAGGCGGGGAAGCCGCGCTGCCCCTCAATCTGCACCAGGCACGTGCGACACGCGCCGATGGGCTTCATGTCGGGGTCCTTGCAGAGCTGGGAGATGTAGGTGCTGGAGGCGTTGACGGCGTCCAGGACGGAGGCGCCGTCCGGGATGGTGATCTTGGCGCCGTTGACGGTCAGCGTGATGTGCATGTGGTCCCTCCTGGTTTCCGTGTTCGCTGCCAACTCCCCACTCTGTCATTCTGAGGGAACCGCAACGACCGAAGAATCTCCCCTGACAAAACTTGAGATGCTCATGGCACTTATCCGAGGAACTCCTTGCTCAAGTCCTTCCATTCGGGATTGACCGACTCAACTAACACTATCTTCTTACTCCTCAGCCAACCCTTGATTTGCTTCTCTCTGGTAATCGCGGAGGTGATTTCGCTCGTTTCTTCGTAGTACACGAGCTTGGTAACATTGTACCGCCTTGCGAACGCACTCCCCATCTTGTTCTTGTGGGTGAATACGCGCCGAGTCAGGTCGTTGGTGACGCCGACGTAGAGGGTCTTGGAGGCATTGCTCATGATGTAAACGTAGTAGCTCACAGCGGCCAGGCCTCTTCCACACTACGTCAGGGGAGATTCTTCGCCTCCGCTGTGCTCCGGCTCAGAATGACACCCCCTCACCTCACACCCGCCAACCCCCGCATCTCCTCTCCAAACATCTGCAACCAGCTGTTGATCGGCCCGCCGGCTGCCTGGCCCAGTCCGCACAGCGACGCCGCTCCGACGACCTCCGCCAGCTCCCGCAGCTCGTCCAGGTCGGCCTGCTTGCCCTGGCCGGAGGCAAGGCGGTCCAGCGCGACGGCCATCTTGGGCGTACCCTCGCGGCAGGGCGTGCACTTGCCGCACGACTCGTTGGCGTTGTACCACGCCTGCTTGCGCACCACGTCAATGACGCGCGTGCGCTCGTCCACGACGATGACGCCGCCCGCGCCCATGATAACGCCCGACCCGTGTATCTGGCCGGGGCGCAGCGGCGTGTCCAGCATGGATGGCGGCAGCACGCCGCTGGACGGGCCGCCGCACGCGATGGCGGTGAGCGTGTGGCCGGGGAGCGGCCCGCCGCCGATCTCGTAGATGATGTGCCGCAGCGTGGTCCCAATGGGCGCCTCGGCGAGGCCGGGGCGCTGGACAGCGCCGCTCAGGGAGATGAGCTTGGTGCCTTTGGCGTTGTCCAGGCCCACGGAGGCGAAGGCCGCCGCGCCCTGCGTCATGACGAAGGGCACGTTGCTGAGCGTCTCCACGTTGTTGATGACCGTCGGCTTGCCCCACAGGCCCGCGTCGGTGGGAAACGGCGGGCGGAGGCGTGGCACGCGCCGGTCGCCTTCCACGGTGTTGAGGAGCGTGGTCTCGTCGCCGCAGACGTAGCCGCCCGCGCCGCGCCTGATCTCGGCGTGGACGCGGACGCCGCTGCCCAGCACGTCGTCGCCCAAAACCTTCAGCGCGTAGGCCTGCTCCAACGCACGGGCCACGCGTGCTGCGGACAGGTCGGCCTCCGCGTTGATGTAGAGGAACACGCGCTCCGCGCCGGCGGCGTAGGCAGCAATCACGGCGCCCTCAATGAGGCGGTGCGGTTCGGCCTCCATGATGTGGCGGTCCTTAAAGATGCCCGGCTCGCCCTCCTCGGCGTTGACGACGAGGTAACGGGCGACGTTGGCGTGCGCGCGGGCGGCGCGCCACTTTTGGGCGGCGGGGAAGTACGCGCCGCCTCGGCCCTGGAGGCCCGAGGCGAGCACCTGCTCAATCACCTGCTCCGGCGTCATGGCGAGGGCCTTGCACAGCCCTTCGTAGCCGCCACGGACGATGTAGTCGTCTACGTCGGCAGGGTCCACATGGCCGAAGCGCTCGGTGATGCGGCGCGTCTGCGCGGAGAAGAAGCGGTCCGGCCCCGGGTCGGAGGGCGGCATCCTGGTAGTGGCGAGCGTCTCCACGATGGCCTCGGCGCGCAGGAGCGTGACGCGCGAGAGCCAGACGGCGTCGGCGGAGAGGGCGGGCCGCGCGGCGGTGGCGGCGGCAGCAATGCTGAGGCGCGGCGCGAGGAAGCAGGCGCCATCGCAGCCGGTCTCCACTACCTCGGCATTGAGGCTGTGACGCTCAACAGCGTCGCGCAGCGTGGCGGCGACCTGGGCCGCGCCGACGGCCTGCGAGCAGTGGGCCACCTGCACAGCGATGCGCAGCTTGCCACTGTGACGACGGTTCCAGCGTCGCCGGGCGGCAGCGCGAAGGGTCGTGTAGTCCATTTCCGTCACCCTCTCCCTCTCCCAGCGGGAGAGGGGTAGCTATCCACAGATTACGCAAATTAACCAGATTGGCAAGTCCGGCTAACGGTGGCCGTCGCTTGGTTGCAGCAGCTCGGTGACCGCGTCCGGCGATACGCGGCCCACCCAGTCGTGGCCGCGCTGGACGACAGGGGCGACGGCGCAGAGGAAGGCGCAGGGGGTCTCCTCCAGCGTGTATTCACCATCGGGGGTGGTCTCGCCTGGCTTGATCTTGAGCGCCGAGGCGAGGCCGTCCAGCACCTGCCGCCCTCCGCCCAGCACACAGCTCACGCCGGTGCAGACGCGGATGAGGCGCTTGCCGGGTTGCTTGACGCGCAGCTCAGAGTAGCTGGTGGCGGCGCCGTACAGCTCGCTGGCGGGGATGCGCAGGTGCCAGCCGACGACCTCCATGGCCCACGCGGGCAGGTGGCCGTAGCGGCGGTGCAGCTCGTGGAGCGCGGGGAGCAGGTACGTGCGCTCACGCGTAGGGAACTGCTCACGCAGGTCTCGGCGAAGGTCTTCGCGCTGCTGGCGGGTAACGGTGGTCATGGATGCATGTCCTTCTTTGATCAAGGATACGGATTCTTCGTTGCTCCGCTCCTCAGAATGACAGGGGCATCACCTGGCGGGAGACGGTGATCATGGCGACTCACTTTCTCATATCGCAAGGTGGCTTTCAACTTGGACGGGCAACTGCGCCGCGATACGGTCAAAATGTCTGTCGCGGTGGAGTAGCACGAGGGCGCCCTTCACAGCCACAGCCGCGATGAGGAGGTCGGTGAAGGGGACTGAGACCCCTTGCCTCCGGAGCTGAAAGCCCATCCTGGCAGCCTCATTCCAGTGGTCTTCTGTCGTGGGCAGCGGATGAAGGGCCGACAATAGCTCGCTAAGCCGCTGCCACTCCTGCTCAGTGCGAGCAGCCCCCAGCAACTCCAACCTTATCATACCAGTCGTGGCAACAGCGTCGGCAGCCAGAAGTGAGTCTATCCGTTCACGCAGGGCGGCCATGCCCCGTCTGGCCGGCAGCACCTCCAGCCAGACGGACGTGTCCACCAGGAAAAGTTTACCGTTCATCACGCAGCCGCGCCAGCTCTTTGGTGGTCAGGCCAAGCTCCACCTTCCCCAGTGAGCGGCGTAGCTCCTCCAAGCGGCGCTTGCGGACAGCCTCCCTCAAGCCCGTCTCTATGGTTTCGCGGATGCCCTTGGTCCCGAGCACCTTGCGGGCTTCTTCTAACAGGTCGTCGTCAACCACAACCGTGCGTCTCATTGATACACCTCTAGAATACGTATGCGTAATACATACTGATGATACGCAAAGAGCGCGTCAGTGACAACATGCAACCTTATTACCCGCGTCAAGGATCGCGTGACATTGTGGCGGCCACGCCAATTTATTGCAACGCCAAGAGAGACTCTTCGCGTTGCTCAGAATGACGGGGAGAGTTCCTGCTTGCAGGGGGTTATCTGAAGGACGCGAATACGTCCACCAGCCCCAACTCCCTCAGCTTTGCCTCTGGCACCGTGCCGTCTTCCGCCCAGCCGCGGGCGCGGTAGTAGCTGGCGATCATCAGGTCCAGCTCCTCGGGCGTGAGGCCGAGGCCCGCCGCCACGCCGTCGGAGAGCTTCTCCTGGAGCGCACGCGGCGGCAGCGTGTCGTCGGCGCGGGCCCAGCCCTCGCGGATGTTGAACAGCTTCTTGAGGGTGCTGATGCGCTCGCCCGCGCGGCGCAGCTCGTCCGGCGTGATGGGCCAGCCGGTGACGCGCTCGTACACCTCGGCGGACTCAGCATAGAAGTCGTCAAACGCCTTGCGGAGGAACTTGCACCAGATGAGCGAATCCAGGACGGACTCAAAATCCTCGCTCTGCATGGCGATGGCGCCGCGCGCTTCGTCGGCTTTGAGCCGGTCCACGCGCGACGAGAAGTCGGCCTCGTAGGCGGACGAGCGGTTGTGGCAAGCGCCTCGGGTGCTAACGGCGAGGCCAAGCGCCATGGTCTTGAGGCTGCGCGGCTCGTAGCCGGGCATCTCCAGACCCTTGACGTGCATGGCCCAGGCATGGGAGCCGTGGCCGACGATAGCCGATGCGCGCCGCGTGCCCTCTGCAAGCAGGTCGCCGACGCCTTCGCGGCGGGCGATGAGGTTGAGCGCGCGGAGGACGGCGTCGGTGTTGCCAAAGTGGAGCACCTCGCCGACCTCGCCTTCTCGCTGCTTCCCCTCAAGGGGGAGGAAGGACGATCCCTCACCATTCCCCGCCGACCTCACCCCTAACCCCTCTCGATACGATGGAGAGGGGAACTGACCTCTCCCTCCGGCTCCCTTCCCTGAAGGGGGAGGAAGAGCACCTCCACCCCGCCCCGCCGACCTCACCCCTAACCCCTCTGCATACGATGGAGAGGGGGAATGTGAGTGTTCGGCGATGGACTGCGCCAGGTCAATGCCGCGTTCGGCGCACTCCATGGCCCAGGCGATGGTGACGCCCGCGCTGATGGTGTCCATGCCGAGCTCGTCGCAGAGGCGCGCGGCGCGGATGATGGCGTTCGGGTCGCTGATGCCGAGGAGCGGGCCGAGCGCAAAGAGGGTCTCGTACTCCATGCGCCCCTTCGTCTCCGGGCCGGCGTCCTTGGTGATCAGGATCTTCTCGCAGCCGATGGTGCAGTTGGCGCAGTGGGCGTCCTTGACACGGTGCTCGGTAAAGAGCACTTCGCCGCTCACGTGCTCGGCGCCCTCAAAGGTGGTTTGCTGGAAGTTGCGCGTGGGCAGCGTACCCAGGCGATTGAAGACGGCCACGTTGGCCATTGTCCCCAGCACGCGGTACTTCTCGGTGGCGGGGCCAAGGCTCTTCTTCGTCAGCGCGTCGCCGATCTCGTCCAGGCGGCCTGGGTCGTGGACGGTGGTCTGGGCGCGGCCACGGACGGCCATCGCCTTGAGGTTCTTGGAGCCCATGACGGCGCCCGGGCCGGTGCGCCCCGCCTGGCGGCCGCCGTCGTTGGCGATGCTGGCGTAGCGAACCAGGCGCTCGCCCGCCGGGCCAATGCACGCCACGCGGATGCGCCGGTCACCCAGCTCTTCCTTGACGCGCGCCTCGGTGTCAAAGGTGGAGAGGCCGAGCAGGTGGCCGGCGGGCAGGAAGCGGACGTTGACGGCGTCCCCACTCCCCTCCAGACCTACCCCCTCCTCCCTCTTCCCTGCGAGGGAAGGGGGAGGAGCTGAATCCAGGAACAGGAGCGTGGGCGTCTCGCAGAAACCGGTGAGCACCACGGCGTCGCTGCCGAGGCCCTTCAGCTCGGTGGCCATGAAGCTGGACGACAGCGAGTCGCCGATGAAGCCGGTGAGCGGCGACTTGGCGAGGACGGCGAACTTGCTGGAAGTGGTGAGCCGCGTGCCGACGAGCGGGCTGCCGACGAAGATGAGTGGGTTCTCCGGGCCAAGCGGGTCGGCGCCGGGCGGGCAGAAGCGGTACAGCAGGTACGTGCCGAGCCCGATGCCGCCGATGAAAGCGCGCAGCACATCCTCACCCAGCGGCTCGTAGCGGGCCTGCTGGCTCGTGAGGTCAACGATCAGGATGCGGCCGTGGTAGCCGTACAAACCTCACCCCTGACCCCTCTCCACAATTATGTGGGGAGGGGAAATGTCTGATGCTTCGATGTAGTTCACGTAACGCGAAGGCTGCTATCCCCCCGCCATGCTGGACATCAGAATGAGCACGTCGCCAGACTGGGCGCCGAGCTTGGCGTCCGGCGCGTCCAGGAACGTGACGCCGTTGTGGTTGAACACGTAGCCCACCAGGAACCGCGAGCAGTCGTCGCTGATGATCCTGCCGACCAGCCTCGGGCACGCATCGGCCAGCGCGGCGATGGCGTCGCGGATGGTGGCGTCGGGCGCGACGGCGATCTTGACCTTGCGCTCGCGACCAACCATGTGCGCGACGCCGTACAGCTCCACGGTGACGGTGATGGCCTGGGTCGTGTTCTGCGTGCTCATTATGTCGCTACGCCTCTGATTGCCTCGCGTGTAGGGTCGAGGCTACATTGTGACACGATGTTCATCCCTCCGGCTGCCGCGTTTGCACTCCGGGGCCATGAGAGATTTCTCGCCTGCGCTACGCTCCGGCTCAGAATGACGGCGTGGCGCACTCTCGCACCGCCAACGCCTGCGCCCGGTCCACGTCCTCCTGCGTGTTGATGTTGAAGAAGCTGAGCAGCTCCGGGTCCAGCCGCCGCAGCTCCGCCTCCGGCACGTAGCGAACGCGAACCTCGTCAAAGAACCGCGCGATCTTCAGGTCGTCGGCCTGGAGGCGGCGCTCCATGAAGGGCAGGCACCGAGTGGAGTACAGCGCGTGCAGCGGCTCGGGGCGCGCCTCACCGCCCGGCCCCCGCGACCCCTCCCCCCTTCCCCCTCTCCTTTTAGGGGAGGTGGAAGGGTCTGCCAGCACGGGCACGACGACGTCGTGGCCCTCGCGCAGCGAGAGCATGTGCTCGAGCAACGCCACGCTAAGAAACGGCATGTCGCAGGCGACCATGACAGCCCAGGGCTGCGTGGCCGCCGAGAGGCCGGTGAACAGGCCGCCCAGCGAGCCTTTGCCCGGGTACTTGTCCACGGTGACCTTGGCGCCGGGGGGCAGGGGGAGGACGGTGGCGCGCTCGGCCTCGTTGACCACCACGACCAGCTCCTCGGCAACCTGGGCAAGACGCTCCGTGACGCGGCAGATGAGGGGCTGGCCGCCAATAGGCTCCAGCGCCTTGTTGCGCCCCAGCCGGCGGCTCATGCCGCCCGCGAGGACGACGGCGGTGACGCCGGAGGTGTTGGAGTTAGCAACGGTGCTCATAGGGCCATTATATGCCCGCGCCGCCCACGTGCGCGTCATAGCCCGCGGATGGGGCCATTAGCGGGTCCCTGGCTTCACCGTCGGCGGCCACTTGCCCCCCACCTCGTACGCCTCGCCCTCGCCCGGCCACGGAGGAATCGTGACCCCGACGGCGGCCAGCGGTTCCGGCCCAAACGACCGAAACTGGAAGTGCGTGCCGACCGGGATGGTGATGCAGACGCCGTGGTCCACCGTCACAACCTCTTCACGGTCGCCCTGCTTGCGCCACATCTCGCCGAGGCCACTCAGGAAGTACCAGATCTCTTCCACGGTGTGGTGCGCGACGGCGACGGACGCTTGCCCCGGCGCGAGCTGGAAGTGGGCGACGCTGCCTCCCGAAAGCCGGAGCAGGATGCGCACCTCGGAGCCGTCGGGGGCGGTGGCGGAGGGCGCGGCGGGCAGGCGTTTGGTGGAGAAAGGGGGCATGGGGGCTACTAGGGCAGTGAACAATCGGTTCAGATTACTCAATGGGTTTGAGAGTCGCGATGGGGTACGGGAAGGATTTGCGCTACAGACCAGTTCCTGAACGCTGCTCCACTTTGAGGCGAGATAGACCGCCAGTCTTCTATAAACGGCTCGACAACTGCCAATGATGATTGGCGAAGCTCCTCTCGGGTCGGCATGTCTTACCTCCAAACCGAACAATTGCGTACCATTTTTAGAAAGGAGCCTACTTCGCCAGAGCCTGCTGTCGCGCCCAAGGCGGCCACGGCCTTCTCCGGGGCGTAGGGGTACCCCGAGATGCCGCGCTCCCCCAAGGTAGTGGTAGGCGTCCCCCCAGGCCGCGTCTACTCAGACACCTCTCGCACGGCGAGGGAGAGTCCGGGCAGAAGGGCTTCGTCCGTCAGCACGTCGCCCTCGCGGTAGCTCTGGGCGGAGCCGTCCGGGCGGAAGGCGACGATAGTGCGGGTGGCGGAATAGACGAGCCAGACCCATGGGCCTGGCGCTACCCCGCCTTGCTCCCCCGCCAGAACTTGTACTTGGCGCCCAGCGCGGCCACGGCCTTCTCGGGCGCGTAGGGGTACGCGGGGATGCCGCGCTCCTCCAGGTAGCGGGAGGCGTCTTCCACGGCCACGTCGCCTGCCAGGGTGGCGAGGACGGGCTTGGTGAAGCCGTTGGCGGCCTCCTCGCGGACGACCTTCGCCAGCAGCTCGGCGAAGACCATCGGCGGAGTGATGATGGTGTGCCAGTAGCCAATGACGAGGGAGTGGATGCGCGGCTCGCGGATGGCCATGCGGATGCAGTTCTCGTAGGTAGCGGGCGGCTCGCCGCCGGTTATGTCAACGGGGTTGCCCGCCGCGCCAAAGGGCGGGATGAACTTGCGGAATGCCTCGTCCAGGTCCTTGGGCATCTTCATCAGCTCCAGGCCGTAGTCCTCGCAGGCATCCGAGAGGAGCACGCCAAGGCCGCCCGCGCCGGTGATGATGACCACGTCCTCGCCCGCCGGATCCGGCAGCATCTGGAGCACGCGCGCCCAGTCCAGCAGCTCCTCCAGCGTGTTGGCGCGGATGACGCCCGCCTGCTGGAACGCGGCGTCGTAGACGCGGTCCTGGCCGGCGAGCGCGGCGGTGTGCGACGCGGCGGCCCGCGCGCCCTGGCTGGTGCGCCCCGCCTTGAGCACGACGACCGGCTTGTGCTTCGTCACTTTCTTCGCGGCCTCCAGGAAGGCGCGCCCGTCCTTGAGGTCCTCCATGTGGATGGCGACGACTTTGGTGTTGTCGTCCTGGCCGAAGTACTCCAGCAGGTCGTCTTCGTCAATGTCAGACTTGTTGCCAAGGCCGACGATGGCGGAGACGCCCATCTTCTTGCTGCGGCTGTAGCCCAGGATAGCCATGCCCACGCCGCCGCTCTGGGAGACGAGCGCGACGCCGCCCTGCTCCGAGTATGGCGTGCAGAAGGTCGCGCACAACTTTTGCGGCGTGTAGTAGTAGCCGTAGATGTTCGGCCCCATGACGCGGACGCCGTGCTGCTTGGCGGCGGCCTGGAGCTGCTTCTGCAGGTCGACGTTGCCCGTCTCGGAGAAGCCGGAGGAGATGACGATCATCCCCGTGATGCCCTTGGCAGCGATCTCCGGCACGAGGCCGGGCACGAGCGCGGCGGGGACGGCGATGACGGCCACGTCCACGGGGCCGGTGATGTCGGCGACGCCCTTGAGGATGGGGTAGCCGAGGAGCGCCTGGCCCGGCTCGGCGCGGTTGTTGATGGGGTAAACGCCACCCGCGTAGCCGCCGTTCTTGAGGTTTTCCACGACGGCGTACCCGATGCGCCCCGGCTGGGTGGACGCGCCGACGACGGCGACGCCGCGCGGGTTGAAGATACGCCGCATCTGCTCAAGATTGGTGGTAGCGCGGGACGTTGTTGTGGTCATGCTTTATTCTCCTGTGACGGATTCCGATGCGGACCGGCCCCGTAGTATGGCTGAGGCCCAACGGATACTAACCGCTTGCGGCTCGGAGGGCAAGTAGGGAGAGCCAGACCGCTTCGGAGGGCGTTGGGCTCTGGCCTGACACGCTGTGTCCGAGAAAACAAGACGTAGGGACGCAACATGCTGCGCCCCTACGTACGGCGAACAACAGGGCTCTCAGGTCTGTTATGGGGGAAACGCCTTCCGCACCGTCTGCAACGCCGCTGCGGCACCCGCAGCGATCATCCCGACGTCGCTGCCGATGGGGCAGAACTTGAAGCCCTGCGAGAACCGCTGCACGGCCTCCTCCGCCCCGCCGCAGTGGACGCCCGCCACCAGCCCGTGCGCCTTGGCGGCGTCCACGACGCGCCGGCACGCGGCGGCGTGACGCTCGTCCTGCCGGTAGGCCCCAGCCGGAAGGCCCATGGAGAGGGCCAGGTCGGAAGGCCCGATGTAAAAGCCGTCTATGCCTGGGGCTTTGGCGAGCTCGTCAATCTGGTCCACGGTGCGGAGGTCCTCCACCATGACGAGGCATGCGATCTCCTGGTTGGCGTGTTGGGCGTAGTCAGCGCCGGCGTAGAGGCGGGCGCGGTTGGGGCCCATGCTGCGGTAGCCCAGCGGCGGGTAGCGGCAGGCGCCAGCGGCCTTGGCGGCCTCCTCCCTATTGTTAACGAGCGGCACGATGACGCCGTACGCGCCCGCGTCCAGCACCCACTGGATAAATACCGGCTCGTTCCACGGGACGCGGACCATCGGGACTGTCTGCGTGGTGCTCACGGCCTGGAGCCAGGTCGCCGCCCGGTCCGGCCCGATGCCCATGCCGTGCTGCATGTCCAGCACGAGCGCGTCAAAGCCCGCGTTGGCCATCACCTCCGCCACGTACGTGTCGGCGCTGGACACCCAGCCGACGGCGACGGGCTTGCCCTGCTTCCACATGGCCTTCACGTTGTTCGGGCGCACGGCGTGCTCCTTTCAAGTCCCCTCTGTCGTAAGCCTGCCCTGAGCGAAGCGGTGAGAGGAAGAGTAGGTCGAAATGCCACGCACCTTTTCGCCCGGCCTTGCGGCCAGCCGATCCCCGCCGCGCCGTCGCTACTTCGCCACCTCAATATCGCAGGACACGCTCAGCTCCTTGCTGATGTCCAAAAGCTGCTGCATGACCGCCTTGTGCAGCGGAATGCCCTCCGTCATGCGCTCCTGCTTCATCTCGTGCTCAATCTCGCCGGCAACGTACACGCGGTCGTGGCCCGGCGCGGGCGGCGTCTGCTTGAGCGTGCGGAGCATTTCGTCCATACGCGACTTGAAGTCGCCCACGGTGCAGAAGCCATCCACGCGCATGGCGCCGAAGAAATGTCCGTTGTACCCCCTGGGCAGCAGGAACGACGCTCCCGCGCCGGAGAGGACGCCCGTCAGCACGTCCACCACCACGCCCAGGCCGTACCCCTTGTGGCTGCTACCCTCGCGGGTGCCGCCGAGCGGGTAGTAGAATTTCGCCGCGTTCGCAATCTTGGGGTCGGTGGTCGGGAAGCCGTAGGCGTCCGCACCCCAGTCCGTCGGGACGGGCAGGCCCAGGCGCGAAGCGATTTCAAACTTGCCGCCCGCCGTCACCGTGGTCGCCATGTCCAGCACGAAGTGCGGCTCGTTCCCCGCCGGTATCGCCACGGCGATCGGGTTCGTGCCGAGCATCGGCTTGGCGCCGAACGTCGGGACCATCTGCGGCCCCGCATTGGTCATGGAGATGCCGATCATGTCGTGCTCCAGGGCCATCATGGCGAAGTAGGCCGCCATGCCGTAGTGGTGCGAGTTGCGCACGGCAACCCAGCCGGTGCCGGCGTTGCGAGCGCGCTGGATGGCCTCGTTCATGGCGTGGTGGCCAATCACGAGGCCCAGGCCGCTGTCGCCGTTGAGCAACGCGGTGGAGGGCGACTCGTGCTCCACACGCATGCGCGGCCGCGGGTTGACGCTCCCGCTGAGCAGGCTGCCAACGTAAAAGCTCTTGAGGTTCATGTGCGCGACGCCGTGGGAGTCCACGCCGCGCAGGTCGGACTGAACGAGCACGTCCGCCGCGATGTGGGCCTCGTCCAGGGGCACGTTGAGCTTCACGAACACGTCGGCGCAGAACGCCGCGAGCTTCTCCCAGTTGACGAGGACCGCGTCTTCATCTCGGACGCGCTGGTACCCCGCTCGTGCGAATGGAATGCGGCTCGTCATGCCGAGGCCCCTTCCCGCCTGCGCGACCTCTCCCTCGGTCACTCCCTGAATGGGGAGGGAAGAACTGGGGCGCAGCGCCAGGCAAGCCAACGCTAGCGCGCCTGACAGCGTCTGTCAACCACGATGGCCGGGCTGAGTCTGCCTCAGCGCTCCTCCCAACACTGACCAGCTGCGGATCGTCTCCCCACCCTGCCATCCGCCCCTTGCGAAAAACAGAACTTCTGTTCTATTCTGCCCCAATGACCCACACGTAGCCAACCACGTGCGCCGTGCCCTTCCACACAAACCGCGGAATTTGCGTCATCCGCGGACCGTCCCCCTACGAAAATCGGATTCGTTGCTTCACATTCTGCAAACGAAAACAGCAGCAAAAAAATAACGAACATGGCAGCTACAGCGATACACCGGCGCAAATGGGAAATCCCCTACTGCAAAAAAACAATCGGGCTCGGCGCCTGGATAGGCGGCCCCAAGTCCCTTGGTTGTCATGAGCACCAAAACAAGGTCAGTTCAGCTCCCCCTTCCCGGAGGGAAGAGCCTGTTCTCCCCTCCCTTTTAGGGGAGAGGTCACCACCGCTCGTGGCGACGTGATGTATCATGGTTGTGACCACGTGGTGGCGGTAGAGACGATGCCCGAGCTGTTCAACGTTCTGCCCCCCAGCCAAGCGCTGGAGGTGCTGCGAAAGCACGTCACGCCAAGGCCGGAGTCGGAGGTCGTCCCCGCCGATCAGGCCCTGGGCCGCGTCCTCGCCACGGACCTCACGGCGACCGAAGCGCTGCCCGCGTTCCCGCGCTCCAACATGGACGGGTACGCCGTGCGCGCCCAGGACACGTTCGGGGCCGCCGAGAGCCTGCCGGCGTACCTCTCGGTCGTCGGCGAGGCGCCCATGGGCCGCGCGCCAACGGTGCAGGTGGCGCAGGGCCAGGCCGCGCTCTGCTACACGGGAGGGATGGTGCCAGAGGGTGCGGACGCGGTGGTGATGGTGGAGCAGACCCAGGAGGTCAGGCCCGACGCCATTGAGGTGCTCCGCCCCGTGGCGCCCGGCGAGAACGTCGTCCAACCTGGCGAAGACATCAGGCCTGGCGACCTGCTGCTCCCCAAAGGCCGCCGGCTTCGCGCCCAGGACATCGGCGGGCTCATGGCGATGGGCGTTACGCAGGTCGCCGTGGCCCGCCGCCCGCGCGTCGCCATCGTCTCCACGGGTGACGAGGTGGTGCCGCCGACGGCCAGGCCGGGCCCAGGCCAGGTGCGCGACATCAACAGCTACACCGTGGCCGCGCTGGTAGAGCAGGCCGGGGGCGCGCCACTCCGCTTCGGCATCGTCCCCGACGATCTTGCGACGCTGCTCGCCGCCGCCCGCAAGGCGCTCGCCGAGGCCGACGCGCTGGTGATCTCCGCCGGCAGCTCCGTGAGCACGCGCGACATGACCGCAAACGTCATCAGCCGGCTCGGCGCGCCGGGCGTTCTCGTCCACGGCGTCTCGCTCCGGCCGGGGAAGCCGACCGTGCTCGCGATGTGCGACGGCAAGCCAGTCGTCGGGCTGCCTGGCAACCCGGTGTCGGCGATGGTGGTGTTTGACCTCTTTGTCACTCCGCTGATCGGGTGGCTGAGCGGTGAAAACGCCTCGCGGACAGAGCGGACGGTCGTGGCGCGGCTCACCCGGAACATCGCCTCGGCGCCAGGGCGCGAGGACTACGTGCCGGTGCGCCTGGTCCGCGAGAACGGGCAGGTGTGTGCGGAGCCGCTGTTCGGGAAATCCAACCTGATCTTCACGCTGGTCCGCGCCGACGGGCTGGTGAAGGTGGCGCTGGACAAAAGCGGCCTGTACGCGGGGGAGACGGTGGAGGTGCGGGTGTGGTAGAGGTGGGGACGGAAGCACGCTCGTGATGCGGAGGGACGGATTCGTCCCTCCGCTCAGGGACCGTTAGTTGAGGGCGCCGCAGGACACGGGCGGCCAGCACGCAGGGAGCTGCTGCGCGCAACGCCACACGAAGAGACACCTCGCCGGTGTTCCCAAATCCCCTGAGACCTGAGAGAGGAACAAACGATGATCAAACGCTGCGGCCCAAGCCTCTGGAGTGGTCTTATCGTTCCAAAGGATGCTTTATGACCACTCGTCGCCAAGCGCGCTGGCCCAAGCCGGTGTTGCAGCTCTCGGAAGAGGAGCTCCAGCTGAAAAGAGAGTGGCTCCTTGGATACACGGAGTGGGGATATTCCGGATTTTTAGGATGGATCCAACGTCAACCGCACGTGGAAATTGAAAAGTTTTCGCGTCGCCCGCAGGCAAGCTCGGTAACTCTGGAGGTTGGCTGCGGCCAAGGATACCACGCCAGATTCGTCTCCGGTGGGACATACGTCGGGCTGGAGATCAACCGAGAGCATCTTGAGATAGCAACGCAAAGCTTTCCTCATTTGAGACCGGTCCACGGCGATGCCTACTCCCTTCCCTTTCACCCAGAGTGTTTTGATCGCGTGGTGAGCGTGTATTCGTTTGAGCACCTGCATAACCTCCCCGCGAGTCTGGCTGAGATTCGCCGGGTCCTCAAGCCGGACGGCGAGCTGCTCGTCGGACTTCCGGCCGAAGGAGGCCTGGCGCACGAACTTGGGCGCCGCCTTACAACGAAACGACATTTCGAGCGCAAGTACGGCAGGGGGGACTACTTGCGCTTTGTCCGAGCGGAGCACTGCAACACGTTCCAGGACGTGCTTGAGGAGCTTCGCCACTGGTTCCGCGTTGAAACCGTGCGCTACCTGCCTTTCTTTGTCCCGTCGGTCCATCTGAACGCGGTCGTTGCCCTGCGCTGCGTGAAAGCGCCTCCGAGATCTGGCTGAGAAAGCCAGAGATGCTCTGTCCTGGTTGCGGCGCCACGGTGGCCCTGCTAGCATGGCGATATCCAAGGATACGGACGAACCCGTGGTAGGGGTGGAGGCATTGAGGGCTTGGGCCTCTATAGTGGAGCCCGGAACACCTCCCAAAACCCACCCTCGTCTCGGTGGCACAGGTAAGACTCCAGCTCAACAATTGCTAACCTTAACCCTTCCCGCAAGGAAGATGTGACCGCTTTCAGCTTAGAGCGTGGCATGTAAGATGAACCAACGCCGCAAACGCCGCTACTACCTTGAAGACCTGCCGCTGGACGAGACCTACGCCCGCTTCTTCGGCGCGTTGCAGCAGGCCTCGGCCCTTAGGCCCACGCCCAGTGAGGCCGTCCCCCTGGACCAGGCCTTGGGCCGCGTCACCGCCGCGCCGGTCTGGGCGCTCCGCTCGTCCCCTCACTACCACGCCGCCGCCATGGACGGTGTGGCCGTCCGCGCCGAAGACACGGTTGGCGCAACGGAGACGTCGCCGGTGCGCCTCCGCCACGAGACCCAGTTCCACTGGGTGGACACCGGCGACCCGGTCCCGCCCGGCTTCAACGCGGTGGTCATGGCGGAGGTCGTCCACGAGGAGGACGCCTCCACGATTGAGCTCCAGGCGCCCGTCGCGCCGTGGCAGCATGTCCGACCCCTCGGCGAGGACATCGTCGCCACGGAGCTGGTGCTGCCGGAGAACCACCGCCTGCGCCCGGTTGACTTGGGCGCCATCGCGGCGTGCGGTCTCACGCAGGTGGAAGTGCGGCGCAGGCCCCGCGTCGCCATCATCCCGACGGGCAACGAGCTGGTCCAGCCCGGCGCGCCGCTGAAGCCCGGCGACGTGGTGGAGTACAACTCGCTCACCCTGGCCGCGATGGTGCAGGAGTGGGGCGGCACGCCGACGCGCTTCCCGCCCACGCCTGACGACTTTGACCGGCTGCGCGCCGTGGTTGAGCAGGCGCTGGCCGAGCACGACGTGGTCATCGTCAACGCCGGCTCCTCCGCAGGGTCTGAAGACTTCACAGCGCCGGTCGTGGAGTCGCTGGGCCGCGTGCTGGTGCACGGCGTCGCCATCCGGCCCGGCCACCCCGTCGTGCTGGGCGTCGCGGCGGGCAAGCCGGTGGTAGGCATCCCCGGCTACCCCGTCTCCGCCATCCTCACCTGTGAGCTGTTCGTCAAGCCGCTGCTGGAGCGGATGCTGGGCGCAGCGCAGCCCAAACGCCCCGTTGTCAGGGCGACGATGACCCGAAAGGTGCTCTCGCCGATGGGCGAGGACGAGTACCTGCGCGTGAAGCTGGGCAAGGTGGACGAGCGCACCGTGGCGACGCCGCTGCAGCGCGGCGCGGGCGTCATCATGTCGCTGGTGCGCGCCGACGGCCTGGTGCGCATCCCCCGCTTCTCCGAGGGCGTTCACGCGGGCGCGACCGTGGACGTGGAGCTGCTGCGCAGCCCCGAAGAGGTGGAGCGCACCATCGTGGCGATTGGCAGCCACGACCTGGCGCTGGACGTGCTGGCGAGCCACCTACGGCGCCAGGATGCGACGCTGACGCTCTCGTCGTCCAACGTCGGCAGCATGGGCGGCCTGCTAGCCCTGAAGCGCGGCGAGGCGCACCTGGCCGGGTGCCACCTGCTGGACGAGGACACGGGCGAGTACAACGTCCCCGCCGTCCGGCGCGTCCTTGAGGGCCGGCGCGTCGTCCTGGTGCACCTGGTGGGACGGGTCCAGGGCCTCATCGTCGCCAAGGGTAACCCCAAACGCGTCGCGTCGCTGGAGGACCTGGCGCGGGCGGATGTGGCGTTCATCAACCGGCAGCGCGGCTCCGGCACGCGGGTGCTGCTGGACGAGAAACTCAAGCAGATTGGCCTGGCGCCGGAGCGCATCCACGGCTACGAGCGCGAGGAGTACACGCACCTGGCGGTGGCCGCGGCGGTGACGAGCGGCACGGCAGACGCGGGACTGGGCATCCTGGCCGCCGCGCGGGCATTGGAGCTGGACTTCGTGCCGCTGCTCCAGGAGCAGTACGATCTGGTCATCCCTCGCGAGCACTACGAGAGCGCGCTGCTGGCACCCCTTCTCGCCGCTATCCGAAGCGAGGCGTTCCGCCGCGACGTGGCGGCCCTGGGCGGCTACGACGTGACGCGCATGGGGCAGGTGTCGGCGGAAGTGGGGTAAGGATCGAGCGTAAGCCGAAGGTGGTCGTGGCCCAATCACCGGAACATCAGCGATTCTTGAATACCTATCTCGATGTTGTTGGCCGGCTGGGTGGTGACCCTTTCGCGCTGAGGGCCGACGAGTTCTCCTGGCGGGTGCGCTACGTCGCCGAGTGGAACGCCATCCGCCTGCGCCTGCTCACCGCCCTCCAGCGCGCGCTCCCGACGTCGCAAGCCGAAGATAAAGCCGCTCAGGAGCTGAAGGAGACGCTGACGAACGTGATCATCATGCAGACGCGGCTGCGGGAGCGTGAGGAGGCGCTGGTGCAGCAGTTGGAGGAGGCGGCGCAGAGCGGGGCCATGCGCTCGGTGACGGTTGACGCGTCGGACGCAAGGTCGGTGGATGAACAACTGCTCGCGGCGCAGAAGCACCTGCAAGAGATTGCATCCGGCTAGCGACGACTGCCTGCATTGACGCCCCTCGCTTCCCTTGCTATGCTCCCTGCAACCAGAGTGCTCTCAGAATCGCCGCTCATGCTTCGACAAGCTCACCACGAGCGGCAGAAGCGCTCACCACAACCAGCAGATGTGAAGGAGGCTGATATGTCCCTGACCGAGCTAACCGCAACCGCCAAGCGTGAGGGGCGCACCCTGCTGACCGAGGTGGAGTCCAAGGAGGTCATCAAGGAGGCCGGGATTTCCGTCACGGAGACGCTCCTGGCGCGCTCCCGCGACGATGCCGTCGCAACGGCACAGCGGCTCGGCTTCCCCATCGTTCTCAAGGTTGTGTCGCCGGACATCGCCCACAAGAGCGACGTGGGGGGCGTCAAGCTCGGCCTCGCGGACGCGCAGGCCGTGGGCCGCGCCTACGACGACATCATGGCCTCCGCGAAGCGCGCCCAGCCCTCGGCACACGTCCTGGGCGTCTCCGTCCAAAAGATGGCAAAGCCGGGCGTGGAGATCATCATCGGCGCGTCCCAGGACGCCCAGTTCGGCCCCGTTTTGATGTTCGGCCTGGGCGGCGTCATGGTTGAGGTGCTGAAGGACGTTTCGTTCCGCATCATCCCGCTGGCCCCGCGTGACGCCCGCGACATGGTGCGCGAGATCAAGGGCTACCCAGTGCTCCAGGGCGTGCGCGGCCAGAAGCCGGTCAACGTCGCCGGGCTGGAAGACGCCCTGCTGAAGCTCTCGGCATATATTCAGGCCCATCCGCAGGTCAAAGAGGTGGACCTCAACCCGATCTTCGCGTACGAGGACGGGCTGGTAGCCGTGGACGCGCGGGTGGTGCTGGCGGGCGCGTAGGCCGCGCGAGCCCTCCCCACGACTCCGTGACCATCCCACCCCGGGACTGACCTCGGCAGCGGCGGCGTATCTTTTCGTCACCTTAAGCCGTGTGCCCATATCGCTTCGAGATCTGGGGCTACGTATTTCGTAACTCCTGCCCTCTCATCAAACATTCCACATATGTTCGTACGGCACATTGATTGGAGCCCCATAGCCGTGCTCAAGCACGATAACGGAATGCTCTTGACACGTTAGCCTTGCTAGTCTATGGTGAAGCGTCTTGGAAACCTGAGTGGAGGTATCCCGTGTCTTTATTCCGTCCTTACCGAGTAACGCCGATACTTTTGGGACTTGTTCTGCTGATCGCCCTGCTCCTCGCGTGCTCCAAGGCGGAGCCCACGGCAGCCCCCACGCCCGCAAAACCAACGCCTAGCATGGCGCCCGCTGCATCGCCGACCCCGTCGACACCAGCCGCGCCGCAGACTGCGGCGCCGGCGCCGGCGGCCCAGCCTCCGGCGCCGGCGGTACCCGCAGTGGTGAAGCCCCTTCCGCTGCCAATACGGCCGGCCATCGCCCGCACAGGTCTCCCAGGGCCGACGGCAATCCAGGCAGGACTGGATGGATATGACCTTTCGAAGCCCTGGCCCACGGAGTACCAGGCCAAGGAGAAGGCCGGCCAGCTGATGGTCCAGTACTCCGGTGACAAGCTGCCGCTCTGGACCAAGGCCTCCTACGGCGGCGAGGCGCGCAGCAACGGCCAGACCTCCTCCACGCTGTTTGACGCCTTCGGGCCGAGCAGCGCGGGCCGCTACAACGTGGGCGGGTACGGCTTCCGGCTGGACATGGGCCGCTGCTCGCTCCAGGGCAAGCCGGACATGAGCAAGTGCGACGGCAAGCGCGGCGAGGTCTATTCCGCCGTGATGGTGCCGGACATCTTCCTCAAGTGGGAGCAGTCCGACCCGCTCACCTACACCTTCCCCATGCGCCGTGGTGTCCTGTGGCCTGCGATTGGGCCGATGACCCGCACTGACCGGGAAGTCACGGCCACGGACATGGCGCTCTACTACAACACCCAAAAGGAGAAGGGGCTCATCGGGAACGTCCTTGAGCTCATGGACAAGATGGAGGCCGTTGATCGGTACACGGTGCGCGTGAAGATGAAGGCGCCCCACGCCGACTTCCTCAGGGCGCTCACCAACCGCGGGATGTCCGTTGTCCCGCAGGAGTGCTTTGACAAGAAGGTCTGCGTAGACAAGAACATCCTTGTCAGCCCCGGCATGTTCATTGTGACGGAGGCTACCCCAAGGGTGCGGCTCGTCGTGGACAAGAACCCGGAGTACCACCTGAACGGGTTGCCGTGGCTTGACCGCATGATGTGGCTCAACATCCCCGATGCCGCCGCGCAAAAGGCGGCGTACCTGACCGGCCAGATTGACGAGTTCACGGCGACCACGCTGACCGAGGCCGAGAGCCTCATGAAGCAGCGGGCGGGCTACCAGATGCAAACGGTGTCGGCCACGTCCGTCATGAACCACTTCCGAGTCAGGCTGGAGGGGCCGCTGGCCGACGTCCGGGTCCGCCGCGCCCTAACCCAGGCCGTAGACTGGCGCGAGGCATGGGAGGTGGCCTTTGAGGGCAACGCGTTTGGCGGCACGCTCATCCCGTATGACATCCTTGGCCTGACCATGCCGTTGAGCCTTGCTGAGATGGGGCCGAACTACGTGTACAACCCCAACGCCGCCAAGAAGCTCCTTGCTGAGGCGGGCTACGGGAACGGCTTCACGCTCAGCATTGAGACCGCCTCAACCTCGGGGGCGGCGTATGAGATTAACCTGTCGTTGCAGTACTACTGGAAGAAGAACCTGAATGTGGAGACCAAGATCCTCACGGCGGACGCCGTCTCCCTGAACAACATCTTCACGACAGGGAAATGGCAGAGCCTTATCCAGCAAGGCACGCCGGTCAGTGGTGGAGCGGTCTTTGAAGTAGACAGCGTCCTGCTCCAGTTCATTACCGGCAGCCCCCAGAACTTCCAAAAGCAGAGCGACCCGGTTCTGGACGAGCTCTTTGCGAGGCAGCGCGGCGAGTTGGACATCGTCAAGCGCCGCGAACTGCTTTGGCAGTTCCAAAACCGTGTGTACGACCAGCTCTGGTTCATTCCGGTGAACCATTCGCTGACCTACATCTTCATGCAGCCGTGGGAGATGAACGCGGTCAGCCACGCGTACGCGTACATCACGGGTCTGAATGGCTCCACGTGGACCCGCATGGTGGATACCAGCAAGGCGCCGAAGCGGTAGTGATCGCCGGGGCGCGAAAGCCGGCTCCAGGCGGGAGTGTCACAGGAGTGTCAATCGAGGAGGGCGAAAGAGGGCACAGAGCAGCACCAGGCTGCCTGTGAAGGTAGCGTAGCGGCGACTTGGGGGAGGCCAGCTACGCGAGCATCTTGCGCTCTGCAACGCAGGGAATGACTCCCCGAGGAAAATCCTAGAGGAGGAAGCACTTGGCAAAGGTTGAAGGAGCCACTCTGGTATCCAGGTCCTTGCAACGCGAGGGCGTCAAGCACATCTACTCCGTGCCCGGAGGGCCCATCGGTGAGATCCTAGCATCAGGAACGCACTACGGCGTCCGCCCCATCGGCATGCGGCATGAGCAGGCGTGTGTCTTCGCCAGCATCGGCGAGGCCTACGTGGGCAACACCGTGGGCGTCTCAACCCTCGCGGGCGGCCCCGGCGTGACCAACGGCGTCACGGGAGCGCACGTGGCGTGGGACAATAGCATCCCTATCGTCATCCTGGGTGGGTCATACCCGCTGAAGGGCCACTTGACGGGCACCTTCCAGGAGACCGATAACCTCCCGATGTACGCGAACATCACGAAGCTGTCCATCAAGGTGGAGACGGCGTCCCGCATCCCGGAATACATGGCTCTGGCCTTCCGGAAGGCGCGCAGCGGACGGCCGGGACCGGTGTACGTTGATCTGCCATCGGACGTGCTCAGCGCCGGGGTAGAAGAAGACGAGGTCAAATGGCCGACGATCATGCCGACACCCAGGGCAGGGGGCGATCCTGCTTTGGTGAAGCAGGCTGCCGCTTTGCTTATGAAGGCAGAGCGCCCCATGATGATCGTCGGCAAGGGCGTGCGCTGGTCCGAGCCGGTCGCCGAGCTGAAGAAGCTGGTAGAGTCGCTTGGCATGCCGTTCCTGCCGTCGCCGATGGGCCGCGGCTTCATCCCGGATGACCATCCGCTCAACATGAGCGCCGCCCGCAGCGCCATCATGCGCAACTGCGACGTGGCTATTGTGGTGGGCGCCAGGCTTAACTGGACGTTTGACTTTGGCCGCTCGTTCCGGCCGGACGCCAAGATCATTCACATTGACATTGAGCCGGAGGAAATCGGCACGAACCGGGCGATTGAAGTGGGCATCGTCGGCGACGCGAAGGTGGTCCTCCAGCAGCTGCTCGCCGAGATGGAAGGAAAGACCCGTGGCATGGCTGAGCGCGCCGCCGAAGGCCCCTGGCTCTCGGCTCTGCGTGAGGAAACCAAGAAGAACGCCGTTGTCGTGGACACGGTCATGAATTCCGACGCCACCCCGATCCATACCCATCGTATCCTCAAGGAAATCCGCGACGTTTTCCCGCGGGACACCATCTACAGTGTGGATGGACAGACCACGCTGGCGGCGGGCCGCCAGGTGCTTCAGACCTTTACGCCGGCTGCGCGGCTCAACTCCGCCCAAAGCGGGTGCATGGGCGTGGGCGTGCCCTTCGCGATTGGCGCCAAGCTGGCGCGGCCCAACGTGCCGGTCGTCAGCCTCAACGGCGACGCAGCGTTCGGCTTCAACGGGATGGAGGTTGGGACGGCGGCGAACTACAAACTGCCCATGGTCTTCATTGTCAACAACAACTCGGGCATCGTGGGCAGCGCGTTCCAGAGCCGCATGCAGGTAGCCCCAGGCTTCAACGACTACATCTCCACCTACGATCCGAGCTTCCGGTACGACATGATTGGCGCGGCGTTCGGCGCGCACACGGAGCACGTGACGCAGCCGAACGACATCCGCCCAGCGCTTCTGCGTGCGTACGACGCGTCCAGGCATGGCCGGGTGGCCTTCGTTCACATCGTCTCCGACCCCAAGGATACCGGCACGATGCGAGGCGCTATGGGCGCCGGCGGCCGCGCCAGCGCGCTCCTGGGGTACTAGCAACCGAACAAGGACCCTGCTGGGGACGAGTAGGGGCGCAGCATAGCTGCGCCCCTACTACCGGACACACGACAGCCGAGACGTTCAACCGTCTCGCTACCAAGGGGTAACCAAATACCGTAGGGCCGGTTCACGAATCGGCCCTACGGTGCGCCGACGAAACACTGAGCGACACTGCGCTTAACGACGCGGCGTGTTGCGGCCAAACATGGAGGAATGACGATGGGCAGCGGACCGCTCCAAGGCATTAGGGTGCTGGACTTCACCAACTTCCAGCAGGGCCCAGCCGGCACGGCCCTCCTTTCCGACATGGGCGCCGAGGTCATCAAGATAGAGCGCCCTGGGACAGGCGATCTGGGGCGGCTCCTTAGCGTCCGGCCCAACGGCTATTCCCCCTATTTCCACACGCACAGCCGCGGCAAGAAGAGCGTTACTGTAGACCTTAAGCAGCCTGAGGGTTTGGAGCTTGTGTATCGCCTAGTGAAGACCGCGGACGTGGTGGTGGACAACTTCCAAGGCGGAACCATGGACCGCCTGGGGCTTGGCTACGACAAGCTATCCGTGCTGAACCCGCGGATCATCTGCGCTTCGGGCTCCGGTTTCGGACGGGACGGGCCGCGCGCAGGCTCGCCGTCGTACGCGCCCATCGGCCTGGCTATGGGCGGCGCCTATTATGCCACCTGGCGCGGCGAAAACGAACCTCCGGGCGTGCAGGGCGTGGCTGGCGTAAGCGACCAGGTCGGCGGCATGATTCTCGCCTTCGCCATTTCCACCGCCCTCGTGTCCCGCGAGCGCACCGGCGTTGGCCAGAAGGTGGACACATCCCAGTACGGCAGCCAACTCAACATGATGTGCGCCACCATCAATGGCGCGCTGTACAAGGATTCCCCTGCGCCTACCGGAGGGCCCCAACCATCCGGGGTCAGCGGCATCTTTAAGTGCGGTGACGGCAAGTACCTATCAATGGGGTTCTTGCCCTCCAATAGCGGCGACAAATGGCTGCCGCTGTGCAGCGCCCTTGAGTGGCAGGACTGGCAAGAGGACCCCGCCTTTAGCAATCAAAAGAACCGCGCCCCTCGCATGCCGGAGATCAAGACGCGTCTGAACCAGACGATGCTGACGCGCACGGCCAAGGAATGGGTTGAGCGGTTTGACAAGTGGGACATACCGAGCGGCATCGTCCAGGACTACGAGGACATCGCCGCCGACACCCAGGCCATCGCCAACGGCTACATCACCGAGGTGGATAACCCCACGTGGGGCAGGCAGAAGGTGGTTGGGGTCGTCGTACAGATGACCAAGACGCCCGGCGCCGTCCAGGGTCTGGGGCCGGAGCTGGGGCAGGACAACGACCACTACCTGCGTGAGGTGGGGTACACTTCGGAGGAGATAGCACAGCTCAAGGCGAAAAAAGTGATATGAACAAAGTGGAGTTCGCGAATGAGCTCCACTTCAGGCGCGTGTCCTAGCGGGGGCCGCCAAGATGCGAATCTGGAGGGGCAAGGCATGTTTTGTCCCAACAGAGTCTTTGGATAACCGACCGAATACCGTACAAAAGACCGGGCGAGACGAACACTACATAGGGAGGACGCCGTTGGACAAGGGGCCGCTTGAAGGCATCAAGGTGATTGACTGGACCATCTGGCAGTTCGGCCCGGTCGCCACCATGATGC
Source organism: Dehalococcoidia bacterium (assembly GCA_009693045.1). GTDB lineage: Bacteria > Chloroflexota > Dehalococcoidia > Lucifugimonadales > SHYT01 > SHXZ01. The sequence continues at coordinate 64,806 of SHXZ01000002.1, read as the reverse complement.
TCGGAGACATGGGCGCAGAGATCATCAAGATAGAGTCGCCTGATGGCGACCCAGGCCGCGCAATGGGCTCCATGGGGCGGGTGGCGTCCAACCTTGCTGGTGGGCGCACGGCGTATTTTGAGGGCAACAACCGCAACAAGAAGAGCATCACGCTTGACCTCCGGAAGCAGGAGGCCAAGGAGATCGTGTACAAGCTAGTGAAGGACGCGGATGTCTTCGTCCAGAACTTCCGCACCGGCGTCGCCGAACGGCAGGGCCTGGGCTACGAGACTCTCAAAAAGATCAACCCGAAGATCATCTACGCTTCCGGCAACGGCTTCGGCGCTGAGGGGCCGGACGCCACGCGTCCCGCCTTTGACACCGCCGGCCAGGCCCGCGCAGGCATGATGTTCTCGGCAGTGCCGGCCGACGGTGACCCTCGCGCCGTCGGGGGCGGTGTGGCCGACCAGATGGGCGGCATCACGCTCTGTCAGGGCATCCTCTCAGCGCTCGTGGCGCGTTCCATTCACGGCGTGGGCCAAAAGGTGGACGTCTCCCACCTGGGCAGCCTCATATGGCTCCAGGGCCTCGCCATCAGCATGGGCCTGCTTAATGGCCGGTTCTTGCCCCCCGGCGACCGCACCAACGCCGCCAACCCCCTCTCCAACTCCTACAAGTGCAAGGACGACAACTGGCTTCAGTTCGTCAACTTGCAGTCGGACCGGTACTGGCCGACGTGGTGCCGGCTGCTTGGGTTGGAGCGCCTGATTGAGGACCCGAAGTTCTCCACGCTGAAAGCCCGAGGGGACAACGCTCGCGAGCTCATCACCATTTGTGACAAGGCCTTCGCGACGAAGACCACGGACGAGTGGGAGGAGCTGATCAAGAAGGCGGGCGACCTGGTGTACGCCCGCGTCCAGCGCCTGAGCGACCTGACGAGCGACCCCCAGGTCATCGCCAATGAGTACATCGCGGACGTGGAGCACCCCGTGCTCGGCCATATCAAGCTGGCGAACCACCCCGTGCGCTTCAGCGAAACCCCGACGCGCATCCGCAGCACGGCGCCGGAGCTCGGCGAGCATACCGAGGACGTTCTGCTGGGCCTGGGCTACACATGGGAACAGATCGCTGAGCTTCACGAGAAGGGCGCGATCTAGGGGGCCGAGAGGCTGGGCATGGTTGAGCCGTTCATTGTTCTTGCTAGGTGTTGCCCGCCAATCACCGGCGCTACCACTCTCGCGGGCGAGCGCACCGCCTACCTTAGAACAAGACGAAAAGGCCACAGGCCATCCGGCCAAGAACCACAGCAAGGCATGCTGAGGAGGTGCGCAGGAGCTAAGCCCAGCTGGGAACTGCTGAGGGGGGTCTCCGTCCAGCCGAGTTGCACAGTTCTAACGCATCTTGCCGCCCCCAATATCGCGGAAGCCGCGGTGAGGTGTCTACGGTCACAGGCCGGAAGCGCACAGTACGGGAGGTCGCATGGCAACCATCTCAGGCGGTCACGTCTTTGGCAAGGCGCTCAAGCAGGAGGGCGTCAAGTACGTCTTCTCCCTCAACGGCGGCCACATCTATGACCTGTACGAAGGGTGCGTAGACGAGGGCATCCAGGTCATAGACTTCCGGCACGAGCAGTCAGCGGCGCACGCGGCGGAGGGGTGGGCGAAGGTGACGGGCGAGCCGGGCGTGGCAATCGTCACGGCTGGCCCCGGCGTCACGGACGCGGTCACCGCCGTCGCCAACGCGTACCAAGCCCCCAGCCCCATGCTCCTCGTCGGCGGCAACTCCGCCATCCGCGAGGCGCTCATGGGCGGCCTGCAGGAGTTTGACAGCGTGGGCCTCCTGCGGCCCATAACCAAGTGGGCGCAGCAGATCCCGGAGCTGCGCCGCGTGCCGGACTTCGTGGCCACCGCGTTCCGCTACGCCACGTCGGAAACGCCGGGCCCAACGTATCTTGAGATGCCCATTGACATCGTGAACGGGCAGCTTGAGGCGGACCAGCTCGTTCTACCCACCGGCTACCGCACCAAGGCGCGCGCCTACGGCGATCCCGAGTACATCCACCAGCTCGTTGAGCTGCTCAAGACCGCCAAGCATCCGACGGTCATTGCGGGCAGCGACATCTGGTGGAACAAGGCATGGGATGACCTGCGCGAGTTCGTGGAGACGATTGACGCGCCGGTGTTCCTCAACTCCATGGGCCGCGGCGCCATCCCTAACGAGCATCCAAACCTTGGGTCGCTGGGTCGACGCTACGCCATGGTCAAGTCGGACGTCATCATCCTCATCGGCGTGCCCGTTGACTTCCGCCTGAGCTATGGGCGGGACGTGCTGTTCCCGAAGGACGCCAAGGTCGTGCAGATCATGATTGACGGCGAGCAGATCGGGAAGAACCGCCACATTGACATCGGCATCTCCGGCGACGTGAAGGCGATCATTCGCCAGACGCTGGACGACCTGCACCGGTCCAACTACCGGTCGCCGGGCAAGGCCTGGCTTGAGGAGTGCATGACCGAGGACAAAGCGCTGAAGCAGGCCGACGAGCCGTTCCTCAACAGCGACCAAACGCCCATCCACCCGATGCGCCTGATGAAGGAGATGCGGGACGTGCTGGAGGAGGACGCGACGGTGGTGGGCGACGGCGGCGACATTGTCACGTTCGCCGCGCGCGTCCTGCGCATCAACCGGCCGGGCCACTGGCTGGACCCGGGACAGTTCGGCTGCCTTGGGCCTGGGCCGGGCTTCGCCGTTGCGGCGCAGCTAGCGCGGCCAGGCAAGCAGGTCGCCATTGTCTTTGGCGACGGCGCGTTCGGCCTCAACGGCATGGAGATGGAGACGATGGTGCGATTCAAGCTGCCCGTCGTCGGCGTCCTGAGCAACAACGGGGCGTGGAACCAGACGACGCAGGGCGTCAAGCGGCGCTACGGCCGCGCCATCGGCACCATGCTGTCCCAGGAGACCCGCTACGACATGGTGATGCAGGGGTTCCGCGGATACGGCGAGCGCGTGGAGAAGCCTTCGGAAATCCGCCCAGCGCTGGAGCGGGCCTTCAAGTCTGGCACCGCCGCACTCTTGGACGTGGTCACCGACCCCAACGTCTCCTACGGCCAGATGGGAGGCCGCTCGCGGCAGGCGAGGCAGTACTAGAGCCACCCCAAACCAAAGGTCATCCAACTCGCGTACTTTGTAGCGAGCACAGAACTGGTGGGGCAGCGCGTTGCGCTGCCCCACCAGTAGAACAACAGGAGGTAGTTATGACTGGCCTGCGCACACTCCGATCACCGTTCGTCATGCTTGGAATCCTCACCATCCTCATCCTCGCAATGGCCTGCGCCAAGAGCGAGACGGCGGCGCCCACGCAAACTGCGCCCGCAGCGCCGACCGCGACCACCACTCCCGCCGCACCAGCGCCCACAGCACCTTCATCGGCGGTGCCCGCGGCCCCGGCGCCCACCGCCACCGCGGTCTCCGTCGGCGGCGTTCAATTCGGCGATCTGTTCGCCACGAAGGAGCTTGTGGGCGGGCCAAAGATTCCCGTAGACAAGCTGCTCAAAGATAAAAGCGTCCAGGCGCTCATCAAGAACTCCGTCAACACCCAGACCCTGTGGACCCGGGCCAAATATGGGGGTGAGGTGGTCGCCGCCACCACTTTGGGAGGTACTCTTTCTAACCCCATCCTGGACCCGCTTAAAGCGAGCTCACGCCGAAATCACTACTATGGCCGCCTGCTCTATTACGACCAGGGGCTGTGCAGCTGGGTCGGACGCGAAGACTTCTCCAAGTGCAACGGTCAATACGCGGTCAACACCGGTGTGCTCATTGTGCCCGGCCTTTTTGAGAAGTGGGAGCAACCCGACCCAGTGACGTACGTCTTCCACCTCCGCAAGGGCGCGCTGTGGCCCGCCATCCCACCGGTCATCCGGCCAGACCGCGAGGTCACCGCTGATGACGTGAAATGGTACTTGGACATCGTCAAGCAGGAGGGCCTGCTCAAGGATTCCTTCGTTGACATGAAGTCCACCGAGGCGCTGGACCGGTACACCGTCAGAATAGTCACCGCAGTCCCCCTGCCCGACTTCCTTCGCAGCATCGCCCAGAGCGGCGTGGGGCTCTTCCCCAAGGAGTGCTACGATGCAGGCAAGGACTGCATGGGCGCCAAACTGATCACCCCCGGCGCCTGGCTGCTGAAGGAGTACACGGTGCGCCAGCGGGCCGTCTTGGAGAAGAACCCCGAGTTCTTCCTCAAGGGCCTGCCCTACGTTGACCGGTGGACCTGGCTGAACATGACCGACCCTTCCGCGCTCAAGGCCGCGTTCGTCACCGGCCAGGTTATGGCCTACCGAACCTATGACCCGGCGGATGCAGAGAGCTCGGTGAAACAACTGCCCGGGGCCGTGCTCACGCTCCAGGTCTCGGCCGCCTCAGGCTACGCACTAAAAGCCAAGCTGGAAGGGCCGCTGGCCGAGGTTAACGTGCGGCGCGCTCTGACGCTTGGCATGGACCTCAGAGGGGTGTGGGAGCTGTCCAGCGCGGGGTTGGGGATGCTTCCGACCGAGTTTGGCCGCGACCTGTACGGCCCCGGGAAGTCGGTGTTCCTCTCACTGGACAACGCCAGCGAGTGGTACCAGTACGACCCGACCCGGGGCAAGAAGATGCTCTCCGACGCCGGATATCCCAACGGTTTCAAGGTCAGCATGACTACCTCAAGCTCCAATGGTCAGGGCTATGACATGCTGATCGCCATCCAGTCCATGTGGAAGAAGAACCTTGGCGTGGACCTGGACATCAAGGTAGTTGACACCGTCTCGCTTGCCTCCGCTTTGACCGCAAAGAAATGGGATGGGTTCATCGCGAATTTTGGCGCGGGTACCTGGTCCGATGGAAACACGGGGTTTCTTAACTACCTGAAGGGTAGTCCGTTCAATTACCAGAACATTGACGATGCGGTCATCAACGACCTGTTCGCAAAGGCCCGCGTGGAGATGGACCCGGTGAAGCGCGCCGCTCTTCTCTGGCAGACGGAGCAGCGCGAGATGGACCAGGTGTACATCATCCGGATCAACCACGTGTGGCCTTGGGATGAGTGGCAAGCATCCGAGATGAACGGCGCTACGCACGCCTGGGACTTCTACTACAGCCTGGGCGTGATGTGGATGACCATGCAGGACCCGGCCAAGGTCAAGAGGTAGCACCTAAGTATATGTTGATAGGGACGCGGCGTGCTGCGCCCCTATCAACATATACTGCAACCAGCCACATACACTCGCGTAATGGGGTACTCGGCCTCCTCGGACCTGGTGGGCTACAGCAGCGCGACCAGGGCAGAAGCCAGAAGGGCGCTTTGAACTCCTGACCGGACAAGGCCAAGAGGTAGTACGGTCAGGGGCCGGACGGTGGCCAGGAAGGGCTCCAAGTCCGACGGCGGTCTGGCCGCTTTCAACGTTCGGTCTGCTGATGGCTGCGACGAGCAAGAGGGCTTAGCTGAATTCGCAGCCTAATGGTATTGACGCCGCGAAACTGCGCAAAAATAATGAGGCCGTACGTAATCTAGGAGGTATGGGATGGTGGTTTCTTTGCTACGGGGCCGCGTGCTTTTCCTTGTGGGCTTGATGCTTGCTACAATCCTCGTGGTGTCGTGCGCCTCGGGTGCAAAGGCGCCAGAGGGTGCGTCTCCGGCGCCGGGGGCTACCCCCTCAGAAGCTCTAGCCACGCCGGCACCCGCCACTGCCCCATCCTCGCCCACTGGTACGACCCCTGCGCCCACCTCTGCTGAGAATGCCGAGGCGGGGATCACATTTGCTAACCTGTTCTCGACTACGCAGGTGCCTGGCGGGCCTCGACTTGACCCTGCGGCGGTACAAAAGGAGAAGGGCCTGCAAGAACTGCTGAAATACCACCAGAATCGGCTCCCCCTATGGACCAAAGCCAAATATGGTGGCGATGTGACTTTTGTGGGAACCGTCACCGGGGGACTGGTAGATCCAACCACAAACCCCCTCAAAATCGGGGCCCGCAGAAACTCGCACTATGGCAGGCTCCTGTACTACGACCACGGCCTGTGCACTTGGGTGGGGCGCGACGCCGACTTCTCCACCTGCAAGGGGCAGTACGCGGTGAACGACGCCGTGTTGATTGTGCCGGGCATCTTACAGAGCTGGCAGCAGCCTGACCCACTTACGTTTGTTTTCCAGGTGAGGAAGGGCGTGCTCTGGCCCGCCGTTCCTCCCATGGCCCGAACAGACCGCGAGGTAACGGCTGACGACATCAAATGGTACATTGACATCCAGAAGGCGGAGGGGGTCTACAAAGACTCCTTCGTAGACGTGAAGTCCACGGAGGCCCTGGACCGGTATACCTTCAAGATGAACCTGGAGGCGCCTCTGCCGGATTTCTTGCGCAACCTCGCACAAAGCGGCATCGGGATCTTCCCCAAAGAATGCTACGACGAAAAGGACTGCCTGGGGAAAAAGCTGATCACCCCCGGCCCTTGGCTCGTCAAGGATTATTTGCCGCGCCAAAAGCTGGTGTACGAAAAGAACCCTGAGTTCTTCCTGCGAGGACTCCCGTACGTGGACCGGTGGACGATCTTGCAAATTGTAGACCCAACCTCCCAGAAGGCAGCCTTTATCACCGGACAGGTCACTCAATATCGGACGTACGATAAGAACGAGTCCGCGTCGGTAGCCGCGAGGGTGCCTGGTGACCAGATCCATCTCCAGTACAACGCGGCGGGCCCTATGGGCTATCGCCCGAAGCTGGAAGGGCCGTTGGCCGATGTCCGCGTGCGTCGTGCGCTTATGCTGGCTATTGACGTCAAGGGAATCTGGGACTTAACAGGCACTGGCAACGGCGTCCTGCCCACGGAGTTTGGGCGTGACCTGTTTGGCTTCGGCAAGTCCTTCTACTTGACCCTGGACAACGCCTCCGACTGGTACAAGTACAACCCGGAGCGGGCGAAGAAGCTCTTGGCCGAAGCGGGCTATCCTAACGGCTTCAGCACCAAGATGACCACCTCCAGCGCGAGCGGGATAATCTACGAACAAATTCTGGGTGTCCAGTCCATGTTGAAGAGTATAAACGTGGACATGACCATCCAGGTAGTGGATGCCCTAACTAACACGGTACTTCGCCAGGAAAAGAAGTGGGAGGGCCTGTACTCTGGCACGTTTGTCGGCTCATGGACCGACGGAGGCACTGGCTTCTTACCCCAGTTGAAGGGCAGCCCGTTCAACTTCCAGAACATTGATGACCCGATCTTTGAAGACCTGTTCCTTAAAGCACGGCGTGAACTGGACCCGGCCAAGCGCTTGGCGTTCATCTGGGCGGCCGAGCAGCGAGAGATGGACCAGATCTACTGGCTCCGCATTAATCAGCACTTCCCCTACGACCACATGCACGCGTGGGAGATGAACGGCGCTGCGCACGCATGGGACTTCTACTACAGCCTTGGCGTGGCGTGGCTGACCATGGTGAACCCGGACAAGGTAAAGAGGTAGCGCCAAAGGAAACGTTGGTAGGGGCGCAGCATGCTGCGCCCCTACCAAACCACACTGCGACAAACCGTGGCTCGGGTTCGGGTATAGGGCACGGGGCGTTCTGAAACCCGGTGGGCCATAGCAGCGTGACACGAGGAGAAGCCGGAAGGACGTTTTGACGCTCCTGTGCGGAAAGAGGCGGAAGGCATGGTGGCGCGTTTTGTGTCTCGTCGTTGGTCCCTCGTCTTTGGCGCTTTGGCGATACTTCTGCTGACTCTAGCGTGTGCGAAGAGCGAAGAGGCAACGGCGCCTGCCGCCACGCCCGCGACTCCACCGGCACCTGTCGCACCGTCCACGCCAACGCCCATCGCCGCACCGGCGCCTGCGCCCTCTCCAACGCCCGCGGCGACGCTACAAGGCGGGCTCGCATTCGCAGACGTGTTCACCACGCGGCAAGTGCCGGGCGGGCCGAAGATAGACGCCGCTGCGATCCAAAAGGAGAAGAGCGTTCAGCTCGTGCTGAAGTATCATCCAAACCGGTTCCCGCTCTGGACAAAGGCGAAGTATAGAGGAGAGGTCACGTCGGCAGCAGCCACGTCGGACCCGACCTTGAACGCGCTCACCATCGCCACCCGCAGGAACTACCACTACGGAAGGCTCCTGTCTTACGACCAGGGCCTGTGCAGCTGGGTGGGACGGGACGCCGACTTCTCAGTCTGCAAAGGTGAGTATGCGCTCAATGCCTTTGTGGCCATCATGCCAAGCATCATCCAGCGCTGTGAGCAGCCGGACCCGGTGACCTACCTGCTGCATGTTCGAAAGGGCGCCCTGTGGTCCGCGGTCCCGCCCATGAATCGCGAAAACCGCGAAATCACCGCCGACGATGTGAAGTGGTACCTGGACATCATGAAGGAGAAGTCAGTTTACCGCGACTCGTTTGTGGAGATGAAGTCCACCGAGGCGCTTGACCGCTACACGGTCAAGGTGATAACAATCGCGCCCCTGCCTGATTTCCTTCGCAACATCGCCCAGAGCGGCATAGGCATCTTCCCCCTCAACCACGTCTGGCCGTGGGACCTGGTCCAAGCGTCCGAGATGAACGCTGCTGCACACATTTGGGACTTCTGGTACAGTCTGGGTGTTGCGTGGTTGAGCATGCAAGATCCGGACAAGATTCGAAAGTAGCACGACGGCGAGCCAGCGTATGAAATGCTGGTTCGTTAGGAGGCATGATGACCAAGAAGCTGCTTGAGGGGATCAAGGTCATTGACTGGACGGTCTACCAGTTCGGCCCGGTCGGTGGGGCCATGCTGGCCGACATGGGGGCGGACGTCATCAAAATTGAGGCGCCCGCAGGTGATCCGGGACGTACACTGGGCGTTGGACGTGGCAGGTCAGCCCTGCCGATAGGACACACCGCCTATTTTGAAAACGGCAACCGCAACAAGCGCGGCATCGTCCTGGACCTGACGAAACCCGAGTCCCGCGAGGTGATGTACAAACTCGTGGAACGCTCGGACGTCTTCATGCAGAACTTCCGTAAAGGAGTGGCCGAGCGGCTGGGCATGGGCTATGAAGTCCTCAAGAAGCACAACCCCACGCTCATCTACGCTTCCGGGAGCGCCTTTGGGCCCAATGGCCCGATGGCCGACCTGCCTGGATACGACACCGTGGGGCAAGCCTACAGCGGTATGATGTTCCAGACGGTCACGGAAGGCAACGCTCCGCGCCAGGTCGGCGGCGGCATTGCTGACCAGATGGGCGGAACGCAGCTGTTTATGGGCATCCTTGGCGCCCTGGTGGCCCGATCCATTCACGGAATTGGCCAAAAAGTTGACGTGTCGCACCTGGGCGGAATGGTCTGGCTCCAGGGCACAATCTTGAACAACGGGCTGCTTGGGAAGTCCTGGACGTCGCCCGGCGAGCGAACGAATCCCGGAAGTCCTATGAGCAATTCCTACCTGTGCAAGGACGGGCGGTGGCTCCAGTTCGTCTTTACCCAACCCGATCGTTACTGGCCCGGCTTCTGCCGAGCCCTTGGCCTGGAGACCTTGATTGAAGACCCGCGCTTCGCCACCAATGCGGCTCGAACTGAGCACTCCCGAGATCTCGTGCTCATGTTCGACAAGGTCTTTGCGACCAAGACCGCCGACGAATGGGCCCCTATCTTGATCAAAGAGGACCTAATTTACGCTCCCGTGATGAGGCTGAACGAGTTGGATACCGACGAGCAGATCCTCTCCAATCAGTACATCGTTGAAATGGAGCACCCCACTCTGGGGCGCGTGAAGGAGACCGGCCACCCCATCCAGTACAGCGAGACGCCGGCCGACATCGGCGTCAGGCCCGCGCCCCATCTGGGCGAACATACCCAGGAAGTGCTCTCGGAACTTGGCTACAAGCATGATCAGATAGAGGCGCTGCACAAGAAGGGAGTGTTTTAGCAGGCGGCAAAGTGACCACCTCCGACAAGGTCGGGGCAGGCCGGGGGCGAGAATCTCGTTCCCGAGGCTTTCACTCAAGGAGGGAGAGACCCATGGCAGAAGTTACCGGAGCCTACTTGGCGGCCAAGGCTTTGCAGAAGGAGGGCGTGGATACGTTCTTCTACCTGCTCTCGGCGCCCATCGTCGCAGACTGCCTGGCCCTGGGCATGAAAGGCATCCTGGTTCGCAACGAGACCTCGGCGGGGATCATGGCCCACGGCTACGCCCGCGCCACGGGCAAGCCGGGCCTCGTCCTCTCCTCGCATGGGCCGGGCACGGCCAACGTCGTCTCGGCGCTCGCCAATGCGACCGCGGACGCGTGCCCGGTCATCAACTTCGGCGCCTCGTCCAACCACCACGAGCGGCACAGCGAGACCTTTCAGGAGATGGACCAGGTGGCCCTGATGAAGCCGGCTACCAAGTGGGCAACACAGGTTAACTATGTCGATAAGGTGCCCGAATTGGTGAGCATCGCCTTCCGGGAAGCGCTCACGCCTCCTCACGGAGCGGTGTACATTGACATGCCCAGTGACGTGATCGGCACCAAGGTGGATGAGAGGCAAGTGGCTTGGCCATCCAACTATCGCACCGAATCCCGAGCCTACGGCGACCCTGCCCTCGTTAAGAAGGCCATTGACCTGCTATCCAGGGCTCAGAAGCCCGTGATGTTTACTGGCAGCGGTGTGATGTGGTCGCAGGGCAGCAAGGAGATGCAGGACTTCGTCAACGCCACGGGCATCCCGTTCTACACGACGCCGCAGGGCCGCGGTGTCGTGCCTGAGGACCACGCGCGCTTCTTCCCCGGCGGGCGCTCCATGGCCTTCCACGAGGCTGACGTGGTCTTGGTGGTCGGCACCCGGTCCAACGTCATCAGCGGCTTCTTCACGGCGCCGCGCTGGAACAAGGACGCCAAGTTCATCGTCGTCAACATGGACCCATCGGAGATCGGCCATAACGGCCCCGTGGAGATCGGCATCATCGGCGACGCCAAGGCGGTGCTCGGCCAGCTCACCGAGGCGGCGAAGGGCCGGTTCAACCCCTCTGCCAAAACGCCCTGGATTGACGCCCTCGCCGCCCGCGACGCCAGGCACTCCGAGCAGCAATCGGTGCTGATGGACTCCAACACGGTACCCATGCACCCGCTCCGCCTCATGCGCGAGGTCCGCGACTTCATGCAGCGAGACGCCTACCTCATCGTGGACGGGCATGAGACGCTCAACTTCGCCCGCCAGTCCATCCCCACCTATATGCCATTCCACCGCATGAACTCGGGGACGCACGGCAACATGGGCGTGGGTGTGCCCTTCGCCATCGGGACCCAGGCGGCGCACCCGAACGCACAGGTCATCGCCGTCACCGGCGACGGCGCGTTTGGCTGGCACGGCATGGAGATTGACACGGCCATTCGCCACAAGCTCAACGTGCTGTGGGTCGTCAGCAACAACGCAAACTTCACCGCAGGCGACAAGCCCGCCAACCCGCAGAAGCGCCTGGGCTTCCAGCGCTACGACAAAATGATGGAAGCCCTGGGCGGTCACGGAGAGCTCGTCGAGCGCCCGGAGCAGATCCGCCCGGCGCTGGACCGGGCCGCCGCTTCGGGCAAACCGGCGCTGGTCAACGTGTTCGTAGACGAGTTCGCCAAGTCCTCCACGAACATGGGCATCCGCCGCGCCGACCTGGACGAGCATTAGGTGCGGTAGGCACGATCAACCCCGCGTGGGGGAGAACCATCAAAGGGGCGGCCCTGTGGGGCCGCCCCTTTGATGGTTCGGCGTAGTCCCGCATCCTACTCGCGGTGTGGGCTGGTACGCGAAACGTAGACAGCTGAGCATTGAGTTCACAGCCCAGAAGCCAACATAGCCCTAAGAAGAGTGATCTCGACGCGTGACCATGTGTATCGTCTACTTCCCGCCAGCATGGTGGACGAATCCCAGGGCGGTCAAAATGCGGGCTGTTCAGAATAAAGCGCATCTGAGGTTGTATGACGAGTCTGGGCCCTACCATAGCCAAGAGACCTCCCTTGTTCTACGGGTGGAGGATCGTTGGCTGCGCCTGGCTTGCCAACTTCGTGACCACGCCCATGAACCCTCTGGTTTTCGCATTCTTCATTGACCCCATGAGCAACGCCCTGGACATCAGCCGAAGCACGTTGGTGTGGGGATTCACCATCCGCCAGATACTGGGCGGTCTCTCGGCTCCGGTCCTGGGTCGTGTGGTTGACCGCTACGGGTCCCGATGGGCCGGGTTCTTCGCCGGTCTGGTAGTGGGGCTCGTACTGATCGGTTTCTCGCTGACGTCCAACATCTGGTTGCTGTACGGCCTGTTTGCCGTTTCGGGAGTGACCGGCTTCGCTACCTTTGGAGGCAATCTTCTGACCACCGTGCCGGTTACCAACTGGTTCGTCGCCAAGCGTGGAAGGGCGGTGGCCATCGCAGCCACGGGCGGCATGATTGGAACCGCGACGATGTCGCTGCTCGCGACGCTGCTGATCAACACCATCGGTTGGCGCTGGAGCTGGGCCACGTTCGGCGTCGTGGCGCTGATTGGCATCCTGCCTGCCTACGCACTCTTCATGAGAAGGCGCCCTGAGGACATGGGGCTTCTCCCTGACGGGGAGGCGCCCAGCTCAGCCCAAGCCGCTAGCGCAAAGGGTGGACATCAGAAAGCCCCACAGGTGGAGCATGATTGGACATTGGGCGAAGCGGTAAAAACCCCCATCCTCTGGGCTATCGTGGCGACCTTTGCACTGACCCAGTTCTTCTTGGGCCCTGTTCTCTTGTACCGGGTTTCGTTCTGGAACGACCTGGGCATTTCCCCCTCTATGATCGCGTTGGGCGTGGCCGCCGACCCGTTTACCGTGACGTTCGCCATGCTCCTGTTCGGATTCTTGGCCGAGCGGGTGGCGGTGCGCTGGATGGGGGTCATAGGCGGAGTGTGGCGAGGAGCGTCCTTGCTTCCGCTTTGGTTCGGCATGTCAGGCGCCGGCCCCGTATTTCTGCACAACGTCACCTGGGGCATTGGAAGCGGGGCCAACAGCGTCGTTCAAAACCTCATGTTCCCGCAGTATTTTGGGCGGGCGCATCAGGGAGCGATCCGCGGTTTCACCGCGCCCATCATGATCGCCGCCGGCGCTTTTGGAGGGCCCTTGGCCGGCTATCTTTTGGACGCAGGTGTAGGCTTTGCGATACTGTGGCAGTTGTGCTTCTGGGGCATCCTGCTCCCAAGTCTTGCGTTTGTTTTCATGACGGCGCCCAAACGGCCGCGTCAAGCACCGGCTGGTGAGCCGGTGGCTCCCTCTTCCAGATAGCGCCGAGCGTCTCGCCAGGAAAGATCCCAGCACGAGGAGCGAGAGGCGAGAAGAAAAGAGGACAGAATAGGCCTGGCTGAGGCTACCCTCTCTTCATCACCGCCACGCCAACGGCGCCCGGCCCCAGGTAGGCGCCGATCACCGGGCCAAAGCGGCTCATGAGCACCTGTCCGCCAGGCGCAAGGTCCCGAACGCGATCGGCCAGCGACTGCGCAACGTCAGGCGTGGTGCTGTGGATGACACCCACCGAACCGACAGGCCCGGCGGCGCGCGCCAGCTCAGCTAGCCGCTCTACAGCCTTCTGGAGCGTCCGCACACGCTCCACCGGGTGAACGACGCCGTCCTGTATCGTGATGATGGGTTTGATCCTGAGCACGCCGCCCACGAACGCCTGCGCCTTGCCGACGCGCCCGCCCTTCACCAGATAGTCCAGCGTGTCCACCGCACCGAAGAATTTTGTGTCGCGCATGGCTTGCTGCACAGCCTGCGACACCTGCGCCATAGTGCCGCCCGCCTGGGCCGCGCGCGCCGCCGCCAGCGCCACCATGCCCAGCCCCAGAGAGCCCTGCTGCGTGTCTATCACCTCTACCGGGCAGCCCTTAAACTCCCCCTTGGCCTGGATGGCCGAATTGTACGTCCCGCTCAGCTTGGCGGTGAGGTGCACGGAGACGATGCCGTCTGCGCCTGGGGCGAGGCGCTCGTACGTTTCCAGGAACGCGCCCACGGACGGCTGCGACGTGGTGGGCAGCTTTGCGGTGGAGACGAGGCGGCGATAGAACTCGTCCTCTTTTATGTCAACACCGTCGCGGAAGGTCTCCGTGCCGAAGTGAACGTTTAGCGGCACGACGGTGATGCCCGCGGCGGCGGCGATGTCCGACGGCAGGTCGGAGGTGCTGTCGGTGACGATTCGGACGGGCATACTGCTACCTCTTCTCACAGGCTATCGTGGTAGTCAAAGACACGTCTCACCACTATCCTCACCTTCCGCCGTCAAGGGGGAAGGGATTGGTGTAAAGCACGGGTGTGGGACCAAACGACAACAGGTCCGCCGCGAACAAGCGCTCACATTTCACTCCACCGCCACCAGGTACAGGTAGTGTGGCTGCCCGCCCTCCACCGTCTCCACCGCAAGGCTAGGAATGCGCTGTTTGAGCGCGTCAACGTCGGCGCGCACCGCGTCGGCGGTGAGGCCGCCGCCCCAGTAGAGCGTCAGCAAGCTCCTATCGCTTGCTCCGGCTGCCACAGCCAACCGATGGAGGACATCAACTCGCTCGCTGCCGACGGCCACCAGCTTGTCGTCCAGCAAGGCCATCAGAGCGCCTTCCGGCACCTGCACTCCGTCCACGGTGGAGGCCCGCACTGAAGCCACGACCTCGCCGGAGTTCACGAATGCCCTCGCCCGCTCCATTGCGGCGACGATGGACTCCACGCCCTGCTCCGGGTTCAGCGCGAGCATCGCGGCCACACCCTGGGGCAGCGACCGCGTGGGGACGACGCGGAGCGGGAGCTGGGCGAACTCCAGGGCCTGCTGGGCGGTCCGGACAACATTGGGGTTGTTCGGCAGCAGCACGGTGACGTCGGCGTTGGCTTCGGCGACGGCGTCTAGGAGCTGCTGGACGCTGGGGTTCATCGTCTGGCCGCCGCGCACGACCACCGCGCCCATCTCGCTGAAGAGCTTCTCCAGCCCCGCGCCCCACGCCACCGCGACGACGCCGACGATCGCCCGAGGCCGCTCGGCCCGTCGCGCCGCCGCGAACTCTACGTGCTGTGCGTCAATGTTCTCCACCTTGAGCCGGTCCAGAACGCCGACGCCCCCGGCGTACGCGAGCACCGGCTCGGGCGCCGCGCTGTGCACGTGGACCTTCGCGAGCTGCTCGTCGCCGATCACCACTACGGACTTGCCCACCCTCGCCAAGCCGGCTCGCAGCTCGTCCACCGACATGGTGAGACCCTCCAGCGTGAACTGGATGCAGTTCCCGAAGTACTCCTCATCCACCGCCGACAGGAAGGCCTCGTTCACGCGCCCTGCCGCCCCCGCCGAGACCTTGATGCGGAACGCCGCCGGGTCCTCGCCGCGCAGCGAGAGCGCCGCCGCCTTGAGCATGAGCGCGAAGCCCTGCCCGCCCGCGTCCACCACGCCCGCCTGCCGCAGCACGGCGAGAAGCTGTGGCGTCTTGCGCACGGACACCGCAGCACCGCGCCACGCCGACTGGAACAGCCGTTGGGGGTTATCCGCGCCGCGCGCTACCGCCCGTTCCGCCGACTGGGCTGCTTGGCGCATCACCGTGAGCATGGTCCCTTCCACGGGGTTGCCCACCGCCTTGTACGCGCTCGCGGAGCCGTCCGCGAAGGCCCCTGCGAGCTCGGCCACGGAGGCGGCGCGCATCCCGCTGAAGCAGCGCGCCATGCCCCGAAGGAATTGGGACGCGATGATGCCGCTGTTGCCCCGCGCGCCCAACAGCGCGCCGCGCGCCATCGCCTGGGCGACGGCGTCCAGGTGCGTCTCCTGGCACTTGCCGATCTCGTCGCAGACGGTGCGCATGGTCAGCGTCATGTTTGTGCCGGTGTCGCCGTCCGGGACGGGATAGACGTTCAGCGCGTTGATAGCGTCGGCGTTACGCTCCAGCACCGCGACGCTTGCCTGACAAAAGCGGCGCAGCTCATCGCCGCCAAACAGCGACGGCCCGGAGCTTCCGCCGCTGGTGGGCGTCCGCTTTCTCGCACCGGAGGCTGCTGCGTCTCGCCTTGTCTCCCGCGTCACGTCGTACCCTCGTCTTGCGCTTTTCGCAACGCCATGCTACGCTGCTCCTTGGGATTCTAACGGTACCATCTCCCATCGTCAAAAGGTGGAGCCATGGCGAGTTGTCACATCTGCGGCAAAGTGGGCGTCATGGGGCGCAATGTCAGCCACTCCAAGCGGCACACGCCCTCCCGCTCGCTGCCCAACATCCAGAAGCAGACCATCGTGGTGAACGGCGCCCGCGTCCAGGTGGCTGCGTGCACGCGCTGCTTGCGCAACCGGCTCAAGGCGGCCACCGTCCGCTAGGGGGCTCCCACTCTCACGCCACGCTGAGCTTCCTGCTCGTCTCCGCGAGCACCACATCAAACATCCAATCGCGTCGTTATCCGACAACGACGCCCTTGTCGGCTCCTCGCGCCTCAGCTTCGGATGCCCGCACCGTTGACACCTTCGCGGCATGAAAGCTACAATCCTTCCGGTCGTCACCAGGTTCGCGGGTCTTGTTGTCCGCTGAAAGAGTCGCCGAAGGAGCAGGGTATGGCGAGCTACACCAAGCGAGAAGCGCAAGAGTGGGCCTGGCAGAACCTCAAGGGCCAGTGGACCACCGTCATGACCCCGTTCACGCCGGACGACCAGGTTGACGAAGATGGCCTGCGCAGGAACATCCGCCACATCCGCGCCCTCGGTACGCGCGGCGGGGGCGTCACTTGGGGCATGGGCGAGTTCTGGTCGCTGACGCGCGAAGAGCGTTTGCGGGTGATGGACATCGCGGCGGAAGAGGCGGCGGGCAAGTGGCCCATCGCCGCGCACGTGACGCATACGTCATACAAAGAGGCCATCGCGCTTGCCAAGCACGCCGAGAACGCAGGGTTTGACCTGCTCATCGTCGCGCCGCCGTACATCGTCGCCAGGACAGAAAACGCGGTGGTGGAGTTCACCAAGACCATCGCCGAGCAGACGAACCTGGGCATCATGTTCTACAACTCCGGCCAGTTCGGCATCACCATGAGCTCGCAGGGCCTGCAGCGCATCTGCGAGATCCCCAACGTGGTGGGCGTCAAGGAAGCGAGCGTCAACCGCGAGCTCTCCATCGCCACGCACGTAACGCTAGGCCGCAAGAAAATCATCAGCACGCCGTTTGACTGGATATACTTCACTGGCAAGCAGCTCGGCTTCAACCAACAGGTGATGTTCGCCAACACCTCGGACTGGCGATTTGACCAGCCGGGCCGCAATCATTACGTGCAGTTCATTGAGAAGGCTTCCCGCGGTGAGGTTGACACCGAGTTCTACGACCTGTACATCCGCCCGGTGGCAACCATTTCCGACAAGTGGTGGGCCTACACCGCACAAAAGTTCGGCACGTGGCCGGCAACGCTCTGCAAGTACTGGGGCGAGCTTATGGGCATGGCGGGCGGCCATGTGCGCCAGCCGCTGACGCCATTCACGCCCGAGGAAAAAGAGGCGATCAAGAATGAGCTCAAGGCGATCAACCACCCGATCGTCGTGAAGTAGCTTTCGTGTCATTCCCGAGGAGCCCGTTCGCCGCGCTCAGGGTAAACTCCGCGACGAAGAATCCATACCCCACGTTGGGAACGGATCTTTCTAGGAATCCATTCTAAGTGAAGCGCATAGGCTCGGATGACCTTATGAATGTCTTCAGTGACCACACCCTGGAGGGTGCGGCATAGACAAAACGTGATGCCGCACCCTCCAGGGTGTGGTGAGGAAACAAAGGCAAGGAGCACACGCCATGATGCTGATGGTGAGCGTCCAGAACCTACCCGAAGCACTTGAGGCCCTCAAGGGCGGCGCCGACATCGTGGACATCAAGAACCTCCAGGAGGCGCTGGTCGGCTCTGCGCACCCGTTCGTCGCGAGGGAGGTACGCGCCGTCGCTCCCCCGGAGAGGCACGTGAGCATTACGCTTGGCGTGGTGCCCAACCAGGTCGGCACCGTGGCGATGGCCTGTTACGCCGCCGCGCAGCTCAAGGCGACGTCCGTCAAGGTCGGCTTTATGAAGTCCGATTACGCCCTCGCCATTGAGACGCTGAACGAGTGCCGCCGCGCGCTGGAAGGCTCCGAAACGAAGCTCATCGGCTCCCTCTTCGCCGACAACCCGCTGTACGACGGCCTGGACGCCCACCTGACGGTCAAGATGTGCCGCGAGACGCACTGCGACGGGTTCCTCATTGACACGCTGACCAAGGACGGGCGGAACTTGTTTGACTTCATCCCGGAGCGCGACCTGCGAGAGATGGTGCTGGAGGGCAAGCAGGCGGGCATGAGCACCGCGCTCTCCGGCCACCTGCGCCTGACCGACCTGGACGTGCTGGCGCGCTGCAACCCCGACATTGTGGGCGTGCGCGGCGCCGTCTGCCGCAAGGGCGACCGCACCACCGCCGTCGCGTGGGAGGCCGTCTCGGAGTTCAAGCACGAGCTTGGCCTGCGCAAGACCGGCGAGGTGGCCGTCCGCGAGGGGCCGGTGACGGTGACCACGAACGGCAGCGGCTGGGTGGTCGTTGACGGGCGGGGCAAGAGCTGCGCGGGGATTATCGCGGCGCTGAGCCAGCAGATTGAGCGCGACGGCAAGGCGCTGGTGGAGGTCCTTTGCTCCGACGTGCTGAACACCTACGACCTGGTCCTGTGGGCGGAGAAGGGGAACCATCACATCTTGACGCAGCGCAAGGAAGCCGACGGCACGCTGCACATGCTGGTGCAGCCGTAGAAATACGGATACCGGAGCGAACGTAGGGGCGGGTTTGAAACCCGCCCTTGTACTTTTTGTTGGAGCACGGCGAGGGGGCCGAGTCGACTCGTCCTGACTTTCCCAGGAGGGGCGTTCCCGTACCGAAAGTACGACCGCGCTCATTTGAGCTTTGGCAATCGATCGAGAGACAGCGTCACGCCAATCGAACGAGCCTGGCCCGGGACTCGCTTGATCAACCCGCGCTTCTCAAGGGTCAGGATCACCTGATGGACGGTGGGTGGCGTGACCTTGAAGTAGCTTTGAATATCCGCCTCCGCTGGCGGGCAGCCCATGGAGCTCGGTGAAGGGCGAATCTGGCATGTTCCCTGGGCTCCACGGTGACCAAGTCTGGCGTTGGCCGCCTTCCATGCTGCCACTGAAGTCAAGCCCACCCCCACCCACCTAAGAGGCAAAGGATCTTGTACGTCGGTTCTTCACAGACGTAACGTAGTAGGACTAATCCTCTGCGCCCACTTCCTCGGCCACGGCCTGCTCAATCTCAGCGCGGACCTTTCGCCAGTTCTCCCGTCGCTTCCTCGGGGAGACCGGCCCGTAGCCTTCAAGGAGCTTTGATCTGGCAGGCCGGAGGGTGACTACCTCACCTTCCACTTCAAAGCAGACTGTGTCCTTAGGCTTAAGGCCCGGCTTGGGCCGAATCTCCACGGGGATGGTGACCTGGCCTTTTTAAGTGAGCCTTGTTTCCAATTGCCGCATGGTAATACCTTGTGCTAACTTGACGACTCCAATATGAAGTAATACTACTATTCCAAAGTATCACGAAACTGTCAAGGAGTGATGGATACGACTACGGATTCTTCGTCGTCCCAACTCCATCGGGACGACGAAGAATAACCGACGCGCTAAGCCAGCATTGCCGCCCGCAGGCGCCGCACCGCCTCCGCCGCGCCCTCCCGGGGGTTGTACACCGCGGAGCCCGCCACCAGCATCGTGGCGCCGGCGCGGGCCACACGGCCAATCGTCTCGGAGTTCACGCCGCCGTCCACGGCCAACTCCGCCTTCGCGCCGCGTTCGTCCAGCATGGCCCGCGCACGGGCGATCTTGTCCACGCTGTTCGGAATGAACTTCTGCCCGCCAAAGCCGGGGTTCACCGTCATCAGCAGCAGTTCGTCAAGGTCAGGCAGCACCTCGTCAACCGCGCTCACGGGCGTGGCGGGGTTGAGCGCCACGCCCACCTTGGCGCCCTGCTCCCTGATAAGCTGCACCGTGTGGTGGAGGTGGCGGCACGCCTCGGCGTGGACGGTCAGGATGTCGCCGCCCGCCTTGGCGAACGCGGGGATGTACCGGTCAGGCTCCTCAATCATCAGGTGGACTTCCAGCGGCAGCTTGGTGCAGGCGCGGATGGCCTCCACGACGAGCGGGCCAAAGGTGATGTTGGGAACGAAGTGCCCGTCCATGACGTCCAGGTGGATATAGTCCACGCCCGCTGCCTCCGCCTGCGCGATCTGCTCGCCGAGGCGCAGCAGGTCGGCGGTGAGGATTGACGGGCCGAGCTTGACTCGACGCACCGAGGTCATAGCGTTATCACTCCCTCTCCCTCTGGGAGAGGGTTGGGGTGAGGGAGCGTACCCTAGCCACCCGCCGCCTCCAGCGTCGTCTTCGCCGCCTCAAGCTGCTCCAGCACACGCGCCGGGGCCGTGCCCCCGGGCACATCCCGCGCCGCCAGTGACGCCTCTTCCGTGATGTCCATCACGCCGGCGGCAAAGTCAGGTGAGAACTTCTTGTACTCTTCCAAGCCCAGCTGTTTGTAGGTCTTGCCTTTGGAGGCAGCGTACTTCGTGAGCTCGGCAACGACGCCGTGGGCCTTGCGGAACGGCACGCCGCGCCGCACCAGGTAGTCGGCCAAGTCGGTGGCGAGCATGTACCCCGCCTCGGTGGCCTGGAGCATGCGGTCGGCGCGCACGATCATCGTGCCCACCATGGGCGCGAAGACTCCCAACGTGGCGAGGAGCGTGTCCACGGTGTCAAAGAAGCCCTCTTTGTCCTCCTGGAGGTCACGGTTGTAGGTGAGCGGCAGGCCCTTGAGTACGGTGAGCAGGCCGACGAGGTGGCCGTACACGCGGCCCGTCTTGCCGCGCGCCAGTTCCGCGAAGTCCGGGTTGCGTTTCTGCGGCATGATACTGCTGCCCGTAGTGAACTGGTCCGCCAGCCGGACGAACCCGAACTCCTCGCTGGACCAGAGCACTAGCTCCTCCGCGAAGCGCGACAGGTGCATCATGCACGCGGCGGCGGCGTACTGGTAGTCCAGCACGAAGTCGCGGTCGGAAACGGCGTCCATGCTGTTCTCAGAAATGCGGGAGAAGCCGAGCTCCCTGGCCACCCACTCGCGGTCCAGCGAGTATGCCGCTCCAGCCAGAGCGGCACTGCCGAGGGGCATCACGTCGGCGCGGCGGTGGGCCTCCTGGAAGCGCGCCGCGTCGCGCTCCAGCATGTGGAAGTAGGCGAGGAAGTGGTGCGCCAGCAGCACCGGCTGCGCCCGCTGCAGGTGGGTGTAGCCAGGCACGATGGTGGTCAGGTTGGCCTCGGCCTGCGTCACCAGGGCGCGCTGGAGGGCGCGGACGCTCGCGACCGTTTTGATGATGACCTCCTTGGTGTACAAACGCATGGCGGTGGCGACCTGGTCGTTGCGGGAGCGACCTGTGTGGACCTTGCCCGCCGCCTCGCCGATCTTCTGGTGCAGACGCGCCTCAATGTTCATGTGGAGGTCTTCCAGGTCGTCCCGCCAGAGGAACTCGCCGAGCTCAATCTCCTCGCGGATGGCGGCGAGGCCCGTAGCGATAAGCTCCGCGTCCTTGTCCGTGATGACGCCACGGCGGGCGAGCATCTTGGTATGCGCGATGGACCCGGCGACATCGTGCTTGTACAGCCGCCGGTCGTAGTGGAGCGAGACGGTGTAGGACTTGGCGGGGTGGGAAGAATTGTCAGTCACAGGGTCTTCCTCTTTAGGGCGAATAAGTCGGCCGGCGATGCCGAGACCTGATTCTCGTGCGTTTCGTCGTTACGAATGAAAGAGATGAGTTAGCTATGCTCCTCAAACTCCGCTTCAGAAATTCACGCCTGTTTCAAAATTCCTTTCAACGTGCCGGTAGCAAGTTCCCGATGGAGTGGAACAACACAACCAACCTCTCCTTCTCGCGTTTGCCTTTTCGGGATAATATAATTTCTCCTCCGACGCGCTCTCACAAATCCCATCCGCTCAAAAATGCGGATAAACTCAGGGCCTGAGAGCGGCCTCATCACGCCGCAACAACTTCAAACGTAGTCAAATACCTACGCAATGACTGCGGCGTTGGAAACTCCTCAAGGTAAAGCTCCGTCGCCTCTTTCAGATTGGCCACAGCTTCTTCTAGTGTATGGCCTTGACTGACTGTTCCGACTTCCGGACATTCCGCCACATAGAGATCTTCCTCTTTATGGACAACGGCTGCGAACGTGTGAGTTGTCACTGATCACCTCTGAGTACAAGCCCTCAACGCACGGCTGCCTCTATCTTATACCGCTGCAACAACTGCCGGGCGATGCGCAGCCGCTGCACCTCGTCGGCCCCCTCGCCGATGATCATGGACGACGCGTCACGATAGGAACGCTCCAGCGGCAGGTTCCTCATGGCGCCCACGCCACCCGAACGCGCATGGCATCCATTGTCACCTGGGGCACAGGGCACACCCCTATGGCTTCGGCCACCACTGGGAAACGCCAGAGGGGACCACCGGCCCCCTCTGGACTCCCCCGATTCTTCAGCCGCGTTAGCTGTTCCTGCCGGTATGTGCCTTGTCTAACGAGTCTCCTCGCTTCGTCGTGAGGGGTCCGGGCCTGCGGCCCGGCCGCGCCGCGCCTGCGTCTTGATGGGCAGACCCCAAACCTGGATGAACCCCTCGGCGGCCTTGTGGTCAAACTGGTCGGCCTTGTCGTACGTGGCAAGCTCGTACGCGTAGAGGCCGTGCGGCGACTTACGCCCGACGACCGTACTCGCGCCACGGTGCAGCTTCACGCGCACGGTGCCAGAGACGTACCGCTCCAGGCTAGCCACGTAGGCGTCCAGGTCCTGGCGGTGCACCGAGAACCACTGGCCGTTGTACACCAGGTCGGCGTACTGCTGTGCCACCATGTCACGAAAGCGCTGCTGCTCCTTGGCGAGCGTGATGGCCTCCAGTGCGCGGCGCGCCTTGTGCAGCACCACCGCTGCGGGGGCCTCGTACACCTCCCGCGACTTGATGCCCACGAGCCGGTTCTCCAGGTGGTCTATGCGCCCAACGCCGTTCCGGCCCGCGATGGTGTTGAGGTGCTGGACCAGCGCCAGCGGCGTCATGCTCGCGCCGTTGACGGCGACGGGGACGCCCTGCGCGAACTCCAACTTCAGGTACGTCGGCTCCGCGGGAGCGTCGGCGGCGGACGCCGTCCACCCGTAGGCCTCCTCCGGCGGCTCGTGCCAGGGGTCTTCCAGCGGGCCGGCCTCGGTGGAGCGACCCCATAGGTTCTCGTCAATGGAGAATTTTGTCGTTTTTGCCGGGGGAGTCGGAAGCTTGCGCCGACGGAGGTACTCCACCTCCTCGTCGCGGCTCATGCCCCACTCGCGCGCCGGGGCGATGACCTTGAGCTGCGGCGCCAGCGCCATGATGCCCAGCTCAATACGCACTTGGTCATTGCCCTTGCCCGTGCAGCCATGCGCGACGGCGAACGCGCCTTCGGCGACGGCGGCCTCGGCCAGCAAGCGGGCGATGAGGGGCCGCGAGAGGGCCGTCGCGAGGGGGTATTCGCCCTCGTACACCGCGCCCGCCTTGAGCGCTGGCCACACGAACTCGCGCACGAAGGCTTCCCGCCCGTCCGCCACAAGGGCCTTGAGCGCGCCCACCTGGATGGCGCGGCGGCGCGTCTCCTCCATGTCACCCGGCTGGCCCACGTCCACCGTCAACGCGACCACGTCCGCGCTGAACTTCTCCTTGAGCCACGGGATGGCCGTGGTGGTGTCCAGACCGCCGCTGTAGGCCAGGACGATGGTGTTCTTTTTGGTCGTCACAGACAGCTCCGAGTCCTGGTTTGCCTTCCAGCCCGCACCCTCAAGGGCGCACTCTATACCTCGCCCTTTAGGGCGCTGTTCTTGTCGGGCAGTCCCTAGTTTGCGATCGCCCGCGTAAACGCCCGCCCGAACTTCGCCAGCGCCTCGTCCACCTCTTGCTCCGTCACGGTCAGCGGCGGCATGAAGCGCACAATGGTAGGCCGCACAGGGTTGAGCAGAAGCCCCTCCGCATTGCATTCGGCGATGATTTTGGGGGCAAGATCCCGGTGCGTCTCGATGGCCTGGAGAAGCCCCACGCCGCGCACCTCTTTAACCTCTCTTGGATGCTGGCGCTGGAGCGCCTTGAGGCCGCTCATCAGCCTCGCGCCCATCTTGACGGCGTTGGCCGAGCAGTCGTGCTCAATGATCCACGACGTCGCGGCGTACGCGGCGGCGCAGACCAGCGGGTTGCCGCCGAAGGTGGAGCCGTGCTCGCCGGGGACGAGGACGGCGCAGCTCGCCCGCGCCATGAACGCGCCGATGGGCACGCCGCCGCCGAGGCCCTTGGCCAGCGTCATCACGTCCGGCTTGGCGTCAAAGTGCTGCCAGCCGAATAGCGTCCCCAGGCGGCCCATGCCCGTCTGCACCTCGTCCAGGATGAGCAGCAGGCCCTGCTCGTCGCACCACTGGCGCACCTGCCGCAGGTAATCGCGGGAGGGCACGTTGACGCCGCCCTCGCCCTGGACCGGCTCCAGCATGACGGCGCAGGTCTTGGGCGTGGTGGCGAGCTTGACGGCCTCAATGTCGTTGAAGGGTACGTGGACGAAGCCTTCGGGCATCGGCTTGAACGGCTCCTGGTACGCTGGGTGCCCCGTGGCCGCCACTGCTGCGAGCGTGCGGCCGTGGAACGAGTGATCCGCGCATATGATCTCGTACGCGCCGTTTCGGTGGTCGCGCCCGTACTTGCGCGCCAGCTTGATGGCCCCTTCGTTGGCCTCCGCGCCGCTGTTGCAGAAAAAGACTTTGTCCAGGCCGCTCTGCTCCACCAGCACCTTGGCAAGCTGGACCTGCGGGACGGTGTAAAACTGGTTGGAGGTCTGCGTGAGCGTGGCGGCCTGCTCCTGGATCGCCTTGACTACAGCGGGGTGGCAGTGGCCGATGTTGTTGACCGCCCAGCCTGCGGTGAAGTCCAGGTACTCCTTGCCCTTGTCGTCCCACACGCGGGTACCCTGCCCTCGCACGATGACGATGGGCTGGCGGCGCGTGGTCATGTAGTACTGTTGTTCAAGGGCAATCCAATCCGTGGTCATCGTCCACCTCCTTGCGGCTGCAGTTGGCGTCTGATGTCCTCGAAGACCGCCTGCAAGGTGTTCAACTGTTCCTGAATCCCCTTAATTGCGCTGTTGGCCTCGCTCAACCGTTGCGGGACCGTGGCCGGCGCGGACGTGTTGGCGGCCGGAGCCGCGGCGGGCGCACCGGGCTGCGTACTCGGGACGATGGGTGACGATCCCGCCGAGCCCAGCACCGTCTGCTGTGAACCGAGCAGCGCAGCCAGGGTCTCCCTCACTGACTTGTGCATGGATACCCGCGTGCCATCCACCATGATGACGCGGGTCAATTCAGGGAACGGCAGCGAGGCCGGCTGCAAGTACAACGGCTCCACGTACACCAGCGTGTTCTCTACTGGGATGACCAACAGGTTGCCGCGCAGTACTTTGGCGCCGCCCTGCTTATACAACGCGACCTCCGTGCGGACGACCGGGTCGTTGTCAATGCGCGCCTCCACCTGCTCAGGGCCGTCCACCTGACGGTCCTTGGGGAAGGTGAACACCTCCATCTTGCCGTAGTGCTCGCCATCCATGCGTGCTGCCACCCACGCTACCAGGTTTGGCCGCTTGGCCGGTGTGAATGGCAACAACAGCGCAAACTCTTCCTTGACCTGGCCGGGCAGCTTCATGATCAGGTAGTACGGCTCCATCGGCTGCGGCGCCTCAAAGAACAGCTCGTTGGGGATGCTCCACTGGTCCTCCTTGTTGAAGAAGACCGTGGCGTCTTTCATGTGGTATGTGAGGTATTTGTTCGCTTGGACCTGAAACAGCCCCTCAGGATAGCGAACGTGCGCCCGCAGAGCCGGGGGCATTTTGTCCATCGGTTGGAACAACGAAGGGAAGATGCTCCGGTAGGTGAGCACGAGCGGGTCGTTCGGGTCCGCAACGTAGTACGTCGCCGTCCCGTTGTAGGCGTCCACCACCACCTTCACGCTGTTCCGGATGTAGTTGAATCCTTCCGGAGAAGGATCCGAGTTCGGATAGCGCGCCGTGACCGTATAGGCGTCCTGAATCCAGAACAGACCGCCATCCGCGACAACGATGTACGGGTCGCGGTCCAGCCGGAGGAAGGGCGTGATGGTGCGTATCTCCTCCTGGACCGTCCGCCGGTACATAAGGCGGCTCTCTTTGGGCAACTCGCTGCTGATGAGGATGTTCACGTCGCGGAGCTGCCAGGCGTAGGCGAGGCGTCGCCAGAAGCTGCTGAGCGCCACGCCGCCGGTACCCTGGTACTTCACGTACACCGGCAGGTCGGCCTCGGTGGGGTAGTCCACCTCCTCCTCACGCGAGTTGACGATGACGTACTGCTGGTTGGTCTCTCCGTAGTAGACGGCGGGCTGCTCAATCTTCAGGATGCCGGAGGGCGGCACGTCCTTCAGCAAGAACACCGGCCTCCCGTCCGACGTGAACTCCGTCACCGGCGCCATCGCCACGCCCTGGCCGTGCGTCCACTTGAGGTGGCGGTTGACCCACTTGGCCTGCGCCTCGGCGGGCAGGCTCTCGGGGCTCAATTCGCGCACCGCCAGCATCACCTGGCGGTACCGCCCGTTCACAACGTAACGGTCCACGTCCACGTCGTTGAAGCTGTAGTACGTGCGGAAGACCTGGATCTGGTTCAGCACATCTTTGAGGGGCCGGTGATCCCACAGCCGCAGGTTCAGAAAGGTCTCCGGGTTCGCATCCACAATGTCTTGTGACAGGCTCTTGCCGCTGATGTTGTACGTGTTCTCCCCGATGTTATCCAATCCGAATGCCTGGCGGGTCGCCGCGATGTTACGCTCTATGTAGGGACGCTCTTTATCCAGCTCGCTTGGCTGCACTCGGAACCGCTGCACCAGGCCCGGATAGAGCAGCCCCACGAGCAGTGCCGCGCCAAACCAGAGCCCAACCACCGCGCCGATCAGCCTCAGCTGCCGGAGCACGAACGCGTTGAAAAGGAGCAGCCCGGCGCCGCCTACCATCACCGCCATGAGCATGCGGTGCGCAAAGACGCGGGCGGTGACATCGGCGTAGGTCGCCCCGAAGACGGCGCCGCGCTGGGAGAACGAGAGCTCAAAGATCCCGATCCAGTAGTTGAAGAAAAACGCCAGAAGTATCCCAACGCCCAACGACGACGCGTGAACGAGCAGCGGCCTCGTGGCTACGAGCTGTCCTCCGCGGAGGCTGACCAGCACGACGTGCAGCAACAGGCTCAGGATCAAGATGACGATGAACGCGCCCAGGAACCACCCCTGGATAAAGCTGTAGAGTGGGAGCCCGAAGACGAAGAAAGCCACATCTTTGCCGAACTGTGGATCGGCGACGCCGAAGCTGGCCGCGCTGGAGAACGAGAGCACGGTCTCCCACCGGCTCGCGGCCGCGGACCCGAAGATGACCGCGGCTATCAGCAGAACGAACCCCACGCCAAGCAGCGTGAGACGCTGCAGCGCCTTGTAGTCGACCTGCGGTATGAGCTGAACGACCGGCCCTGTGCTGTAGCGGTATACCGCCCACATGTTGCCCGCAGCGAGTACGGCAAAGGCCGCCGCGCTCGCAAAGAAGAGCCATATCTTCGTCGTCAATATCTTCGTGTACACGTCTTGGTACCCAAGGCTGTCAAACCACATCAGGTCCGTCCAGACCTGCCGCAGCCATGCCAGCACAATGAGCAAAACGACGATACCGCCGATGACGCCTGCGATGAGGAGCGCCGGCTTCCACTGTGGCGGCATCGCTACGTTGGGCGGCGATCCGTTGCGCGGGCCCTGGGGAAATTGCGACATCGTTCTAGCCTCGTTCCATCAGCGTACCGGCCTGCTTGCCGGCCAGGGCGTCCATGAGCGCGTTCGGGATACGCCCGTCAATGATCTGCGCGCACGGCGCGGAGGAGAGCGCCTTCAGGCACGCCTCCAGCTTGGGGATCATGCCTCCGCCGGCAACGCCGGAGCTGATGAGCGCCCTGGCGCCGGTCGGCGCAAGCCACCGCACCAGCTTCTTGTCGCCGTCCAGCACGCCCTCAACGTCCGTGAGAAAGATGAGGCGTTCCGCGCCGAGCGCGGCCGCCAGCTCACCCGCCGCCGTGTCCGCATTCACGTTCAGGAACGCGGGCGTTCCCTTGGCGACCGCGTGGTTCAGCGCCACGGGCGCGATGACCGGCACGTAGCCCGCGGCGAGGGCATCCAGCACGGGTTTCGGCTCCACGTGCGTTACCTCGCCCACGTAGCCCAGCTCTGCGTCAAGCACACGTCCACTGAGCATCCCGCCGTCCACGCCGCTCATGCCGAGCGCCCGCGCGCCCGCGGCGGCCATATCCGCCACGAGCTGCTTGTTCACCAGCCCGCAGAGCACCGCGACGACCACCTCAAGCGAAGGAGCGTCGGTCACGCGCAGGCCCCGCACGAACCGCGCCTGTACGCCCAGCTTCTGCATCCAGTCCGTGATGACCTTACCGCCGCCGTGGACCACCACCACAGGGGTGCCCCGGCGTTGCAGCGCGGCCACGTCCTGAAACGTGGTGTCATTGGCGCCAAGGGTACTGCCGCCAATCTTGACCACCACGGGCTTTTGGCGGTTGCTCGTGCTCATACGGGCGCTCCTCGTCGTGTTGACCAAGGGATGTGGCGCAGGCCACCACGGCAGGCGGCTGCTCCATAGTATAAGAGCGGCCTGAAGCCGCCCCTATACCCTGATTCTCTAACCTGTGCCCGCCTCGTTTCGGGCCTAGTGGTCGGTCAGCTGCCGTTCCATGGCAAGAATGTCGTGCCAAATGCCGTTCCGGACGCCGTGACTCCGGAACACGCCCACGTCCACGAAACCTAGCCTTCGGTACAGCTTCACCCCGGCGGCGTTCTCCGGGAAGCAGAACAGGGTCACCTTATGCAGGCCAAGGCCCTGTCCTCGCTGGAGCAGCCGCGACAGCAGCGCTTCGCCGACCCCTTTGCCACGCCACTCTCGCCTCACGTAAATGGACAACTCCTTGACGGTATCGTAGCACATCCGCGCGCTCCACTGGCTCAGCGAGGCCCATCCGACCACCTGGCCGCCGCTCTCGGCGACGATGACCGGCTCGTTAGAGCCGTGCTCCCGGAACCACGCCACCCTCTGCCCCACCGTGTGCGGCGGGTCCAGCGTCGCCATGCCGTCCTCCACGCCCTGGTTGAAGATCTCGGTGATGGCCGGAACGTCGGCCTCCCTGGCGGCCCGGAACGTCACCGCGCCTTGATTGCCAACCGAGGCTTGCTGCTTTGATGGCGCCGCCGATGCGCGCCTACTGCTCATCGCCTTCCTCTGACTATGTCACGTACGCGCTGTTGAAGTGCACGTACTCCTGGCTGATATCACATCCCCACGCGGTCGCGGAAGCACTGCCGATGTTCAGCTCTACTCGGAACCGGACCGTTGGGTTGCTTCGCATGGACGCCACCACCGCCTCTCGGAAGAAAGGGATGGGCAGCCCGTGCTCCATCAGGCAGACGTCGTTGAGGTAGACGCCAATCTTGTCTTCCTCCAGGTACGCCTGGCTCTTGCCCACGGCCATCATGATGCGGCCCCAGTTGGGGTCGTTGCCGTGAACCGCCGCCTTAACCAGCAGCGAGCTGGAGATGCTCCGCGCCGCGACCCGCGCGTCCGCCAGCGTCCGCGCGCCGGCCACCGTCACTTCCATCACCTTCGTCGCGCCTTCCCCGTCGCGGACGATCTCGTGGGACAAGTGCCGCGAGACGTGGTGCAAGGCTTGCTGAAACTTCGCGGCGTCGGAAGTGCCCGCGCGAATGGCCGGCCCGCCCGCAGCGCCGTTGGCGAAGAGCAACACCGTGTCGTTGGTGCTCATGTCGCCGTCCACGCTCACCATGTTGAACGTCGCGTCCACCGCCTCCTTGAGCGCATCCTTCAGGAACGACGGCTCAACGTTCGCGTCGGTGGTCAGGAACGCGAGCATCGTCGCCATCTGCGGATGGATCATGCCCGCGCCCTTCGCGCATCCCCCCAGCGTCACCCGCGCGCCGCCGATGTCCAGCGCGACGGCGATCTCCTTGCCGAACTTGTCCGTGGTGCGGATGGCGTTGGCGAAGTCGTGCCCGCCGGTTGGCGACATGGTGATCTTGGGGATGCCCGCGCGGATGAGAGCCATGGGCAGCTCTGCGCCAATGAGGCCCGTGCTGCACATCACGATCTCGTCCGGGGTCAGGCCAAGATGCCTGGCGGCCAGCGCGGTGGATTCCTCAGCGTCTTTGTACCCCTGCTCGCCGACGCACGTGTTGGCGCACCCGCTGTTCGCCACCACCCCGAGCGTCTTGCCGACCGCGAGCCGGCGCTGGCTCAGCGTCACAGACGGCGACCGGATGTTGCTGCTCGTGAACATCCCAGCAACGGCGGAGGGGCGCCGGCTCAGCAAGATGCCCAGGTCAACGACGCCGTCTCGCTGCACTTTCAGCCCGGCATACGTCACCCCCGCCTCAAACCCCTTGGCACTGGTGACCGAGCCTTCCTGGAGCACCGTGATTGCATTCTGCGTCATGGCTTCACCGTCCCCTGCGTTGTGCTGTTGCTCTGCGCCCTCGCCTGATGGTCCGTTTCCACCGCCAGCGTCAGCGCGGCAATCACAACCTCAATCTGCTTCTCGTCCGGCTGGCGCGTCGTAAGCCGCTGCAACAGTAGTCCCGGCAGCACGAAGGGCCGGAGCCACCAGCGTTCCCCTTCGCGCCCACCCAGGCGCAGCAGCTCGTAGCTGGCGCCGGCGATGACCGGGACCAAGGCCACCCTGGAAAGAATGCTGATCCAGATGGCCGGCCTCCCAAGAAACGTGAACACCACCACCGACACCACCGCCACCAGCAGGAGAAACGCCGTTCCACACCGCGGGTGAGCCGTGGGGTAGATGGCCACGCGCTCCGGCGTCAGCGGGTCGCCGTGCTCCATGGCGTGGATGCTCATGTGCTCGGCGCCGTGGTACTGGAAAAGACGCCTCACGTCGGCCAGGCGCCCGATAGCCAGTAGGTAGCCAAGCAGCAGGCTGAGGCGGAACACGCCCTCAAGCACGTTACTGACGATGGACGAGGCAATGAACGGGTCAAGAAGCCGTATGACGTAGTGGGGCAGGATGAAGAAGAACCCGACGCCCACGACCAGCGCGATGAACAGGGTGGCGGTCAGAACGCCCTTGGCTGCCGCGGACTCCACCGGTTTGTCGGGATGCTCCAGCTGCTCCGCCGACTGCACGGCGAGCTCGCCGGAGCGGTTGAGCGCGCGGATGCCCATGCTGAGCGTCTCCCACAGCACCAGCGTGCCCCGCGCCAGCGGCACACGACGCAGCCCCTGAGCGCGGTTGGGGTTGAACGCCAGCAGCTCGGTGTGGATGGCGCCGTTGGCCAGGCGGACGGCCAGCGCCAGCGAGTGCCGCCCGCGGATGAACACGCCCTCCAGTACGGCCTGGCCACCGTACACCGCCCGCTGCTCTGCCATCTCCCGACCCTCTTCGCTCATCGCCGAAACAAAAACGGGGTGAGGAAACCTCACCCCGAGAGCTACTATGGACGCTGCCTACTTGAGCTTGTACCTGCGCTTGAGGCGCTCCACGCGGCCCTCGGTGTCAATCAGGGTTCGCTGGTCCCCGGTGTAGAAGGGGTGGCATCGTCCGCAAATCTCCACGTGCAGCTCAGGCTTGGTGGCGCCAACGCTAAACGTGTTGCCACACAGGCACGTAAGTGTCGCCTCAGGGTACCATGCTGGATGAACGCCCGTCTTCACGCTGTCGCCTCACTCGCCATCGGAATGATTGTCGCCGCCTTGCGGTCCCTGGTGACGTGCTTGAACTTCACCTTGCCCTCCGCGAGCGCGAAGAGGGTGTAGTCCCGCCCCATCCCCACGTTGTTCCCGGCCAGAATGTGACTGCCGCGCTGCCGGACGATGATCGTTCCGGCCAGCACGTTCTCGCCGTCATACCGCTTCACGCCAAGTCGCTGGCCGTGGCTGTCGCGGCCGTTGCGGACGGAGCCGCCGGCCTTTTTGTGCGCCATGTTCTCTGCCTCGTTAGTCGCAAGCCCGTCAGCCCGCGACGACTTCCTTCACACGGATCCGGGTGTGCTGCTGACGATGCCCCGTCTTCCTGCGGTAGTGGGTCTTGGCCTTGAACTTGCCCACCACGATCTTGGGAGCCTTTTGCACGGACTCCACCTCGGCGACGACCTTCGCGCCCGCCAGCGCCTGCTTGTCCGACGTCGCCTTCTCCCCGTCGAAGAGGAACCGCACGTCAGTCAGCGTGACTTCGGCACCGGGCGCAGCGTCGAGCAGCTCCACGTCAAGAACGTCACCGGCCTTGACCCGGTATTGCTTTCCGCCTGTTTGGACAACTGCTTGAAGGGGCATGAACCCGCCTCTCATTTCACCTGGGACGCAAGAGTCTATGGTAGTCGCTTGGGCCGGCAGGTGTCAATGCGGGGAGAAGGGCATCAAAAGCCTGCTCGCACCTCGGAACATTTTAGGAAACCTCTTTACAAAGAGGTTTCCTAAGCCCCTTCCAGAAAACTTCGGGACTTGACCTTACAAAGAAGGCTCTTGGGGGAGGGTTTGGGCGCCCCTTTCTCCCAGAAAGGGGCGCCCAAAGTACCCCAGAGCTTGTCAGCTAGCCCTCACGCCCCCTCACCCGCCTTAGGTGGTCCAGGAACGCCGTGGAGCGCACATCACGCTCTAGCACGTGCCGGATGTAGAACCGCAGCAGTCCCTCAAGCTCCAGCGCCAGCGGCATCGGAAGCCGCAGCCGTCGCGCCTCCTGGTAGTCGTTCGCCTGGAGGTACCGCAGGGACTTCAGGGCGTTGAGGCTCATGCGCGTCGGCACGAGGGCCCCTGCCTGAACTGCGGCGGAGCCACGGCACCCGGAGCACAGCGCCCCGCCCGCCTCTGGACTGAACCCGCAGGCCTCCATCGCCAGCGCGTTCCCGCACTGGGCGCACTGGTGCAGCTCGGGCCGAAAGCCGGTGAGATGGAGAAGGCGAAGCTCAAACCAGCGGAGCGCGACCTCGGTCTCCCCGGTGTTCAGCCGTCCAAGCGTCGCGAGCAGTAGCCCGAAGAGCTGCGGGTTTGCGTAGCCGTCCGGCGCGAACGCGTCCATCAGCTCCGCGCAGTACAGGCCGCGCGAGGTGGCCTCCAGACTGCTGCGTATCGCCACAAACGGCTCCAGTGTCTCGGCCTGGCTCACCACGTCAAGGTTGCGGCCCCTGGCGACGAGCAACTGGACGTGCACCAACGGCTCCACGTGCCCCACCAGCTTGCTCTTGGGACGCCGCGCCCCTCTGGCGATGGCCCGGAGCTTGCCAAGGTACGGTGTGTAGAAGGTCAGCAGCCGGTCAGCCTCGCCAGTTGGCAACTGCTTGAGGATGATCGCCTCGGTCTTGTACAGCCGGTCGGCGGTGCCCGCAGCCCGCTCCGCTCCCGTTTCCTGCGTCAAGATGGCACTCCGAAGGCACGCAGCTTACCCGCCAAAGCCAGCTATGTTCCGCGCCACCACGTTGGTTTGGCGCGAAGGATGCAAGGTTGAATCCTGCCTCACGGCAGCTCCTGGCGGCCCTCGAGCGCGCGGATGAGCGTCATTTCATCGGCGTACTCCAGCTCGCCGCCCACGGGCAGCCCGCGCGCCAGCCGCGTCACTCGCATGCCCAGCGGCTTGAGGAGCCGCTGCAGGTACATAGCCGTAGCGTCGCCGGTCAGGTTTGGGTTGAGCGCCAGAACAACCTCGCTCACCACGCCGTCGTCCAGGCGGTGAAGGAGCTCTCTGATCTTCAGGTCTTCCGGGCCTACGGCGTCCATAGGGGAGATGACGCCGTGGAGAACGTGGTACAGGCCCTTGTAGCTACGCGTGCGTTCCAGCGCCAGCACGTCCAGCGCCTCCTCAACGACGCAAATGACGCTGCGGTCGCGGTCCGCCCCCGAGCAGACGGCGCACGGATCCTGGTCGGTGATGTTCTGGCACTGCGAACAGAGGCCGATGCCGTCCTTGACGCCCAGGATGGCCTCGGCGAGGGCGCGGGCCTGCTCAACGGGCATGCGTATGACGTAGTAGGCCAGGCGCTGCGCGGTCTTGGGGCCGATGCCCGGAAGCTGGTGGAACGCCTCCACCAGCCGCGCCACGGGCACGACGGTGGGCAGGGCGTCGGAGGGGTAGGGGCGTGGGGTGGTCATGTCGGCACCACCACGCTGGTATAGCCGCCACGGCGGAGGCGGTCCGCTAGAGTTCTCTCATCAAATGTTACTAGGTCGAGGGCAAGCTCTTCTGAGAGCTGCGCATAAATAGCGTCTGCGCCCGAAAGACCGTAGCGAATCGCCATATCCCCGGCTTGATTAGCTCTTCTGACATCCAAGTCATATTCAATAACATTTCTGATCTTAATTAGTATGCCCAGCCGTTTTCGACCTTCTGCTGCCAAAACAGTAGCCTCATCGGAGTTTTGCAATTCCCGGAATAGTCCTGAACACAGCTCTACCAACATCATTGACGGTATGTGAGCCCTGGCTGAACCACTTCGGACTTGGGCGAGATAAGACTGCGCTCTCGTAAATTGATTGTTATCCTGGCGTTCAACAAGATCAGCGATCAATACGTTGACGTCCAGTACAAACTCAGGCATTAGTCACGCATCTCTCGGATCACGTCAACAGCGGACCGGCCCTTTGGCCAGCGTTTGCTGACTTCCTTAGCGAGTGCGTCCCACCCCTCCCACAGGTCTTGAATAGCCGCGAGCCTAACACCCAGCAAAAAGGCGTTAAGTGCTGACTGGAATTCCTTGGTTGCATTTGCTTTAACCGCTTGGGTAGCTTCCTTGACTACCTTTAGCATCCGATCTTTCTTAGCTCGGCGCTGCAAGTCAACGAACGCATTTATCCACTTCTCGGTTTCGGTGACGCCGCGTGAGGATATGGCCTCGATTCCCTCCTGCAATAACAAGGCTGCCCAGGCTCGGTACAACGATTCGCCTCTATCGGAACGCTGGAGCCGGTGCTCATACGCTGCTTCAAATTCTCGTAAAGCGTCAACCGCTGCTCCGGTCGCTGCAAGTACTACTCCAAGAAGGCTATGTGCTTCAGGATCGTCCGGGCATAGGGCTACCAACCGGCGGAGAGGTTTTTTTGCTTCCTCAAAGCGGCCTACGCTGACGAGCAATCTGCTTAAGTTGTGAAGGGCTACTGGGTAGTCTGGACGGTTCTCCAGTGCTTTGCGATATTCCGTTTCGGCTTCCAAGTGCTCAGTGCGTTGTTCTAGTACGACACCTAGATTGAGGTGTGCCTGGAACAACTTCGGATCTAGCTCAAGCGCCGCTCGATACGCACTCTCTGCGTCGCGTTCTCTCCCAAAGCGGACCAGCAAGTTCCCAAGATTGTAGCTGGCTGGCGCATATCCCAATGCTGCCGCCTTTTGATAGGCGACCAGCGCTTCGGTGTAACGTTCTATTTCCGCCAAGAGAACGCCCAGATTACTGTAAATTTCAGGCTGATTCGGCCATTGCTTTAGTGCAGTACGATACAGCCCTTCCGCTTCGACTACCCTCGCAGTTTGAGCTAACAATACCGCTAAATTATGGTTGGTTGCTGGTGAATCCGGGTGACGTGTCAACACCTCTCGGTAAGCCGCCTCCGCCTCTGTATATTGTCCGCCTCGATGCGCGGCTAGGCCACGTTTAAACAGTCCCTCCGCTTCGGGATTCCCTTGACCGAACTGAGGAACAAGGAGTAAAGGGATAACCGAGGTTTCTTGCCGCGCCGCCGTAACCACTGAAGCCCCTTATCGCTACTAACCTGACGAAGAGTTCTTACAGCCCCGGTATCTTCATCCCACCCGTGAGCGCTGACATGCGCTTCTGCGCCATGTCCTGCGCCTTCTGCTGCCCTTCGTTCACCGCCGCCAGCACCAGCTCCTCCAGCATCGCCACGTCCTTCGGGTCCACTACCTGCGGGTCAATCTTCACCGACTTCACCACGCCCTTGCCCGTCACCACCACCTTCACCGCGCCACCGCCCGCGCTCGCGTCCACCGTCGCCGACTCCAGCTCCTGCTCCGCCTTCACCAGTGCCGCCTGAAGCTGCTGCGCCTGCCGCATCAACTGACGGTTCACGGTAAGCCCTCCTTCGCTTCTTCAATGATCCGCGAGCCCATGCCGATGGCCGCTCGCACCAGGTACCCGCTCGGCTTGCCCTGCGCCGCGCCGTTGCCGTTCGCGACGAGCTTGAGCTCGTAGTCGCCTCCAAAGGCCTCGCACACCGCCTTTTGCACCACCGCGCACATCTCCGGCTGCTCAAGCTCGGCTTGAAGGCGCTCCATGTTGGAGGCGCTCTGGAACACCAGCACCAACTCGTTGCCCTCCACCCGGTGCTCGCTGCAGCTGTTGACCATGCTGCCGACGTTTATGCTCTTGCCCTTCGTCAGCCTGAGGGCCTTCAGCAACGCCTCCCACTGCGGCGACGGTGGCGCGGAGCGCGGGCTGGGCGCTGCCGGCTGGGCTGACGCCGCAGGCCGCATCCCTGTGGCCGAAGCAGCGGGTGAACTGACTGGCGGCCTCGCCGGGGCGGGCCATCCCTGAGCGCCCGCCACCGGAGGTCTCGCCGTGGGAGCGCCGCGCGGAGGGTAGGGCGCCGTCGCCGTGCCTGGAGGCCGCGACGCAGCGGGCGCAGGCGGGCGGGACGGCGCAGCTTGCCTCGGCGCCTCCGTTGGCGTCGCCGGGGCCTGGTCCGCGCACACCTCAACGACCGCCAGCTCCAGCGGCAGCGACGGGATACCCTCCGCCGACTTCACGTTGGCCTGCGCGAACGCGCGGATGGCGCGCAGCACCAACTCCATCGTCGTCTGCGGCGCGAGGGCGCGCAACTCCTCCACCGCATCCTTCGGCAGCTCCACCGAGTCGCCGACGCCCGACCGGATGAGGAGCACCGCGCGCAGGTGCGCCAGCGCCTCGCGGTGCAACACCCGCATGTCCACGCCGGCGTTGCCTGCCGTGTTGAGCAGGGCCAGAGCCTGCGCCACGTCGCGCTTGAGGACGTGCCGCACCAGCGGCAGCGCGTGCTCGCTGCCGCGCAGGCCCAGCATCTCCTGGACGCCTGCGGTGGTTACGGCGCGTCCGTACGCCGAGGCGAGCTGCTCCACCAGGTTGAGCGCGTCGCGCAGGCTCCCGCTGGACGCCCTCGCGACGGCGACGAGCGCCTCCGGCTCCGCCGTGTATCCCTCGGCCTTGCAGATCGTCTCCAGGCGCGCGACGGTGTCGGCGGTGGTGATACGCCGGAAGTCAAACCGCTGGCACCGCGAGACGACGGTCGCGAGGACCTTGTCCGCCTCCGTGGTGCACAGGATGAAGATGGCCCACGGGGCGGGCTCCTCAAGCGTCTTCAGCAGCGTGTTGAACGCGGGGTCAGTCAGCATGTGGACTTCGTCCACGATGTACACCTTGGACCGCGCCTCGGCGGGGCCTGAGCCGAACACGCGCTCCCGGAGCGAGCGGGCGTCCTCCACACCGCGGTTGCTCGCGGCGTCTATCTCCACCAGGTCAAGCGCGCGGCCCTCGTCAATGGCCACACACATCGCGCACGTGCCGTCCGGCTCGCCACCCTGGGGCGCCAGGCAGTTCACCGCCTTGGCCAGGATGCGCGCCGTGCTGGTCTTGCCCGTGCCGCGCGGCCCGCAGAACAGGTACGCGTGGGCCACGCGCCCCTGTGCCACGGCCTGCCGCAGCGTGGTCACCACGATCTCCTGGCCGGAGACGTCCCCGAACCTTCGAGGCCGCCAGCGCCGGTACAGCACCTCACCCACCATGGCCGCTCCGCTCCAACAGCGTGCGCCCAATCAGAGTGATCCCGATGCTCAGGCCCGCCAGCGCCCGCGACTCCAGCGCCCTCATCCTCGCCTCATCGGCAGGCGTCTCGTGGTCGTGCCCCTGGAGGTGCAGGACGCCGTGGGCCACCAGCAGCGCCAACTCGTCCCGCGTGGCGTGGCCGTGCTCCCTGGCCTGGCGCTCCGCCTGCGGGTAGGAGATGATCACTTCCCCGAGCCCGCTGCGGGCGCCGGCGATGGCCGGAAAAACGTCCGAAGTGAAGGGTGAAGAGCCTGCCCCGAGCTTGCCGAGGGGGCTGTGCCCTTCCCCTTCCCAGTGTCCAGGGCTGGCCCAGGAGAACGAGAGGACATCCGTGGTTTCGTCCAGGCCCCGGTACCGCGCGTTCAGCGTCCGCACCGTCTCGTCGTCCGCCACGACGACGCCCACCTTCGCCGACGCGCCCTGGGCCGCCCCGCCGACGGCCAACGCCGCGCGAGCGGCGTCCTTCAGAAGGCGCACCGGCGCACGGCGGCGGAACGCAGGGAACACCTGCACCGCCACGGCGGAACCGATGGACTCGTGACGAGGGGCCTTGAGGGCCGAACCGACTGCCAACGCCGCACTTCCACACGGGGTCGCTGTACGCGCTTACGGAGCCGCTTCATCGCGTGCTAGACGCCTGCCCGCATCGTAGCACACGGTCGGATGGGCTTCAAGGCGAAGGCACATCTGACGGGCGTTACAACGCCAGATAGGATTCTGAATATTGTGGCTGGTGGCGTCTTGGTGGCAAAGCCTTCTTCAATGACATACTGCGCCAACAGTTGAGCCCAACCACGGCAGGAACTCTACTCGGGCGAACTCTACACTGGCTCATGAAGAGAAGGAAGCCTATTCCACAATGTCCTCTATGGTACCATCGTCTCTGAGCAATTGTCCTAACACTCTTGGCGGCGATCCAGGCCAAATGCTGAGTGCTTTTTCCCCAAGACGGTCGGCTCGTTCGAGGATTTGCGTGGCGCTCCAAGTAGATTCCGTGGCGATCTCCCGATTCATCGCCAATGGGCTTCTCGCGAAAGTCTTACGCTTCGATGCAAACGGATCGTTACTCAAGGGACTGTTGTACCCCGTAAGGGTTAGGTTGCCAAGCGTATGAAGAAACTGGCGATGAATTTCGTCTGCCCGCTCTCCGAGCGCCTCTCGCCATTCAGGGGTCAAGGACTGGGGCATGACGTGCTCCACTGTTAAGCCGTCAAGGACAGCCCTCTCCTTCACACCGTAGATTAGCTCAAGGCTTTCCAAGACGAGACGACGCTGTTCAGCACGGCTGTCCGTGTACAGTGAGTAAGTACGAATTGCCTTCAGGAACTCGTTGTCCCGTGGCCACCGCTTCCCGGGGTCTGCCAACGCCTCGCAGGTCCCCTCCACTATCGACTTTTGCTTGGGAAGCTGTTAGGGAACACGGAGGAATAGCCTGTTCAGAGCATTGGTTGGGACACCGCAGAACAGGCGTCGAACCAAGAATGACTCGATCATCGTCAGCAATTCGGCAATTCCCGAGGGACCCGGATATCCGGCCTTTTCCTGACCGTAAGCCAAAAGCAGGAAGGGATACATAGTTTGGCTGCCCCAGCGGTTTAGGCGAACAAGTCGCCCGCTCACCTCTGGGTCCGCCTCGCTTACGGGGTCAGTTAGACGCTTGTAGTAACTGCCTGCCTGGGCTATGTTCCTTAAACGCTCCAGCAGTTGATCGGAGGTCAACTTGTCTAGCGTAATTTTCCACTTTTGGTAGACGTCACTTTCGCGCACAAACTCACCGTCGCTCATGTACAGATATCGGAAAAAGTCTTCCAAATGATCTCCAAGCAACTGCTGCAGCGGAAGCCAGATGGTCCTGTATATAATGTCTTGCCGAGACCAAGAAATCCGCATGAAGAAGTAGTTCCGCAGCAGGTCGGCTTGGGTCAGGGGGGGGGAGGCTCCCTTGGCATTGAGACTTTCGAAACTTCTGTACTCATTGTCCCTCTCATCGATCGTGATGCTGACAAGCTCCAGGTTAAGTATCGGTCCCTCCAAACGCCCTGGATTTAGACCTTGTACATCATCTTCGTCTGAGTGCCCGATTTTGTCGCAAAAGTACTTATAACAGTCCAAAATTCGAGACGAGCCGTGAGAAGCTTGCTCCCGGGCCCGGGTAATGACACTAAAGTACGCCTCCCTGTCTGCCTGTCTGGGAAGGATTTTGAAAGTAGAGAGTCCCGACACGTACCTGTTAGTTAGATACAGATCATGAATCTTAGCTGCCGTAGTTTCGTCCGTCGAGTGGATCGCGTCACGGAGGGCTGCTAGCAAAATCGTCAAAATAGTCAACCGTTGCTGGCCATCAATAACCAGGAATGGTGAAACCTGGTCGGGGGCACCAGGTAACGACTTGGTTACAACCGGCCCTAAGAAGTGATGAGGCTCGTTTCCTGGTTCATATGTTTCAACGATGTCTTTCCAGGGGTCGTCCCACTGTGCCTTAGTCCAGCTATACGTCCGCTGAAACAACGGGATAACAAATTGCTTTTATCCCTCAAGGATGATCCGGAGTGTCGTCTCGTGAGCCTCCATTCCTACCACCTCGCCGGCTTCGTATACAGGTGCCCCTGCCTCGACCACCTGCGCCATTCTCGCAAGAAGCCGCTCATCGTCCCTACTGGCGTGAATCCGTCTGCGTGAGCAGCCCTGCCAGCTGAAGCCCACGCCCCCCCCTGCTACCCCGTTACCCCCCCCCCGCCTCCCTACCCCTCCAGCGCCTCATCCAGCGTGCTCCACGCCAGCAGAGCGCACTTGACGCGCGTCGGGAACAGCGCCACACCCGCCAGCGCTGCCGCTTCCCCCAGCGACGCCCGCTCCGCCTCGGTCAAGGCAGCGCCGCGCATCATGCGGGCGAAGCGGTCCGCCAGCGCCTGCATCTCCCCCGCGTTGCGGCCCGTCAGCAGCTCCGACATCATGGACGCGCTGGCCTGGCAGACCGCGCACCCGTTGCTCCGCACGGATACCGCCGACACGCGGCCATCGCCGAACGACAGGTCCACAAACACCTCGTCGCCGCAAAAGGGGTTCAACACGTGGGCGCGCGCGCCCGGCGCCGGAAGCGGCGTTCGGTTCCTCGGCCTGCGGGCGTGGTCCAGGATCGTGTCCCGGTAGAGCCGGTCCAGCCGTTCCCACGCGATATCTGGAGTCTGACGCGCGTTGGTCATAAACCGTCGCAAGGCCGTTGCGACGGCCTAAAGAGTTGGAGTTGTCCCTAGCTTACCACGCCGGAGCTCCGTGGCGGGTTCAGGTGCACCCGTTCGCCACAGGGTCTTTTCGTTGTCATTCCTCGCTCCGCTCGGAATCTCCGCAGCTATGTGAGCGGCAACCTAAGGAGCGGAGATTCCTCGGTCGCTGCCGCTCCCTCAGAATGGCAAAAGTTGTTTCTGACAAGAAGCTGGCGATAACGAAAAGGCCCTGACAGCCCCCC
Source organism: Dehalococcoidia bacterium (assembly GCA_009693045.1). Lineage (GTDB taxonomy): Bacteria > Chloroflexota > Dehalococcoidia > Lucifugimonadales > SHYT01 > SHXZ01. The sequence goes on along the minus strand of SHXZ01000002.1, from coordinate 23,462 downwards.
CCCCGTTCTGTGCGATAATCAGCGTGGTGGCAGGTGGCATCAGGTGGAGCCTGGCCCGGAAAACGTTTCCTTTGCAACGGCGCCCACTTCGCCGACGAGTTCGGCTAGCGGTCAGACCGCCGCCGAACGTAAAAATTTTCCCTTGCGTCGTTTCGCCCCACTTGCTACAATCGCGCTATCTCTTGGCAAAGGCATGTCTTGCGTTTCACCCCAGGCAGGGATAGAGCCGGCCAGGAGTCGCGCACCAGGGAGGCGGGGATGATCACCATCGGCCTGACCGGTGGCATCGGCGCCGGCAAGAGCGCCGTGGCGGGCCTGCTGCAGGAGCTCGGCGCGGCGATTGTTGACGCCGATAAGCTCGGCCACGAAGCATATCTCCCCGACTCCGAGGGCTGGCGCGCCGTCGTTGAAGCCTTCGGACGCGACATCGTCGCGCCCAGCGGCGAGATAGACCGGCGCAATCTGGGCGCCATCGTCTTCGGCGACCCCGCTCAGCTCGCCAGGCTCAACGCCCTCATGCACCCGCGCATCAAGGCCATGGCCGTGGACCGCTTCAAGCAACTCGCCGCGCAGGGTGTCAAGGCCGCGGTGCTTGAGGCCGCGGTGCTCATTGAGGCCAAGTGGATGGACATCGTGGACGAGGTGTGGGTCGTCACAGCGGACGAGGACGTGTGCGTGCGGCGAGTACAGGCGCGCAACAACATACCCGCAGACGCCGTTCGCTCCCGCATTCGCGCCCAGATGCCCGCGACCGAGCGCGTCAGGCACGCCGACGTGGTCGTGGAGAACAATGGCGACCTCGCTCAGCTCCGCCAGCGGGTGGAGCACCTTTGGCAGACCCGAATCCTGAGCAGGATAGGTAAGCATGTCCACAGTGAAAACCGCTGACGTCAAGGAAATCCGCCTTGAGGAGTACGTCATCAGGACTGAGCCGTACTACCTCCCGCAGGGGGACGAGATCTCCCTCTTTGAGGTGGCGTACCACGAGAAGCTCCCCGTCCTGCTCAAGGGGCCGACGGGCGTGGGCAAGACCCGCTTCGTAGAGTACATGTCGTGGCGCTTGGGGAAGACCCTGACCACGGCCAAGCCCAAGGAGAAGGCGGATCGTGACAACGACGGCCATGTAGGCATTCCGCTGCTCACCGTCGCGTGCCACGAGGACATGACCGCCAGCGACCTAGTGGGCCGCTACCTGATTGAAGAAGAGGGAACGCGGTGGATTGACGGCCCGCTCACCCGCGCGGTCCGCTACGGCGGCATCTGCTACCTGGACGAAGTCGTGGAGGCCCGCAAGGACACCACGGTGCTCATCCACCCGCTCACCGACCACCGCCGCATCCTCGCCATGGAGAAGCGCGGCACCATCATGGAGGCCCACGAGGGCTTCCTGATGGTCATCTCCTACAACCCCGGCTACCAGACCGCGCTCAAGGACCTCAAGCAGTCCACCCGCCAGCGGTTCATCGCGTTGGAGTTTGACTTCCCGCCTAAAGAGATTGAGGCCAAGGTCGTGGCGCACGAGTCCGGCGTAGACAGCGAGACCGCCTGGCAGCTTGCCAAACTTGGGGAAAAGGTACGCAATCTCAGGGAGCATGGCCTTCAGGAAGGCGCCAGCACCCGCCTCCTCATCTACGCGGGCAAGCTCATCCTTCGGGGGGTCAGCCCTCGGCGGGCCTGCAAAGTCGCCATCGTGGACGCCCTCACGGACGACGCGCAGGCGCAGCGGAGCGTCCAGGAAGTAGTCACGAGCATCTTTGAATAGGCAGCCATAAACGACCAATGGTTGACCAGGAAGACCTCTTCGCCGCCATCAAGGATGCGCTGGGGCGCGCGCGCTGGGAAGCGCGCGCCGACCCGGCGCTCAAGCCCGCGGCGGTCCTTGTGCTGCTCACGACGGCCGACGACGTCGTAGCGGTGGCCTTCACCCAGCGCACCAGCCACGTGGAGCACCACAAGGGCGAGGTCAGCTTTCCCGGCGGCGCCCGCGACCCCGAAGACGCGGACCACATCGCGACCGCCCTTCGCGAGACGCACGAGGAGATCGGCATCCCCGCCGCGTCCGTCCGCGTGCTCGGACAGCTCGCGCCCGCGGTCACGCGAAGCAACTTCCTCATGCACCCCGTCGTGGGCTCTTTGGTCGGTCCCGCGCATTTCATCCCCAACCCCTTTGAGGTCGCGGAGGTCTTCACGGTGCCTTTGCGGGCGCTCTTGGACCCCGCAACGAAGCGCGAAGAGGCTCAGACGCGCAACGGAGTCGCCATCACCAGCGTCGCCTACTATCATAACGGCCACCGCATCTGGGGAGCCACCGCCCGCGTGCTGACCGGCTTTCTGGACATAGTGGCGAAGCTCCCTCTTAAGGAGGGGACATGGGCGTCGTCTTCCCAAGCATCCCGGCGATAGAGCAAGAGTTGCAGCGCTTCCCCGCCGCGGTCACGGAGGAGTTCCAGCGCGCCCGGCAGCGGCTGGAGCCCGGAATGACCACCGACGACCTGCTCGCGTGGGGCAGCATGGGCGTGTCACTGGCGCAGCAGACCATCCGCTCCTGGGAGGTTGCCGCCGAGTACTACCGCGTCTCCTCCTCCGTGTTGGACGACCTGCCCATGGACCGTTTCCTGAGCTGGGCGCAGCACGGCGAAACCCTGTGCAACCAGTCGCCTCCTGTGGCACTCGCCTACTTCCGTGTCGGGCGCGACGCCACCTCCATGCTCACAACGGAACAGCTCGGCGCGTGGGCGCAGATGGGCCTTGGCCTGTACAAGGGCACCTGGAAGTCAAGCATCATGGCCGCCCGCTTCTTCGAGACCAGCCCGGCCATGCTCCAGGCGCTGTCCTTCGCCCAGGTAGGCCGCCTCGTCGGACTGCTGGACACCGTCACCCAGCAGTCCTCAGACCTCGCCCTGGACTGCCTGTCCCTCGCCGCCGAGACCCTGCCCCGCGTCCCCGAGTCCAGCGAGGCGCTGCTCAACCTGCTGGCCGCCGTATCCGCCAAGAGCTGGCGCGACACCAAGGGTTCCCTTGAGGGCGCGTCAAAGGCCCTCCCCAAAGTCAGCCGCGAGCATCGCGCCCGCTTCCTTAGCCTCGCGGAGAAGGTTGCCGCCTCGGACCACGGCTCGGTCGCGGCGTTCATGCAAGAGGCGTCCCAGGCCCTCAGCCAGATCCCGCCCGAAGCCCAGCCCGCGCTCCTGTCCATGAGCGAAGTGATACTGGCGAAGCGCCCTACCTTGCTCACCGACTTTTTCCGCAGCGGCCCCATGGTGCTCTCCCGCCTCCGCGATGGGCAGGCCGAGACGTGGTTCGTGGAGGGACTCAAGCTCCTGGAGGAGAACCCGGACGCGGGCGTCGCCTTCTTCAAGCTAGAGTCCTCCCGCTCGGAGGAGCTGATGGAGTCCCTCTCCTCCACCGTGGAGCTGCCGAGGATCAAAGATCTCCTCCGCATGTACTGTCGCGCCCTTGCCGGGACGACCGTGGAGATCGCCTCCAGCAAGGACCTCGCGCAGAAGGGGATCGGCTGGGTGGACGAGACCGAGCCGACCACCGAGGGCAAGACCGTGTTTCTGCCGCCCATCGTTGACCGCCATCAACAAAAGGACGAGAACTTTGAGTGGTACAAGGTGGTGAGCACCCACCAGGTCGCCCACCTGGAGTTTGAGAGCTTCGGGTTTTTGTACGACGAGCCGTCCGTAAGCTTCCGCGACCTGCGCCCCAAGCTCACGCCCAAGCGCCGTAAGAAGATGGGCCTAGCTGCGAACCAGCCGCAAGAGGCTGCACAAGACGGACAGGCTGAGCAGGAGTGGCTTACCGACGCCCAAAAATTCTTTGACCTCTTCCCGGAGCGCCGCATCGCCCTGGACATCTTCACCGTCCTGGAGGACGGACGCCTGGACACCCGCGTCAAGCGCGAGTACGCCGGCCTGCGCAAGGCCTACGGCCGCGTCCAACAGGACACCATCGCCTTACGACCACTGGAGGAAGGCCAGGCCGCGCAGGAGATGCTCATTGAGTTCCTCTTGCGTTTGAGCCTCGGGCAGCGCATGAAGCTCATCATCCCCGCCAAATACGAAGCCGAGGCCCGCAAGATGGCGCGGGTTGCCCGCCGCGTCTTCAAAATGGGCACCCAGGTTGAGGACACCGCTGAGGGCACCCTGCGCGTATACGCCATCCTCGCCCAGATCCCCAACGAGCGGGTCCCGCAGGACGAGCAGGCGGAATACGACGACAACGCGGAGCAGGACTCCGACCAGGAGTCCGAGGGCGAGTCCCAGGAGTTCCTGGAGCAGCTTATGGCCAGCCAGGACCAGGAGCCGGGAGAAGAGCAAGAAAAGGAGCAGCAAGAGAGCCAGGAGGGCCAAAGCCCCGACCAGCAGCCGTACAGCTCTCCCAAGGACGTGGACTACCGCGGGTCGTTCAAGCCGGAGCTGGTGCAGCTCCTCAACAAGCTCCGCGAGGGGCAGCAGCCACAGGGCGAGCAACAGACACAGCAGATTGACCGCACCCAGCTCCAGGAGATGCTCCAGAACAACGTGGAGCTTGAAGCCGCCAAGGGCGACATCAAGAGCTCCGCGCTCTTCGCCAACAACCTCATGCGCGAGGCGGGCATGTCCCAGTCGCCCAACATGCCCGCCATGGGCCAGGGGCCCTTTGTCCACACGGACGACGAGGGCGGCCCGCTGGAGGCCCGCGAGCCCAACACTTTCGTCTACGACGAGTGGGACTTCCGCGCGGGCGACTACAAGCCGCGCTGGTGTCTAGTCCGCGAGAAGGTCGTGCCGGAGGGCGAGTCCACGTTCTGGCGTCAGACGATCGCCGCCTACGGGCCACTGCTCGGCCAGATCCGCCGCCAGTTTGAGATGATGGTCCCGGAGTCGTTCCGCAGGATGAAGCGGCAGCCGGACGGAGACGATTTTGACTTGGACGCCACGCTGGAGGCGATGATTGACAAGCGCTCCGGCGTGACCCCCTCGGACAAGGTGTACTGGCGCCGCAACAAGATCCAGCGCGACGTCGCCGTCGCCCTCCTGCTGGACATGAGCGCCTCCACCGCAGAGGCCATTGACGAGTCTACTCGCGGCCAGGACGACTGGGACGGCCCAAACGACCCGGCCGAGTACATGGCCTGGCTCCGCGCACGCCGCGGCGAGGGCGCACGCCGCCAGCACAAGCGCATCATAGACATTGAGAAGGAGAGCACCGTGCTGCTTATGCAGGCGCTCTCGCTCCTGGACGATAAGTTCGGCATCTACGGCTTCTCAGGCTACGGGCGCGAGAACGTTGAGTTCTCCGTCATCAAGGACATGAACGAGCCGCTCACCGAGACTGTGCGCCGCCGCATGGACCGCATCACGCCCATGCACGCCACGCGCATGGGCCCCGCCATCCGCCACGCGACCCGCAAGTTGGAGCTGACCGACGCCAAGACCAAGGTGCTCCTGCTCCTGAGCGACGGCAGGCCGCAAGACCGCGGCTACAGCCGCGAGGGCGTAGAGAAAGAGTACGCCGTCCACGACACCAAGCGCGCGCTCACCGAGGCCCGCTCCAAGGCGATTACCCCGTTCTGCCTAACCGTGGACAAGGCCGGGCACGACTACCTGAAGACCATGTGCCAGGACATGGGCTACGAGGTCCTCGCCGATATCTGGACCCTGCCGGAACGCCTGCCGTACCTCTACCGCCGCCTCACGGTATAAGGCCGTTCTCCCCGACCGGCTCGTTGGGAACCCTCTTGCATAAAGAGGGTTCCCAACGTCCTCCCAAAAAAATCGTCCTACCGCAAAAACACGGACTTGGTATGAAAATCCCTGTCCGTGTTTCTGTGCGAGCGTTCTTGGGTGATGATCTGAGGAGCCCCTTTCTTGCAAGAAGGGGGCTCCTCAGAGAACTCGTCGGGGGCCGCGAACGCGCGAAGGCAGCAGAAACGGCTAGATGCCGATGGCTACGGCGATTTGCTCCTTGTGGAACTGGGGGTCGCCGTAGAGGACCTCGCCAGCTTTTGCACGCCGCGTGTAGAGCTGTAGGTTGTGCTCTTTGGTGAAGCCGATGGCACCGTGGCTCTGGTGCGCAAGCGCGCAGACCTTGCGATAGGCCTCGCTCACCCACGCCTTGGCCGTGGCGACTTCGCGGGAGGCGTCCTGCCCATCGGAGACCGCCCAGGCGGCCTGGTAGGCTACCCACTTGGCGCCTTCCACCTCAACGGCCATGTTGGCGCAGTGGTGCTGAATGGCCTGGAACGTGCCAATGGGCCTGCCAAACTGCACGCGCTGCTTGGCGTAGTCAACGGTCATGTCCAGGACTTGCTGCGCGCCCCCGATCATCTCAACGCACTTGGCGGCCGCGGCGCGCTGGATTGCCCGCTGGACAACCGGCCAGCCCTGGTTCAGCTTCCCAAGAATGGCGCTCTCGGGCACGTCAACACTGGTAAAGGTCACTTCGCTCTGCTTGTCCGACGCGATGGTCTTCAACAGCGTTTGTGTCACGCCTCTCGCGCGCGCTGGCACTAGGAAAAGGCTGACGCCCTGCTCCGGCTTCTGGCCCGTCCGTGTGCGCGCCGCGACGAGCAACGTGTCGGATACGTTGGCGTTCTGGACAAAGAGCTTGGTGCCCTTGAGCGTGTGGCCGCTGCTTGACTTGGCGGCGCGGAGGTCGTTGACGCCCTCTGCGTCCCACCGACCGGATGGCTCGGTAATGGCAAGCGTGAGAATTGTCTCCCCGGACACGACCTTGGGGAGGATCTGACGCTTTTGCTCTGCGCTTCCGGCATCAAGGAGCGTGAGGCCGCCCAAAACGACGTCGCTGAACAAAGGCCCAGGCAGCAAGGCCCGCCCTGCTTCTTCCAACAGGACGCAAAGGTCAAGGAAGGAGCCCCCCGAGCCACCGTATTCCTCAGGAAACGCAAGGCCGGTCCACCCCATTTCGGCCACTTGCTTCCAAAGCTCGGGGGTGTAACCCGCGTCGCTGACTTCCATGTCTCGCACGTAGGTGTGAGGACATTCTTTCTGGAGGAACTCGCGCGCGCTGTTCTTGAGCATCTGCTGGGATTCGCTGAGACCGAGATCCATGGCACCCTCCTCATCACGGAAAGCGATTGCCCGGTAGAGCCAACCCCTCTCTCCGGAACGACGACGGGCGACGGCGCTCCGGCCAAAACGCCCAAAAAACTCTCAGGGGCCGGCAGAATTGCGCTTGCCCTCTGCGTGAGCAGCTCTGAATCGCGCTACTTGATGCCTACTGAGAGACAGGTGACCGTGCGGAGAACTCCGCTGATGACGTGGACCTTGTTGGTTACCATCTCCCCGATGGCGTTGAGGTCGTCGGCTTCCACAACCGCGATGATGTCGTACGGGCCGGTCACCACGTCCACCGCGCTGATGAGCGGGATGACCCTCAGCGCGTGAACGACCTCCCGCGTCTTCCCCACAGCGGTTTCAATGAGGATATAGGCACGTGTTGGCATGAGCTTGCCTCCTTTGGAGCGTTGATGTGGGAGATACGCGTTTGGCGCAACAGGTCTCGTTGGGTAGGGCCATTCTAGGTGTGCAAGTAACGCCTGTCAACGGAACTGCGTGGGTATCTTGACCACCAGTGGGGACGGCGCGTGGCCTGCCGCAGAAGGCGCGTGGCCTCGTGGCCTGCACAGCGAAAGTTGATGCATCCGCACTAAACCGCCCCCTTGACAAGTGTAGGGGCGCTCACGATACTTAGCCAAGTTGCCCACGAGTGGTGGCGGCATCTACTGGTGGGCGCATCTAGATCACGCAATCAATTAGTGAGGAGGGTATCTCTGTGACCACTGCTGCAACCCATACCGAGCGATTCCAAGACGTGGCCGACGTCCGCTTGCAGGTCCGCGAAGGGGGACGGGGCGAGACCGTCTTGGTCCTCCACAGTGAGCTGTGGGCGCCGGGCTGGATCAACGCCTATCAGGAGTTGGCGAAGGACTTCCACGTTGTCGCGCCGTCTCTGCCGGGCTTCGGTCAGTCCTCGCGGCCTGAGTGGATCATGACGCCTCGGGACCTGGCCTCTTGGGTCGTTTGGTACGCCCGCGAGGCTCGGCTGGCCGGACCCATCAACGTCGTCGGCACGGGACTGGGCGCGTGGGTCGCCGCGGAGATCGCTTCGCAGAACTTCCAGCTCTTCAAAAAGATGGTCCTGGTGTCCCCGATGGGCATCAAGCCGACGCAGGGCGAGATCTGGGACTACTTCATCAACTCCGGCAAGGAGGCCTTCACCCAGGCGTTCCACAACGGCGGGGCACAGTCGCCTGAGTTCGCTAAGTACTATGGCAAGGACTGGACGCCGGAAGAGGCCGAGCAGGTTGAGATCAACCGCGAGATGGCGTGCCGCCTCACCTGGAAGCCGTACATGCACAGCATCACGATGCCGTGGCTGGCGCAGGGCATTGGCGTGCCGACCTGCATCGTGCACGGGCGCGACAACAAGATCGTCCCGCTCAACGCCGCCCAGCGCTGGAGCCAGCTGATCAAGGGCTCCAAGCTGGTCGTCATGGACAATTGCGGCCACCTGCCCGAGATGGAGAAGCCGGCTGAGTTCGCCGCCGCCGTCAAGGGGTTCCTGAAGTCCTAACGGACTAGGGCTTTTTGCCTGCAATCAGTTCGTACGAACAACATGAGGGGCCTGTCTCTTGCAAGACAGGCCCCTCATGTTTTCTGCGTGGTGGCATGGGGCTCTGATCGGTTATGGCAAGCGACAAGTAGCGCACGTCTGGCGCCTGTTTTTCTACCCGCAAGCTGGCCCTTAAAGCATCTGGTAAGTAATCGCCGCTGGACACAGACCCTTTTCAGCAGGACAAGAGAGTAGAAGTATCCGGTAAGTGCGCCAGCTTAGAGAACCATGTTGACAACGAGGGAAGAGTCGTCGCCAGCCAACATTCTGGGCCGTTGGGGCTTAAAGATGGTGGGCGGTCGCTGACGAAAGGTAAAACCCCGGCCGCCTCGCGCCACCAGCAGGCCCCGTCTTACACCTAGAGGCGACCGCTATCACTAGTGCGCAGAGGTAACCATGCAAGCTGTGTAATAGTTGCCAACCTATTTCTGGGTGCTAATCCTGTCAGCTTTGTAAAACCCGCTTGCTGTTTTTGCTACATTTATTCCGTGCAAGGCGAATTGCCAGACCACCTCTCCGTCAGGGGTAACCTCAATTATCTTTGAGTTTCCAGTAATCAACGTATTGCCATTCGGCAACCTATTTGCGTCTCTGACAAGTTGCACAGGTACTCGGAATCTCCAGACAACCTTGCCTGTTTTAACATCGATTTCTATTGCCGATTGTGGTTTCCCTTTGTTTTGAGGGAGACCGGTATTTTGACTTGCAACGAGTAGATTCCCATTGGGAATAATTTCGGGTTCATGCGGGTCGTCAAGAATCCCCTCGCCGATAGTCCTGACGACTTCTCCCCTGGGGTTTACCTCAACTACAAATTGAAAATCCCTCAGGCTGATGAGTGTGTTCCCGTTCAGCAGCCTAGAGACGGCATTGGTATGAGTCCAGTCACCTTCCGTTGAAATAATATCACTGTAAGGAAGTCTATCGAAATAGTCCCTTGCATACCAGGTCCAAACAACCTCGCCTTTTGAATTTACCTCCGTCACCTGGGCGTCGTTCTTTGTCTTGTCACTAGCACATACAAAAATTGTGTTGCCATTTGGCAGGCGGTCGGCATCATGGTCGGCTCTGCTGGTCAGGTATTGCCAGACGATTTTGCCGCTGCGGTCAATCTCAAATACACCGTTACCCGCCGATGTGTACAGTATGTTGTCATTGGGAAGCAATTCTGCCTCAAGGAAGCCTCGCTGTGGAGCTAAGAATTCCCACACAATCTGTCCCAGCATATTCACTTCTACTATCCTAGGTTTTTGTGGAAGTCCTTCGCCAACTCCTGGGGGGGGGTAATTGAGGCCTAGCAGCGTCGTGCCCGCCCATGCTTTGGCGGGATTGTAGATTTCCACTCCCAGTTCACGGTCTTTAGTTCCCCGCAGCATCTGCGTGGGTGTGGCACCGACACTGGTTACCTTTACACCTTCGTTACCACTTTTATCAACTGCGGTTACTGCAATGTAATACCTTGTTCCGTCGTCAAGCCCCGTCGCCTGGTATCTCGAGATGGCGATGTCTTTCACCTGCTGGACTGCCCTCATACCGGTAACGTCGGCTATTTCTGCTTTGTGTAGATAGATGTTGTAATGGTCGAAGTCTGCGGCCGCAGTCTTATCCCACCACACGTTTATTCTTCCGTCATAGGCATTATTGGCAATTAGGCCAGTGGTTGCAGATGGAGAAGTTGTATCAGATATTGATGTTGTCGCCGGGGGTGGCGTCGGGGCTGACGTGGGAGTTGATAGGGGCGTAGGTGTTGGAGTAGGCGTAGCCGTGGGTATTTGAGCGGGGGCTGGCGTGGGAGCTCTTGCTGTGTGTGCCGGACTTGGAGTGGTCACGGACACAATAGGCACTGTCGGAGCGCTGACGCTGGGAGCGGCCGCTGGGGAACTACAAGCGGCGACGATGAGCACGGCCGAAACACTGAGCAGGACGCTGGCCCGAATGCCCATGAGGTGACCTCGATCCTGTTTGGGCTACACGCTGTGCGCATCGTCTACGGCTACAGTACCACAAGTCAGCGAACAAGGGCGAAAGTAACCGAAAAAGTTTTATCTTTTGTCCAGAGTGGTGGGCCGTCGTGGATTCGAACCACGGACCTCAGCTTTATCAGAGCTGCGCTCTAACCAACTGAGCTAACGGCCCAGGAAGAGGGGCAATCAGTATAGCATGCCAGCAAGGCGCGACTGAATTCCCGGACCGTTTCGGCGCATTTACCACATAGTCCCCTTCACACAAACCACGGTATTCTCGGCATGTCCGGCGGCGTCCACGGACGTTTTTAGTGGCTGACCGGCGCGGCGTGGAATATCCGCCACGCGTATTTGGTGCTTTTAGAAGATGTTCTCTCATCGGCTGTATTGCACGGTCGGCTTCGGGTCAGCCCCCCCCCCGATCCTGGTAGACAAGGACTTCTCAGCTTCTGCACCAAAGCTTGAAACAACCTTGACAAGCATCCCTCCGCGTCGCTAGGATTCGGGCGAAAGCAAGCAGAGAGCCGATCAGAGCAAGAGGAGGGATCACATGGATTCCAACGTGAAAAAGAAGGTGCTCAGGCAGATCTCCTACGGGATGTACGTGATGACTGCCAAGTCTGGCAGCGAGATCGGCGCCGGAACGGTCAACTGGCTGTCCCAGGCGTCCTTCAACCCGCCGCTCATCATGGCCGCTGTGAAGGCCGACAGCAGCGTGAACGCTGTCCTGCAGAAGTCCGGCACGTTCGCCATCAACGTCATCAGCGCCTCGCAGAAGCAACTGGCCGAGGACTTTTTCAGGCCGACCAAGGTTGAGGGCAACAAGTTGTCCGGGCACGCCTTCACGGCCGGCGGCGCCACGGGCTCGCCGGTGCTGGAGGAGGCGTACTGCCACTTTGAGTGCAAGGTTACCGACAAGATTGCGCGCGGCGACCACACGGTGTACGTGGCGGAGGTGACCGAAGTCGGCCAGAGCCGGGACGAGAAGCCGCTGGAGATGTGGGACACGGGTTGGTTCTACGGCGGATAGCAGCGCGCGTTCATCAACCCAGCGCGTCGCTTGGCAGGGCCCAACCTCCTTCGGATTCCCTGTTGACTGTGCGCAGGGCTTGGGCTCATTCAGGACAGGCCCTGTACCCAGTCCGGCTCATCGGGTAACGGCTCCTTTGGAAACGGACGCCATTCGCGCGGAAAGGGAGAGTCCAGTAGGGGGGCGTCCCGGTGGAATCGGGGCGCCCCCCTACTGTTTCTTGTCCGCCGATCTTGTTGAGGAGCGCGCCCCTTGGTGAACCGTGCCGAACCCGCGCCACTCCTTCGGACGCCGCTGTACGAGGCGCACCTGGCTGCGGGCGCTCGGATGGCGCCGTTCGGCGGATGGGAGATGCCCATCCAGTACGGCGGCATTCTGGCGGAAGCGCGGGCGGCGCGGCAGCCGGACTTGCGGTGGCGCGCAAAATAGGGGCGAGGTTACCTCGCCCCTACCGCACGCCGAAGCCACCGCGTACTCCCTAAAAACCCTTCGTGCACTTTGTCAGAGGCCCCTGAGGGCGGGCGTCCTCTTAAGTTCGCGGCCCCCAGGTCTTGCCGAAGTTGTCGCGATCCACGATCTGGGCCGTGAACGTATTGGCGGTCTGCTGCGCCAGCCAAACGGTGGACGGGCCGCAGGCGTGGATGTCGCCCCATCCTTCCCAGTTGAAGTCCTTCCCAAAGACATACTCCGCGCCCTCGGTCTTGACGCGGCCCGGGCGGTAGGCGACGACGGAGATGTTGTGGGGCTTCATCTCCTCGGCCAGGACGAGGGAGAGGCGCTCCACGGCAGCCTTAGAGGTATTGTAAGCAGCCATGCGCGGGTTGTTGCTGACGGCGGCGCCGGAGGAGACGTTGACGATGCTGCCCGCGCCCTGCTTGATGATGTGGGGTAGGGCGAACTTACAGCAGAGGAACACGCCGTTGATGTTGAGATTCATGACGTTCATCCAGCGGTACACGGGGATGTCCATGATGCTGGCCTGACTGGATGAGCCGCCCGCGTTGTTGACGAGGATGTCAATGCGCCCGAAGGCATCCACAGTCTTCTGCATGAGGGCCTCAACATCCTCTTGCTTCATGACGTCGCAGCGGACGGCGATGGCCTTGCCGGCCTCAAGGGCCTTGATCTCGTCCACGGTGTGATGGATCGTGCCGGGCAGGCGGCTCTGGTCAGCCGTCTCGGTGCGGCCCACGACAACGACGTTGGCGCCCTCCTTGGCGAGCGCCAGGGCCATGCCCCTGCCGATGCCGCGGCTGCTACCGGTCACGATGGCGACTTTGCCCTGAAGTAACATCGTCCGCTCCTTATAACATGACCGATGACGATCATGGCCATTGCAAGGGAGGTGCAAGTTCCGTCAACGACAGGATAACAGAGAATTACCTGCGGTCACGCCAGGTCCTTGCCCGCCGCCGGCAGCGCTTTGAGCCGCTCCGTGCCGGAGAAGCGGATGACGGCCAGAGATGGCGCAACGTCTACGGGTGCTCCGCCAACCAGCGCGCTATGTGATCCTCAATCACCTGGGGCGGCGTCATGCGGATGAACAGGCCGAGCGCCAGCACCACCACCAGGACGTCGTCAAGCTGCCCTAGCACTGGAATGAAGTCGGGGATGATGTCTATCGGCATAGCGAGGTAGAACGCCACCGCGGGCAGGAGCAGCCGCGCACGCAGCGGCACGCGCCGGTCGCGCCACAGCCGCCACGCCACCGCCAGCTTTCCGCGCCACGGCAACGCCAGGTAGCGTTTCCTCAGGTCGCCGCGTTCACGGCTCACGCGCCACGGCCTCGGGCGTCGCCTTGCGGACGGCCTGGTACGCCAGCGCGCCCAGTGCCGCGCCCACGACCGGCCCCACCCAGTACACCCAGTGGTACGCCATCACCCCGCTCACCAGCGCCGGGCCGAAGGAACGCGCCGGGTTCATAGACGCGCCGGAGATCGGCCCCGCGAACGTCGCCTCCAACGCCACCACCGCGCCGATGGCCACCGCCGCGTGGCCTCCCGCCGCCCGCGCGTCCGTCGCCACCGCCATGATGACGAACATCAGGATGGACGTCAGCACGACCTCAAGCCCCAGGCTCTGCCAGGCCGTGTCCAACGGCAGCGTCGCCCCCAGGTTCGCCACGTCCCCAAAGAGCGCCCACACCACCAGTGTCGCGACCGTGGCCCCAGTGAGCTGCGCAGCCCAATAGAGCGGCACACACCGGAAAGGGAAGCGTCCTACGAGCGCGAACGCCAGCGTCACCGAGGGGTTGATGTGCGCGCCGGAGAGGTGCCCCGTGGCGTAGACCATCGCCGCCACGATCAGCCCAGACGTCAGGCCGACGCCCACCTGCGTCACCACGCCGTCCGTGAGCGCGTTGATGACGATGGCCCCCCCCACCGCGAACACCAGCCCAAACGTGCCGATGGCCTCGGCGAGACAGCAGAGGAGGAGTCCCTTGGAGACCGGTAGGGCCACGTGCGAACCTCCTACTCCTATCCGCAGATTGCACAGATCTTTTTTTTGATGCTTATCAATCTGCGTTCATCTGCGAAATCTGTGGATCGTCACCCCACCACCACGTTCACCAGCCGCCCCGGTACGTACACCACCTGCCGCACCTGCGCCGAGCCGATGTGTTTCTGCGCGTTCGCGCTTGCCATCGCCTGCTCCTTCGCCTCCGCCTCCGTGATGCCCGCGGGCACCGTCAGCCGGTCGCGGACGCGCCCGTTCACCTGCACCACCAGCGTGATGGTCTGCGCCGCCACCAGCGACTCATCCCATTTCGGCCACGGCTGCTGGTGGACGGAGTAGGCGCGGCCCGTCTTCTCCCACAGCTCCTCCGCCAGGTGCGGCGCGAGCGGGGCGAGCATCAGCAGGAACGACTCCTGCGCCTCGCGCCACACCGCCACGCCCGCCTTCCGCTCCTCCCACGCGTCCTGCATCGCGTTGGACAGCTCCATCATCGCGGCGATTGCCGTGTTGAACTGGAACGCGCCCACGTCGCCCGTGACCTTCTTGAGCGTGCGGTGCACCGCGCTCCGCAGAGCGCGCTCCGCCTCCGGATTGGCCTCGTCGCGGCCTTGCTCCGCCGGGTCGCGGGCCATCAACTCCCACACGCGGTTGAGCCACCGCGCCGCGCCGTTGATGCCCGCGGTGCTCCACGGTCCACCCCGGTCCCACGGCCCCAGGAACATCAGGTAGCAGCGCACCACATCCGCGCCGAGCTGCTGCACGTAATCGTCCGGCGCAACCACGTTGCCGCGGCTCTTGCTCATCTTCTCGTGGTCCTCGCCCAGGATGACGCCCTGGTTGTACAGGCGCAGGAACGGCTCGCCGAAGCCGACGAGGCCCATGTCCCGCAGCGCCTTGATGAAGAACCGCGCGTACAGCAGGTGCATGACGGCGTGCTCCGCGCCGCCCGTGTACTGGTCAACCGGCAGCCACTTGCGCGCCAGCTCCGGGTCCCACGGGTGCTGCAGGTCGTGGGGGCTGAGGTAACGCAAGAAATACCACGACGAGTCCACGAACGTGTCTATCGTGTTGCTCTCGCGCCGCGCCTCCCCGCCGCACTGGGGGCACCGCGTCCGCATGAACCCCTCGTGCCGAGCCAGCGGCGAGTCCCCCGTCGGCTTGAATTCCACGTCCTCCGGCAGCAGCACGGGAAGCTGCCCCTCAGGCACCGGCAACGTGCCGCACTTCTCGCAGTAGATGATGGGGATGGGCGTACCCCAGTACCGCTGGCGCGAGATCAGCCAGTCGCGCATCCGGTACGTGATGACGCGCTTGCCCTTGCCGGTGCGCTCCAAGTGGTCCGCCATCGCCTCTACGCCGCGGCTGTTCGGCATCCCGTCAAATTGCCCCGAGTTGACATGGACGCCCTCCGCCACGTACGCCTGCGCCAGCGGCGCGCCCTTCCAGTCCGGCGGCGCGATGACGACGCGCACCGGCAGGCCGTACTGCTTGGCGAAGTCAAAGTCACGCTGGTCGTGCGCCGGGACACCCATCACCGCTCCCGTCGCGTACCACGCGACGGCGTAGTCGGCGGTGAAGAGCTGCACCCGCTCGCCATTCACGGGGTTGATGCAGTACGTGCCAAGAAACTCGCCGGTCTTCTCGCGCTCGGTGGAGAGGCGCTCAATGTCCGACTTGCGGCGCGCCTCCTCCACGTACGCCTCCACGGCTGCGCGGCGCTCCGGCGAGGTCAGCTTCGGCACGAGAGGGTGCTCCGGGGCCAGCACCATGAACGTCACGCCGTACAGCGTGTCCACGCGCGTGGTGAAAACGCGCAGCCCCTTCTCCTCCAGCCCCAGGTGGCTGATGTCAAACGCCACCTCAACGCCCGGACTGCGCCCGATCCAGTTGCGCTGCATAAGCAGGATCTTCTCCGGCCAGTCCACCAAGCCCGAGAAGTCCAGCAGCTGCTCGGCGTAGCGCGTCGTTCGCAGGAACCACTGGTCCATCTCGCGCCGCGTGATGGGCGTTTCGCACCGCTCGCAGCGCCCGGCCACCACCTGCTCGTTCGCCAGCACGGTCTGGCACGAGGGGCACCAGACGGCGGGCGCGCGCGTCCGGTACGCCAGGCCGTGCTTGAAGAACTGGAGAAACAGCCACTGATTCCAACGGTAGAACTCCGGCAGGCAGCAGACGACCTCCTGGTCCCACGTGAAGGCGCAGCCCATAGAGCGGATCTGGCGCCGCATGTTCTCAATGTTGCCCATCGTCCACGTGTGCGGGTGAATGCCGCGCCGGATGGCCGCGTTCTCCGCGGGCAACCCGAACGCGTCAAAACCGAAGGGCGCCAGCACGTTCTTGCCGCTCATCCGCTGGAAGCGCACGTGCGCGTCGTACGGCGCGTAGGCGTACCAGTGCCCGATGTGCAGGTCGCCCGATGGGTACGGGTACATCGTCAGCTCGTACCACTTCTCGCCGCGGCCGTCGGCGTGCCAGCGGTACAGCCCGTCGCGGTCCCAGCGCGCCTGCCACTTGGCGTCCAGTGCCCTGGGGTCCCAGCGGACCTCGGCCAGTCGTTGCGTCTGCTGCGTCATGGCGTGCTCCTAGAGAAGACGTGGCACCTTCTATTCTAGCAGGCGATGCCACACACCAGAAAACACTTGAGGGACGCTCAGATGGCCTTGTGCTAGACTGTTCTTACCGATGGCCAGATTACAAGAATACAGGGGACGAAATATGAAAAGCAAGGTGTCAGTAAGAGGACAGACGGTGATCCCTAAAGCTGTCCGCGATGAGCTGAACATCTCTCAGGAGACAGTCCTAGATTGGAAGGTCCAGGACGGCGTCGTGGTGGTGATGCCGCTGCCCGCAGACCCTATTGAGGCTTCGTACGGTATGTTCAAAGGCAAGGGGTCAGCGGTGGACGATCTACTGAAGATGCGCAAGGTAGAGCGGAAAAGGGAACGAGAGCTGGAGGAGAGGGGGCTGTGAGTGCCGTCTTACGTGCTGGACACCACCTCCATCGTTGCCACGCTCTACCGAGAAGAGGGTGGTGACCAGGTGAGGGGCTTGCTGAGGACCGCCGCAGGCCATGAGAGCGGGACTCGCACTCACATCTTCTTGCCGTTCATGGCGCTCATGGAAACCAGGCACATCGTCACGCGCCGAGAAGGCCCCTTGGGCGCAGACCAGGCTCTCATCGTAATCACACAATGGCCAGCGGAGGTGCGCGAGTCTAACCCTGCTTGGCGTGATGAAGCTGCGCGCGTCAAAGCGCTAGGTGGACTGTCAGTCGCGGACGCCTGGATCGCTGCTCTGGCTCTCATTGAGGACGCCAAACTTGTTCACAAAGACCCCGAGTACGACCGCGTTCCAGACTTGAAAGCCCACCGGCTGCCCTACCGGCAACGCAGAGGCTGATGTACATGCCCATCACGATCGCAGCCATCCGCGCTGCCGCCGAGCGCATCGCCGGTATCGCGCACCGCACGCCCCTCCTCTCCTCCCGCTCCCTCAGTGACATGACCGGCGCCCAGGTGTATCTCAAAGCCGAGAACCTCCAGCGCGCCGGCTCCTTTAAGATCCGCGGCGCCGTCAACCGCCTCGCGACGCTGGGCCGCTACCAACTCGCCAACGGCGTCATCGCCGCCAGCGCGGGCAACCACGCCCAGGGCGTCGCCCTCGCCTCCCGCTTGCTGGGCCCCGGCCTCGGCTTCCCGGACGGCGTCCCGTGCACCATCGTCATGCCCCGAGGCGCGGCCATTACCAAAATCCAGGCCACCAGCGGCTACGGCGCGACGGTGGTCCTCCACGGCGAGACCTTTGACGACGCGCTCGCCGAGGCGCAGCGCCAGGCCCAAGCGCAGGGAAAGACCCTTATCCACGCCTTCGACGACGAGGCCGTCGTTGCCGGTCAGGGCACCCTGGGCCTGGAGCTCGCCCACGACCTACCGGACGCCGACGTCATCCTCGTCCCCATCGGTGGCGGGGGTCTCATCTCCGGCGTCGCCACCGCCCTCGCCGAGCTCGCTCCACGCTGTCAGGTCATCGGCGTCCAGGCCGAGGCGGCCACGGCGGCGACCGAGTCCATTCGCCAGGGCAGGCGACTCGCCGTCGCCGTGCGGCCCACCATCGCCGACGGGATCGCCGTAGGCCAGCCCGGCGCCCTCACGTTACCCATCATGCAGCGCCTCATCCGCGACGTGGTCACCGTCAGCGAGGAGGAGACCGCCCACGCCATCCTGGTGCTGCTGGAGCGCACCAAGCTCCTCGTGGAGGGCGCGGGCGCCGTAAGCGTGGCCGCGCTGCTTGGCGGCAAGGTTCCGGTCCAAGGCAAAAAGGTCATCGCCGTCCTGTCCGGCGGCAATATAGACACCACCGTCATCGCCCGCACGCTCCGACACGGCATGGCGCACGCAGGCCGGTACCTGGTGCTTCGCGTGACCGTGCCGGACCGCCCCGGCGGCCTGGCGGGCCTGCTAAACGTCGTCGCCAGAGCCGGCGGCAACGTGCTGGAGATCGCCCACGACCGCTACCAGCGGGACACGCGCCTTGGCGAGGTGGTCGTGGAGCTGAGCCTGGAAGCCCGCGACGCCGCCCACGGAGCGGAGGTCGTCGCCGCCATCCAGGAAGGCGGATACCGCCTTGGCAGCCGGTAGCGCCAGCTCTGCAAGAAGCTGGCGGTTGTTGACCGGGGCACGCCTCACCCCCCTCGGCTGCCCCATTCGCTCCGCCCAGGGCCCTTCGCTGCGCTCGAGGGCAGGCTTTCGGCTCACTCGGGGCAGGCTTTGGCCCTCTCCACGTCAAGTGGTGGGGCGGTCGTTCTCGCTGGTCATGGAGTCAGGGTACTCAAGAACGGGCGTTCTTTTGAAGGGGCGGAAGAGGCGACTGGCAACACGTAGGGGCGACCCGTGGGGTCGCCTCTACGTGTTTGGGATGTGTGAGCCTATGGCGGCGACGTTGGTCAGCTCGCGGTGCGGGGGAGGGGAGATTCCTCGCTCCGCTCAGAATGACAAGGGGGAGTGGGGTGGGACGAGGCGACGGGCGGCCTAGGTCTTCACCAGGTAGGGAATGTCCACCACCACAACGTTTGGGCGCGCCAAAAGCGCCATCTTCAGGCGAAGGGCGCTCTGGCGGTGCAGGAAATGCTCCCACCAGCGCTTGGGGACGAACTCCGGGATAACCACGGTGACGATGGTCTCCGGCGCCGACTGGACGATGGAGTCAATGTAGGCAAGCATCGGGCTCAAAAAGTTCCGGTACGGCGACTCAATGGTAACAAGCGGGATGCCGGTGGCTTGCTGCTCCCACTGCCGCCGGAACTCCTCAGCCGCCGCCATGGTCTCGGCCACGTGAATGCACGTGATGTTCGGCGAAAGGCTCCGCGCGTAGGTGAGTCCCTCGGCGAACGGTTTGTTCATCGTGGCGACCGGCATCACAACGAGTTGCGGCCTAGCCGGCTTGGGCAGCAGGTCGCCGGGCGCAAGCGCGAGCTCGCGTTTGAGCCGCGTGTAGTGGCCGCGGATCGCCCGCATCATGAGCACGAGCAGCGGCATGAAGACGAGCACGAGCCACGCCCCGTGGACGAACTTGACGGTGATCGCTTCAACGGCGATTACTCCGGTGACCACCGCGCCCACGCCGTTCAGGGACATGGCCAGACGCCAGCCCCGCTGCCGGACCTTCCGCGAGTGCGAGATCATGCCGAGCTGCGTGAGGGTGAAGGCCACAAACACGCCCAGGGTGTAGAGCGGAATGAGCGCGGTGACGCTGCCTTGGAACGCGATGACAAAGAAGATTGCCAGGCCGGCGAGGACGAGGATGCCGGTGGTGAACACCAACCGTTCACCACGCCCAGCGAACTGGTGCGGCATGAAGTCCTCGCTCGCAAGGATGTATGCCAGACGGGGAAATCCGGTGAAGGCGGTGTTCGCGGCCACGAGCAAGAGCGTGGCGGCAGCGAGCTGGACCACCACGTGGAACCATCCGGGGCCGACCAGCAGGCGGACCAGCTGGCTGATGAGCGTCTCTTTTTCGCTGGGGTCCGGCACAAGCCCGAAATGCCCGGCGAAGAAGCTGAGGCCCAGGAAGATGGCGGCGAAGAAGAGGGCCATCAACGTGAGCGTGATCCGGGCGTTCCTTGGCTCGGATGGTTTGAACACACCTACCCCGTCGGAGATGGCCTCCACGCCGGTAAGGGCCACGGCGCCGGAGCTGAACGCGCGCAAGATCAGCATCAGCGACAAAGGGCCCGCGATAGCGGGCGTCCAGTCCGGCGGTGGCGTGAGCTCCGGCAGGCTCCCCGTTGCCAGGCGAAAAAAAGCGTACCCGAGCAGTCCCAATATACCGACCAGATAGACATAGACGGGGAGAATGAACAGGCTCGCCGCCTCGCGGATGCCGCGCAGGTTGCCCAGGGCTAGCAAGATGATGGCGCCCGTGGCGATCACGAGCCGGAAGGGGAAGAGTTCGGGGAAGACCGACGTGAGCGCCTGGACCCCCGCCGCCACGGATACCGCGACGGTGAGCACGTAGTCAATCATGAGGGCAGCGGCCGCTAGCATCCCCGCCTTATCGCCAAGGTTTACCCGCGATACCAGGAAGCTGCCGCCGCCGCCGGGGTACGCGCGAATGACCTGGTGGTAGGAGAGCACGACTATGGTAAGCACGGCGACGAGGACAAAGGAGATGGGCAGGGTGAGGCTGAACACGCCGGCCCCAGCGAGCGCAAGGACGCGGACGATTTCTTCGGTCGCGTACGCAGATGAAGAAAGGTTGTCCGAACCAAGGACGGCGAGACCTTTTACCTTGGTGAGTCGCTCCTGGGCCTCCTGAGCGGTGGTCAGAGGAACGCCAAACACGCGGCGCCGCAGCCAGCGGAACGTGCGCCCCAGGTCACCCTCAACGGCGGCGAGGGTTTCTTCGGTGGCCCGAAAGACGCCGAAGCTAAGCTGCTGGAGGAGCCGGCCTCGCTGGGGCGGTCTCTGGCGGTCAGGCGCGATCGGCTTTGGTTCCGCTTTCTTCACCATGTATTCACCCTAATTCTACACCGAAAACCAAGCGCCGTTACGGAAAGTCGTGGCGGTGCGAAAAATCGTTCATAACGAGGCCAAAACCCGCCCAAATAGACGCTTGACTCTGCTTGCGCTCCGTCATATACTACCAGGACGTGAGGTGTGGCTAAAGTGTTGAGCCTCGTGACATAAGGCAGCCTTTTTAGGGAGAACTCTTACCGACGGCGGTGGGGAGTGCCCCCACCGCCGTCTTGCTTGTACTTTAACAGGTGAATACGCAAGAGCAACAATGGGTTCTGCAGTGGAAAAGGTGCTAAGAGCCCACGGTGGATGCCTAGGCGCCAAGGGCCGATGAAGGGCGCGGCAAGACTGCGAAATGCTCCGGTGAGCCGTCCAGCGGGCGTAACCGGAGGTGCCCGAATGGGGAAACCCCGCCCGGTGAAAGCCGGGTGACCCGCCGCAAGGCGGGAGGCAACCGGGGGAACTGAAACATCTCAGTACCCCGAGGAAAAGAAAGCGACAGCGAGGCCCCAAGTAGCGGCGAGCGAAACGGGCTCAGCCTAAACCGTCAACACTGAGTGGCCTGGGGGCCTATGTGAGGGCGGGGTTGTAGGAAATGTCAGTCTCTCCCCCAGGGGAGGCAGGGAGACCCGCTTACCTAGCCAAAGGTTCTGGAATGGACCGCCATAGAGGGTGAAAGCCCCGTAGGCGAAAGGCAAAGGGGTACCCGACGTTCACCTGAGTACCGCGGGGCACGAGAAACCCTGCGGGAATCTGGGGGGACCACCCCCCAAGGCTAATTACCCTTGGCGACCGATAGTGAACTAGTACCGTGAGGGAAAGGTGAAAAGCACCCCGAAAGGGGAATGAAAAGATCCTGAAACCGTGGGCTTACAGACAGTCAGAGCCTGTCGCAAGGCGGGTGATGGCGTGCCTATTGAAGAATGATCCGGGGAGCTGTTTGCAGCGGCAAGGCTAAGGGAGTGGACTCCCGGAGCCGTAGGGAAACCGAGTCTGAAATGGGCGTCGAGTCGCTGCTAGCAAGCCCGAAACCGGGCGATCTACCCCTGGCCAGGCTGAAGGCCTGCTAAAACGGGCTGAAGGGCCGAACTCGTCAGAAGGGCAATTCTGTGAGATGAGTTGGGGGTAGCGGTGTAATGCCAAACGAGCCCGGAAATAGCTGGTTCTCCTCGAAATGCCTTCAGGGGCAGCCTGAGAGTGAGGATGCCGGAGGTAGGGCCCTGGATGGGCTAGGGGGCGTGAGCTTACCAAACCCAACCAAACCCCCAATGCCGGTCATCTATCTCTTGGAGTGAGACGGCGAGGGATAAGCCCCGTCGTCGAGAGGGTAACAGCCCAGACCGCCAGCTAAGGTCCCTAAGCGTACGCTCAGTGTGAAAGGAAGTGGGGTTCCCCAGACAGCTGGGAGGTTGGCTTAGAAGCAGCCATCCTTTAAAGAGTGCGTAACAGCTCACCAGTCGAGGGGCCCTGCGCCGAAAATGTAACGGGGCTAAGCGTACCGCCGAAGCTGCGGATTTCCGCTCTCCCTCGGGAGGGCGGGAGTGGTAGAGGAGCGTCGCCAGTGCCGTGAAGCCTGGTTGTAAAGCCGAGTGGAGCGCTGGCGAGTGAGAATCCCGGAACGAGTAGCGATAATCCCGATGCAAACTCGGGACGCTGAAAGCCCAAGGATTCCTACGGTACGTCAAACGGCGTAGGGTGAGTCGGGGCCTAAGGATAACCCGCAAGGGGATGCCGAAGGACAGTCGGTTAAAATTCCGACACCGCCGCCCGTTCGTTGAACCACCGGGGACGGGGTCTAGCAGGCGAGGCCGGCCCATTGGACATGGCCGGTCCGCCCCGGTAAGCGCCGAAAGGCGCCCAGGGGGGCGGGGAAGCGCAGCTACGGCTGCGCGAACCACGTTGGGCGGGACTTCCAAGAAAAGCCGTGTGGGGAGGACGGGTGGCGCCCGTACCGCAAACCGACACTGGTGGGCAGGGGTGAGTACCCCAAGGCGTTCGAGATAACCCCCGCTAAGGAACTCGGCAAAAGAGCGCCGTACCTTCGGAAGAAGGCGCGCCGCGCAGGGTGAAGGGGCTTGCCCCCGGAGCCTCGTGCGGTCGCAGCGCAGCATCTCTGGCGACTGTTTAACTAAAACACAGGTCCGTGCTAAGGGGAAACCCGAAATATACGGGCCGACGCCTGCCCAGTGCCGGAAGGTTAAAGGGAGAGGTGAAGCCGCAAGGCGTAGCCTTGATCTGAAGCCCCGGTGAACGGCGGCCGTAACTCTAACGGTCCTAAGGTAGCGAAATCCCTTGTCGGGTAAGTTCCGACCCGCATGAAAGGCGGAACGACCGGAGAACTGTCTCAGCGGGGGACTCGGTGAAACTGCATGGCCTGTG
>SHXZ01000014.1 GCA_009693045.1 Dehalococcoidia bacterium | reverse complement strand
CGAACTCGATGACGAATGGGCGCAGCTGATTTGGGAACACGCTATCCTGCCTACGCTCACAGAGCAGATGTATGGCGAGGAAAGTCGGCTCCAGGAATTTCAATTTGATAGGTTGCGTCAGGTTCCGCCGCCAATGCCGGAACGGGCGGCCCCTTGACTTTACCTCGCAATCTACAACTTACGGAACATGTCCCTGCCCTCGGAGTTCAGCTGTCCCGTGACCAGGTTTTAGGGCTGCGTTCCGTGGCGCCTTCAGTGGCAATAACCCTAAGTCCATCGGGCCTCGACCTGTATGATTTACGGCCTGGGGCTATCGTTGGGGGCATCCAGGTGGGTGCCTTGTCCATTCAAATACGCCCCAAGCTCAACATGCGGCGTGTGTTGTTTTTGGTGTCGTACGTGCTCGACCGAGCACAATGGCAAAAAACACCGTTCGAGTTCGACGAAGAAAAGACCTTGCTCGAGGCATTAGTCCCTGGATTCGCCTTCCACTTCTGGCGAGCCGTGAATCAAGGTCTTTTGTTCGCATATCGCGTCGAAGAACAGGAACAGAACACGGTTCGAGGCCGCATACGGTTCGAGGACCAAACACGCCGCCATTTCGGACTCTTGTTACCAGTGGCTGTGCGGTACGACGACTTCACCGTCGACAATACCGAGAATCGCTTGCTGCGGGCAGCCGTGAATTGCCTTGGACGGATGCCAATTCGGTCCGCAAACATTCGCCGCAAACTGCGGGCTATCGAGGCAGCTCTCAATTCTGTCTCGTTACTAGAGTACAGCCCCAAGAATCTGCCAGAAATAACCTATACCCGGCTAAACGAACACTACCGGCCCGCGCTGGAACTGGCCAAACTAGTCCTAAAATCCAGTTCATTCGAGCTTTCTCATGGCACCGTGCGGTCTCAATCATTCCTCGTGGACATGAACCAAGTTTTTGAAGACTTCGTCATTTTGGCGCTGCGCGATGTGCTTCGCCTTACCCCAGGTGAGTTCCCACAAAACTGTAGAGGCCACGGTCTATGGCTGGACGAAGCAAGAACCATTAAGCTCGAACCGGACCTTTCGTGGTGGGGCGGCGGTGTGTGCCGCTTCGTCGGCGATGTGAAGTACAAGGCAATAGATGTTTCTGGCGTTCACAATGACGATATCTACCAGCTATTGGCCTACACCATCGCGTCGAGCCTTCCGCAAGGACTCTTGATTTATCCAGCTTCAGAGCACTCCGGCGAAGGACACTCCATCGTCAATATTGGGAAACTGATGCAGGTCCGAACAATCGACCTAGACCGCAGTCCAGAGAGCATCCTGGAACAGATAGGTGTCCTGGCGGCCCATATCGCGGCCCTCACCCGGCAGAACATCGCGGCATAGTGGGTGTTGTGGAGTCTCGGAGCGGGCCGAAACGAGCCATTCCTTCGGTGAAACAGATAACGCATTAATACTGAGGCATAGCCTCGATTCACGTGGTATTATGCGGCAATCCTCTTCCTGGAACGGCTAGACGGCGTGGCTACAACGCAATCCAATCGCTTCAAGCTAGCGGAATTCCGCTTGATGTGGACACGCGCGCGCTAAAGCCCCGGGGAACCATTAGCCTGCCACCGTGGCTGCAGGCGTATGGTGTTTTGGCCTGTGCGTTCAAGATAGGGGACGGCCGGCGACTCAATGAAGCCGCCGCCGATGACCTCGTCGCCCCGGTAGAAGACGGCGGCCTGGCCCGGCGTGATGGCGCGCTGCGGCTCGGCGAAGCAGACCTCGGCCCAGTCGCCGTGGGGGACGAGGGTCGCCGGGGCATCGTGGGCCTTGTAGCGGATCTTGACCGAGGCCGCCACCGGGCCGCTCGGAGGGGCGCCGGCGATCCAGTTGACCCGCGCGGCGCGGAGCACGCGCTGCTCAAGCGCGTCCGCGGGGCCGACGACGACGAGCGCCTCGTCCGCGTCAATCGCAACAACATACCGCGGCTCGACGCCCGGGATGCCGAGGCCGCGGCGCTGGCCGATGGTGAAGGACTCCACGCCCTGGTGCTCGCCGAGGACGTTGCCGTCCACGTCCACGATGCGACCGGGGCGCGGCGTGACGCGCTCGGCGACGAAGGCGCGGTAGTCGCCGGAGGGGATGAAGCAGATCTCCTGGCTGTCGGGCTTGTCGGCGACGGGCAGGCCGTGGCGGCGGGCCAGGTCGCGCACCTGCGCCTTGGGAAAGTCGCCGAGAGGCAGCAGCGTGTGGGCGAGCTGCGCCTGCGTAAGGCCGAACAGGACGTAGGACTGGTCCTTGCCCGGGTCGGCGGCCTTGAGCAGGCGGGCGGCGCCATCGGTGTCCACGACGCGGCGGGCGTAGTGGCCGGTGGCGATGAAGGGGGCGTCCAACGCGAGGGCGCGCTGGAGCAGGAAGTCAAACTTCATCCGGTCGTTGCAGGCGATGCAGGGGTGGGGGGTGCGGCCGCGCTGGTACTCGCGGACGAACTCGTCAACGACGAACCGCTCGAACTCCTTCTCGGCGTTGACGACGTAGTGGGGGACGCCGAGGACCTGGCAGACGCGGCGGGCGTCTTCAACGTCCTCCACGCCGCAGCAGCGGTTGGCGCGGCCCAGGGCGTCCACGCGCTCCTCGGTGTAGAGGCGCAGCGTGACGCCGACGACATCGTAGCCCGCCTCGTGCAGGAGCAGGGCGGCGACGGAGGAGTCTACGCCGCCGCTCATGGCGACGACGACGCGTTGGTTACGGTTTTCGGATGCCATGCAAGAACGATAGCACAGGTTAGGAGACTGGTGAAGTACCAGGTACCGCATGGGCCTGGCTGTTCTTGGAAGCCGTCACAACGTGTGCGGGCCAGAGAGCCGATTGTGCATCGTTTCGGCATGCGTGACCTCTCCCCCGGCCCCTCCCGTGAAAGGGAGGGGTGACTCGGTGTCTACCTTGTCAGGAAGCGGACGAGGGGAGACGACGTGGATTCTTGGGATATCCAACGGGCACTGGCGGGCGCTGGACGTTTCGCGGGAAGGCGAAGGCGGATACAACAGGGCGTTTCAGGGCATTTTGCAGGAAGCATGAGCGAAAGGGGCAAACAATGGGCAGGCTGGATGGCAAGGTGGCCATCGTTACCGGAGCGAGCAAGGGGATCGGCAGGGTGATCGCGGAGCTGTTCGCGGTGGAGGGGGCCAGGGTGGTGTGCGCTGCGCGGACGCTCCGAAATGGGGCCGGTAGCGAAGGCTCGCTGGAGGAAGTGGTCGGGGCGATCCGGGCTGGGAGTGGCGAAGCGACGCCGGTGCAGTGCGATGTTGGCGTCTACGAGGACTGCCGGCGGTTGGTCGCCGCGGCCAACGAGCGTTACGGCTCCGTGGACGTGCTGGTGAACAACGCGGCGGTGTTTGAGTTCAAGCTGGTGGTGGACTACAGCCAGGAGCACTGGCGGCGCGAGTCGGCGGTGAACATGGACGGGCCGGTCTGGTTGAGCCAGCTTGTGCTTCCTGGGATGATCGCGAGGCGGTCCGGGTCGATCATTAACCTTTCGTCGCCCGGGGTGACAGGACCGGGAAGAGGGCCGTACAAGGAACCGGGACGTGGCTTCACCATGTACCAGGCGGGCAAGGCGTTCATTGAGCGCTTTACGCAGGGGTTGGCGCAGGAGGTGTACCAGCACAGTGTTAGTGTGACCTGCTATTCGCCGTCTCAGGGAGTGCTGACGCCCGGCATGATCAAGCTGGGAGGGATGCGCGGCAGAAGCGCCACAGACGGTGAGTCCGCGGAAACCACGGCGAGGGCGGCGCTGCTGCTGGCGTCGCTCCCCTGCGAGAAGATTGCCGGTCGGGTTGGGTACAGCCAGGCGCTGCTGAAGGAGTTTGGGTGGGCGTCGGAGGCGAAGGGGGCGGGCGCGGACCGGCCGGGCAGCGGGTTTAGCCAGGCATAGGGTCCTGTCACAAAGGGCAAACTCGCCAAGTCATCGCTTGCTGGCGTGGAGAATAGTCAGCCCGATAACCTCTTCGCCTTCATAGCGGATGACGACGTCGTCATCCGTTGGCTTGACGATGTGCTCTGGGGGACTACAATCGCGCCACCGCTTTCTAGCGCACTCGTGGGTTCACAGCCCAATGGGAGAAGGTGTAGGAGGGCAGCATGGGCAGGCTGGATGGTTTACCCGCGTTCCTCATCGTGGGTACGGGACCGAGTTGAGGAACGCGGGCGCGCTGTGTCGGGCCTCGCGGCGTTGACCGCCGCATCAGGACGCCCTAGACTGGATGCATGATGATTGCGTCGCTTGAACTTGCGCAACACATGGTGGACGTCGCGTCCGACAAGCTCGGCGAGGACGTTGTTTTGCTTGACCTGCGCCCGCTGAGCGCGTTCACCGATTTCTTCGTGGTCGTCGGCACCGAAAGCTCCCGTCAGATCAACGCCATCGCGGACGCGATTGAGGAAGAACTTGTCAAGGACGACGTGAAGCCGCTCCACCGCGAGGGCACGCCTGAATCTGGTTGGGTGCTCTTAGACCTTGGGCCGGTCATCGTCCACCTGTTTGACCAAGAGCGGAGGGCGTTCTACGGCCTGGAGCGCGTGTGGCAGCAGGCCGTGCCGCTCATCAGGATTCAGTGATCCACGGCTCCGTGTCGCGCCGCCAGTCAATCAGCTCGTTGGGCTTGAAGTAGAGCGCCAGTTCCGTCTGCGCGGACTCCGGCGAGTCTGACCCGTGGATGACGTTCCGCCCGATGGCAAGACCGAGGTCGGCGCGGATGGTCCCCGTCGCGGCTTTTGCCGGGTCGGTGGCGCCCATCATTTGCCGCATCACTTCCACCGCGTTCTCCCCTTGGACCGCCATTGCCAGGATGGGGCTGGACGTGATGAACTTGAGCAAGCCGGGAAAGAACGGCTTACCCACGTGTGCGGAGTAGTGCCTGTGGGCCAGCGCGTCGTCCACCTGGAGCAGCTTCATGCCCACGATCTTGAGGCCGCGCGCCTCAATGCGTGAGATGACGGCGCCCATGAGGCCGCGCTGGACCGCGTCGGGCTTAAGCAGGATGAGAGTGCGGGTCGGCTGGGGCAACGGGGGCCTCCTTCGCGATCGGTAGTCTTAAAGTTTGTGCGCCGCACGTTTGGTGCACCCCCCTATTGTAGGGCGAGGCATGCCTCGCCCTACTCCTTGCGTCCTCCGGGCAGCGTAATGGTCGGCCTGCGCAGGTACAGGGGTTGGAGCGCCGTGGTGTCGTCGCGCTCCCCGCGGGCGAGGCGGCGCCAGCCCAGGCGGGCCAGGGTGGCGGCGCGGCGCGTGGGCGGCGGCGTGTCGACGATGAGGACGCCGGCAGGTAGCAGGAGGCGGAGCGCCTGGGCATGGGCGGCAAGACCCTCGCCGCAGAGGACCGCCGGGGCCTGGACGGACTCGGCGAGCTGTTGCGGCGTGCCGATGGACTCGTCCTGAGTCTTTGACCACTGATCGCCTGAGAGCGTGAACGAGGTCCACGCGAGCTGCGCGCGCCCGGCGTCGGAGACTGCGTACACCGGCAGGCCCGTCGTCGCGTGGGGGAACGCCTCCACCTCCAGCGTGCCTACTCCCACGATGGGCACGCCGAGGCCCTCCGCCAGCCCTTTGGCGAAGCCCAGTCCGACGCGCAGCGCGCTGAAGCCGCCCGGCCCGAGCGCGACGAAGACGGCCTTCACGTCGGCGGGCGCGGCGTGCACTTGTTCCAGGAGCCGCTGGACAGCGGGGGCGAGCTCAACAGTGTGGTTCTGCTGCGAGTGCCACGAGGTCTCGGCGAGCAGCGCGCCCTCGTTGGTCAGCGCGACGCTCGCGTAACGGGTGGAGGTGTCTATGGAGAGTTCCATCGAAAGAAACCTCTAGCCTGGCGGGAAGAATTCAACAATCAGGCTGCTCATCGCCGTAGGGGCGGGTTTCAGACCCGCCCCTACGGCGATGAGCAGCGTACCACTGAGAAGGGCGGGGTCCGCTCAAGACGGTTGGTGTGGCTCCGAAGACAGCGATCGGGCAACCTCGGCCAGCAGCTGCTCGTACCGCGGCCCCGTGGCGCGAAGGGCCAGCCGACGGTGGTCCTCGCCCTCGTAGGCGATGCGGACCCCCAGGTGCTCCTGTGGGAACGCCTCGGGGGCCTTTTCCGCCCATTCTACCACGCAAACGCCTGCTTCATGTTCCCAGTCATCTAGGCCGAGCTCCAATGCTTCCAAGGGGTTGTTCACGCGGTATAGGTCGGCGTGGTACATGGGCAGGCGGCCCTGGTACTGGGCGACGAGGACGAACGTTGGGCTGCGCGCGGGCTGGGTTACGCCTAGCCCCTGGGCGATGCCCTGCGTGAGGGTAGTCTTGCCGGCGCCGAGGTCACCGATGAGGAGGATGAGGTCGCGCGCTTGGGCGTGCCGCCCAAGCGCGCGACCGATGCCACGGGTCTCTTCGGGGCTGCGGCTGACGAGCTGCAGGGTTGTCATGGGCGTAAGTGGTCCCATCCGCCCTTGGCGACCTGTACCGGGCGGCCTCGCTCGTCTTCCACGGAGACGCCCCCGGGCTCGCCTGCGACGATCTCGCCGACGACGGTGGCGCCGGCGGGAAGGAGGGGGCAGACGCGCGCCATGATCGCGGGCGAGGCCGCGAACAGCAGCTCATATTCCTCGCCGCTGCGGAGGGCCAGCGCCGTCTCCTGGCCCGGGAAGGCGGCGCGCAGGGCGGGGTGGAGGGGGAGACGATGCGCGAAGACACGGGCGGCCACGCGGCTGGCGAGGCAGAGCTTGCCCAGGTCGTCCACCAGGCCGTCGCTCACGTCCATGGCGCAGCGGACGCCGTTGGCGGCCAGGACTCGCCCTTCCGGGACGCGCGGCTGGCGATGGAGGTGGGCCTGGAGCAGCGCCGTTGTTGTTGCTTCGTCAAAGGCCAGGCCCTCCAGCAGCATCCGCAGGCCACCCTCGGCGCCGCCTAGCGTGCCGGTGACGGCCACCTGGTCGCCGGGGCGCGCCGTGTTGCGCAGCAGCAGCGGCGAGCCGGTGACGCCGGTGAGCGCGACGGTGATGAAGAACACGGGGGAGCCGACGATGTCGCCACCGATGATGGCGGCGCCGTAGGCCTCGCAAGCGTCCAGCAGGCCGTGGTACAGCTCGTCAATGCTCTCCACGTCTTCGTTCTGAGGCAGGCCGAGCGTGATGAGCGCGTAGTGCGGCACGCCGCCCATAGCGGCGATGTCGCTGAGGTTGGAGGCCATGGCCTTCCAGCCGACCTCGCGCCAGGTCGTCAGGGGGCGTCCGAAGCGGGTGGGTTTGCGGGTGAAGTGGACGCCCTCCACCATGGTGTCGGTGGTGAGGAGCTCGGTTGCGGCGGATGTCTCCCACGCCGCGGCGTCGTCGCCGATACCGACACGGAGCGGAAAGCGCAGGCCGTCCGCGCCGGGCTGGGGCAACCCGCGGGCGTCAATCTGGCGGTGCAGCCGATGGATGAGACCGAACTCACCGATGTCGCTCACCTTCATGCCAATATGGTACAGGATGCACGGCCTGGCGGGCAGGGGCACGCCGCAGGCGGCGTCGGGGGGGGGCTATTGGGGCTATACTTGGGGCCATGAGAGCGCTGATCGTCTCGGACATCCACGGCAACCTTGAGGCCCTAGGAGCGGTGCTTTCGGATGCGCGGCGTCAAGGGCCGGTTGACGAGGTGTGGTGCCTGGGCGACGTGGTCGGCTACGGACCGGACCCGGGCGCGTGTGTTGACCTGATGGCGTCGCAGGGCGCAGCGGCGGTCGCGGGCAACCATGACCTGGCCGCTGTGGGGGTTATTGGTCTTGGGGACTTCAACCCGCACGCGGCGGAAGCGGCGCAGTGGGCCGGGGAGCAGCTCAACGAGGTGCAGAGAGCGTATCTGAGGGGCCTGCCGCGCATTCTGGAGCGCGCGCCCTTCACGCTGGTGCACGGCAGCCTGCGGGACCCGGTTTGGGACTACTTTGAGCCAAGCTCCATGTCGCTGCACCAGATGGCGGAAGCGTTCCAGATACAGAAGACGCCGTTCTGCCTGGTGGGGCAGTCGCACGTGCCGCTGGTGTGCGTGGAACGGGGGCTTCGGTTCGGTTTGCTGCAAGAGGGGGATCTCTTGCTGGAGACGGATACGCGGCTGGTGGTGAATCCTGGCAGCGTTGGGCAGCCCCGGGACGGGGACCCGAGAGCGAGCTATCTGCTGTACGAAGCGGAGGGGAGACGCCTGTTGCACAGGAGAATAGCGTACGATGTAGCTGCGGTTCAGAGCAAAATGCGGCGAGTCGGGCTGCCGGAGCCTCTGGCGGCGCGGCTGGGCGTAGGGGCGTAAGAAGTTCGTGGCGCCCCGAAGACTTTTAGGGATGACAAGGCAATCCTCATCCAGGAAGCTCAGAACAGCCAGAAAGAGGGTTTCGGTCACTGAAAGCCGTAAAAGAGCGGGAATCGTCAGCCCAGTTCCGCTGCTATCACCATTTGACAACGGCACGCGCGAGTTTTTACAAAGAGCCCTTCCAAGTGTTGACACTGGGCATTGGTTTTGGTAGTCTCCTACGGTTTTACCCTGGGAGCATCGGCCCGCTAGCTCAACGGTAGAGCAGCTGACTCTTAATCAGCGGGTTCAAGGTTCAAATCCTTGGCGGGTCACCAACTAACAACCAGGTAGCAGCCTGGGGGGATGTGTCGGAACTGGCAGACGAGCATGACTTAGGATCATGTGCCGTAAGGCGTAGGAGTTCAAATCTCCTCATCCCCACCAGGTAACGTTGGGTCGCGCAATACGACCCAACTCGCGATTCAGCGATAGATCTAGTTGCAAGGAGGAGGCCGTGCCGACCCTATTGGAGGTTAAGGGGCTATCAACCTATTTCTTTACACCGGAGGGTGTGGTCAAAGCCGTGGACGACGTCTCCTACGATGTCCTGGAGGGAGAGACGCTCGCGATAGTAGGTGAGAGCGGCTGCGGCAAGAGCGTCGGCGCGTTGTCCATTATGCGCCTCATCGCCAGCCCACCGGGGAGAACGGTCCACGGCGAGGTCCTGTTTGACGGCGTGGACCTTCTGAAGCTGGACGACGAAGAGATGCGGAAGATCCGTGGGAACCGCATCGGCATGGTGTTTCAGGAGCCGATGACCTCGCTCAACCCTGTTTTGACCATCGGCAGGCAGCTCACCGAGACACTGGAGCTTCACCAGCACATGAACAAGCAAGCAGCGTTGCGCCGGGCCGCGGAGTTGCTTGGCCTGGTGGGGGTTCCCGACGCCGAGCGGCGGTTGGGTGACTACCCGCACCAGTTCAGCGGCGGTATGCGGCAGCGCGTCATGATCGCCATGGCAATGAGCTGCGGCCCCAGGCTGCTCATTGCAGACGAGCCGACGACGGCTCTTGACGTGACGATCCAGGCGCAGGTTTTGGAGGTCATGAGGCGGATATCCGACGAGTTGGGCGCCGCCATCATCGTCATCACCCACAACCTCGGGGTGGTTGCCCGCTACGCCAACCGAGTGAACGTGATGTACGCGGGCAGGATCATTGAGCGAGGCTCAGCCCGCGACATCTACCGGAACCCGCACCACCCGTACACGCTGGGCTTGCTTAAGTCGGTGCCGCGGTTGGACCAGCCGAAAAAGGAGAAGCTGGCCCCCATTGAAGGTTTCCCACCCGACTTGATCAACCTACCGGTGGGCTGTTCGTTTAGGGCGCGCTGCAAGTTCGCCATTGAGCGCTGCGCTCAGGAAGCGCCCCAACTGGTGAGCATTGGCGAGGGACACACGGCGGCCTGTTTCCGAGCTAAGGAAGTCAATGCCGCGTACCATGCCGGCACCGAGGGTTAGGGGGAAGCATGACGCAAACACAACAGGCGACTCAGACCAAGCAGGATGGCGACAGCCACCTTATTGACGTCACGAACCTGAAGATGTACTTCCCCGTCATGCAGGGCGTTGTTATCCAAAAGAGGGTGGCCGAGGTCAAGGCCGTTGACGACGTGAGCTTTTTTATCCGCAAGGGCGAGACATTGGGTCTGGTGGGCGAGAGCGGCTGCGGCAAGACGACGACCGGCCGCTGCGTTCTCCAGCTCTACAAGCCGACGGCGGGCTCGGTGGTGTTTGACGGTCAAGAGCTGACGAAGATGAACGGCCCGCAGATCCGCGCCATGCGAAGGCGGATGCAGATCATCTTCCAGGACCCCTATAGCTCGCTCAACCCCCGGATGACGTGCGGCAACATAGTGGGGGAGCCGCTGGTTGTCCACAAGCTGGTCAAGAGCAAGCAGGAGTTCCGGGAGCGGGTTTCAGACCTGCTGATCACGGTGGGGCTGAACCCATACATGGCGGACCGGTACCCCCACGAGTTCAGCGGCGGGCAGCGCCAGCGCATCGGCGTGGCGCGCGCGCTGGCGACGCACCCGGACTTCATCATGGCCGACGAGCCCGTGTCCGCGCTGGACGTCTCCATCCAGGCGCAGATCATCAACCTGCTGGAAGAGCTGCAAGAGCAGTTCGGCCTCACGTACCTGTTCATCGCGCACGACCTCTCCGTGGTGCGCCACATCAGTGACCGCGTGGCGGTGATGTACCTCGGCCACATCATGGAGATCGCCGACCGGGTGGAGCTGTACGCCAATCCGCTGCACCCCTACACCAAGGCGTTGCTCTCCGCCGTTCCCATTCCCGACCCCGTTGTGGAGTCTCAGCGCGAGCGCCTCATCCTCACGGGGGATGTCCCAAGCCCGCTGCGTCCGCCCTCCGGGTGTGTGTTCCACACGCGCTGCCCGATCATGATTGAGGAATGCAGGGGGGCCGTGCCGCCGCTCCGCGAGGTGGCGCCGAACCACTGGGTGGCGTGCGTCCGCGTGTAGCCCGCAGCAAGCTAGAGCGGTCAGTTCGGGGGGCCTCGGAAACGGGGCCCCCCGATTGTTTTTTGAGGCGGGGCCCCTGCGATTTTCGCAGCGGCGTATGGTACGATGGCTTGGTGACGGACACGAAGCTCATCCGCAACTTCTGTATCATCGCCCACATTGACCACGGCAAGTCCACGCTGGCCGACCGGCTGCTGGAGCTTACGGGGACTGTCTCCGCTCGCGAGATCACGCCGCAGTTCATGGACCGGATGGACCTGGAGCGGGAGCGCGGCATCACCATCAAGGGCAAGGCCGTGCGGATGGCCTACGCGCACCCGGACGGCCAGACGTACGAGCTGAACCTGATTGATACGCCCGGCCACGTGGACTTCAGTTACGAGGTCTCGCGGGCGCTGGCGGCGTGCGAGGGCGCGCTGCTCCTGGTGGACGCCACGCAGGGCGTGCAGGCCCAGACGATGGCCCACGGCCTGGTGGCGCTGGATCACAACCTGCACATCATCCCCGTGGTCAACAAGATTGACCTGCCAGGCGCCCAGCCGGAGCGCGCGGCGGCTGAGCTTGAGCAGGTGTTCGGCTTCCGCCAGGACGAGATCCTGTTCATCTCCGCCAAAGATGGCACCGGCGTCGCCGAGGTGCTGGACGCGCTGGTGCAGCACGTCCCTGCGCCTAAGGGCGACATCGCCGCGCCGTTGCGCTGCCTCATCTTTGACTCCAGCTACGATTCGTACAAGGGCGTGCTGGCGTACGTGCGGGTGGTGGATGGCCGCGTGCAGGCCGGCGCGGGCATCCGCATGATGGGCTCGGCTAAAGATGCCGACGTGCTGGAGGTCGGCATCTTTAGCCCCGGACTGAAGCCCGCGGACGTGCTGACGCCGGGCGACGTGGGGTACATCGCCACGGGGCTGAAGAGCGTGGGCGACTGTCGCGTGGGTGACACCATCACGCTCCGCAGCCAGCCCGCGGTCGAACCGCTCCTCGCCTACGTGCCCATGAAGCCGATGGTGTTCGCGGGGATGTATCCGGGGGAGGGTGAGTCGTTTGAGGCGATGCGGGACGCGCTGGAGAAGCTCCGCCTCAGCGACGCCTCGCTATCGTACGAGCCGGAGAGCAGCCCGGCGCTGGGGTTTGGCTTCCGCTGCGGGTTCCTCGGCCTGCTCCACATGGAGATCGTGCAGGAGCGGCTGGAGCGCGAGTATAACCTCTCGCTGGTGGCGACGGCCCCCGGCGTGGCGTACCAGGTGGTGATGCAGGACGGCGCGGTGCGCACGGTCTCCAACCCGAGCGAGCTGCCGAACCCCGGCCAGTACCAGGAGCTCCAGGAGCCGTGGCTGCGGGTCACGGTGATCTGCCCGTCGCGGTTTGTGGGCGCGGTCATGGAGCTGGCCGGCACGCGGCGTGGCAGCTTTCTGCGGATGGAGTACATCTCGTCGGCGATTGCGGGAGGCGACGGCAGCAGCGCCGCCCACGACGCCCAGGTGCTGCTGGAGTACGAGATGCCGCTGGCCGAGATTCTGGTGGAGTTCTACAACCAGCTCAAGTCGCGCACGCAGGGATATGCCTCGCTGGACTACACGCTGTTGGGGTACCGTAAGGGCGACATGGTGCGGCTGGACATCATGCTCAACAACAAGGCCGTGGACGCGCTGAGCTTCATCGTGCACCGGGACAAGGCGTACGAGCGCGGGCGCGCCCTGGTGGAACAGCTGAGGAAGCTGATACCGCGGCAGCTCTTTGAGGTGGCGGTGCAGGCGGCGATCGGCAGCCGCGTCATCGCGCGGGAGAGCATCGCGCCGATGCGGAAGAACGTGCTGGCGAAGTGTTACGGCGGCGACGTGACGCGCAAGCGCAAGCTGCTGGAGAAGCAGGCCGAGGGGAAGAAGCGCCTCAAGCGGGTGGGCCAGGTGGAGGTGCCGCAGGAGGCTTTCCTGGCCCTGATGAAGCTGGAGGGGGACTAGGTTGGTGGGACGGAGGACACTCGCCTTCGCAGGGTTTGTCATGGCCCTGCTGGTCGGCGTGACAAGCCTAGCCTGTGACACGCCCGTGGAAAGCCACTTCAAAGAGGCGGTGCGGTTCCAGGAGCAGGGGAAGCTCCAGGAGGCCATCGTCGAGTATGACGAGGCGCTCAAGCTCAACCCGAAGCAGGCGGAGGCGTACACCAATCGCGGCACGGCCTACGCCAACCTGGGGCAGCAGCAGCGCGCGATTGACGATTATGCCCAGGCCATCGTCCTCAACCCCAAGGACGCGCTTGCGTACAACAACCGGGGTTACACGTACCTTGAGCTATGCCGGTACGAGGTGGCGCTGGCCGACTTTAGCGAGACGATCCGGCTGAAGAAGGACTTCGTGAATGCGTACCTGAACCGAGGGATTGTGCTATTGCTGCTGGGCCGCCGGGCGGATGCGCAGAAGGACCTGGACCTGGTGGCGAAGATGGGGCTGGACGAGACGCGGGTGCAGGCGGAATTGGACAAGTTTGGGGTGAAACGGAATGGTGTCCGTCATCGGTGCGGAGAGCTGGACTCCTAGGTGGAGACGAACGGGGAGTTCGTCGTGCACCTGGAGGAGTTCATGGTCCGGCCCGAGAAGGCGTCCGTGTACTGGCTGGAGGTGGACGCGGCGGGCAACGTGAAGCTGAGCGCGGCGCCGCTGCGTGTTGACACGCTGCTGCGCAACCGCCTGCTTGAAATGTAGGGGCGCAGTTTCCGCGCCCGCTGCGCGCCGTTGGCGTGACGTGGGCGGGCGAGGAGACCTCGCCCCTACAATGTTCGCCGTGCAGGGTTGGCCGGATTCTCTCTGTCCAGCGCCCACTGCGCCGGGTTGTTCTTGATGTATTCCTGGATGTGGAGGAGTTCCTGTTCATTCCTGATGACATGCTCGTAGTAGTTGCGTTACCAGATGGGAGCGCCCGGAGTTTGGCGCAGAGAATTGATCTGTTTTGTGGATTGGTATTTGAAATATGCGACCACCTGTCCCAGGGTGGGTCGCTGTGGGGGCACGGTTTCCGCGCCCGCCGCGTGCCGTTGGTCTGACGTGGGCGGGCGAGGAGACGTCGCCCCTACCGTGGGCGGGCGAGGAGACGTCGCCCCTACCGTGGGCGGGCGAGGAGACGTCGCCCCTACCGTGGGCGGGCGAGGAGACCTCGCCCCTACATTACCGATGACGGACACGATTCCGTGTAGATGGTTTGACATTACGATGTGTTCGTCCAGGGAGACGGTTGGAAAATGGCCAGGAATGGCTTGCCATATCTGTTCGGCAACGTTCTTTGCAACCTCTTCAGCAAACAGCAAGGTTCTGCGTTCAGTGACAATAGTCACGAAATATGCCCCAGCTTGTGAGTAGTCATACCCTGGCAGTCTTGTGGATTTTCTCTGTGGACGCTGCATTGCGGTTCCTGTAGGGTGCTTCACTGCTTCTCTACAACTCCGCGACGCCCAGCGCCTCCCTTATGGCGTAGAGTTGCTTGGTGTGCTCCGTCCAGTGGACGGTGAAGGCGCGGTGGGCCACTTCCAGGAACGTCAACTCGCGAAGGGGCGTGCCGTCTGCCCAGCCAGTGATGCGGGCCTTGCGGGCAAGCTGCTCGTCGCTGACCGAGCTGACCAGCTCCTCCAGCCGCTCCTCCAGCGTCACCAGTCGGTCAAGGAGCTGCGCCAGGGTCATGGCCCGCGTCTCCGGAGAGCGGTAGGGGTTGTCGCCCTCAAGCTGGACCGCCGGCGTGTCGTCCATGATGATGGCCTGGAGTGCGCGGTACGTGTTGCGCTCCAGGGCGCCCATGAGGTGGGTGACGATGTCGCGGGGAGACCAGGCGTTGGAGTCGTTGAAGTCGCGCTTCCAGTCCAGGCTGTACTGCAGGTCGCGGAGCTCGTGGAGGAACGCCTGGAAGCCCTGCTCCATGGCGCCCAGCACCTCGTCACGGGTGAGCGGCATCAGGACTCCTTTGCGAGGCGCTGAATCCAGGCGCGCACGGTGGGCGCGGTGTCGTCGCGGCGCAGAGCCATCTCCAGCGATGCGTGGAGCAAGCCCAGCGGCGTGCCGGCGTCGTACCACGCGGCCTCAAGCTCGCGGGCGTAGACGGGCTGGCGCTCCAGGAGCCAGGCGATGCCGTCGGTGAGCTGAAGCTCGCCGAGCGCGCCGGGGCGGGCGAGCGCCAGGCCGTCAAAGACCTGGGGCGTGAGGACATAGCGTCCGACGATGGCGAGGTTAGAAGGGGCCTTCCCCGGCTGCGGCTTCTCCACGACGCCGGTCACGTGGTACACGCCCCGCGCAATGGCTTGCGCCGCAACGACACCGACCGAAGAGACGTCCTGGGGGGCCACGGGCGAGACGGCGAGGGCGCTGGCGCTGCGTTCGTCGGCGAGGCTGATGAGTTGGGCGATGGCGGGTGTTTTGGCGAAGAGCAGCGTGTCCGGCAGGAGCACGGCGAACGGCTCGTCACCGATGGCGTGGCGGGCGGTGAGCACGGCGTCGCCGAGGCCGCGCTGACGCTCCTGGATGACGTAGGTGAAGCGCAACGACTCGCAGATGCGGCGGAGCTCTGCGAGCGCCGCGCGGGCGGCGGGGTCCGCAGCGGTGCGCTCAAGGTCGCGCGGCGGGGAGAGGTAGGAGGCTATGGCTTCTTTGCCCCGCGCGGTGACGATGACCGCCTCTTCCAGGCCCGCCGCCATGGCCTCGGCGAGGACCTCGTGGAGCATGGGCCGGTCCAGGACGGGCAGCAGCTCCTTGGGGACCGCTTTTGAGGCGGGCAACATGCGGGCGCCGAGGCCAGCGGCTGGGATGACGGCCTTGCGGATCTTCACGTCCTGCGTCCTGCGGAGTCGTTCTGTGTCCGGCCGATGAGCGGCGTCGCGCTTCGGTCAGGCCAGTATAGAGTACCCAGGGTCGACTCCGCCCTAGGTGTAGGCAGAGTCTTGCCATGGTGTGCTCTGACAGAGCACCGCCTTTTTGAGGCGCTATTGGGAGTCCGCCTCGCTTGGCTGGGTCC
Organism: Dehalococcoidia bacterium; assembly: GCA_009693045.1. GTDB lineage: Bacteria > Chloroflexota > Dehalococcoidia > Lucifugimonadales > SHYT01 > SHXZ01. The sequence continues at coordinate 20,181 of SHXZ01000014.1, read as the reverse complement.
AGGGGGTTGAACAGGTTGTTTTGCATTGATTGTTGCGGGAGACCGCAAGTCGGCAGGGGTTATTTTTCCGGCGGTTTCGAGGCTGTTTCGGCGGTGGATACCGGAGCGGTGAATTCTCGTTGCGCCTCCGGAATCGCATTGTTTGGCGGCGGCCACCGCGAGGGACGGACGAGGGATTCCGTTGGGATGGTAAGGTGCGACGTGTTGGGCTACGTCTAGCGTAGCTGGTGAGGGGTGATTAGGGGTAGGGGCGGATGGCAGTGGAGCATTGCGAGGCGCAGAACCGGCCAACGTCGTCGCGATGGGTATAATAGGCTCGTTGGGCCGCCACAACGCGCGCAAGAGGGCGCGTTGGCCTATGTTGCCCAGGAGGTAGCTTGTGCGGACTGGTCTTGTTCTTGTCGCCCTGTTCCTGGCGCTTGTGGTGGCCTGCGGGGGCGGAGACGCGGCCACGAAGCCGAAGACCGCGGTAGACCCCGCGCCTGACGCCACAGCTCAGAAAAGCCCGCTTCCACAGGCTCAGGCCAAGGAGCCGGAGCGGACGCCGCCATCGGGAACGACGACTCCCGCCCCGCCCACAAGCTCGGCGGGAACAGGCCAGTCGGATCGGTCGGCGCTGAGGATTGAGGCGCCGGTGCTGCGCATCGCCGTTCCCAGGATGGGGGTGCTGAACGCCACCGTCCAGGTGGCGCAGAAGGGGGGGATGTTTGAAAGCAACTCCCTCAGCGTCACGCTTGTGGACGTGGCGGACTCGCAGGTGGCGGTGCAGGCACTCTTAAGCGGCCAGGTCCAGTTTGCCGTGGTGACGCTGCAGGACGCGGCAAGGACGTCCGATGGGGCGAACCCGCTGCGCGCCGTCGCGGGCGTGTTGGGGAGCCAGCCGTACAACGTGGCGCTGGCCGACGCGGTGGCTCAGCGCCTCGGGCTGCTGGAGACCTCGCGGCTGGCGGAGCGGTTGGCGGCGCTGAAGGGGCTTCGGCTGGCGGTGCCGCAGGAGCCGCTGGCCGAGGCGACGGCCAGGGCGCTGGTGAGCGCCGCCGGGCTCGCGAGCGCGGACGTGAAGCTCGTGCCAACGGTCGCCGCGCAGCTGCTGGAAGTCCTGAAGGCGGGCGAGGTGGACGGCATCGTGGCGGCGCACCCGATCTTGGAGCGCGCGATCGTGGAGCAGGGGGCGAAGCTGGTGGTGAACCTGAGTCGCGGCGAGGTGACGGAGCTGGAGCCGTTCCCGTGGCTGGTGCTGGCGACGACGCAGAGGTTCGCGACGGCGGCCCCGGACGCGACGGTGGCGGTGGTCCTTGCAATTTGGAACGCCGAGCGTCAGATACGCCGCGACCCCACGCGGTCGCAGGAGCTGCTGGCGGGCGATTACGCGAGCCTTGGCGCCGAAATCTACCGCGAGTCAGCCCGCATCTACTTCCCCGCCGTGCCGAACATCCCGCTATTGACGCCGTCCAGCTACAGCAAGGTGTTCCGCGTTCTGGGTGGAACTCCGGCGCCGTTCCTCCAAGTCGTGGACAACAAGTACATTGAGGTGCTGATCCCGCACCAGTAAGGTTTGCCAGGCGCAATGTCCCTCATAAAATTCTACCTCGATGACGGTGTCCCGACTCCGAGTTTTGCACTTCCCTCGATTCATGCCAGCGCGTTGACAGTCCCCTCGCGCGCCGTTACGATGGGAATCCGCGCCGACGGTGGGCAACGGGCACGGAAGCTGCGTCTGTGCGCGCCCACCGACATGGAGAGCCGAGCCTCCGAGCGCTGGCCGCCGGGGAGGGAAAGCGCCTGGTCCTGCGCGGCAGGGGCCTGTGAATCCCGCCAGGCCCGGAAGGGAGCAACGGTAAGCAGATACCTCTGAGCGCCGCAGGCAAGCCGGGTTTGCGCCCTCTCCGGCGGCCACGCGCGGAGGACAGGGTGCCGTCGGTTTCCCCGCAGGAAGGATGTAGTCACACGATGCGCCGACTCAGTCTTCTCATTGCACTGGTTGCGTTCAGTGTGGCCTGTCAGGGAACGGCTGGTCCAACTGGGTCTGCTGGGCCACGCGGCGAACCTGGCCCGGCACCGACGGAGCAAGAGTTGCGCGCGTTAGTTGACCAGGCGGTGGCTGCACGGCAGGAGCAGCTCAGGGGGGGCCAGGGATCTGCTGGACCGCAGGGAGCTCAGGGTCCCGAAGGAAAGCAGGGATCTCCAGGGTCGCCCGGTCCTGAGGGAAAGCAGGGCGCACCGGGACCGTCCGGCCCAGAAGGAAAACAAGGCCTGCCCGGTCCGCAAGCCTCTGCTGGGCCTGAAGGACAATCGGGTTCTCTCGCGCCCAAGGTGGTGGCGGCTCAGGCGAGTCAGGCCCCAAGCTCAATTCGCATGGCATTTGGCTTGGCGTGGGCCAGCGTAGCGAGCGTCTCGCTTACCTTGGACCGCCCATCTCAAGTTGTGGTGACGGGGGCGCTGGACGTGAGCGCAAGCAACCGAGAGTCCTTTCAGTTTGAGGTCGGTGTCGGCACGACGCCCGACGCGCCAACGGTTGTGAACAGGTTCCGAAGTCAGACGAGCACCGAGGACGGCATTTTCCCCGTGTCCATTCCGGCAACGGTGAGCCTGGGCGCCGGGTCACGTACTGTCTATCTCTTGGCACGGTATGTTAGTGGCACCGCATCGGCGCTAACGGTGACTAACGGCCGTCTCAACGTGTTGGTCGTCCCGGACTAACCGGCAGGCCGCACTACGAAGGCAGGCGAAGTGTCTCCGGGGCGCGTGCGTGCCTGCTGGTGTAGTGTTTCGTTACGTTGGATCAGGAGCAACGTCTCGCTCCCACCTTAATCCTCCCCCTCAAGGGGGAAGGAGATTGCTCCCCGGCGCCACTTCCAAAACTAACGGAATGTCAGGATGCACGACACTAACAAACAATCAGGCCTGCCGCCACAGCGACTAGCGAGTGGACGGACATGTCGATGAGGGGAAGCGTGGCGGAGAAAGTCGGACGGGTGCTCAAGCTCAGCCGCCGAGATCTGCAAAGCAGATGGGTTCCGTGCCAATGAACAACGCAGGCTTGCATCCCAAGAAGGCGCTTGCTCAGCACTTCCTCGTTTCCTCGGGCATCTTGCGTCGGATTGTGAATGCCGCGGACCTGACGCCGCAAGACCTGGTGGTGGAGGTGGGGCCGGGGCTCGGCGTGCTCACGGACGCGCTGGCCCAGCAGGCGCGCCAGGTGGTGGCGGTGGAGCTGGATCGGGAGCTTGCTGAGGCGCTCGTCACGCGCTACTCCGCTGTCCCGAAGGTGCGCATCATCCACGGCGACGCCAGGACCGTGCCGCTGGACGAGCTCGTTACCCGAGGCGCTCCGTACAAAGTCGTGGCCAACCTGCCGTACTATGCTGCCACACCCATCGTGCGCCGCTTTCTTGAAGCGTCTCACCGGCCAGTGCTCCTGGTGGTCACGGTGCAGCGGGAGGTTGCGCGGAGGATGGCGGCCCTGCCCGGCGATATGTCGCTGTTGGGCGTGGGCATTCAGGTGTATGGCAGAGCGAAGATCGTGGCGGCGATTCCTCCGGGCGCGTTCCGGCCTCCGCCCGCGGTGACCTCGGCGGTAGTACGGATAGACCCGCACGCGGAGCCGGCGGTGGACGCAGAGAACGCTGAAGGGTTCTTCGCGCTGGTGCGGGCGGGGTTCAGCGCGCCGCGCAAGCAGCTACAGGGGGCGCTGAGCCACGCGCTGGATAGGCCTGCCGCGGAGGTGCGTGCGTTGCTTGGGTCGCTGGGGGTGGACCCAACGAGGCGGGCCGAGACGCTCTCCGTTGATGAGTGGCGGAAGGTGTACCAGGCTGACGAGGCGCGCAAGGCTGCCGCCCGTGATTAGGCTCCGCGCCCCGGCCAAGGTGAACCTTACGCTGGAGGTGCTGCGCCGCCGTCCGGACGGCTACCACGAGGTGGCGACCATCTTCCAGGCCGTTGGGCTGTGGGATGATCTGGTGCTTGAGGAGGCGGAGGCGCTGTCGTTTCGCTGCTCTGTTCCTGAGCTGGAAGGTTCGGACAACCTGGTGGTCAAGGCGGCGAAGATGCTCGCTTCTGAGGCCGGGTCCAAGCGCGGCGCGGACATTAGCCTGAGCAAGCACATTCCGGTCGCGGGTGGTCTCGGAGGTGGGAGCGCCGACGCGGCGGCGGCGCTGGTCGGCCTGAACACGCTGTGGGAGTTGGGGCTGTCCCACGAGCGGCTGAGTGTCCTTGCGGCTCGGCTCGGCTCGGACGTTCCGTTTTTCCTGAGCGGCGGGACCGGGATCGCCACGGGACGCGGGGAGCTGGTCACTTCGCTGCCCTCGGTGCGGCCCGCCTGGCTGGTGGTCCTTGCGCCTGACGTGACGCTGCCCCGAAAGACGGCCTCGCTGTATGGCGCGCTGACGACAGCGGACTACGCGGATGGCCGCGCGACCGAGCAGGCTGTCGCCCGTCTCACGAGGGGCGCTGCACTGGACGCTGCTATGCTGGTGAACACGTTTGAACGAGTCGCGTACCGCGTATTTCCGTCGCTGGCCTCCTTTGCCGACGCCATGCGCGCGGCGGAGGCTGAACGGGTGCACCTGGCGGGCAGCGGGCCGTCGCTGTTCACTCTGGCGCCGGACGAGGCGACGGGCAACGCGATGGCCGAGCGGCTGAGCGCGGACGGGCTGCGGGCGTGGTGTGTCCCCACGGTGGCGAGCGGTGTTACGCTTGTAGCGGAGTGAGCCATGCCTTTGGAGGAGACTGGTGGCCCAACGAGAAACGCCTCAGTCGAGAACGGAAGAGTACCTTTGTATAGCCACGCGCCTGGTGGTGAAGCGGAGGCGCGACATTGTCCCATTCCTGTTCATGACGTGGCGGGTGACGAGACAGCTCAAGAAGAGTCCGGGCTTCGTTTGTCACGGTCTCAATGCGGAGATGAGGGAGCGCACGTTCTTTACGTACACGGTCTGGAAGGACCGGGCGTCGGTGAACGCATTTGTCAGGGCCGAGCCGCACGCTACAGCTGTTGGGCGGATGGAGCGCTGGAGTGGGGAAGGGTCCGCCTTTGCGGAATGGACGAGCCGGGACAGCGGCATCAACTGGCCGGATGCGTTTGAGCGCCTGAAGAACCCAACACGTTATTATCGGCGGCGGGCAAGCTAGTCAGTGTCGTGTTTCCAACCCTTCGTTACGTTGGATCAGGAGCAACGTCTCACCACTACCTTAATCTTCCCCCTCAACGGGGAGGAGATTGTTCCCAGCGCCACTCCAAAACTAACGGAATGTCAGAAGCACTACCCTAGAGGGTATGATTGTGTGGCATTGTCAGACGAATGTTATACCAGTTCTGTTTGAAAGTGGCGCAGATCTCTTTGTCATTCCGAGGAGTCCCGACGGAGTCTGGACGAACGAGGAATCTCCGCACTTACCGTTGCTCGCCCACATATCTGGGGAGATTCCTCGTTGCGCTCGGAATGACAGAAAAGGCGCCTCGCGAGAATAACCGCCACCTTCAGGCAGAGTTGGCGTTAGAGCGGATGGGGGTATCCTGTGGATAAGCTGGTGGCCGGGGTCATATGCGGCGCCCTCGCGGGCGTCTGGTTTGACGTGGTGGCGTTGGTCGTCTTTTCCCGCATGGCGCGGCGTCCAGGTTCCTGGGCGGCAAGGGTCGCGCAGGACAAGAGTCCCGTGGTGTTCATCTCGCCCCTCATGCTGTTCCACTCGCTCTGGATGCTGGCCGGATTGGCGCTGGGACTCGCGTACGGCGCGGTCGCGGGAGGCGGGAGCCAGGGGATTGGAGGGGTGTTCACCATCGTCATCGCCGCTGTTGTCGCTGCCGGGGCTGTGGGGACGCTGCTGAAGGCGAGAGCTTACGCACGGTGGCTGCTGAGTTTTCTGGCGGTCTTCTTTGTGTTGTTTGGGTTGCTGCTGCCTGCCTGGACGGGGTAGCGCGTTGACCACGACCGCCGCGTGCCGATACAATGGCGTGCGTGCGACCCGGGTGAAGCTGGTTGATCAGTAGATGCCGTTCTTCTTTGACCTGCACGTCCACACCGTCAAGGGCAGCAGCGACAGCGGCCTTTCGCCTGACCAACTCGTCGCGGAAGCGAAACGCCTCGGGCTTTCCGGCGTGTGTTTGACGGAGCACGGCGGCTGGACCGACAAGCGCGAGTTTGACGCGTTCGCGCAGCGGAGCGGGCTGGTAATGGTCCACGCGCTTGAGGTGGACACCGACCTGGGCCACGTGCTGGTCTTTGGGATGCACTCCTACCAGCCTGGCATGTTCCGTATCAGCGAGTTGCGCCGGCTGGCGGCTCGTGACGGCGCGTTCATGGTGCTGGCCCATCCGTTTCGGAACATGTTCAACCCGCCGCCGTACAACAAGAACCTTCTGTACGACGGCAAGGTCCACACCTATCCTCACGTGCCGCAGGAAGCGGTGGGCCATCCCGGTTTTGACCTCGTGGACGCGGTGGAGGTGGTGAACGGGGGGAACACGCGGGACGAGAACTGGTTTGCCCAGGAAGTGACGCGGCTGATGGGACGCAAGGGGACGGGCGGCAGCGACGCCCATTCAACCCTGGGTCTGGCGAAGGGCGTCACGGCGTTCAATGACCCGGTGCGGAGCGAGGGGGAGCTGATTGAGGCGCTGAAGGCCGGCGCGTTTGTGGCCGCCGAGGGGCTGAACGTCGGCAACCTCCGCTACGTCGGCAACGGGGCGGCGGAGCCGGACGCGGCTGGCGCGTAGGGTGGTTCCACGTATCAGCGTGCTTCTAACGCCTCGTTACGTTGGATCAGGAGCAAGGTCTCACCCCCACCCTTCGCTTCGCTCGAGGGCAGGCCTTAATCCTTCCCCTCAACGAGGGAGGAGATTGCTCCCCAGCGCCACGTCTAAAACTAACGGAATGTCAGAAGCACAACAGTAGCGACTTACGGTAGAGCAACGTCACCTAAGCGCGGCACGGTGGCCTTGGCGCACGACGCTGAGCGCAACGCAAAGGAGTCAAGGTTCTCCTTGTCACTCAAGCTGACTGACTCGCCCCATTTGGTGTTCCAGCAAGCCATGGTCTCCCTGGACCTGGAGACCACCGGCCTGGACGCCCAGCGCGACGCCATCATTGAGGTTGGCGCCGTCAAGTTCCAGGGCCGTGAGGTCCTGGGCACCTATACAACGCTCGTCAACCCCTTTCGTCCTCTCTCGACCTTTGTCCAGCGGCTGACCGGCATTGGACAGGAAGAGGTCGCGACAGCTCCATCGTTCTCTGCTGTGGCCGTTGACCTGGAGGCCTTCGTCGGCGACCTGCCGGTCGTCGGCCACAACGTGCGGTTTGACCTCTCGTTTCTGATGCGTAGCGGCCTGCGGCTTCCGGGCCCGCCGTACGACACCCAGGACCTCGCCATTGTGCTGAAAGCGAAAGGTGAATATTCTCTGGCTGCGCTATCTCGCGAGGTCGGCGTCATCAACCCCAGGGCGCACCGGGCGCTCGCCGACGCCGCGACCACGCAAGGCCTGTTCGTCGCCCTTGTAGAACGCGGCTTGGAGCTTGACCTTTCCCTCCTGGAGGAGTGGTACCGCCTGGCGACCCAGGCGAGTTGGCCTCTGCGCCACCTCCTCCGCACCATGGTGGAGCAGAAGCGTGGAACGAGCGCCGCCACGGTGAGCGCGCTGCCCATAGGGGGCGTGGACCTTGAGGTCATCCGCAAGCGAATGGACGCACTGGCGGGCCGTCCGGTGGGCGGGCGGCGTCCCACAGGATTCGGCGTGGAAGAGACCGCGGCCCTGCTCAGCCCGGACGGTCCGGTCAGCGCCGTGCTGCCGGGGTACGAGCAGCGCCAGGAGCAGGTGCAGATGCTGCGCGGGGTCGCCGGAGTCCTGGAGAACGGCGGCCAACTCCTAGTGGAAGCCGGCACGGGAGTGGGCAAGAGCCTGGCCTACCTGCTGCCCGCCGCCCTATTCGCGATGGAGCGCGGGCAGCGGGTGGTGGTCTCCACAAACACCATCAGCCTGCAGGAGCAGCTCGTAACGAAGGACCTCCCCGCCGTGGCGCGCATCGTCGCGGCGGTGCTGGGCGAGGGCGCGCAGCCGCTGCGGTTCGCGCAGCTCAAGGGACGGAGCAACTACCTGTGCACGAGGCGCTGGATGGGGATGCGCGCGTCCCAGACGCTCACTGAGGAAGAGGCGAGGGTCCTGGGCAAGGTGTTGCTCTGGCTGCAGGGCACGTCTACGGGCGACCGCGGCGAGCTGCGGTTCGGGGGCCGTGACGCCGAGGTGTGGGACCGCCTCTCGGCCAGCGGCGCGAAGGGGTGCCCTCTCCCCGGCGCGCCGTGCTTCCGGGACGCGTCGCGGAAACGCGCCGAGGATGCCTATGTGGTGGTCGTGAACCACGCGCTGCTGCTGGCCGACCTGGTGGTGGGCGGCGGGCTGATCCCGGAGTACGACCACCTGATTGTTGACGAGGCGCACCATCTGGAGGCGGAGGCAACGCGGCAGTTCGGCTTCATCGTGTCTCAGGACGCCCTGGACACGCACCTGGAAACCCTCGGCGGGACGCGCGGGCTGGCGGGTCTTGCGGCGGCGGCTTTCACGCGCGCGGCCGCGGACATGCCCGCGCGACGCCAGGCGATGGAGCGGACGGCGCAGCGTCTGGTGGAGCGCGCGGCCCGCGCGCGGCAAGAGGTGAACGACCTGTACGCGGGGCTGGCGGCGTTTGCCGGAGCGCAGAGCGAGGCGACATCCGGCGGGCAGGGGCGCGCGGTGCTGCGGGTGACGCCGGGCGCGCGCACTCAGCGGGACTGGAGCCGGCTTGAGGTGGCGGTGGAAGGCGCCAGCGGGTCGCTGCAAGCGGTGGCCGCCTCGGCTGCCGAGCTGAGCATCGCGCTGGAGGGTCTGAGTGGAAGCGACGTGTCGCAGGCGCGCGGAGAGCTGGACTCCCAGGTGGAGATGAACGGGGAGTTCGTCGCGCACCTAGAGGAGTTCATGGTCCGGCCCGAGAAGGCGTCCGTGTACTGGCTGGAGGTGGACGCGGCGGGCAACGTGAAGCTGAGCGCGGCGCCGCTGCGTGTTGACACGCTGCTGCGCAACCGCCTGCTTGACCAGAAACGGACCGTGGTGCTCACCAGCGCAACGTTGAGCACGGCGGGCAGCCTGGCGCCCATGAAGGCGTTGCTGGGCGCCGCGGACGCGGACGAGCTGGTGCTCGGGTCACCGTTCGACTACCGGCGGCTGGCGCTGGTGTGCGTGCCGCAGGACATGCCGGAGCTGAATGCACCGCGCTACGAGGAGGCGTTGGCGAACGCCCTGGTGGAGGTGGCGAAGGGGGCCAAGGGCCGGACGATGGTGTTGTTCACGTCCTACTCCGCGTTGCGCGCCGCCTCGGAGCGGGTGCGCGGCCCGCTGGAAGCCGAGGAGATCGCGGTGCTGGCCCAGGGGACGGACGGCTCCGCTGCCCAGGTGCTGGAGCGGTTCCAGGCCAACCCGAAGGCGCTGCTTATGGGCACCGCGAGCTTCTGGGAGGGGGTTGACCTGGTCGGGGAACAGCTCTCCGCGCTGGTGTTGGTGCGGCTACCCTTCGCGGTGCCCACGGACCCGGTCTTCGCGGCGCGCTCGGAGACGTATGAGGACTCCTTCGGTCAGTACGCGGTGCCGCAAGCCATCCTTAAGTTCCGGCAGGGCTTCGGCAGGCTCATTCGCAGCAGTCGCGACCGGGGTGTGGTGGTGGTGCTGGATCGGCGGCTCATTTCGCGTTCTTATGGGGCGACGTTCAGGAATTCGCTGCCTCCGTGCCGCGTGATCACGCCGCCCATCGCCGCGCTGGGCGAGCAGGTGGCGCAGTGGCTGGCGCAGGCCGCGCCGTCCACGTAGAGGGGGGTCGAGGCCCGCCCGCCACGCGCACCATGAAAACGAAGCAACCGACAAGGGCCCCAAGCAGGGTGGGGGTGGCGACCTGTCCGCGATGGGGAAATGACAACAAACCGTCCACCGGGATACCCTGCAAGACGATCTATCCGCCTCTTTGGCTATGACTACTCGAGGCCGGGCGCCTACTTCGTCACTATGTGCGCTCATAACCGCGAATTGCTGTTTGGCGACATTACCAAGGGTCGCATGACTCTGAACCGACTCGGTGAAATCGCCGATGAATCCTGGCGCTCTTTGCAGACAATGTTCCCTAACGTGCATCCCAATGCTTGGGTTGTCATGTCCAATCATGTCCATGGGATTCTGATCCTGGTTGAACAAGGCATGTGGGTGGGCGACTCCAGAGCCGCCCCTACGCCAGCGGCTCTGCGTGGGGGTCGTTTGGCGGACATGCCCGGCATCAAATCCGCGCCACTGACACGGGTTGTTGGGACGTTCAAGACCATTTCCTCCAAGGGGATCAACAAGATTCGGGGAACACCAGGTATTCCTGTCTGACAGCGCGGGTACTATGAGCACATTGTTCGAGGCGAAGCCGAACTTGAACGTATTCGTGATTACATCACAGGCAACCCGAGCAAGTGGGAAGAGGACGCAGAGAACCCTCGGCGCCAGCGCCGTGGGTAGACATGCCAATTGTGTAGGCGCGGCCCTATGTGGCCGCCCGCCCGCGTGTTTGCCATGACGACCATAATCCGCATTGACCAGCCCCTTGACCTGGGCCTGACGCTGCAGAGCGGGCAGGCCTTCCGGTGGCGGAAGGCCCGGCCTTCCGGCGGCGAGTCTGGCTCGCAAGAGTGGTGGCACGGCTTCCTGCAGGACGAGCCGGTCCTGCTTTCGCAGCCTTCCCCCGGTGCCCCCACGCTCCTGATCCAGTGCCGTCGCGGCACGGAGGCGGCGGTCGCGGCGAGGCTGAGAAGCTACCTGCGGCTGGACGATGACCTGCCCGCCGTGTACCGCCGTTTCGCCGCCGACGAGCACCTGGCGGGAACGATACAACGGCTGCGAGGGATGCGGCTCCTGCGGCAGGAGACCTGGGAGTGCCTGGTCGGGTTTATCTGCTCGGGGCAGAACAACGTGCTGCGCATTAGCTTGATGATGGAGCGGATGGCCGATGCTTTTGGCAGCGCGACACGACTGCACGGCGTCGCTAGGAAGACGTTCCCCTCGCCGGAGCGGCTGGCCGAGGCGGGGGAGACCAGGCTGCGCACGCTGGGCCTGGGATTCCGCGCTGGACCGGTGGCGCAGGCGGCGCGGCTCGTGGCCGACGGCGAGTTCCCGCTCGCCGCGCTTCGGGAGTGGCCGTATGAGAAGGCCAAGGAAACGCTCATGGGGCTGCATGGCGTGGGTGACAAGATTGCAGACTGCGTGCTGCTGTTCTCGCTGGAGAAGCCGGAGGCGTTTCCGGTTGACCGGTGGGTGCGCCGCGCGGTGGAGGAGTGGTACGGCGTGAAGCCGCGCGTCGCGCGCAACGGCAAGCCGCTGAAGGAGGCGCCGTACGCCGACGTGCTGGCGTGGGCGCAGGCGCGCTGGGGCCGCGACGCGGGGTATGCGAACCAGTACCTGTTCTTGGGGCGCAGGGCCGTGGAGCGGGAGGTGGGCGGGATGCGGACGGCGCGGGTGTGAGGGTTGAGGTCTGTGATGACGGTGGGTTGCGACCTGCCAAGCCGGGGAGATTCCTCGCCTCCGCTGCGCTCCGGCTCGGAATGACAGGAAGGGGGGGTGGATAGGTGTGCTACGATTAGTTCCAATCCTGAGGGACCGGTTGGAGGGAGGCTGGATGGCGACCGCGGAGACCCCCAAGCGCATGTTCTACGGCTGGTACGTCGTCGCCACCGTGGTCTTCATCAACTTCATCGCCATCGGAGCGCGCTCCGGCTTTGGGTTGTTCGTCAAGCCGATGAGCGATGAGCTTGGGTGGGACCGCGCGACTATCTCGCTGGCCGCGGCGCTTGGTGTGCTTGTGGGCGGGGTGATGCAGCCGTTCACGGGCCACGTCTTCGACCGCTACGGAGGGCGCAGGGTGATCACGCTGAGCCTGGGCGCCGTTGGGCTCGCCACGGTGGCGCTTATGTGGACGTCCAACCTGGTGTACCTCATCGTGATGTACAGCTTCGTGCTGTCGGTGGTGTTCTCGGGCGCGGGCGGCTCGGTGGTCAACGTGCTGGTGTCGCGGTGGTTCGAGCGGCGGCGCGGCACGGCCATCGCCATCACGAGCATGGGCGCGTCGCTGGGGCAGCTCATCTTGATCCCGTTTGCGATGTACCTGATGGTGCTGGTGGGCTGGCGCTACACGTGGATGGTGCTCGGGCTGAGCGTTGTGCTGGCGATGCCGCTGGCGTGGCTGCTGCTGCGCGACGACCCCGCCGAGGTGGGCGCGCGCCCCGACGGCGACGCCGAACCGTCCAGGGAGGCGGCCAGGGCCGCGCAGCGCCGAGGGCCACTGGAGGTGAACGAGTGGCGCGACGCCTTCCGCAGCGCGCCGATCTGGGAGATCATGGGAGGGTACTTCGTCTGCGGCTTCACCACCAACATCCTCTCCACGCACTTCGTGCCGTTTGCGCTGGACCGCGGGCTCTCGGGCGCGGCGGCAGCGACGGTGTTCGGCATCATGGGCGCGCTGAACATCGTAGGCGTGTTCTCGGCGGGGTACCTCTCCGACCGGATGAGCCGCAAGAACCTGCTGGCGGTGGTGTACGCGGTGCGGGGCACGGCCTACGCGGTGCTGGTGCTGGTCCACGCGCCGTGGGCGCTCTACGCCTTCGTGGTCATCGCGGGCGTCTCGTGGCTTGCCACCATTCCCCTGACGACGGGACTGACGGCGGACATCTACGGCCTGAAGCGGCTCGGGACGCTGGCGGGCATCGTGCTGATGGCCCACCAGGCGGGAGGCGCCATCAGCATCTACTTCGCGGGGTGGGTCTTCGACCGCACGGGGAGCTACGACGTGGCGTGGGGCGTCGCTGCGGTGCTGCTGCTGTTCGCGACGCTGAGCGCCATCGTCATCCCCGAGAAGCGCTACTCAGTGCGGTACCAGCCGGCGCCGGCGGCGCGCTGACGCGGGCAGCGCGAGGCTGCGCCCGCATTATCGCCCTCCCCTCCTCCACTTGACCCTTCGCTCCGCTCGAGGGCAAGCGTGGAGAGGGGGAAAAGTGTGGAGAGTTTCATGCAACCGTTCCCCCTCGCGCACCACCCCGACGGGACGGACCCCGTCCTGCTGGAGTGGATCAGGCACGTCTTTGACAGCCTGCTGGGATGGGGGCCGGGCGTGTGGGTGGCCGCGACGGGCGCGGTCATCGTCGCCATCCCGGTCGGCATTCTGGTGGTGTTCTGGCGCCAGCGCCGAATGACGCGCGGAGCAAGGAGGTGATGGTGGCCGACGACAGCAGCCCGGTTGAACATCCGCAGGCGGCGCCGGCCCTTGGCCGGTCACGGGCCGGGGGTCCGCTCCGTTCCTTCGCCATCCCCGGCTACCGTCTTGTGTGGGCAGGCGGCTCCCTGTTCCAGATGGCGCGGTGGATGGAGACTACCGTCATGGGATGGCTGGTGCTGGAGATGACGGGCTCGGCGTTCATGTTGGCCCTTGTGGGGTTTTACCGCATGGCGCCCATGGTAGTGCTCGGGCCACTTAGCGGCCTCTTTGCGGACCGCGTCTCACGCAAGCTCCTTCTGGTGATCGCCGCCGGTGTAAGCGCGCTGGCCACGGCGGCGCTCGCGGCCTTCATTGTGCTGGACGCGGCGACGCTGCCGGTAATAACGGTGGCGATGCTGGCGCTGGGCCTGGGGTGGGCTCTGGACTTCCCGGCGCACCGCGCGCTCATCCGCGACCTGGCGGGCGCCCAGGGCGTGGTGAACGCGATGGCGTTGGAGAACGTGGGCTTCAACCTGAGCCGCATCGCGGGGCCGGCATTGGGGGGACTGCTGCTGGAGGTAGGCGGCGCGAAGCTGGCATATCCTGCCGTTGCCGGAGTGTTCCTGCTATCACTCGTTCCCTTTGCGCTGATCAGGGCGCCGTCCTTCGTCCGGGGACGTAGCCAGGGCGTCCTTCGAGACCTGGGTGAAGGACTCCGTTACGCGACGAAGGAACGAGTTATCTTGGGCGTCCTTGGTATCACCGTCGCCATGAACCTGCTCTTCTTCCCGTTCAACCAGCTACTTCCGGTCTTTGCCCGGGACGTGCTGCACGTCGGGCCGGGGCTGCTGGGGCTCATGGGGGCGGCTTCAGGCTTCGGCGCGATGATCGGCGCCGTTGGCCTGGCGTTCCTTCCCGACTTGCGGCGGCCCGGCATTGCGTTCATCGTGGGGTGTTTTATCGCGGGCGGCGGGCTGTTGGCATTTGCCGCCTCCGAGTGGTACGGGCTATCCATCGGGCTGCTCGTTGGGCTGAGCGTGGGCCAGGCGCTCTTCGGCATTCTCCAGAGCACTATCGTGCTGACGACCGCCTCTGACGAGATGCGCGGCCGGGCGCTGGGGATGGTTGGCCTGGCGATCGGCGCCATGCCGCCCGGTATTCTGCTGCTTGGCGCGATGACACGGGCGCTGGGGGCGCAGTTGGCGGCGGGGATCGCGGCGGTGTCAGTCCTGCTGCTGGTCAGCGCGATCACGTTGGCGGTGCCGCAATTGCGGAAGGGGCGCGTCTGAGGCAAACGCAGGCCAGGCGTCCTGAGACGCTGGCGCTCATGCCGACCGCGGTATTTTTCATTCCCCGCCTTCGGCTGCAATTGATTCCGCGTTTCGGCACAGGTATGGCAGCCATTCCGTGCGACCGTATCTCCGCGCCTCCAAATTGCTTGTCCAATGTTGGCCCGATTTCGTTTGCGAGATGTTTGTTCAGTGGAACGTCGCTGCCTGGTCCTTCAACTTGGCTCATGGCATGCAGTAACCTCCGTTTGCACGGGGGAGGAATTGGTCGCCGCCGTCCGCCTGCATCCACGTGGAGCCGACCCGCCCGCACGCCGTGATAAAGGGCCTCTTGGGTGGTTCATCCACCGGAGCGCAGGAGGACCGACGGCCGTGAGGCAGGTCATCGCCGAGGGCGTGTGCTCTATAATGGTTACGTATGCTTTTTGCTGATCGCGTCACAAAGTCGTTCGGCACGCGAGACCTCTTTGAGGGCGTTACTTTCAACATCGCCGCCGGCGAGCGCGTGGCGCTCGTGGGAAGTAACGGTGCGGGAAAAACCACGCTGCTGCGCCTGCTAGCGGGCGAGGATTCGCCGACGTCCGGATCGGCGGGGCATCGCAACGGCTCGCTCGGCTACCTGAAACAGGAGTCGGGCTTCGACCCGGAGCACGCCCTCGAGGAAGAGGTGTGGACAGCCTTCCCGGAGGCGCGCGGCATCGAACTGCGGTTACAAGAGCTGGAACGCTTGCTTGCCGACCCGGCAGGCGATCCCGCAATCAATGCCGCCGCGTTGGTCGCCCAGCAGACGGAGCTGTATGAGCGGTACGACTTGTTGGACGGCCACACCATCGCGGCACGGGTCGACCGCGTGCTCAGAGGGCTCGGCTTTAAGCCAACCGACCGCACCAAGCGCTGCGGTGATTTCAGCGGCGGCTGGCGGATGCGCATCTCGCTTGCCAAGGTGCTGGTGCTCCATCCCAACCACATGCTGCTGGACGAGCCGACCAACCATTTGGACGCCAGCGCGCGCAGCTACCTGGCGCGCGAGCTGATTGACTACGAGGGCACCCTGGTATTGGTCACGCACGACGCCGCCTTCCTGGACAGGGTGGTGAAGCGGGTGCTGGAGGTCAGCGACTCCGGCGTGGTCTCGTACACGGGCAACTACACCAAGTACGTCCAGCAGAAAGAGAAGCGGCGTCTGCTGCAGGAGCAGGCGGCGAGCCGCCAAGAGCGCCAGATCGCCAAGCAGGAAGCCTTCATCAACCGCTTCCGGGCCGGCACCAAGGCGTCCCTGGTCCAGAGCCGCGAGAAGCAGCTCGCCAAGGTGGTGCGCATAGAGCGTCCCAAGGATGAAGGTACGGCCAGGTTCACGATTACGTCGCTTGGGCGCGTGGAGCAAAAGGTTGTTACCCTCGCGTCCGTCAGCCACGCGTACGACGACGAGATTGTGCTGCTGGACGTGAACCTGACGGTGGAGCGCGGACAGAAGATCGTGCTGGTCGGCCCAAACGGCAGTGGCAAGAGCACGTTGCTCCGTATCGCCGCAAAGCAGGTGCGCCCGTCGGAAGGCGCCGTCGACTGGGCGGAGCACGCCCGGTTCGGCTACTACGACCAGCACCAGGACGAGGCACTGAGGCCGGAGCGCACGGTGCTGGAAGAGGTGCAATCGGCGGCGGGTGCCGCTACCGCAGGGCAGGTGCGCAACGTTCTGGGCAAGTTCCTTTTCAGGGGCGACGACGTTTTCAAGCCTGTTTCCGTGCTCTCCGGTGGAGAGCGCAGCCGGGTGGCGTTGGCGAAGTTCCTGATCCAGCCGACCAACGTCCTGCTGCTGGACGAGCCCACGAACCACCTGGACCGCGCCACGCGGGAGAGCCTGGTGAAGGCGCTCCAGAGCTACGACGGCACGATTGTGTGCGCCTCGCATGACCAGGCGATACTGGATACCGTCGCAACGCACGTGTACGAGGTGCGCGGCGGCGCGTGCGTGAACACGCGCATCGTAACGCCGGCCGCACCGGTGAAGCAGCAGTCCAAACGGCGGAAGAAGTAGGGCCAGGCGCGGGTCAGGGAGCGTTTGTCCGGCGGAAGGTATCTACCCCACCGCCTTCTCCGCGGACCTAACCCCCTCGCCCCCTTCCCTAAAGGGGAAGGGGGAAACACACCCCGTGCCCGCGGACCCTTCGCTCCGCTCAAGGGCAGGCTCTAACGCCCTGGCGCCGTTCTCGACACGGGAAGGGGAACTGCGGCTGGGCAATGGTGGCTCCATCGTAGGCAACTGCACTTACACTTTCGCCGCCACCAGGATCATGCGGCGGGTGAAGACGGAGTAGGGCTCGCCGTCAAAGGCGCCGTAGGTCGCGGTCAGCGTCAGACCCGCGTCGTGGAGGAGGTTGATCATCTCGGTGAGGGTGTAGAGGCGGATGACGTGGCCGCCCTGGCGTCGCGGGCCGTTTGGCGGGACGATGGTGAAGGTGACGTGGTTGCGGCTCGTCACGAGGTCCAGGTCGCGGCGCTCCAGGTAGAGTGTGCCGTCGCCGCCGCGGTGCCAGTCGTTCTGGATGTAGTTGGAGACGACCCACTCGCGGTTGAGCATGTCCATGAGCAGGCGTCCGCCGGGCTTGAGCGCCTTGTGCACGGCGGCCAGCACCTTCTTGTCCTCGTCCTCGGACTCCAGGTAGCCGAAGGCGGTGAACATGTTGATGATGGCGTCGAAGCGGTCCGGGAACGGGATCTCGCGCATGTCGCTGCGGACCAGCTCAAGCTGGACGCGCTCGGAGGCGGCGGCCTGGCGGGCGAGGGCCAGCAGCTCCGGGCTGAGGTCCAGACCGGTGACGCGGAGGCCGCGCTTGGCGAGCAGGACGGCGTGGCGGCCCTGGCCGCAGCACAGGTCCAGCACCTCGGCGCCGGGCTTGAGGCCTAGAGCGCGCTCCACGAACGCGGTTTCGCCGGCGGCGCGCGCCTCGGTGAAAGAGCGGTTGGGCGCGTTGGCGTAGATGTCCAGGTAGTCCTTCTTGAAGAAGTCCACGTACCACTGGGAGCCTTGCTGCGGCGTCGTCATGGCGCTCCTTTACCTTACCCCCTGGCCCCCTTCCCTAAAGGGAAGGGGGAAATGCCGGACGAGGGGTGTGCTAACGGGCCATACTAGTGTAGTGTCCGTCAAATACCATTACACATCGGAAACGACCGTAGTCCAGTTTCCGTGCCTGGACGGCCACGCTGCCGATCCAACCTAATGTAAAGCCATATAGCAGACACTACACTAGCAGATGGGTGGAAATGGCGCGAGGGGCGGGGTTTCTAAGCGGGTGGTGGAGACTCGCGCCAATGGGGGTGATTCGCGCGGGAACCGGGGAGAGTCCTCGTTGCGCTCGGAATGACAAACGCGCGTTGTGGAGAGGGGGAATGTGCTTAGGACGCGATGATGGTCAGGCCATGCTAGCAGGGATGGCGCGGCGGCGCGAGGGGTGGGGCTTCTGAGCGGGTGGTGGGGACTCGCGCTAAGGGGGGTGATTTTGGAGGGAGCGAGGGAGATTCCTCGGTCGCTCCGACTGCGGTCGGGACTCCCTCAGAATGGCAGGGGCGGCGTGCGCTCGTCGGGTGGGCGACGGCTTCTGAGCTGGTGGTCTTTTCATTTTTGCCAGCTTCTTGTCAGACGCAACTGGCGCCATTCTGAGGGAGCCCATTCGCTTCGCTCAGGGTAAACTCCGCACTGAGGAACGTCCGCTGCTTAGGTTGCGGCCCGCATAGCTGGGGAGATTCCTCGCTCCGCTCGGAATGACAGAGGTGCGCTCGGAATGACCGTGGGTTGTGGTGTGGTGGGCGAGGGGCGTGGCGAGATTCGCGTGCTACAATGAGCGCATCGCGACGGGGGCGCACCGCGAGGGCTGCGGAGCGCATGGCAGAGGCGTGCGTGGGGCGCGCCTGATTGTCATAACGCGGGCGCAACGATTCCACGTCCAGGTGGTGGGGTTGCTCAAGCTGAACGGCAGAGGAGCGCTGCTGGTGGGTACGCGGCGCATCGGCGCGGTGGTGGCGCAGCGGCTGGCCCGCGAGGGCGTGGCGCTCGCCATCGCGTACCGCAGTTCGCGGGCCGAGGCGGAAAGCCTGCGGGAGTCTGTGGCGCAATCGTCCCCCAAGGCTGTGGTCGTGCAGGGCGACGTGAGCGTGGAGGCGGACGCGCAGCGGATGGTCGGCGAGGCTGCGGACGCGCTCGGTGGGCTCTCGTTCCTGGTGAACCTGGCGTCGGACTTCCCGCGCACGCCGTACGAAGAGCTGGACGGGGCGTCGTGGGACCGGGCGATGGGAACGGCCAGGGGCAGCTACCTGCTCGCTCTCGCGGCGTCGCGCCAGATGCGGCGGAACCCCGGCCCGACGCGCGGCCACATCGTGCTGTTCAGCGACTGGGCGGCACGCGAGACGCCGTATCGCGGATACCTGCCCTACCTGACGGCGAAGGCGGCGGTGGACTTTATGACGCGCGCGTTTGCGATGGAGCTTGCGCCCCACGGCATTCTGGTGAACGCGGTCGCGCCCGGGCCGACGATGCGCCCGCCCGACGTGGCACCGGAGGCGTGGGCGCGGCTGGTGAAGCGGCAGACCCCGCTGGGCCGCGAGTCGTCGTCCGACGAGATCGCTGAGGTCATCGTGACGCTGCTGAAGAGTGAGACCATCACCGGCGAGACGGTCCGCATTGACGCGGGCAGGCACCTGGCCGGCCCCGGCGCGGGGGAATAGGAGGACGGGCGTGGCGCGGCATCAGATCACCAAGCAGATTGATTTCTCCTATGGGCACCGGCTGCTGGAGCACAAGGGGAAGTGCCGCTACCTGCACGGCCACAACGGGCTGCTGGAGGTGACGGTGGAGTCGGACGCGTTGGACGGGCAGGGGATGGTGGTTGACTTTGGCGACCTGCGCGACGTGGTGAAGGGGTGGGTGGACGAGAACCTGGACCATCGGATGCTTTTATGCCGCCGCGATCCTGTGGTGGCGATGCTGACGGACATGGGCGAGCCGCTCTTCCTGATGGACGAGAATCCCACGGCGGAGAACATCTCCAAGGTTATTTTCAAGGCGGTGCGACAGCAGGGCCTCAGGATTTCCGAGGTGCGGCTGTGGGAGACGCCCAGCAGCTACGCCGTTTACCGCGAGGAGTAGCGTGGACAGCGTGGCGGTGCTTGCCAGCGGCGGGCTGGATAGCGCAGTTTTGCTGGCCGACCTGTCGCAGCGCAGCGTCGTGTTTCCGGTGTACGTCCGCCAGGGGCTGGCGTGGGAGTTGCAGGAGCAGCGGGCGTTGCGGGCGTTCCTGGAGGCGCAGGGCAACGACCGCGTCAAGCCACTGGTGACGCTGTCCGTGCCGGTGAGGGAGATGTACGGGGACCACTGGAGCCTGACGGGCCGCGGAGTGCCTGACGCCGACGCGCCGGACATCAAGGTGTTCCTGCCTGGGCGCAACATTCTGCTGATCTCGCTCGCGGCGGTGTGGTGCAGCGTCAACGACGTTTCGCGCATCGCCATAGGTTCGCTGGGCGGCAACCCGTTTCCGGACGCCACGCCGGAGTTCTTCGCGGACCTGGCGCGCGTTCTGAGCACGGGGCTGGGGCACAGTGTCGCTGTGGAGGCGCCGTATCGCGGCTTGCACAAGGAAGACCTGATCGCCCGCTTTCGGGAC
>SHXZ01000009.1 GCA_009693045.1 Dehalococcoidia bacterium | reverse complement strand
ACGCGCCTGGTGGCTGTTGCTTTTCCCTCTTGCGTAGTCTTGAGCGAATAATGCTGACTAACTTGAGGCTCCGGATGTGCCATGCTCCTGTAACTGCGACGGAGACCATGGACAAAGCTGTGCTCACAACGGCCTCCACCTACTCACCCCGTTGAATGAGCTTCTCGCCCCGAGCGAGGAGGCCTTCCGCTTTCTTCGCAACCCTGATAACAGTAACAGCCACCAAAACAACAAACACTGATATTATGACGGCGGCGATAATGAGGACGGTATCCCGGATGGTTTGAGGGATCTCCATGCCTCTATCCCCCGTGTGCGTTGGCGCCCATCATAGCGGCGGCCACGCGCAGCGTCAAAGAAGGGGCCGAACGCTACGCTGTGTGCTACACTTGTGCACTGTTGAGTGTTATGGCAGCCAAGGAGCCTCCACGTGGCAACCTACATCCTCCTCCTCACGCTCACCACTGAAGGCCGCGCCAAGATGGCGGAGGACGCAGACAGCGTCCTCCGCGCCGAGAGCGCCATCAGAGTCTTCGGCGTCCAGACACTGGGCCTCTACGGCGTCCTCGGACCGTACGACTTCGTGGGCATCATAGAAGCGCCGGACAACGAGGCGGCGGGCCGTTTCTCGCTTCAGCTCGGTGCCCGCGCCGGCGTCCATGTCGTCACCCTGCCCACCTTACCCATCACGCGGCTGGAGCGTCGAGAGCCGGCGGGCGGCCCTGAGCTTGAGACCGGGGCAAGATCACCTCTTCCAGGAGAGCGGTCTGCGCAAGGCCCGTTCCGCTCCTAAACTCACCCCGCCCCGCTCTTCCCCGCCTCCAGCCACCATGCTATCCTGCTCCTTAACGTAGCGCGCAGGAGGGATGTATGCAGCAGCGCTATGACATGATTCTCAGGGGCGGCGAGGTGATTGACCCGTCCCAGGGCATCCGCGGCAAGCGCGACCTCGCCGTCAATCGCGGCAAAGTCGCCGCCATCGCAGAGGCCCTCCCCGCCGACGCCTCCGGCTTCAACCTGGACGTCTCCGGCAAGCTCGTCGTGCCGGGCCTGGTGGACATCCACACGCACTTTTACCACAAGGTCATGAGCCTGGGCGCCGACCCGGACACCTCGTTCCTCCCCGTCGGCGTCACCACGGCGGTGGACGCTGGCAGCAGCGGCTGGCGCACGTGGGGCGGCCTCCGCGACTTTGTCATCGCTCCAAGCCGCATGCGCCTGCTCGCCTTCGTCAACCTCTCCGGCATCGGCCTCATGCCGCCGGAGCTGACCGACATGGCGCAGATCCAGCCCCAGGACACCGCCGACTGCATCGCCGCCGACCGCGACCTCCTCGTTGGCATCAAGCTCCGCATCACGTCGCCGGGCGGAACGGGTGAGACGAACGCCATCCCCGCTCTCCAGAAGGCCCGCGAGACCGCCGACATGGCCCAGTGCAAGATCATGACGCACGTGGGCCGCAGCCCCATCCCGCTCGCCCGCGTGGTGGAGCACCTGAAGCCGGGCGACATCGTCACGCACACGTTCCACGGCTTCGCCAACACGATCCTGGACGAGCGCGGCCGCGTCCGCCGCGAGATGGTCCAGGCCCGCGAGCGCGGCGTCTTGTTTGACGTCGGCCACGCCAACGTCTGGTTTGACGCGCCCATCGCCCGCGCGGCCATTGAGCAGGGCTTTCTGCCCAATACACTGAGCACCGACTACACCAGCCAGGAAGGCGCTAGGGGCCGCAGCCGCTACATGCTCACACTGCTTGAGGTGATGAGCACGTTCCTGGCGCTGGGGATGCCGTTGGACCGCGTCATCAGCGCCGTCACCGACCGCGCCGCGACCGCCATCGGCAGGGCCGGCCAGTTTGGCTCGCTCAAAGTCGGCATGCCCGCGGACGTCGCCGTGCTGGAGCTGCAGGACCGCCCTGCCACGTATACCGACAACAACGGCAAAGCGGTCCAGGCGCGCCAGACCTTTCACCACGTCATGACGCTGCGAGATGGCGCGAAGGTGGCGTAGGGCATCCCGTCGTTCCGGCGTAGTCCGGAGTCCAGGCGAGGTCCCCCACCGGTTTACCAACACCATGGCAGGAGGTAGCGATGAACGTTCTGGTAACTGGCGGACTGTGAATAAACGGCTGCTGGGTGACGCGCCAGCTTCTGGAGATGGGACACCATCCCATCGTTCTGGACAACCGGCCGGACTTCTCTCTTCTTTCTGACATCGCGGCCGACATTCAGTTGGTCCAAGCCGATGTGAGGGACTTCGCCACCATCCTGCGGACGCTTAAGGAAAACCGCGTGGAGCGGATCTGCCACCTGGCTGGCCTCTACCCAAGGGCCTGTGACGCTGACCCCTTGGTGGGCTTCCAGACCAACGCACTAAGCACGGTGCAAATCCTGGAGGCCGCCCGCCTCGCGGGCGTGCAGCGTGTGGTCTATACCAGCTCGGTTGCCGCCATATCCCCCATCTCGGGGGACTATTTTCGTTCGGAGCACAAGGCTGTCGCTGAAGACTACCCCATCTTCCTCAGGGCGAGCGGCGTCTACAGCGCAACCAAGGTCGCCAGCGAGCTCATGGGCCTCAATTACCAGCATCTGTTCGGCCTTCAGTTCGTCGCACTGCGGTTTGCCACCACCTACGGCCCGGGCAAACTCGCCCCGCGGCACGGCAACATCAACATCATCTGGCAATGCATCGTTGAGAACGCGATGCTGGGCGTGCCGACGCGGTTGCAGCAGGACGTCAATGTGCCACACGACATGACGTACACTCGGGATGTGGGCAACAGCGTGGTCCTCGCCTGCTTTGCGGAGAACCCGGAGCACAGCGTCTTCCACGTGGGCAGCGGTCGGGGCTACACGCTTCGGGAGTTCGGCGACCGCGTCAAGCAAGTCATTCCCACCGCGGTCATCGAAGCCGGGGTAGGGCAAGGGGGGGCCGGGAGCGCCATAGGCGGTTCCTACCTTTTGGACATCGGCCTAGCCAGAAAGGAGCTGGGGTACGAGCCCCAGTACGATCCTGCCACGGCCGTCAAGGACTGGCTCCACTGGCTGGAGCGTCTCAACCTTCCTGTCATCGCGTCGGCGTGAGGTAGCCCAGGCCGGTACCACCTCAGGACCATCCGCTATCCAGACCAGGAGGGCGAACTCGTGCCGCGGGCAGCACCGATTTTGAAAGCGGTCGTAGGAGCCTACGTCAAATAAGGGGATTCCTACCGGCTGCACCACTGCTTCTCTAGGCCCGCCAGACGTTCCACCACTTCATGACCCTGCGAGATGTAGCGTAGAGGCCATCCAAACCCTCCCCAAATGATCGGTGCCAAGGTTTTCTGGGAGAGGTTTGGGGAACCCTCTGTGTAAAGAGGGTTCCCCATGTCCATCGGTATCGGATACGGCCTCAGTGGTACAATCGTCCGTGGAGGCCGCCATGCCCGCCATTGACCTCTCGCTCACCCTCCCTGAGGGCCACCCGCGCGCCCTGCAGCTCCACAACCCCGTCATGATCGCCTCGGGCACCTTCGGCGCCGACGGCTACGGCGACGGCCTGCCTCCCACTGCCAACTTCCAGGGCCTCGGCGCGGTCGTCGCCAAGACCACCACGCTTCTCCCCCGCGCCGGTAACCCGCAACCGCGCATGGCCCAGGGTTGGGGGTGGATGCTTAACTCCATCGGCCTCGCCAACCCAGGGATTGACGCCGTGCTCCGCGACAAGGCCCCGCAGTGGGCAACGTGGCGCGTGCCCGTCGTCCTCAGCATCGCGGGGGAGCGCGCCAGCGACTTCGCACAGCTCGCGTCCATGATTGAGGGCGTGCCCGGCGTGGCAGCCATTGAGGTGAACGTGAGCTGCCCCAACATTGAGGGCGGCCTGGAGTTCGCCCAGAGCCGTGACCTCGCCGCCGAGGTCACGGCGCGCGTCAAGGAGCGCACTACGCTGCCGGTCATCGTCAAGCTCTCCCCCAACGTGACCGACATCGTGGCTGTTGCACGGGCCGTGGAGGACGCAGGTGCCGATGCCCTCACGCTCGTCAACACGCTCATCGGCATGACGATTGACCAGGACACCGCGCGCCCCGTCCTGGGCGCGAAACGCGGCGGCGTTTCCGGCCCAGCGCTCAAGCCCGTAGCGCTAGCGGCCGTGTTCCGCGTCTACGAAGCCGTGCGCGTGCCCATCATCGGCGTGGGCGGCGTCACCACCGGCGAGGACGCGCTGGAGTTCCTGATGGCGGGCGCGACGGCGGTGCAGGTGGGTACGGCCAACTTCGCCGACCCGCAAGCGTCGTGGCAGGTACTCCGCGACCTCACCGGCCTGTTGCGCCGACGCCGCGTCGCCGCGCTGTGCGAGTGCGTCGGCATCGCGCACGACAGTCCTGCGAAGACTCGCCCCGCTCCGGCCACGATCCCGGCCACACTGCGCTAGTACTCGGCGCTGCCCATTGCGGACGCCCGTGGTTGCGTGTCTTCCCTCACGTCCCTCATCGCATCGCAAGCGTGCATCAACATGGCATCGGTTCGCGACGTGTAGGGGCGAGGCGTGCCTCGCCCCTACACGTCTGTTCGCAGGGCGTTCTGCGAAGCATTTGCAAGATGACGCTCACTAAGCGCCCATCTTGAGCGCCACGCCGCTGCGTGGTATGCTATCAGGCACGTCGGCACCCGAACTCTTGAGGCAACCCAGGGAGGTGATCGGCCATTCCAGGGCGAGACTACCGCGTGAACAACCAGATCCGCATCCGCGAAGTCCGCGTCATCATCGATGACGGAGAGCAGTTGGGTGTGATGCCCACGTTCCAGGCCCTGCAGCTTGCGCAAGAAAAGGGCCTTGATCTCGTGGAAGTGGCTCCAACCGCAGTGCCGCCGGTATGCCGCATCATGGACTATGGGCGGTTTCGGTTTGAGCAGGAGAAGAAGGAGCGCGAGGCCAAGCGCACCCAGCGCTCCACGTCCCTCAGCGAGATCCGTTTTCGCCCAAGGATAGCCGTCCACGACCGAGAGGCCAAACTGCGTCACGCCCGCGAGCTCCTGTCGGACCGGCACAAGGTCAAGCTGTCCATCATGTTCCGCGGCCGCGAGATGCAGCACCCGGAGCGCGGCGTTACGATCCTGAAAGCCCTGACCGAAGCACTGAAGGACGATGGCAAACTGGAGGCCGCGCCTCTCATGGAAGGCCGCTTCCTCAGCCTCATCCTGGCGCCTCTGCCCAAGCGCGAAACGAAAGCTGCCAGCGAAGGACAGACAAGTGAGCAAGAAGCAAAAGGGGCCGAAGCTTAAGACCCACAAGGCGACCGCCTCTCGTATCCACGTCACCGGCACCGGCAAGCTGATGCGGCTCAAGATCGGCAGGAGCCACCTTCGCCGCCACAAGTCCTCCAAGGTGAGGAAGCAGTTCGGGGCGAAGCTGCTCATCGAGGGCGGCTTCAACAAACGCATCCGCAAGCTGCTTCCCCACACGACAAGACGTAAGCACCCCGGCGCAGAGACGCCACCTGATCTGTCCACGCCCATTGAGTGAGGTGTAACCGTGGCCCGTGTCAAACGCGGAATGACCAAGTCCCGCCGCCACCGCAAGGTGCTGAAGCTGGCGAGCGGCTTCCAGGGTGCCAGGGGGCGCCACTACAAACCGGCCCGCGAGGGCGTGCTCCACGCGATGATGTACGCGTACGCGCACCGTCGCGAGCGCAAGGGCGACTTCCGCAAGCTCTGGATCCTGCGCATCAACGCTGCGGCCCGTGACCTGGGCCTCACCTACAGTCAGTTCATCAACGGGCTCAAGCACGCAGGCGTTGGTCTGGACCGCAAGAACCTCGCCGCTCTCGCCGTGGACGAACCCGCGGCCTTTGCGCAGCTGGTTGAGACCGCAAAGGCCGTGCTTCCGCAGCCTGCCAAACTCTAACCAACGCCAACCGGCCCACCAACTCCCCGCCAGGGCTGCTACACGTGTTGCCCTGGCGGTTGAATAACGAAGAAGGCGCGCCCTGGACACCGACGAACGAGACTCTCCACGTTTACCGGCAGGCGGACCGTCATCCCTATCGGCCCCCCTACCTCAAGCCCCGATGGCGACCGCTTTTCCGGCGAGCGCCATCTCCTCGCCCGCTGAGCGTGATACTCGCCGCCGTGGCGCCGCCGCCAGAACGTTCTCAGCCCTCAAGTACCCAAGTTTCCGCTACCTCTGGGCCGGGAACTTCTTCGGCAGCGGCGCCATGTGGATTCAACAGGTGACGCTGAGCTGGCTCGTGTACGACCTCACTAGCTCCGCAATTATGCTGGGGTTGATCAACGGCGTCCGCACCATTCCCTTTGCCGTCACGGCGCCCTTCGCTGGCGTGCTTTCAGACCTGGTTGACCGCAAAGTCATCATGGCGGTCACGCAGGTCTTCCTTGCCATCGTCGCCACCCTCTTCGCCGTTGACGTCGGGCTGCACCGGGTCCAGGTCTGGCACATCTTTGCCTTCACCCTGCTCATCGGCACTGGCACGGGCTTCAACCAGGTCGCTCGCCAGACCGCAATCGCCAACGTGGTGCCCCGCAAAGACCTCGTCAACGCCGTGGCCCTGGGGGCGGTCTCCTTCAACATCACCCGCGTCATCGGCCCGGCGGTCGGCGGCTACCTCATCGGCCTCATCGGCATGGCCGGCAACTTCTTTATCCAGGCCGGCTGCTATGTGGGCACCTTCGTCATGGTCCTGCCGCTGAAACTGTTTCGCGACCCTGACTCCCTATCGGCGCAGAGGCCACGATTCTTCGCGTCAATGGGCGAAGGCTTCCGCTACGTCGTCAAGGATAAGACCGTCCTGTCCCTCATCATCCTCGGCCTCGTCCCCATGCTCTTCATCTTCCCCATCAACGCGCTGATGCCCATCTTCGCGAAGGACTACTTCCACATGGGCGCGACGGGGTTCGGCGTGATGTTCACCGCCATCGGGGCCGGCTCGCTCATCGGCACCCTGGGCCTCGCCAGCGTGGGCGACGTCCGGAAAAAGGCCAGGGTCTTCTACGTCGCCCTCAGCGTCGCCATCAGCATGTCCATCGTCTTCTCCTGGACGCGCTCCCTCCCCCTCGCCCTCGTGGTGCTGGGAATCCAGGGCGCGTGCCAGATGGTGTACTTCTCGCTGAACAACGCCACGATCCAGCTCATGGTGCCGGACAGGATGCGAGGCCGCGTGCTGAGCCTCAACACGCTGGACACTGCCGTCATCCCGCTCGGCGGCCTCATCAGCGGCATCCTCGCTGAGTGGCTCAGCGCCGCCTGGGCGCTCACGATCCTGGGAATCGCCGGCCTGGTGTTTGTCGCCGCCGCGTTTGTGCTGCTGCCGGCCGTGCGGAAGCTGTAGGCCTCGGACTCTCGCGCCACCCTTGCTCATCGCTGGCCACCCGGTTGCAGCGAAGTCCCTCCGTTGAAGGACACCCCTTGACACCAACGCTCATTGGGCGTGGCGGCTACAGCCGTGCCTGCGTCCCAGCACCGTTCACCCTTCTTCGACAAGCTCAGGACGAATAGGGCTGGGCGCGCGCGTCCCCAGAAACCTCGTGATCCTTGGCTGCCATCTATCTGATTGCGCGGCAACCACAAAACGCCAGCAGGGCGTCCTCCCAAAGAAGGACGCCCTGCTTCACGCTCATTGCGTTTGCGCCGCTGCCCTAGTGGATCGGCGCTCCCAGGTTGATCGCCGACGCCCCGAGGTTGCTCGGGTTCGGAACCACCTTGGACTTCTGCGGGATGCCCGTCGCGATGATCGTGATGCGAGCCCGCTCCTCCATCGCCTTGTCGTTCACCATGCCGAAGAAGATCATGGCGCTGTGGTCTACCTTGGAGGCGAGGAACTCGCCGGTGGCGTTCACCTCGCCGAGCGTCATGGCGGGCCCGCCGTTGACGTTGAACAGGACACCCTTGGCGCCGTCGATGGAAATATCCAGCAGCGGATTGCTCACGGCATGCCGGGCCGCCTCAACCAGACCGCCAGGGCCCTTGCCTTCGCCGATCGCCATAAGGGCCTGGCCCGGCTGTTTCATGATCGCCCGCACGTCGGCCAGGTCCACGTTGATCTCGCCCGGGACGTTGACCAGCTCCGCCACGGAGAGCACGCCCAACATGACGGCCTCATCAGCCATCTTGAGCGCGTCTTCCATGGAGACGTCCTTCTTGAACATCTGGAGCAGCCGGTCGTTGTGGATGACGATGAGGTTGTCCACCATGTCGCGCAGCCGCGAAATGCCCGCGTGCGCCGTTTCCAGCCTGCGGGCACCCTCAAACGAGAACGGCGTGGTCACGACGCCGACCACGAGCGCGCCCAATTGCTTGGCGACCTCCGCCACGACGGGCGCGGCGCCGGTACCGGTGCCGCCACCCATGCCGGCAACCAGGAACACCAAGTCTGACTTGCCCATGGCCTTCTTAAGCGCTTGCCGGCCTGAGTCCGCGGCCGACGCGCCAACCTCAGGGTTGCCGCCCGCGCCCAGGCCGTGGGTGACCCGCTCTCCGAGGTGGATGTTGGTGGCGCCTTCAACGCTCGCCAGCGACTTGACGTCGGTATTCGCGACGATGTAGCGCACGCCGGGGACAGCCCGAGCGCCGAGCATCCGGCGCACGGCGTTGACACCGCCGCCGCCGACGCCGACGACGGTTATGGACGCCGGGGCCTCTTTGGGCGCTGTGGCACGCGAGGAACGCTCCGCAGTGGTCGCCATGATCTACTCCTCCTACAGGCCCCGGTGGTCCGGGGCGCATTTATGGAAAGCCTGTCCGCATCTTAGGTGTATTCTTGGTCGTTTGTCAATACCTTTGCATAGTAGTTTTCTGAGAACTTTCTAAGCTTCTTATGTCGATCCTTTCCGACAGCGGCGGTGATATCCGTGCCTGCCCCCAACCCCACTCATCCTTCCACAAGCCCGTTCGCGGAGTTTACCCTTGAGCGGAGCGAAAGGCTCAGGACGAACGAGGTTGGGGACGCGCTTCCCAAGGATTGTCGCCACTTCGTCTCAGAACTGGCACAGCAGGCAAGAGGCCCTGCCCATGCTCCCCTCCAACTGGTCGCCCAGACCCGCCGGTGCTATACTCCGCGCAACTTGAACCGAGGGAGGAGGCCGAACATGCCCAGGGAATTCAGCACCATTGTGGAAAAGAACCGCGAGATCCGCCTCCGCGACGGCACCCCGACCTACGCCGACATCTACCGCCCAGCCGAGAGCGGCAAGGCGCCGGTCATCGTCGTCCGCACGCCGTACAACAAGGAAGGCGGCACGGGAGGCAGCTTGTCGGTACTGATGCCGTACCAGAAGTTCGCCGAGCGCGGCTATGTGGTCGTGGTTCAGGATACGCGAGGCCGGTTCGAGTCCGCGGGGGAGTTCTCCCCCTACCTGACCGAGACGAACGACGGCTACGACACGGTGGCGTGGGCGGCCAAGCAGCCCTGGAGCAACGGCGCCACGGCGCTCATGGGCGCGAGCTACTACGGCGCGACCACGCTGCTCGGCGCGCGCTCCAACCCGCCGGGCCTCCGCGCGGTCTTCGCGCACATCACCACGGACGAGTACTACGAGACGTGGAGCTACCACGGCGGCGCGTTCCAACTCGGCTTCCTGGGCACGTGGGGCGCGGGCCTGGCCGCGGCGCAGCTGATCCGACCCGACAGCCAGATCTCGCAAGAGAAGCGGCAGCGGCTCGCGCAGGCCATCGCCAACGCGAAGGAGACGCTCTCCCACCGGCCGCTCACGACGCTTCCGGGCATCTCGGAACCCGGCGTGGCGCCGTGGTGGAAGGACTGGACCGGACACACGGAGAATGACGCGTACTGGCGCCAGATTCGGGTGGCGGACAGCCACAGCTCCATGCGCGTCGCGGGCCTGCACTCCGGCGGCTGGTTTGACATCTTCCTCGCGGGGACGCTGCGCAACTTTGTCGGGATGACGAAGGCGAGCCTCGCGCCGCAGAAGCTGGTCATCGGCCCCTGGGCGCACGGCAGCGCCGAACGGCACCTGGGCGCGATGGACTTCGGCGCGACCGGCCCCGCGGGCTTCTCCCCGCTGCCGATGGACGCCCAGCTGTGGTTTGACCGCCACCTGATGGGCAAGCAGGACGTCAACACGGGCGCGCCGGTGCGGTACTTCCTCTTGGGCGCGAATACCTGGCAGGAGTCCACCGGCTGGCCCATCCCCGGCGCCGCGACGCAGCGGTGGTTCTTCCAGTCGCGCGGCGCCGCCAACAGCCTCCGCGGCGACGGCGTTCTCACGCGCGAGACCCCGTCCTCCGACCAGCCGGACGACGTGTTCCTGTACAATCCCGACCGGCCGGTGCCGACCCAGGGCGGCAACACGTTGATGATGGCCGTTCACCTGCCCGGCCCCCACGACCAGCGCGACCTTGAGGAGCGCGACGACGTGCTGGTGTACACCTCGCCCGTCCTGCAGCAGGACCTGAAGGTCGTCGGGCCCGTCACCGTCCACCTGTGGGCGACCACCGACGGCCGCGACACCGACTGGACCGCCAAGCTGCTGGACGTGCTACCAGACGGCAAGGCCGTCGGCCTCTGCGACGGCATCATCCGCGCCCGCTACCGCCAGGGCACCGACAAGCAAGTGCTGCTCGCCCCCGGCCAGCCCTACGAGTACACCGTGGACCTGGTCGCCACCGCGAATCTGTTTAGAGCGGGCCACCGCGTGCGCGTTGAGGTCAGCAGCTCCAACTTCCCGCGCTTTGACCGCAACAGCAACACGGGCGGCAAGATCCAGGAGGAGGCGACGGGCCGCACGGCGGTGCAGCGCGTGCACCACACGGCCGGCCGGCCTTCGTTCATTGAGCTGCCCGTGCTGGCGAGCTAGCGCTCATCTCTGGCTCCGTGCCATCGTAGGGGCGGGTCTGAGGCCGGCCCCTACCGCTCTGCGGCAGGTCGCCTTTCGCAAGCCTGCCGCGCTAAGGAAGCCATGATCACCGTCAAAGAGATCGCCATCGCCCCGGTCAAGGCCACGGCCCTGGTATTGCCCACCTCCGTGCGCGTGGCCGAGCGCGGCATCGTGGAAGACCGTCGCTTTCTGATCATCAACGGCGACGGCAGGATGGTCACCTCGCGCGAGGTGGGCGCGCTGGCGCTCGTTCGCGCTGTCTACCAGCCCGAACCGGAGCGCCTCACCCTCGTTCTACCCGACGGGCGCAAGGCCGAAGGCCCAGTCACCCTGGGCGAGCCTGCGGAGGGCCTGGTCTTCCGCACGCCGTTCCACGGCTGCGTGCTGGCGGGCGCGTGGAACTCGCTGCTCTCTAACTTTTGCGGCCAGCCCCTGCGCATCGTCCGCACGGACGCGCCGGGGCAGTGCGTGGACATCGCTCCCGTTTCGCTCCTGTCCGAGGCGTCAGTGGACGAGCTGAACCGTCGCGGGAGCGAGCACGGCTCGTTTGAGAGCGCACGCTTCCGGCCCAACCTGCTGCTCTCCGGCTGCGCGCCCCATGAAGAGGACGAGTGGGTGGGCCAGCGCGTGTGCATCGGCAAGGAACTGGTAGTGCGCGTGTCCATGCGCGACGCCCGCTGCGCGCAGACCAACCTGAACCCACGCACCGGCAAGAACGATGCGGACACCTTGCGTGCCCTCGCCTCCTACCGCCGTGAGGACGGCAAGGTGTGGTTCGGCATCTACGCCTCGGTGGAGCGCCCGGGCGTGGTGCGCGTGGGAGATGAAGTGAGGGTGGGGTAGAAGAGGCAGGACTAGAGGGTGTGGGGAAACTTCTCCCCCTGCCCTCCCTGACGCGGGGAGGGTAGGGCACTCAAGCTCACGCGTGCTACAATGCGGCCGGAATCCCTTGCACCACACCACAGCACCATACGAGGAGGGGAACACATGGAAGGACGCTATCCCAAGGCTCTGCTCTTCGCGCTGACCGAACCCAACGACCTCGCCAAGCGGGGCGAGTTTGACACCTGGTACCGCCGCATCCACATCCCGGACGTGACCACAGGCGGCATCTGGAACCACGCCATCCAGTTCACCAACGTCAACGCAAAGCCTGGCGAGGGCTACTCGCTCGTCACGTACGAGACCGGGATGGAGCCCGACGAGGCGAACAAGGTGATGCGCGCCGCCAGCCAGACCCGCGGCGATGACCGCCGCTTCGCTCCCGGCATGAAGGGCATCGGCGCCGGCACGTTCAAGCGCATCGGCGGCGAGCACCGGGCCCGCGTGGGCCGCCCCGTCTGCGGCGTCATGGCCGTCGTGGCCAACTGCGACCCTGCCCGCGAGGCCGAGTTCAACCGCTGGTACGACGACGTCCACCTGCTGGACATCCTGGAGACCGGCGCGTTCCACACAGCGTACCGCTACGAAAGCACGGACCTGGCCACGACCGGCGGGAAGTACCTGGCGATCTACGAGTCGGAGTACGAACCTGCCAAGGCGCGGGAGATCTGGGCGCCCAAGATCCCCAAGCTTCGCGAGCTTGGCCGCATCTTTGACGGCATCAAGAGCGTCCGCTCCTTCAGCGGCAACCGCGTCTGGCCCACGGAATAAGACCCCACGATCCCCATGTCCGGCAAGCCTGAACGTAGGGGCGCAGCATGCTGCGCCCCTACATTTGCCAGACGCCATGAGGAGCCAAGGAGGTAAGGCGTGGTCACCATGTCCGACGCCGAGTCGGTCATCCGCCGCCTGGACGCGCGCCTCGCGGAGCTTGGCGACCCAGCCTACCACCAGCGCGTTCTGGACGCCTTCACCGACTCGCTGAACGACTTCCGAGCCGACGGCGACCTGGACGCGCACGTGGAGCGGTGCCGGCACCTCCTGGGAGAGGCGATGGCGCGGATGCCTGCTGCCCTCGCTGCTTCCTTCACGCCGGAGCGGACGCTGCTGCGGGCGTGGACGTCGGTGTTCAGCAGCGGGTAGCTCCTCCCGGCGCTGCTTGCCGCGCTGATTTGCGCAGGGCTATGATGGGCTTTGCAGACAGAGGAGTAGAGCCTTGGCACTAGACACCCACGTCATCAGCGAGCTCCGCGCCATCGTCGACGAGCAGTACGTCGTCACGCAGCGCGAGGACCTGTGGGTCTATCGCCACGACGGTTCCGTGGAACACGCCTGGCCCGGCGTCGTCGTTCTGCCTGCGACGACGGACGAGGTCTCGCGGGTGATGGCGTTCGCCCACCGAGAGGGCGTCGCCATCGTGGCGCGCGGCGCGGGTACCGGACTCAGCGGCGGCGCGGTCGCCGATGGCTCCATCCTCCTCTCCCTCAACCGCATGCGCCGCATCCTGGAGGTGGACACCGCCAACCGAACGGCCCTGGTGGAGCCGGGCGTTGTCAACCTGGACATCTCCAAGGCTGTCCACCAGCACGGCCTGTACTACGCGCCGGACCCGTCCAGCCAGAAGGGCTGCACCATCGGCGGCAACGTTGCCGAGTGCGCCGGCGGTCCCCACTGCCTGCGCTACGGCACCACCACCAACCACGTGCTGGGCATGGAGGCAGTGCTGGAGGACGGATCGGTCATCTGGCTCGGCGGCAGCCACCGCGACGCGCCCGGCTACGACCTCGTGGGCGCCTTCGTGGGCAGCGAGGGGATGTTCGGCGTTGCGACCAAAATCCGCGTCCGGCTGCTCAAGCTGCCGGAAGCTGTCCGAACGTACCTGGCCGTCTTCAACCGCATGGACGACGCCTCCGCCACGGTCTCCCGCATCATCGGCGGCGGCATCGTGCCCGCCGCGCTGGAGATGATGGACGCGCTCGCCATCCGCGCCGTGGAGAACGCGCGCAAGATGGGCTACCCCACCGATGCCGAGGCGGTGCTGCTCGTGGAAGTGGACGGGCTCGCCGAGGACGCGGAGGAGGAAGGCGCCGAGGTGCTGCGTCTGCTCCACGAAGCGGGAGCGCGCGAGGTGCGCGTCGCCGAGACAGAGGAGGAGCGGGAGCGGCTGTGGGCCGGGCGGAAGGGCGCGCTGGGCGCGCTCGGCACGCTGGCACCCAACTACGTGCTCGTGGACGGCGTGGTCCCGCCGACGCGGCTGCCGGAGACTCTGCGGCGCGTGGGTGAGATCAGCCTGAAATACGGGCTGCCCATCGCCAACGTGTTCCACGCGGGCGACGGCAACCTCCACCCCTGCATCGTCTTTGACGAGCGCAAGCCCGGCGAGACGGCGCGCGCGCTGGAGGCGGGCGGCGAGATCCTGAAGGTCTGCGTAGAGCTCGGCGGCGCGCTCAGCGGCGAGCACGGCATCGGCCTGGAGAAGCAGGAGTACATGCCGCTGCTGTTCACCAACGCTGACCTGGACGCGATGCAGAAGCTGCGGCTGGCCTTCGCGCCGCGTGGCCTGCTGAACCCCGGCAAGGTCTTCCCGACGGGGAAAGCGAGGCATGGGGGGAATGTCCACGCTGCCCCAGCAGCGTCAACAGGGGACGCATGGATTTGAAACTGCCCTCGTTTTTTAAGGTCGGTGCATTGCTATGAAGCCTCCGCTATTTCCCTTCCCCCTTAAGGGGGAAGGCTAGGATAGGGGGTATCGTCCACGGTCATGCCAAACGCCAATGCCCGCCTCATGCGCAAAATGCCGACAGATGCGGAGCGACATCTGTGGCGTCACCTCCGTCTGCAGCAATGTGGCGGACTCAACTTTCGGCGGCAGCATCCTATGGGCCCTTACATCGTCGACTTCATGTGCTTACAAAAGAAGCCGGTCATTGAGCTCGACGGCGGGCACCACTCTGAACAAACACTACAAGATGCAGAACGTACTACCTGGTTAGAGTCTCGTGGGTACAGGGTGTTGAGGTTTTGGAATAACCAAGTTCTGCAGGAAACTGGAGGTGTGTTACAGACTATCTTGAGCGCATTAGAAAACAATTACCCCCCACATCAATCCTCCCCCCTTGAGGGGGAGGAAGAAAAACCCTCGCAGGGCGAGCCCAAAAGCTCAATGGTTGGTCCATAGTCATGTCTCAGCAAGCGAATGTATCGTCGTCACCCTTCGCAGGATCCGGGGAGCAACGGTCGGAAACTGCGCTCTTCGCCGTGGACGGTGTGGCCCCGCGCCGCGTCGTCTTCCCGCGCGACGTGGACGCCCTCGCCGAGACGATGCGCCAGGCCCACGCCGAGCGCCTGGCTGTCAGCCCACGAGGCGGCGGCACGAAGCTCTCGCTGGGCAACCCGCCGCGAAGGCTCGACCTGGTCGTGGGCACGCAGAAC
The DNA here is from genome assembly GCA_009693045.1 of Dehalococcoidia bacterium. GTDB lineage: Bacteria > Chloroflexota > Dehalococcoidia > Lucifugimonadales > SHYT01 > SHXZ01. The sequence goes on along the minus strand of SHXZ01000009.1, from coordinate 87,542 downwards.
TTGACCGGCGTGCTGGACCACCAGCCCGCGAACCTCACCGTCACCGCACAGGCGGGCACGCCGCTGGCCGCGCTCCAGGCCGCCCTCGCCGAGCACGGCCAGTTCCTACCGCTGGAGTCGCCGCTGCCCACCCGCGCCACGGTAGGCGGTGTCCTCGCCGCCAACGCCTCGGGGCCGCACCGCCTCGCCTACGGCACGGCCCGCGACTGGCTCATCGGCGTGCGCGTCGTCCACGCTGACGGCACGGTCACGAAGGCCGGAGGCAAGGTCGTCAAGAACGTCACCGGCTACGATCTGAACAAGCTGTACGTCGGCTCTCTTGGCACGCTTGGCGTCATTGTGGAGGCGACGTTCAAAGTCGCGCCGTTGCCCACCGTCCGGCGCACCGTGGTGGCGCGCTTCGCGTCGGTGGAGGCGGCCTGCCAGGCCGCGCTCGCCGTTGACCGCGCGGGCATCGGGCCGCTCGCCGCCGTGGCGCTGAACGCCGAGGCTGCGCGCCGCGTCCAGGTTGCGAGTCCACAGAGAACGGGCGCCGAGGCGCTGCTCGCCGTGGAGCTGGGCGGCAGGCCAATGGGCGTGGCGCGCCGTGAGGCCGACCTGCTGCGCGTCCTGGCCGAGCACGGCGCTGCCCGACACGAGGTGCTTAACAACGCCTCGGACCGCTTCTGGCAGGCCGCCGTGGACCTGGGCTGGGGAGAAGCGGAGCCTCCCGCCCGGGCCGTGCGCTGCGGCGTGCCGCCGAGCGCCATCACCAGCATCGTAGGGACGATTCGGACATTGCCCTTGCATCTCGCACTGGCTGTGCAGCCCGCCGTAGGCGTCCTGCGCGCCGTCGCCTGGGCAGACGCGCGCAGCCGCACGCCGGACGAAACGCTCGTGGATGCCGTGGCTGTATTCCGCAGGGTCGCAGCGCTCCACGGCGGCTACGCCGTCGTGGAGCGCTGCGACCCTGCCCTCAAGGCGCGACTGGACGTCTGGGGCGATGTCGGCCCATCGCTGGCGCTGATGCGGCGCGTCAAGGAGCAGTTTGACCCGTCCGGCGTGCTGAACCCAGGCCGCTATGTGGGAGGCATTTGAGGTGCAGACAACTCCGCAGCGCCCCGTGACGAACGGCTTCTCCTTCCCGGAGCCTCCCCGCGAGGACGATCTGTACAAGTGCGTCCACTGCGGGCTGTGCCTGAACGAGTGCCCGACGTACCTGGCGACAGGCCTGGAGATGGAGTCGCCGCGCGGGCGCCTGTGGCTCATGAAGGGCGTCACGGAGGGCGCGCTGTCCCTCACGCCCAGCGTCACGGCGCACTGGGAGCGGTGCATCCAGTGCCGCGCCTGCGAGGTGGCGTGCCCATCCGGCGTGCCGTTCGGGCGACTCATGGAACGCACACTCGCGCAGGTCTCTTTGTCGCAAGGACGGCGAGGTGTTGGCAAATGGCTCGCCTACCGCGTGCTGCTGCCCCACCCCACGCTGCTGCGCGTCGTCGGCAGGCTTGGCTGGGCCTACCAGCGGAGCGGCCTCCAGTGGGCCGTGCGGCACAGTGGCGTGCTGCGCCTTCTTCCGCGAGGCCTCGGCGCGGTGGATGCCCAACTTCCACCCCTCCCCAGGCGCCCCTTCCCCGCCACCCCTCACGTCTACCCCGCCAGGGGCACCCGCCGCGCGCGCGTCGCCCTCCTGGCGGGCTGCGTCATGCCCATCACCCACGGCCCGACCATGGAGGCCGCCGTCCGCGTGCTCACCCGCAACGGCTGCGAGGTGGTGCTGCCGCCGGCCCAGGGCTGCTGCGGCGCGCTGCACGGCCACGCGGGAGAGCGAGCGCTGGCGAAGGAGTTGGCGTGGCGCAACATCCAGGCGTTCCTCGCCGCGGGCGTGGAGAAGGTGGTCACAGCCTCGGCGGGCTGCGGCTCCACGATGAAGGAGTACGCGGAGCTCTTCGCCGACGACCCTGCCCGCCGCGGGCAGGCGCGCCGCCTGGCCGCCATGACAATGGACATCACCGAGTTTCTTGCCACGTTGCCACTCATTCGTCCGAAGACAGGTCTATCGTTACGGGTGACCTACCAGGACTCGTGCCACCTGGCCCACGCACAGCGCATCACCCGCGCGCCGCGCCAAGTGCTCGCGGCCATCCCCGGCCTGGAGCTAGTGGAGATGAAGGACTCGGCGCACTGCTGCGGCGCGGGCGGTGCATACAACATGCTCCAGCCGGAGCTCTCCGAGCGTGTACTCGCCGCCAAGATGGGCAACGTGGCGAACACCCGAGCTGACGTGGTGGCGACGGCGAACCCTGGCTGCATGCTGCAGCTCGGCAAGGGGTTGCGGGAACACAGCTTAGGTGGGCGTGTGTGCCACGTGGTGGACCTGCTGGACGAGGCGTACCGCAAGGAGGGTCAACCGCCAACGACCAAGCCTGAACGTAAACTCTGACTGAGCAGTACACAAAGGCTCCTGTCTCGTTTAGTCCGTTCTTGTTGAATCTTTTGATGCTTTCTGCATTTTCTTCAGCACCCCCGCCAAGCCCTCCTCCGTCGTGAACACCGCGTCCAGCGCCTTGGCCTTCGTCTTCTCCAGGGCCTCGCCTTGCCCGCCGACGAACACGATCGGGATGCTCCGCGTGGCCTTGATACCGCGCAGCCCGTCCGCCGTTTCCCGCCCGTGCGAGGGGAACCGCGTCAGGCGGAAGACCACCGCGTCCGGCGGGTTCGCGCGGATGGCCTTACCCGCCCGCGCGCCGTCCTCCGCCTCCACGTCCACATGCCAACCGGCGCGGCGCAACGGCGTCGCCAGCACCTCGTCCTCCGCCGCCTTCCAGCGGATGAGAAAGAGCTTGCCCTTCATGGGCTGATGCAGCACCCCAGTCTGTTCTCTCGGGGCGAGCACCCCCCCTCCGTCTATGGGAGATGGGCCAAGAGGGTTAGGTCCGTGCCCACTCCGATCCGGCTGTGACCCGCAGGAACTCCGCGTGCAACGCGCGGTTGGACACGATAACGCCGTCGGAGCGAAGCCCCGCGTGGCCTCCGTGCTTGTCGGTGTACACACCGCCAGCCTCCGGCGCCAGCACCAGCCCGGCGGCCACGTCCCACGGCGACAGCGCGTGATGGAAGTACAGGTCAATCCGCCCCGACGCCGCGTACGCCAGCCCCAGCGCCGACGACCCCATGATGCGGATCGTCTGCATCCCCGGCCACAGCCGCTGCATGAGCTGCAGCGCCGTGAGCGCCTTGGCGTTGTCGTACCCCAGATCAAAGCCGATGGTGCAGTCCTCAAGCCGCGCTCGCTTGCTCACCGCAATGGGCTTGCCGTTGAGCGTCGCGCCGCCGCCGCGTTCCCCAAAAAACAACTCGTCGCGCATCGGATCGTAGGTCAGGCCGAGCACGACCTCGCCGCGACGCGCCAGCGCCACCACCACCGAGAAGAACGGCACGCCCGTCGCGAAGTTCCGCGTGCCGTCCAGCGGGTCCACGACCCAGTAGTACTCCGTGGTCGGCGCCACGTCCGGGGCTTCCTCCGCCAGCGACCCCACCGAGGGAAACTCCCGGCGCAGCAACCCGAGGACGGCGTCCTGCACCTGGTGGTCAACGTCCGTTGTCAGGTTGCCGCGTCCCTTGTACGTTATGTCCAACTTGTTTTGGAAACGCTGCCGGAGAATGTCCCCTGCCAGGCGGCACGCCTCTTCGGCCACGTCGCGGGCGCTCCGTCCGCTGGCGGCCCTGGGAAGCTCAACGCTCATATCCGACGCTCCGGCTGCCCCTCCTGCTGCGGACGTATCATAGCAGGACGGACTCGCGCCGCCACACCGTTGTGAGGCTTGAGATCTTGAAGAAACTTGAGCGACGCTGTGCTTATGTCCTCAACCGCGGCGTTGAAGACGGCAGTGTTGGCCAGAGAGGGCTTACGGTAGCCGCTGATCTTGCGCACAAACTGCAGGGCCGCCGCGTAAGTCTCCTCCCGCGTCGGCGCCTGGGCGTCACTGCGAAGGGTCTTGATGCTTCGGCACATGGCGGCGCCTCCGAAGGTTTTGCGTAGATACAAAGCTACTGTATCGTACTTGGCTCGTTGAGGTGGGATATAGGCGCTGTTCCGGCTGCCGCTGAAATAGCCTATGCTGAAGGCCAAGGCTGCGGATTAGGGAGCAACAACCGCTCATGATCGGCCTAACGCCTAAACGGATGGCTATGGCTATCGCCGCCACCGCCCTTCTGGCCCTCGCGCTCACGGCCTGCGGCTCGGGGGACGCCGCCTCCGTGTCGAGCAGTCAGGTGGCTCGTGGACGCGCCATCTACCAGGCCAACTGCGCGACCTGCCACGGCGCCAACGGCGAAGGCCAGCCGAACTGGAAGCGGCAGAACCCAGACGAGACCTACCCTCCCCCTCCCCACGACGCCTCCGGCCACACGTGGCACCACGGCGACGGCCTGCTCTTCCGAACCGTCCGCGACGGCGGGAAGATCTACGAGACCCCAGGCTTCAAGAGCGCCATGCCGTCCTTCGGCGACCGCCTCAGCCCCGCGGAGATCAAGGCCGCGCTCACCTACATCAAGACCCTCTGGACCGGCGAGCAGCGCGCCGCCCAGGCCGAGGCGAGCAAGAGCGACCCGTTCCCGTAAGATGCTCTCAGCCCGCTACAATAGACCAAGTCGCCCAACCCGCCTCGGCCAGTACGAGGCGTGTGACTCCAAGGAGAGTGTCATGTCCCGCCTGACCAAGGCCGTAGGCATCACCGCCCTTTTCGCGCTTGCCACTTTCGCCGCCGCCGCTTGCTCCAGCCCCAAGCAGGCGCCCGACTTCGCCTTCACCACCTACCAGGGCGAAGACGTGCTGGGCGGCGCGGCGCTCAACCTCTCACAGGTAGCGGGCAAGCCGCTCGTGCTCAACTTCTGGGCCGGCCTCTGCCCGCCCTGCCGTGATGAGATGCCCGCCTTCCAGAAGATGTACGACGAGGAGAAGGACCGCGTGTTGCTCCTGGGCATAGACGTTGGCCCGTTCGTGGGCCTGGGCACTCGCGACGACGGCATGATGATGCTCCGCGACATGCAGATCACCTACCCGACGGCCAGCACCGAGGACAAATCCATCATTGCCCGCTACGAGGTCGTGAGCATGCCCAGCACGTTCTTCATCACGCCCGACGGGCGCATCATCAAGAAGTGGTCCGGCCCAATCGGCGACCGTCTCCGTCCCCTGGTGGACGAGCTACTGAAGGCTTCCGCGAAATAACCTCGTTCCGCAACAAGTCCATTCGGGCAACATCCAACCCGGCGCGGGATCGTAATACCATCTCTGTAAAAAGGTGGCGCAATGGTATCAGTTGGCTTGAGGGGCAAGCTCGCCCCTTCCCTAAAGGGAAGGGGCGAGGGGTTAGGTCAACATCGGCGTGGACGAACGCCGCGCGTTACCGTCCACCAGCGGCGAAATCTCAAGATGAACACCACTTTCATTCAGAATCGGTATAAGACCCTGCCGTGCCACGGCTCGTATCACATGAGAATTAAGGTGAATATGCAAAGGCTGAACACCTCGTTGCGTCAACCAAAACGGCTCATTGTCACGGCGGCGCTCCTTGCTGTCGCCGTGGTCGCCGCCGCCTGCTCAGGCGGCAAGACGGCCCCCGACTTCACGCTCATCACCTATCACGGCCAGGAGACGTTAGGCGGCGAAACCGTCCAGTTCTCCAGCCTGCTCGGCAAGCAGCCGGTCGTCTTGAACTTTTGGGCCGGCCTCTGCCCGCCCTGCCGCGCAGAGATGCCGGACTTCCAGGCCTTGTCGCAGAAGTACCAGGGCAAGGTGCTGATCGTGGGCGTGGACGTGGGCCCGTTCTCAGGCCTCGGCTCCGAGGCAGACGGACGCAAGCTCGTCCAGGAGCTCGGCATTACCTACCCGACCGGCACGACGAGGGATAGCACCGTGACCCGCCGCTATGAGGTGCTCGGCATGCCGAGCACGTTCTTCATCAGGCCGGACGGAACGATTCAGCACAAGTGGCTCGGCTTCATGAGCCGCAAGGACATGGAAGAGCAGGCGGAGAAGCTGCTGAAGGCGTCGGGGGAGTCATCGTAGGGGCGCACGGGCTGCGCGCCCCTACGGATCGTTGTGCTGCGCAGTCCAACCCAGGCGCCCATGCCCGGCCAAGTAGCGCATTGTTCCTCGTGGCCCCGCCCCATCGGAAGATGCCCATTGCCTAAAAGCAGGTAACGATGCCGTGTGCTGGGGGTCTGCTGACGTAAGGGCGCACAGCCGTGCGCCCCTACAACTGGCGCCTTCGGCATCCTCGCATGGTGAGACCTGGCTTCTCCTCGGAGAGGGTGACGGTTACCCCGGCACCTGGCCCAGGCCAACACGCTCCCGCACCTCCGCGAGCGTCACCTGCGCGATGGCTCGGGCGCGGTGGGCGCCGTCGGCAAGCACCTCGTCCACCATCTCGGGCCGCTTCGCATATTCGGCGCGGCGCGCCCGCATCGGCGCCAGCGCCTTATTGATGTTGTCGGCCAGCTGCACCTTGCAGTCCACACACCCGCGTTTGGCGGTGGTGCATTCGCGTAGACCGTCTTCACCTCCGCGGGCGTGCTGAACAGCTTGTGGAGGCTGTACACGTTGCACACCCAGGGGCGGCCGGGGTCGGCGCGGCGGAGCCGCTGCGGGTCGGTGAAGGCGGTGAGCACCCGCTTCCTGGTCTCCTCCGCCGTGGCGGCCAGCTCCACGTGGTTGTCCAGGCTCTTGCTCATCTTGTCCTTGCCGTCCAGCCCCACGACGAGCGGGGCCTCGGTGAGCTTGGCCTGCGGCTCCGGGAACGTCTCGCCAAAGATGCGGTTGAAGCGCCGCACGATCTCGCGCGCCAGCTCCAGATGGGGCACCTGGTCCTGGCCCACGGGCACGTACCGGGCCTTGTACAGGATGATGTCCGCCGCCTGGAGCACCGGGTACCCCAGCAGCCCGTAGTTCACCGCCTCGTCGCCCTCAATGAGCGCATCCTCCGAGCCGGCCCCCCGCCCGACTTGGTGACCTGCCGCACCTTCTCCTTGAACGTGGGCACGCGCAGCAGCCAGCCCAGCGGCGTGACCATGCTGAGCAGGGCGTGGAGGGTGAGCACCTCCGGCACGTGGGACTGCACGAAGATGATGCTGCGCTTGGGGTCCAGCCCAGCGGCCAGCCAGTCCAGCACCATCTCGCGGATGTTGCCGTGGATCTCGCCCGCCTCCTCCTTGCTCTGGACGGTGGTGAGGGCATGGATGTCCACGACGCAGTACACGCACTGGTGCTGCTCCTGGAGGGTGACCCAGTTCTGGAGCGCGCCCAGGTAGTTGCCCAAGTGCAGCCGCCCCGTCGGTCGCATGCCGGAGAACACGCGCAACGACTGGTTCAAGACTCTCGCTCCTGCTGGAAGTTTCCTGTGATCTCTCGCGACGGTCCGGTACCCCAAAGGTGGTTGGCTGTCTGGCAGTCGACGGATGATGAGTCTGCAAGATCGCGCTTTTCCACTGACATCTTGGGCTTGTCCCGTGAGTCCTCGCAGCCAAGCACGTGGCGCCTAAAAGAGGCTGTAGATAAAGGGTCCAAGTCCAGTGGATGAGGCGAACACCAGAATAAGACCAAGCAACACTAAAACTACCACAACGGGAGTTAGCCACCACCTCTTGCTCCGAACAAAAAAGGCAACCAACTCCCCCAAGATTGAAAATGCGACGCCTAGCGACCGGAAAAGGTTCAGCATTGGTCTGCCGTCATCTGTCTTTCTCCACTAGGAAGTGACTCATAACGAGCATATCCAGCCCGCTCTTCTGAAACGTGTTTATTGCATCTCCGGGCGTAGCTACAATAGGCTCACCCCTTAAGTTAAAGGACGTGTTCATAAGCACCGGTACGCCGGTCTCCTGACCGAACTGGCGTACAAGCTCGTAGTATGGTGGATTGATCTCTTTCCGGATGGTTTGTAGGCGCGCGGTGCCGAAGTGGCTCACGGCTGGTATCACGTCCTGTTTCGTCTGCTCAACCGGCGTCACGAGCAACATGAACCTGGCCGGGAACTGGCGTTGAGGAGAATCAAGGACAAAATACTTCTGGGTCTCCTCCTCTAACACGACGGGGGCAAAGGGACGGAACGGCTCACGGAACTTGATCTTGGCGTTTACTACCTCCTTCATCTCGGCCCGGCGTGGGTCAGCCAAGATGCTCCGGTTTCCCAGCGCCCGTGGTCCCCACTCAAAGCGCCCTTGGAACCAGCCCACCACCTTGCCCGCGGTCAGCGCGTCCACCACTCGCCCCGTCAGCGTTTGTTCATCAGGGACAACCTCGTAGCGCAGCCCAACGGCGTCAAGGGCAGCCACTATCTGGCCGTCGGCATACTCCTCACCGTAGTAGGCATGCTCCATAACGTACCGGCGCGGCTGGCCGAGGAGAACGTGATAGGCGTACAGCGCTGCGCCCAAAGCTCCCCCTGAATCTCCGGCGGCAGGTTGGATGTACAGCTCCTCAAAAGGGGTTTCCCGAAGAATGCGCCCATTAGCTACACTATTGAGCGCTACCCCACCTGCCATGCATAGGCGACGGGAACCGGTGAGGCGGTGGGCATGCTGGGCCATCTTCAGGAGGGCCTCTTCGGTAACAAGCTGAATGCTGGCGGCAACGTCAGCATAGCGCTGATTCGCTTGCGCCTCTGCCCCATCACGCTCTGGGTGGGTCTTGTGCGTGAAGAAGAGGCTCTCGGGGAGTCTTGGGGGTCCGAACAATTCCACAAACTTCTTGGTAAAAGTCTGTTCGGTGGAGTAGTGGTAAGAAAAATAGTCCATGTCCAGGTGAATACTACCGTCTTCCGCGAGTTGCACGAGCCTGTGAACCTGGTCCACATACCGTGGTTCTCCGTAAGGAGCCATTCCCATAACCTTGTATTCACCTTCGTTGACCTCAAAGCCGAGGAACGCTGTAAACGCCGAGTAGAGGAGGCCGAGGGAATGCGGGAAGCGTAGCTCAAGAGAGAGGTCCAGGCTATTGACACCCGATGGTTTCCAGCTTGCCCGCCCTTGCCCTATAGTCGCTGTGGTCCATTCCCCAACTCCATCCGCGGTGACGATGGCAGCCTCCTCAAAAGGAGAAGCAAAGAAGGCGCTAGCAGCATGGGAGACGTGATGTTCGCAGAAGAGGATTCGATCCGCAGGAAGCCGGAGCTTTCGGCTTATATGGGCCTTGACGAAGAGCTTTTCATTTAGCCAGGAGATCATGGACTCCCGGAAGAAGCGCTGGGAGCGTGGAAAGGTGGCAAAGGCGGTGTACAGGATGCGCTCAAACTTGAGGAAGGGCTTCTCGTAGAAGACCACGTAGTCGAGGTCAGACGCCTTGATGCCTGCCAGTCGGAGGCAAAAGGCAATGGCACTCTCAGGGAATCGGGTGTCATGCTTCTTCCGCGTGAAGCGCTCCTCTTCGGCGGCAGCCACCAAAATTCCGTCTTTCAGCAACGCGGCCGCGGCATCGTGGTAATAGCAGGAGATGCCGAGGACGTAGGTCACGTCACTGCCTCCGAAGGTCTTGTGCGGTCCGAAGGGCCACCCTTCGAGGAAACCAGAAGGAAGTCTGCCCCGGCTTTGCCAAGCCCAGTTGACGGGTCGTTATCCTTGCTATCAGTCCAAAAGGTGCGAAGAGGGTAAAGTAAAGGCCTACCAACAAGACTCGGCCGACCACGTCGCCCAAGATCCGGCTGAAAGCGAGCCAGTAGCGCCAGGCCTGCCTCAGGACCGACCACGCTCCACCGGCGACGAAGGGCTTCTTGTTTTCCCTGCCGTGATCTGACGACACCCAACTCTCCGAAGTCCGGACTGAGGCGTTGTGGATTACTTATAAAGGATTCCCACTCCTTTGGCAAGGGCGTCTGCCACAAGGGCGTTCCCCCGATCCGACACGTGACCGGTGTCTATATAGAGGGTCGTCTGCTCGCTGTCAAAGACGGAACGCAGGTCCAGCACCGCAACGCCCGTTTTCTGCTGGAGTTCTGCCTGCGCCGCTGCGATGACGGTGTAGCCCTCTGTTAGAACTTCTTTCCACGGGGGGAAGCGCTTGGCCCTTTGTTCCAAAGTCGCCTGCTCGTAGGGCGTGACCAGCTTCTTCCCCAGACCCAGAACGGGCTGTAGAGCCATCAAGACCCTGATGTCCCGTGATTGGGCTACCCTTATGAGGGAGTAATGGTTTCGGTAATAGGCCGCCTTGACCGCGTCAAAATGGCTGGGATCTTTGAGCCAGAGCTCAGCTTGGATCGAAAGGATCGAAGCTTCCGGAGCGCGGTGGACCACACTCCAGAGCTTCGAGAGGAGGCGACTCCTCTTCAGGGCAATCCGTAGACCATAAACAAACCATGAGCGCACCGAATAGCCCGTATAGTGATTGTACGCGGCGCGCGTCAGCGGCACCCCGTCCGGAATGTCGGGACCTCCATTCCGACGGGCGATGCCCGAGTCATTGAGGCCATCGAGGATAATGACCAGGTCCGGCGAAAGCGCGAGCAGTTGCCACTGGAAGAGAGCCAATTCTTGACCACTGATGTAGGAAGGCTGCGCCGCATTAATGACCTCAAATCGCTTGCCCGGTATTGCTTGCACCTGGTTAAGCATCTGTTCAAGTTGGCTGGCAATGGTCTTATTTTCCGCGGTCGCCCCCCACCCAAAGGCAAAACTCCCTCCTAGCAAGACTACTCTCACAGTGTCCGGTGACTTTGGACCGATCTCCGGCCCTCGCAGGCCACGGCTGTTGATCTTCATCGTTTCCAGTTGCTGGTTGGGAGCAGTGCGGAGGAGAACAAACGGCTCAAGGTTGAACCGAAGCAGCTTGAAGTCACTCTGGAGTGCTGCAACGCTCTCTGGTTCTAGAATCTCCTCCGGAAGCCGGGACCCCGTAGACTGGATGGGAAATATGAGGCGCGCTCCGCCCTCCAGCACGACAAGAATAACGATGGTAGTGACAACAGATAAGAGCAGCTTCTGAAAGAGGTCTCGCGACACACCGACTCACCTCGTGACCTGAATCGTAGTGAAAGCTGTTGCATACCGTTCTTACAGCTAACTACCCTGTGGTGCCCGTGTCTGCGGGCGTGGGAATGTGGCGCATCAGCGCCTTTGAATGCCTGAATCCTGGCTGCGGCTTCCATTGCCTATCTGCATTTGGCCCAGTCTCATCGTAGCGACAACCCCGCTGGTAGGGAGGCTTTCGCCTGGGCTCCGATAACGGCGCCCACTCCGTCGGCGGCTACTGGTCCTTCCTCCGCATCCCTTGGCCCAGCCAAAGGAAGACGGGCGAAGGCCCGTTCAGGCCGAGGCTCCCGGGCCCATTCCTCCCGCGCGCTGGCGCCGACTCCCACCTTTTCGGCTTGCCCTTGCTTCGCCCGGCCTCACTCAGAGCTTGCCCTGAACGAAGTGAACGGGGCCAGGCCGCTCCCGGCTCTCTGGCGCCCCGCTCAGGGAGTACTGGTCCCGATCAACGCTGCTAGGCCTCGCTGCCTAGAACGTGGGGCCTCATTACCTCAGGTTTCGGTCGTCCGGCGGCACCTCGCGCAGCCGCTTGTCCTTCTGGCTCCGCGACCAGAAGTAGAACAGGCCCACCATCGCCATGATGATCAGTCCGATCAGTCCCATGCGTTGCAGTTGCCTCTTGTCCATGGCAAACCTCCTTGCATAACCCTCATTATAGCAAACCGGATGCAATCGTACCGCGTGCTCCGCATCCGACTGGCTTGCCTACTGCCGCCCGCGCCTGCTCGACCCTTCGCGCGTTGCGGGGGTGCGCCGCGTCGGCATGCTGCGAGACGACGGCTTTGGTGTGCTGCGGCTGGGGCGCGCGGCACTGCCGGAGCGCTTGGTATCCGTCCGGAGGGCTTGGCTGCCGGGGTTGACCGACCTGGCTGGCCCTCCTTTCACGCTTGCCGGGCGCGCCGCTGCTTTAGCTGGCGCTTTCTTTGTAGCCGCCGAGCGTGACGCCGGCTTGGCCGCAGCCGCCCTACCCGCGGAACGGCGCGGACTGCGCTCCCGCAGCAGGTCTCGCATCGTCACGCCGATGTCCGCTGGCGTGGGGATGTGCCTCGCGCCCGCGTCGCTCAGAGCCTGGATTTTGGCCGCCGCGGTGGCTTCCCTGCCCGTGATGATGGCCCCCGCGTGGCCCATCCGACGCCCCGGCGGCGCCGACCGGCCGACGATGAGGAACGCGACGGGCTTCTTGAACTGCTCGGCGATGTAGCGGGCCGCGTCCTGCTCCCGCGAGCCGCCGATCTCGCCAATGAGCACCACGGCCTCGGTCTCGTCGTCCTCGCCGAACATCTTGAGCACGTCCACGAAGCTGAGGCCGGTGATCGGATCGCCGCCGATGCCCACGCACGTGGACTGGCCGATGCCGAGCGCGGTCAGCTGGCCAACGGCCTCGTAGGTTAGGGTGCCGCTGCGGGAGACGACGCCCACATGCCCCGGCCTGTGGATGTTCCCCGGCATGATGCCGACCTTGCATTTGGCGCCCGGCGAGATAGCGCCGGGGCAGTTCGGCCCAATCAGGGTCGTCCCAGGCTTGGTCTTCAGGTACAGGTCCACCTTGATCATGTCCTGCACCGGGATGCCCTCCGTGATGCAGGCCACGACCTTGACGCCCGCGTCCGCCGACTCCACGATGGCGTCCGCCGCGAAGGCCGCGGGAACGAAGATGAGCGAGGTGTTGGCGCCGGCCTCGCGCACGGCCTGCTCCACCGTGTTGAACACAGGCGCCGTCTCGTTCCACTTTGTCCCGCCGCGCCCCGGCGTCACGCCCGCGACGATCTGCGTGCCGTACTCCAGGCAGCGCTGGGCGTGGAACCCGCCCTCGCGGCCCGTGATGCCCTGCACCACCACCCGCGTCTCTCTGTTCATCAGGATGCTCATGGTTTTGCTCCTCTTTTCCCTCCCCTCTGGGAGAGCGCTGAGAACATCCCCTCTCCCCTTGTGGGAGAGGGTTAGGGTGAGGGCCGGTAGGGACGACCCGTTGGGTCGCCCCTACCGCAGCTTCGCCGCCGCCTCGTGCAGCGTGTCCACAAGGTCCACCTTCAAGCCGGACTCGCGGAGGATTTTGCGGCCCTCGTCGGCGTTCGTGCCCAGAAGTCGCACGATGATCTGCGGGTTCTTGCCGGTCTCCTTGCAGGCGGCGATGACGCCGCGCGCCACGGCGTCGCAGCGCAGGATGCCGCCGAACACGTTCACGAGCACCTTCTTGACCCGTGGGTCGCCGAGGATGATGCCGAACGCCTGCTTGATCTTCTCGTCGTCGGCACCGCCGCCCACGTCCAGGAAATTGGCTGGACGCGCGCCAACCTCGCCCACCATGTCCATCGTCGCCATCGCCAGCCCGGCCCCGTTGACCAAGCAACCCACGTCGCCGTCCAAGCGCACGTAGTTGACGCCAAAGGTTGCGGCCTGGCGCTCCAGCGGGTCCTCCTGCTCCGGGTCGCGGAGCTGCTCCCATTCCTTGTGGCGGAAGTCCGCGTCGTCGTCAAAGTTGATCTTGCCATCCAGCGCCACCAGCCTGTTGTCCTGCGTTATCACCAGCGGGTTGATCTCCACCAGTGAGCAGTCGTTCTCCACGAAGAGCCGCTGCAGGTTCATGAGCAGGTCGCCCGCCGGTCGCACCAGCTCCGGCTTGAGGTTGAGCGCGTAGGCCACCTTGCGCGCCTGGAACGCGTAGAGGCCCAGGACGGGGTGCGGCGCCAGCCGCATGATCTTCTCCGGCGAGCGGGCCGCGACTTCCTCAATCTCCATACCGCCCGCCTCGCTGGCGATGACGACCGCCCCTCGCGAGGCCGCGTCCACCGTGAGGCTCAGGTAGAGCTCTTTGGCGATGGCGGCGGTCTCCTCCACCAGCACCTTGCGCACGGGCACGCCCTCGGGCCCCGTCTGGTGGGTCACCAGGTTGCTGCCGAGGAGCCGTGCCGCAACCTGCTCGGCTTCCTGCGCGCTGCTGACGACTTTGACGCCGCCCGCCTTGCCGCGGCCGCCCGCGTGGACCTGCGCCTTGACGACGGCGCGCCCGCCCAGGCTCTCCGCGATCTGCCGCGCTTCCGCGGGCGTGGACGCGACGCCGCCCTTGGGGACGGCGATGCCGTACTTAGCCATGATGGCCTTGGCCTGATACTCGTGGATTTTCATGGCTGACTCCTTTGTTGGGGGCGTGGAAACTACGCTCCTACATGACGCCGCCGGACAGTGTAGCACAAGCGCGATCCGAGGTCAGCGTTGTTCAGTCTCCGGTAGTAAGTCAACTCGGATTGAAGTTAACCCGCCAGCAAATATCGGATGTGGTTTATAATGCGAGTCACCTAATGCGACGGTCCGTTTTACGACCTACACGGCACTATGTTGCCTCAAATAGAGCTTGCGGGGTTCTAACCAAACCAACCGATTGAGGTGGTTCAATGTCAAGAATTCTAGGCATCTTTTTTGGCGCCTTAATTCTTCTAATAATTCCGTTCGTCCTCGTCGGTTCATTTCTTCCAGTACTATTTCCAAACTACTCCAAATGGGCAATCGCTTTCCTATCTTTATGAATAGTTATTGGTTTCTGGACTGCACTGTTTCTAGTGGGGAAAGGCATTGACATAGCAGTCAAAGTAGGTAAGAAACCGGCTGGGGTGGTCGGAGAAGCGGTTCTTGGAGGAATCGTCAGGACTATTGCCAAGAGCCCACCGATAGTAAAGCATGGACTAACTCGTCTGTGGTTTGCCATGTGGACAGGGGTTATTCTCTTTCTAATTGTTCAGTGTGTAGGAATTCTCGGTAGCGGAAGCGCGGATTGTGTTGATCTTACATATGACTCTTACCTGTATAATAAATGCATTGGTGAGGAGAACACGTGGGCACTCATCATCTTCGTGGCGAGTGTCGTGCTAGCTTCTGTTGGAACATTGGCAGCGTTGTTCATGCCCAGGGACTTTTTTACGTAGGGACCTGAGCGTACTTCAGGCGCTGTCAGTTTCAAGCAGAAAAAACCCACTAAAACCTCACAAGCCCAAACTAAGCTTTGTAATTTGAGTAACCAACCGCCCGTCGAACCAAATCCGAAGAGCGCGCCTTCAGCAAAATCGCAGAGAACAGCAAAAGCCCCACCTGAACGTCAGCAACCAACCAAGCTGAGAACTAAGAAAAAACATGCCAAAAGACTATCCTCCTTAGCCGCATAGAACCCTCTCTAGCTCGAGCAGCCTTCTTAAAGTTTATGTACCAAGACCGTCGGGCTGGGCCAACGTGATTCAAGTTAGCCAAGTACTCGGCCTGCGGGGCTACCGGTTGCTATACTTCTGTCAGGAAGCCCGCACCTTCGGCCCCTGAACTAAGGCTGTTAGAGGCGTAGGATCTATGTCTTCTCTTCATCCCCAGCAGCCTCTTCGCTCGCCCCCAGAACCAAGTTCCACCGACCCAATCCCACGCCTTCAGGCCGCCGTGGCGGAACTGAGCACCGCCATCCAGGCCAGCCCGGAGGACGCCTCCGCCTACTTCCGGCGGGGCGTGCTGTACGGCCAGCTCGCGGAGCCGCTGAAGGCGATAGAGGACTTTGATGAGGCGGTGCGCCTCGCGCCGGACCACGCGGAGGCGTATTTCAACCGAGGCATGGCGAACATCCAGCTCCAGCAGCACTACGCCGCCGTGGAGGACTTTTCCGAGGCGGTCCGCCTCAAACCTGATCACGCGGATGCGTGGAACAACCGCGCCGCCGCAAACTGGGACCTGGGACAGTCTGAACAGGCCGTCCGCGACGCCACCGAGGCCATACGGCTCAACGACAAGCTCGCCTCGGCGTACGCGGTGCGGGCGCTGGCCTACACCCGCACCGGCGAGGAGCCGAAGGCGCGGGAGGACGCGGCAAAGGCGCAGGCGTTAGGCTTTGACCGGACACAGCTTGCCTTCCTGCTGCGGCAGGCGAGGCAAAAGACGTAGGGGCGTCCCTCACCCTCTCCCAGAGGGAGAAGGAATTAGAGTGCCGCGCGCGACGCCTGGCGGCTGGCGCTCTGTTACGTCCGCGCCGTTGCGCCTGCACGCTGCTTCGCCAGGAACGCCAGGAGGATGGGGCCTACTTTGTCCGCTGTCGCCTGGCGCGAGGCGATCGGGTCAAGCGCCAGGCGCTCCCGCTCCTGCGGCGTCCACAACGGCGGGTGGAACTCCGACTGGGGCAGCAGCGCGTGCAGCTTCTCCGCCACGGGCCTGGGATGGACGTCGTCGCCGCCTGCGATGATGGTGATGGGGACCTTGATGCGCCGCAGCTCCTCCTCGGTGGCGCCGACGACGGGCTTGTCGGCGGTGAAGAACGCGCGCCATTCGCGCATGACGGCGATGAACTCTTTGGGGTCCATCGCCAGGAGCCGCGCGCGGTTGGCGGGGTTCTGCTGGACGCGCTCGGCGAAGAACTCGGCCTTGAGCACGCCCGCCATGCCCTCGCGCTCCGCCACGTCAACGAACTGCTCGTAGTACAGGTGGCCCAAGCGCTGCGCCGCAACCGCGCCGCCCGTGACCATCCAGACGAGCAGGCCCTTCACGGCGTCCGGATGGCGGATGGCGAGCAGCAGAGAGACACGGCACCCCGCCGAGACGCCGCCCACCCAGCAGGGCCGGGCGTTGAGCCGTCCAAGCAACTCGTACAGGTCCTCGGCGAATATCTCCTGCTCGGAAAGCTCGCGCCCGTTCGCATCGCGTCGGCGGGCGATGACCACGTCGGAGGCGCCGCAGTTTCGGCGATCCCAGATGAGCACCTGGTAGTCGTCCTTCGCCATCCGCTCCGCCAGCGGCCGCAACGTGTCCTTGCCGCCGCGTCCGCCCGGCGTCAGCGCGACGACCGGGCCGGAGCCGTGCGTCTCGTAGTGGATGGTGGTGCCGTCGCGCAGCGTGATGACGGGCATGTGGCCTCCTCCCTTGCTGGTCAGCGCAGAGCGTATCGTCCGGCAGATGCGCTGCTAGATGGCGGAGGGAGTGGGATTCGAACCCACGGTAGCTTGCGCCACACCTGTTTTCAAGACAGGCGCCTTCAACCGCTCGGCCATCCCTCCACGCCGATGTAGGACAACTATAGCACGCAGAACCTACCCCCCTTCCCTGAGTTGGGCGGGGGGCAGGAGGTTAGTCCGGCTTGCCGAGCCGGTGTGCAATCGGCGACGTAACCGCGCCACGCCGGCGTGACTCCCGGAGTCTCCGCCCAGCAAGTGACGCTGCCATCCTGACAGACCCGCCCGTGGTGCTACAATCTTGCCTAATGTCGCACCTCTTGGAAGGAAGGAACATGGGCGAGCAAGCTATCGTCGGGCCAACGTCGCACTTCTACGTCTCGCAGCGGCTGAAGATGCACTACGTGGACTGGGGCAACGAAGGGAAGCCGCTGCTCGTCATTGTCCACGGCACGCTGGACCACGCGCGGAGCTTTGACTGGGTGGCGAAGGCGCTGCGGGACGACTACCACGTCGTCGCGCCGGACCTGCGCGGCCACGGCGACTCAGCCTGGGCCGTCGGCGGCGACTACTCCATGATCGGCTACGTGACCGACCTGGAGCAGCTCCTGGCGCAGATCAACGCCTTCCCCGCCGTGCTTCTCGGCCACTCGCTGGGCGCGGGCATCGTGCTCCAGTACGCGGGCGTGTACCCCCAGCACGTCGTCAAGGTAGTGGCGGTTGAGGGGCTAGGCCCCACGCCCCGGCGAGGCGAGCATGCGCAGCGTCCCACACACGAGCGTATCCAGCAGTGGATCACCCACAACCACGAGCTTGCCGCGCGGAACCCGCGCCGTTACAAGACCCTCGACGAGGCGGTGAAGCGGACCCTGGAGCAGCACACGCGGTTCTCGCCGGAGCAGGCAAAGCACATCACCGCGCACGGCCTCGCGCGCAACGAGGACGGGACGTACTCCTGGAAGTATGACAACTACGTCCGCGCGGCCCGGATGGCCTACCCGTACCACGAGGACGATACGTCGGTCGTCTGGAGCCGGATCACCGCGCCGACGCTGCTGGTCAACGGCGAGCAGTCCTTCGCCGTCCGTGGCGAGGACGAGCGTACCAAGGCATTCCCCAATGCCCGCAGCGTAACTATCCCCGATGCGAGCCACTGGGTGCACCATGACCAGCTTGCAGTGTTCCTCAAGGTGGTGCGCGATTTCCTCGGCGTCCGGGAAGGTAGCTAGCCGAAATTTCCCTTCCCGCTCGGGCACGAGGCGGGGGGTTAGTGCCTGCCCTTGAGCGCAGCGAAGGGTCAGCGCCATGCCGCCTGAAGCGCATTGCTCTTCCCGCGCGGCGCCACCGTCTAGCCTGAACAATTGGCTATGCCACAGCCTCATGACCCGTTGCTGAGCACGGAAGCATAAGCAACGGGTGCCATCTGCCCCTTCCGTTTGCCCGTCACCTAGTCCTACCATAGAACCATGATGACCCTCGAGTTCGCCACGGCCTCCGCCACACCAACTGGAACGGCGATAGGGCAATGGAAGGAGAGGGACACATAAAAATTTGCGCAGGTTTTCCCGATGCACTCCGTATCCGTTGGCTGAATCGGCATTCAAGAACAAATCCGCACAATTTCCTCAGCTTGAAAAATAAACGCCGCCAACAACGGAAAACAGGAGCTCAATCGCCACCCAACCACTGAGCAAGAGGTGACGCCATAGGGCTTCGTCAAAGTCGCCGACTTCCCCTGTCATGCTGAGAGCCTGTGAACAAACGCCAACATTCGCGTCGCCGTCAGATGGTCAAATCCCTCCCCGCGTCGAGAAGGGATTTAGGGAGAGGTGGGTGGTGAGGCGGTGGGCGTCCCCCAGGTTGGCTTATGGACACCGGAGGTCGCCGGAAGGGCCAAAGGCTCGAAAGACCATTGCTTCACAAGCTCTGAGCGCAGCGAAGAATCCGTCTGAGGTGGCGCAATGCAAGGCTTCGTCAAGGTCGCCAAGGCGAACGAGATCAAACGCGGCGAGATGAAGGCGGTGGAGGTGGAGGGAGAACGCATCCTCCTTGCCAACGTCAGCGGCGAGCTTTTCGCGGTCGCGGAGACGTGCACACACGCGGACTTTCCGCTTGGCGATGGGTTCCTTGAGGGCGAAGAGGTGGAGTGCATCCTGCACGGGAGCCGCTTCAACGTCCGCACCGGCGCGGTGGTCCAGGAGCCCGCCGACCAGCCGCTCCAGCAATACGCCGTCCGCCTTGAAGGCGACGACGTGCTGGTGGGGCCGGCGTAGAGCTGCGAGGCAACCTATGATAGCCTTGAGCGAACGTTGACTCAGAGGTAAAACGTGGTCGCGACCGCCCGCTTCCCACGGCGTGTCTATCCGCTGGACGCGCGAACCCTGACCGAGGAGCAGATCGCCGTGGCGTTCGCCATGACGTCGCGGCGGCCGGAGGCGTTTGACGAGATCGCCCTACAGGTGAGCGCGGAGAAGGCGGCGGACTTCCACGAGCGCTGGGTGCTGGGCTACGGCCACGCCTCGGTGGCGGAGCACGCGGTCATCCACATGGCGGTGGAGAACATTTCGCGGCTGGCGTGCGACACGCTGGAAGACAACCGGCTGGCGTCGTACACGGAGAAGTCATCACGCTACCAGGTGCTGGAGAAGGGCGCTTACTACACGCCGCCGGAGCTGGACCGCCACCCGAAGCTGCGCGAGATGTACACCAGTACCTGCGACGCGCTCTTTGACGCGTACCACGCGCTGCTGGAGAAGACCCAGGCGTACTTGCGGACAGCCCGTCCGCGCGGCGCGAACGAGCGCGACGGCGCGTACAACCTGCGCATCCGCCGCGAGGCGACGGACGCGTGCCGCTTCGTCCTGCCCGCCTCCACGCTGACGAACGTGGGCATGACGCTGAACGCGCGTTCATTGGAGCACGCCATCCGCAAGCTCGCCGCTTCTCAACTCCAGGAGGAGCGTGAGATAGGCCAGCTCCTCAAGGACGAGGGACAAACAATCACGCCCACACTCATCAAGTACGCGGAGCCGACGGAGTATCTGAGAGCGGCGGCGGCGCAGCGCACGCCTGCATCGGATGCGGCGTGGCCCGCGCCGACGGCGTCGCCGGATAGCACCGCGCGGCTCGTCGGCTACGACCACAACGCCGAGCAGAAGGTGGTCGCGGCCTTGCTGTTCGCCGCGTCGCACCGCAGCTACGCGGAGTCGTTGGACGCCGCGGGCGTGATGGGCGCCGAGGAGCGGGCGGCGGTCTTGGCGCAAGCGTGGGAGTCGCTGGGGCCTTTCGACACGCCCGGACGAGAGGCGGAACTGCCTCAGTACACGCTTGAGCTAGTGATGGACTACGGCGCGTACCGCGAGTTCAAACGACACCGGATGCAGACATACATCGCACAGCCGCTGACGGTGGCGCACCGCGCGCTGGTGCCGGGGGTCATCCGTGACGCGAGCGCGGGTGGACTGTACCAGGGGGCGGTAGGGGCCGCTGAGAAGGCATTTGCAACCATTGATTCAGAGGTCTCACCGCTGGTGGCGCAGTACGTGGTGACACACGCGCACCGCCGCCGCGTGCTGGCGCAAATGAACCTTCGCGAGTGCTATCACCTGTTCCGACTCCGCACCAGCCCGCAAGCGCACCCCACCTTACGGGCGGTGATGGAGAAGGCACTGGAGCAGTGCCAAGCGGTGCACCCAGCGCTGTTCCGCTTCCTAAAGCGCCGGGAGGAGCGGTAGGGACCCGCCCCTACAAGGAAACCGTGCCCCAGGGAGAAATGCAGGGTGGCGAGCGCTCAGTGCCGCGATGACGGCGGGAACTGGAAGAGCTGGAGGGTGTTGCCGTCAGGGTCCTGGAGCGTGGCGACGAGGCCGCCCCAGTCCTCGCGCTCGGGCGGGCGGAGGAACGTAACGCCCTTGGCCGCCAGGGCGTTGTGCGCGGCGTAGATATCGTCCACCTGCAGGTTGATCATCACGCGGTACGGCTCGCGGGAGGAGCCATGAATCCGGTCGTGGCGCCCCACACTAAGCCGGACTCCCGGCCTGATCTCAAAGGCCACGAAGTCGCCGTGGTCGGAGTGGACGGGGAGCTGGAGGACGTCGCGGTAGAACCGGACCATGGGCTTCAGGTGCTCGGTCCAGAAGATCACGCCCGCGAGGTCGTAAATCATGAGGCATTCACCATGCGAGCGTCCTGAAAACTCAGATAGACCGCAGGCAAACCGGATTCCTCGCCCGTCAGTGGCTGTCATCGAACGCGAGGTAACACGTCTTGTATGCCACAGGGCAGCTCCTTTGCGCAAGAGGCTGCCCTGTCCACTGTTCGTAGCACCCGTAGCACTCCGCCGACGTACCGGAGAGAGGCAGGCCATGGCAAACGCACGCGCTGCGAACTACCGCGCGGGCGCCGCCTGGGCGGGAGGCGCCGCCGGCGCAGGGGGCGGCGGCGGAGTCGGGATGACCCAGTCGGGGAGCTTGAACCCGTCTTTCGCCTGGAGCAGGTTGTTCCCCTGGGTAATCAGGTCCACCTCCGCCACGACCGCCACGCCCTTGCGCTCCGGGTCCTGACCCAGCTCGGCCGCTACGGTCCGACCCATGACCTGTTCGCGGATGGGTCCGGACTCATAGACTTTTGCGCTGGCGTAGATCTTCCAGGTCTTGCGGACTTCAGGCTTGGTGTTGCGGTACATGACGACGATGCGGGGGTTCTCTTGAATGTGCTGCAGCCCGTCGCGCTTGGCCCGCTCCCACCAGGCGATGTGGTTGTCGTCAAACACCATCACGCTCCCACGAAGCCCGATGCCCGGCTCGCCCTTGGCCGACGCGGTCGTAACGAAGCAGGGCGCCTGGTCCGCCAGCGCCTTGTTGACCAGCTCTTTCATCTCGTCGGTGAACTTGATGGCCATAGTTTCTTGTTGTCCCTCCTCGCGTAATCGCAACCGTTGGATATACGTATATGATGCGGCGGCGTTCCCAGCGATACTGGCCTTACGAGTCTTCGCGCCCAAGCGAAACGGGCTCATGGTACCATGATGACGGAAGTCGTAGCCTGCTGAAGACGGTGAGGAGCCAGCCGTGGCGTCCATTGTGGATCTCGTCGCGCAGAGCAAGCACGCGCCCTTTTTCCTGCTGGATGTCTCCCCGCCACGAGGCGCGGAACCATCGCTCCTGGAGCCGCTTCTGCGCGTGGAAGCGGACGCCTTCTCTGTCGCCTACAATCCAAGCAAGTCTGTCCGCGTGGACTCCCTCGCGCTCGCGCACTTCCTCCAGACCAAAACCGGAAGGCCGACCGTCTTCAACCTGGCCACCCGTGACATGAACCGCCTGGCCCTCCAGAGCCACCTTCTGGGCGCCCAGCTTCTCGGAGTCACCAACGTGCTCATAATCAAGGGAGACGCCTTTAACGAGAAAGAACTCGCGTTGGTGAAGCCGGTGGATGACTTACGACCGACCGAGCTGATAGCGGCCATCGCGGCCATGAACAAGGGCCTTGATTACCGAGGCCTCCGGCTCCGCTCGCCGACCGGCTTCTGCGTGGGTGCTACCGTTGACCCGTCACGGCCTCTCCAGACAGAAGCCCGCCTTGCGAGACGCAAGGTGGATGCCGGCGCGCGCTTCTTGATCACCCAGTCCGTGTACCGAACCGACCAGGCTGAGGCGTTTTTGGCTGCGTTTGCGCAGGCAGGGGGAAGGCCGGAGGAAACGCCGGTGCTCTTTGGGCTCCCCATCCCCATCAAAGACGGGGTGCTCTTTGGCGATGTGCCGGAACAGGTGCGGCGCGACTTGGCGGCAGGCCGGCCTGGCG
Organism: Dehalococcoidia bacterium; assembly: GCA_009693045.1. GTDB lineage: Bacteria > Chloroflexota > Dehalococcoidia > Lucifugimonadales > SHYT01 > SHXZ01. Next base: position 64,836 of record SHXZ01000009.1, on the reverse strand, counting down.
TGGACATGGCGTTGGAGCAGCTCCATGCCTTCCGGCAGTGTGGATTGAACACGTTCTATTTGATGCCGCCCATCCTCAAGGGCGGCCTACGCGACTACGAGGCCACGAGCGAGTTCATCCAGCGGGCGAAGGCAAGCTGAAACCGGGCGGCGGGAGTCTTCCCGGCGGCCACACGGCTAGCTTTCGGTGATGGTCACCGACTGGATCGTTATCCGCTCGGTGGGCTGCGAAGGCTCTCCGGAGAAGCTTGCGCGCACCGGCGAGGTGGCGATGGCATCCAGCACGTCCAGCCCGCCGGTGACGACGCCGAAGATGGTGTAGTTGGGCGGGAGCGGGTAGTCCTGGTGGACGATGAAGAACTGGCTGCCGTTGGTGTTGGGGCCGGCGTTGGCCATGGCGAGCGTCCCGCGGACGTAGCTCTTCTTAACCGGCTCGTCTGCAAACTGATAGCCAGGGCCGCCCGAGCCGGTCCCCTGCGGGTCGCCGGTCTGGACCATGAAGGCCTTGATGATGCGGTGGAAGGTCACGCCGTCGTAGAACTTCTCCCTGGACAGGAAGACGAAGTTGTTGACAGTCTTTGGGGCATCGACGGCAAAGAGGTCAACGACGATTGCCCCCTTGCTGGTCGTGATGGTTGCGGTGTACTTCTTCTTGGCGTCAATCGTCATGGCCGGTGCAGTGGTCCAGCGCTTGGGCGAAGGTGTGGTCACGCTTGCGGTCTCCTTTACTGCCGATTGGGGTGCTGAGCTGCTGGATGCCGCCGGGGCGCTCGGTGCGCTGGCTGGCGTTGGCTTGGCGGGCTTGGAGGCTGTCGCGGGGGGCGTGTCGTCCTTGCCGCCGCAGGCGACGGCGAGAGCGACGACCATCAGGAGGACCAATACGGGCCACTTTGGAGAAAGGCGTCTTACGGTCATCTGATCACCCCCGAAAAGGCTCGGACTATTGTAGCAGGCAGGGCGCGGCGTTGCACCCTTCACAGCGAATGCCGGCGGCAGCAAGCGCGAGACGTCCGTACGCACAGAATGTAGGAGCGCACGGCGGTGCGCCCCTACCGAACCCTCGCCACCCACCTCTCCCTGAATCCCTATTGTTGCGGAGAGGACCCCATCATCTCAGCGGCGACGCGAATGTTGGCATCTGTTTACGGGCCTTCAAAACTTGTGTAGGCACGCACAGATGTCTGAGCAAGGTACGAGACTATAGCTGAGGTCCTACGCGTACCGCACGTCGGACTCGTCGTTCAGGAGGAGGTATGGCTCGCCCCACTGGGTCTTGCTGGCGAGATCCCACGCCTCGGTGACCACGGGCGGCATGAGGCGAACTCCCCAGTCGCCACCGTATACGAGCCAGCCGACGCCTGAGCCTGATTCCTCAATCTTGACGACGTAAGCCGTGGAGGGGGTCCCGCCACCCGCGCTTGACCAGCCCGTGATGCGGTGAAAGGTCGTCTGGCCGCCGGTGCGCGCGGCCTTGACATGGCTGACCTGCCGCACGTCGGCGAGGGTGTTGAAGATGAGCTGGGGCATCCCTTCGCAGTTGGGGTTTTCTTCTACTTCAAACATGAGCATGGCCATGGGTGCACCTCTCGACTGACAGGCCCCGTGCGCCGTGACTCTGGCGTGGGATCCGCTGTGTAGTGTACGCCATGCACCGTGCCTGGGATAATGCTGCCGCACGAGCCGCACGTTTTCCTGCCGTGACCCGCATCCGGGGCGCCTGAACATGCGGACAGGAACATGAACTATGTATGTACTAACTTTCTGACTATGCTCTGAGAATCGCTCCATTCATGTTAAGGCATGAATTTCGTCGACCATCCCCATGGAAGTGTGCAAGAATCCCGCCAGGACCATCCGATATCACCCAATTTGCGCATCAGTTCACCGGGCCTCCACTTCTGAGTTTTCCCGTGGTAAACAGGCGAAAAGATAGACACTGTTCACTATACCAGCAGATAGTGCTTGACTCGCTAGAAGACTCTATGCTAACGTCAAACATCAGTTAGTATAATGATATTTCTCTTGGTAGTATAGGCAATGCGACGTAGGTGAGTACGCGCCAGCGTTCTGCGATCTCGCCCTGCACTTTTGCGGCCTGTCTCGCTGTGCGTTGCCCTGCCCCACCCGCGCTCCTTACCGCGGGCGGCGCCCCAGAGCGGCTGCTGGTGGCGTCGTTGAGGGGCCGAGACGTCTGCGGCGCTGGGCCTGCGCACGAAGGTGAAAAGGAAAAGGAGGAACACCCGTGTCCCTGCGTTCATTGCGATCGGGTGTCTTGGCGAGGGCAGAAGACCAAGCGCACCGCCGGTCTCTATCGCTGATTCGCCGGGTGCTGCCTGTTCTGCTCTCGCTGATGCTTGGCGTCGCGCTGGCGACCGGCTGCAGCAAGAGCGCGACGCAAGCACCGCCATCGGCTGCGCAGCCGGCGCCATTCACGACTGCATCGCCGCCCGCCGCCACGCCCGCCCCTCCACCGTCCGGCCCGCTGGTCGTGTATTCCGGGCGCGCCGAGGAGCTGGTCGGCCCCATCATTGAGGAGTTCAGCAAGGCGACGGGCATCAAGGTGCAGGTCCGCTACGGCGGCACGTCGCAGCTTGCGGCCACCATCCTGGAGGAGGGCAAGAACAGCCCGGTGGACGTGTTCTGGGCGCAGGACGCAGGCGCACTGGGCGCGGTGGCGAAGAAGGGCGGCTTCCTCAAGCTTCCTGACTCCATCCTTGGGAAGGTGGACCAGCGATTCCGGTCTCCGAAGGGTGAGTGGGTGGGCATCACGGCCCGCGCTCGCGTGGTGGCCTACAACACCACGAAGCTCTCCGAGCGCGACCTGCCGGACTCCGTCTTCGGGTTGACCGAACCGAAGTGGCGGGGCCGGGTGGGCTGGGCGCCCATCAACGGGTCGTTCCAGGCGTTCGTCACCGCGCTCCGCAAGGTGGAGGGGGAGCAGCGAGCCCGCGGCTGGCTGGAGGGCATGAAGGCGAACCAGGCCAAGGCGTACCCCAACAACAACGCCGCCCTTCTGGCCGTGGCCTCCGGCGAGGTGGACGCGGCGCTGATCAACCACTATTACCTGTACGCGCAGCTCAAAGAGAAAGGCCCCGCCTTTCCCGTCCGGAACTACTACCCACGCTCGGGCGACGCCGGCGCGCTGGTGAACGCCGCGGGTGTGGGTATCCTGGGCACGTCCAAGCACCAGGATGCCGCCATGCGCTTCGTAGAGTTCCTGCTATCCACACGGGCGCAGGAGTTCTTCGCTGGCGATGCGCCGGACGACGCGTACGAGTACCCGGTGGTACCCGGCATCAAGATTCACCCAGAGCTTGTGCCGCTCAACCAGGTGAAGTCGCCGTCCTTTGACCTGAGCGACCTGAACGATCTGGACGGCACGCTGAGGCTGCTGCGGAACGTTGGGGTGATCTGATGCCAACTGTGGGGGAAAGTGGCGTGATCTGTTTGCACATGCACGGTGTCTTGGGTGGCATTCTCAGCGTGGCAAAGAATCCGTATTCACCCGCTTTGAGGAATGCACGTCCGGCGAACGGATTCTTCGGTCGCCCCGACTGCGGTCGGGGCTCCTCAGAATGACACACGGTAACCGCCACCTTCATTCAGAGGTGGTTTAGGCGTGGAAATGGCGCGGGGTATAGCGCTGCTCCAAGGGCTGGGAGGCCGGGTGCTCGGAGGACGCCGCCCGCCCGCGTCCCTATGGGCGCCCGCGCTTCTGGTGGCCGCAGCGGTGGCGCTGCCGCCCATCTACTTGCTGGTGCGCGGGCTTGGGGCGGGCAGCGAGTTCTGGGACCTGTTGCTCCGCGCCAGAACATTGGAAACGCTGGGACGCACCGTCGCGCTGGTCGGAGGAGTGGCGGGCCTCTCCGTGGCGCTGGGACTGCCCCTGGCGTGGCTGACCACGCGGGCGGACCTGCCGCTGCGCCGGGCCTGGTCCGTGCTGCTGGCGCTGCCGCTGGTCATCCCGAGCTACGTGGCGGCCTACGTGGTGCTGGCGGCGTTTGGGCCGAAGGGCCTGGCGCAGCAGCTCCTGGGTCCGTTGCTGGGGATTGACCGCTTCCCTGACATCCACGGCTACCCCGGCGCGCTGCTGACGACCACGATGGTCACGTACCCGTACGTGCTCCTGGGCTTGCAGGCCGCGCTCCGGGGCATGGACCCCTCGCTGGAGGACGCCGCGCAAAGTTTGGGCCACAGTCGCTGGAGCACGTTCCGGCGGGTGACGCTTCCCCTCCTCCGGCCTGCGATCGCCGCGGGGGCGCTGCTGACGGCGCTCTACGCCCTGAGTGAGTTCGGGGCCGTGTCGTTGATGCGGTACGAGACGTTCACCTGGGCCATCTACCTGCAATACCAGGCTTCGTTTGACCGCGTCGGAGCGGCGGCGTTCGCGCTCGTGCTCGTCGTGGCGGCAGGGGGGGTCCTGCTGCTGGAGCTGCGGGTGCGCGGACGGCAGCGGTACCACCGCAGCGCGCCGGGCACCGCGCGGCGGATGAAGCCCGTACGCCTTGGCGCGTGGCGCTGGCCGGCGCTGGCGTTCTGCGGCCTGGTGACTACCGCGACGCTGCTGATGCCGCTCGGCGTGCTGAGCTATTGGGTGGCGCAGGCGCGACTGGCGGGCGAGCCGCTGCGGGTGGTGTGGAGCGCCGCCCTGAGCTCCGGCTACGCGGCGGGGCTGGGGGCCGCAGCGGCGGTGGCTGGGGCGCTGCCTGTGGCGATCCTGGCCGTCCGCTACCGGAGCTTTCTCACGGTGGCCCTGGAGCGGTCCACCTACGTGGGGTTTGGGCTGCCGGGCATTGTGGTGGCGCTGGCGCTGGTCTTCTTCGGCGCGAACCTGCTGACGCCGCTGTACCAGACCATCGCGCTGCTCGTCCTGGCGTACGTCATCCTGTTCCTACCGCAAGCCGTGGGCGCAGCGCGCACGTCGTTGCTGCAAGTCAACCCACACATTGAGGAGGCCTCGCGCAGTTTGGGCGAGTCCCACCTACGCACCACGGTGCGCGTCACGGCGCCGCTCATCAGGCCCGGCGTGCTGGCGGGCGCGGCGCTGGTGTTTCTGAGCGCGATGAAGGAGTTGCCCGCGACGCTGCTGCTTAGCCCCATCGGCATAAAGACGCTGGCGACGGTCACGTGGTCCGCCGCGGACAGCGGGTTCCTTGCGCGGGCCGCAACTCCCGCGCTACTCCTGGTTTTGGTGTCGTCAATTCCGATGGCCTTGCTGAGCTTTAGAGGCATGAGGTCCGAGCCATGAGAAGCGTCGCGCTCCGGTGCATCGGCGTGGACAAGAGCTATGGGGGCGCGCCCGCGGTCCAGGCGCTTGACATGAGCGTGGAGAGCGGGACGATCATAGCGCTGGTGGGCCCGAGCGGGTGCGGCAAGACGACGACGCTGCGCCTCATCGCAGGCTTTGAGCACCCCGACTCCGGCGCCATCATCCTGGGCGGGCGGATTGTGGCGGGACGGGGCATCAACGTGCCGCCGGAGAAGCGGCGCGTGGGCATGGTGTTCCAGGACTACGCCCTCTTTCCACACCTCACCGTGGCGCAGAACGTGGCGTTTGGACTGCCAAGGAGCCAAGAACGTGCAGCCCGCGTGGACGAGGCCCTCCGCCTGGTGGGCCTGGCGGGCCTGCGGGACCGCAGCCCCCACGAGCTGTCCGGCGGCGAGCAGCAGCGGGTGGCGCTGGCCCGCGCCCTGGCACCGCAGCCAGAGGCGCTGCTCCTGGACGAGCCGTTCTCCAACCTACACGCGCACCTCCGCGCGGAGGTGCGCGCGGAGGTCCGTGAGATCCTGCGTGGGAACGGGACGACCGCGGTCCTTGTAACGCACGACCAGGAGGAGGCGCTGTTCATGGGCGACGTGGTCGCTGTCCAGAACGGCGGGCGTCTGGAGCAGGTGGACACGCCGGAGCGGATCTTTCACTCGCCCAACAGCCGGTTCGTGGCGCAGTTCATGGGGGCCGCCGACTTCCTCACGGTCGGGCGGAGCCACGGCATGGTGCACCTCGGCGTCAACCCCACGTCGAAGGCCGAGGCGGACAGGAGCGGCGACCTTGAGGTGATGCTCCGGCCCGACGACCTGTTCATCCAGCCGGCGGAGGCGGGGGCTGGCCGCATCGTGGGGCGCTCGTTCCAGGGCGCGACGTACCTCTACACGGTGGCGCTGAAGTCCGGCGTGACCGTACGCAGCACGATGCCTCATACGGAGCGGTATCCCGTAGGCATCATGGTCTCGGTGCGGTTGAACCCCGCCCACCCGCCGCGGTGCTTTGTAGCCGGGCGATCAGCGGGAGACGCGCCGCAGGCGCTGGTTGCTCTGGTGCGGGAGCGGTTCCTGGAGGAGACGTGACCCTTCGCGCCGCTCAAGGGCAGGCGTGGAGAGGGTCGGGGTGAGGGGGAGAAGGCGTCTATTGATCTGGCGGTTTGGATGCGCCCAGAGATGGCTTGGTGGCCTAGTGGAAAAGAAAGCGTTGATTTTTTGGTGGGGTTTTTGTTTGCAAAATGTGAAGGAACGAATCCAGTTTTCGTCGGGGCGGTGCGGCAAGGACGAGGGGACGACCCTCACCCTCGCCCTCTCCCTGTGGCAGAGGGTAGCGAGGCTAAGGCGCGGGGACGGGGTGGCGATGGTGGTGATCATACGGATAGGATAGGACGGGTGTTCTGTTGGGCGCAAGAGGGGAATGGCAGTGTGGAGGAGGATTGAGTGGCGGAGGGAAGGCGTGGACTACGTGCAGCAACGGGGCCTCCAGGGTATCGTGCGTGCAGCCCCGTTCTCTGCACGGAGGGAGAGCACGACTGAAGGCTGAGGTGTGAGCGGTGGCGAAACGAGCCAGGGCGGCCACAAAAGCGCGTGAGGGAGACGACCTAACCCCCTACCCTCTTCCCCATTCGCTTCGCTCAGGGCAGGCTCTAAAGGGAAGGGGGAACGCGGGCCTGAGGGGTGACGTATGGCGAAACGAGCGCGGGCGGCCACACAAGGGCGTGGAGCAGCGCACGGCCTGGAACGCGCGGCTGCGCCCAAAAACCAGGAGCGCGTCTCCCACGTCGCGGAGAACTACCTGCTCTCGCTGTACCTCATCCGGGAGGAGGGGCTTAGGCCCACGATCGTGCAACTCGCGGACCACATCCGGCACTTGCCGCCGACGGAGGGGATCGGCACGACGCTGCCGACGGTCGCCGGGATGCTTCGTCGCATGGTCCGCGAGCAGCTCGTCACGCTCAATGTGAAGAAGGAGATTGAGCTGACGCCTCGCGGGCTGCTCCTGGCCGAGAACATGGTGCGTCGCCACCGGCTGGCGGAGCGGATGGTGGTGGACCTGCTGGGGCTTGACCTACACCTGGCGCACGTTGAGGCGCACCGGCTGGAGCACGCGATCTCGCCGGAGATGGAGCGGAAGATCGCGGAACGACTTGGCAACCCGACGACGTGCCCCTTTGGGCGGCCCATCCCGGGCAGCGATTATGTCCCGCCGCCCGGCGAGACCGTGACGCTGGACCGCGCGACGCCGGGGGTGACGTACCTTGTCGCCCGCGTGCCGGAGGAGGACCCGGAGCTGCTGCGGTTCCTCATTGAGCACGGGGTGCTGCCAGACCGGGAGGTGCTGGTGGTGGAGGCGGGCGAGTTCCGGGGCGTGCTGGTGTTCGCCACGCCGGTGCGCGAGGGCGCGCTGGGCTACAGCGCGGCGTCACGCATCTGGGTGCGCAGGGCGTAGGACGTGTGTGAGACCCCGAAACGAGGGGGATTGCGAGACGCTTGGCAAGGCGGACGAAGGGGCGATTCGTGAATCGCCCCTTCGTCCGCCTTGCGCGCGCTTGGAAGCGACCGCTATCGCTGGAGGGGCCTACGCCTTGGCGAGGACGGGCTGGCTGAACTTGAGCCGCAGCTCGCGCTTGAGTACCTTGCCCATGGGGTTGCGGGGCAGTTCGTCAGTGAAGACCACGGACTCGGGCTTCTTGTAGCTGGAGAGGCGCTGGCGGCAGTACTCAATGAGCTCGGCCTCAAGCTTCTCGTCGCTGATCTTGACGGCGCCGGGCTTGCGGACGACGATAGCGCGGACGCGCTCGCCCCAGTCCACGTCGGGCACGCCGATGATGGCGGCCTCGTCAATGGCAGGGTGAGACATGAGGGTCTGCTCCACCTCTTCCGGCGCGATCATCTCGCCGCCGCGCTTGATGAAGTCCTTGGAGCGCCCTCCCAGGAAAATGTACCCTTCGTCGTCGCGGTAGCCCAGGTCGCCGGTGTAGAGCCAGCCGTTGCGGAGGGTTTCTTTGGTGGCCTCCTCGCGCTTCCAGTAGCCCTTCATGAGGCGGGGGCCGCGGGCGACGATCTCGCCAGTGACGCCCTCAAGAACGTCTTTCCCATCTTCGTCCACGATGCGGATTTCAACGTCGGGCAGGGGCTTGCCGATGGAGGCGAGGCGCTTGAAGCGGCGCTCCTGCTCCTCCGGTGGGAGTGTGGCGGGGATGTCGTGGGCGTCGGGCGGGAGCATGGTGATGGTGGAGGCGGTCTCGGTCTGCCCGAAGGCGTTGATGAAGCGGGTGGTGGGGAAGACGCGGATGGCGCGCTTGATGACCTCGAGCGGCATGGGCGCGGCGCCGTAGGTGATGACCTTGAGGCTCTGGAGGTCGGCGGAGTTGAACTTTGGGCTGTCCATAAGCTGCTTGAGCATGGTGGGCACCATCATGGCGCGGTCCACCTTCTCGGCCTTGACGAGATTCATCCAGTCCTCGGCGTCAAACTGGCGCTGGACGACGAGGGTGCGGCCGCCGTAGATGCCGGCCATGACGGCCTGGAGGCCGGCGATGTGGTAGAGCGGGACGGTGAGGATGTTCTTCTCTTCAACCTCGGGGTCGGCGGGCTCCACGTTGTTGAGGATGTACGAGGAGAAGCTGTTGTGGGTGAGCATGACGCCCTTGGGCGTGCCGGTGGTGCCGGCGGTGAACATGAGGACGACCGTGTCCTCGTCGGTGGCGGACGGGAAGAGGTCGTCGGGCGAGGCCTTGGCAAGGAGTGACTCGTACTCCGGCCAGTCCTTGTAGGCGCCCTCTAGCGCTATGAACTTAACGGGGACCGTGAGGCTGGAGCGGACGCCGTCCAGGAGCTGGTGGTAGCGCTTGCCGACGAGGACGACCTTGGGCTCTGCGTCGTTGATCATGAAGGCGAACTCTTCGGCGCGGCCGCGGAAGTTGAGCGGCACGAAGACTGCGTCCACCTTGGCGGTGGCGAACGCAGCCTCAACGACCTCGTTGGCGTTCACCTGGATGGTGGCGACGCGGTCTCCCTTGCCCACGCCCATGGCGGCCAGCGCGTTGGCAAGACGGTTGGAACGCTCGTTGAGGGCCTGGAAGGAGAACCGCTTGCCCTCAAAGATGATGGCGTCGCGGTCCGGGACGATGGCCGAGGTGATGGTGAGGAATTCCGCGATGTTCATGAGTCCCCCTTTCGCGTAGTTCCGGTAAGGTGGAAAAGCAGGGGCCGCAGTGAGAAACCGTAACAAAAGCATGCCGGGCTGTCAACTCGCGGGGTTTAGCCAACGCCCTCGCGGATAGCCATGAGTGGATGGGGAAGACCACGTTCATCATCCGCACCCTCTCTCGGTAGAGAGGGCCTGCCTATTGATTGGGTTGTTTTGGGCGACTGCTCAGCTTTGGACTTCGTTGTTTTGACGCTGGTTGCGTGACCGCGGATCGGGTGGTGATGCGGCTTGCGCATTTCTGATGAGTCCGAAGTTTCGCGAGGTTGGGCACGGGGTGGGGGGGGGGGGCTGCTGCGGGACTTGCCACAACGCCTCCAGGCACTGGGGCGAGTGAATGACCCGGATGGAAGGTTGGTAGGGCGGCGTTGAGCAACCATAATCTTACGGTACACCGAGCCGGGGCTGCGCGAAAGAGGGTGATGGCGGCGCAGGAGACGCCTCATTGTGCGCCCTCCTCTCTTCACGTGCCTTTGCTCCAAAACTGCCCACGAAACACGATCGGAGCGCGCTGCCTTTCCTCGGCTCTGGTTTCCAGACGGATACCTACCCCCCTGACCCTCTTCCCTGCAGGGAAGAGGGTTGAATCCTCCGAGAGAGTCCCGACGCATCGAGACTCTCTCGGAGGCGTGACCTCACTGCTGATCTCAATCGCTGTTCGCGGGTCTTGCTGCCACGGAGAGGGGGAACGTGCCTGTCTGCTCGCAAGAGCGGGGCGACGGCGGGTAGAATGTGGCAGGCGACGGACGTCAGGAGCGGCGCATGACGGAGCAGGACTGCATTTTCTGCAAGATCGGCAAGGGCGAGGCGCCCAGCACGTTCCTGCACCGGGACGACCGGTGCTTTGTGATCCGGGACATCCATCCCAAGGCGCCAATACATCTTCTGGTGATTCCGCTGCGACATATTACTGCGGTGGCCGGCCTGGCGGCGGGCGACGAGCTCCTGGTGGGCCACCTGCTGACGGTGGCCGGGCAAGCGGCGAAGCGCGAGGGGCTGGCCGAAAATGGGTACCGGCTGGTGGTGAACCAGGGCGTCGACGGAGGGCAGGAGGTGGCGCACCTGCACGTCCACGTGCTCGGCGGGCGGCGCCTGGGCGCGATGGGATAGGAAGGCCAGGCCATGACGCATCACCTTGCCCTAAGCCAGGTTGAAGCGGAGCTGCTGAGGCTGCCGCGCGGCCTGTACGAGCACGTGGTGCGGACGCGGGCGCTGGCGCGCAAGTTGGCGCCCGCCTTGGGCGCAGACCTCGCGCGAGTGGAAGTGGCCGCGGCCGGGCACGACCTGGCCCGCGCTCTGGGGGCGGAGGCGCTGCTGGCCGAGGCGAGGCGGCTGGGGATTGAGCCGAGCGACGTGGAGGAAGCCGCGCCGATTCTGCTGCACGGGGCGATTGCGGCGGAGCGGCTGCGGCGCGAGATGTGCGTGACGGACGCGGAGGTGCTGGAGGCGGTGCGGTGGCACACGACGGGCCGTGCGGACATGGGATTGGTGGCGCAGGCAGTGTTTCTGGCGGACAAGCTGGAGCCGGACAAGGTGGCGCGCAGGCCGTCGCTGCGCGCAATCGCGCCGATGGTCGCAAAGGACCCGGCGCGCGCCATCGCGGCGTTCCTGACTGACGAGCTGGCGGCTCAGATCAAGCGGGGCGCGCTGCTGCACCCGGCGGCGGTGGAGACGCGGAATTTTTTCTTGCTTGGCTCCCGCGTGCGGAGGTAGTTTCGGAAATGGCCGATCGGCTTGCCAGACCCTCATCCTAACCTCCTCCCCGGTGGGAGAAGGAATTTTGTGGCCGTTTCGTGAATCGCACCTGCGCTGCATGAACAACCCCAGCCATTCCAGACCCTTAGCGCGCCTCCGGCGGGCTAAGGGTGATAGGCGCGCATAGTGGCGCGCTCGGGACGACGACTTGGGAAACACCGGGCGCGATCAGGGTACCTACGGGGCGCCTACAGGACTCCGAGTGGGCGCCATCCCCTGTTTGGCCGCCAGGCCGTGCTATAATCCGCGAAAAGTCGTGTTTAGCGAGACGATTTGGGTTACAAGGGAGGAGCAGGAGGACGTATGACGACGCAGACGGCTGCAAAAGTGGACGGCAGGAAGCTCAAGAAGGTTGAGGAGTTGTTCAACGAGCAGATCGCCAATGGGACCCACCCCGGCGCGGCGGTGGCGGCTTACTACAAAGGGGAGCCTATCCTGGACCTGTGGGGCGGCGTGGCGGACGCGACGACGGGCCGCAAGGTGCAGAAGGACTCCATGTTCATGATGTTCTCCTGCACGAAGCCGCTGGGCGCAGCGTGCATGCACCTGCTGTGGGAGCGCGGCAAGTTCGGCTGGGATGACCCGGTGGTGAAGCACTGGCCGACGTTTGGGAAGCAGGGGAAGGACAAGGTGACCATCCGCCACGTGTTGACGCACATGAGCGGCTTCCCCATCACGCCGGAGGAGATGACGGCGGACAAGCTGCTCGACTGGGACTTCTGCGTGCGGGCGATGGAGAACATCACGCCGGATTACGCACCCGGCACGCAGCTGGCGTACCACGCGCTGAACTTCGGCTGGATGGTGGGGGAGCTGGTGCACCGCATTGACGGGCGCATGTTTGATCGCTTCCTGCGGGAGGAGATCGCGGCCCCGTTGGGGCTGAAAGACACCCACGTGGGGTTGCCCGCCAGCGAGGAGGGGCGCGTGTGCCACGTCCACGAGATGCCAGACGCCATCAACCGGGCCGTGACCTCTCCGGACCGGGTGCTCCAGGGAGACGCCCTGATCGTCCTGGGGAACACGCCCGCGGTGCACCAAAGCGTGCAGCCGGCGGCGTTCGGGATCGCGTCCGCGCGGGACATGGCGAAGTTCTACGCGATGTACGTCGGCCTGGGCCAGATCGGCGGCGTTCGGGTGATGAAGCCGGAGACGGTGGGCGGCGCCATCGCAAAGCAGCTTGAGGCAAACACGCCGCAGGGTGTGCTGCAGAAGCGGGCGCTGGGCCACATGCTTGAGGCCGTGACGTACGGGGTGAGCCCAAACCCTCGGTCGTTTGGGCACGGCGGGGCGGGAACGACGGTGGCATGGGGCGACCCGGACGCCGGGCTGGCGGTGTGCATCTTGACGAACGGGTTCCGAGAGAACACGGCGAACCAGAAGCGGCTGCAGGCGATGTCGCAGGCGATCCGGGACGCGGTGGCGTAAGGCAGGGGCCAGCCCCTGCACCCTTCTCGCCGCTTGGAACCTGGTTTTCAATAGCGTGAGGACGCTCGGCAGAAAGGTAATGATGAGGGGCGGGTCAGAGACCCGCCCCTCATCATTTGCACCACCTTGTTGTCGCGCACTTCACGGCTTCGCGGGCTCCACATCCGGCTCCACGGCGAGGTCAGCGGCGCCATCAAAGAGGTCCCAGGGCGTAAAGGACTCCACGAATTGCTTGGCCTCTTCAACCGAGGCGAGGCCCTTGGCGGCGCGGCCGGGGTCGTAGCCCAGAGCGCGGGCGAGGGCATCGTAGCCGCGCGGGGTCTTGCGGACGGCGCCCAGCTCCTCCTCGGAGTTGTCGTCACCCTGAAGAACCAACTTCTGTCCGATCCGGTGTTCCCGCCAGTACAGGCGCATCGTGCTCCCCTCCGCTTGCTTGGCATTGGAGTGCGAAACGTGGGCGACCCCACGCACGTAGTTTAGCGCAACCTGGAGGGCTCCGTCGCGGCAAAGGCTAGACCCACCCGGCACCCTTCACGATGAGCCAGATGCCCGTGATGCCCATGCCGCCCGCCAGCATCCGGATGATGGCCGCCTGGCGAAGCTTGGGAGCGATGGAGGCGCCAAGCTGGCCGCCAACCACCACACCGATCCCGGCGAACAGGAGGAGCGGCCAACGGATGTTGCCGAACGTCGCGTGCGTCGCCGTGCCCACGGCAGCGACCGGGATCATGGCCAGCACCGAAGTGGCCACGGCTACGCGGACGGGGAAGCCGAACGCGTGCGTCAGCACCGGCACGCGCATCAACCCGCCGCCGATGCCGAAGAATGTGGAGACGACGCCCAGCACCGCGTTGACCGCGATGGCCCGCGGCTCGCTGAACGAGTAAGCGTGCCGCTGCCCGCCGGCCGTCACGATGGTGCGTGAAGCCTTGCGGGCCGTCCGCACTCCTGCTGCAACCTTTGACGCCGAGGGCTTTTGCACCGGCCGCGCCGCCATATACAGCGCCGTAGCCAGCAGCATCGCGCCCATGCTCACCTGCACGGCGCCGCCGGGCGCTTTGGCCACGGCAAACGCTCCGAGCGCTGCTCCTGGGATCCCCGCGATCCCGAACAGGATCCCGCTGCGGTAGTCAATAACCCTCGCCCGCGTGTACCCCTGCGCACCCGAAAGAGCCGTAATGAGCACGGAAGCGGTGCTGGTGCCCACCGCCGCGGCCGGCGATAGCCCCCAGACGAGGATGAGCATTGGCCCCAAGATAAACCCGCCTCCAGCCCCGATGATGACGCCATAGGTGCCCGTAATAACCCCAAGGGCTATCAGCGCGAATGGCTCATAAATGGGCATACCCTTCAATCCTGCGAGACTGCGCCAGGCTCCACCTGCGCGCTGCGGACGCTACTCGGAACGGTCGCAGCCGTCAACTGTCATGGCTGGTTGTCGTTCGCGCTCGGAGTTGAGTCGACGGCCTCCATTAGACCACGTGCGCGCCGTTCAGGACGAGCCAGACGCCGGTGACCGCCAAGCCCAGCGCCAGCAACCGGAGCACCGCGCCCTGGCGTAACCTCGGCGCAATGCGCACGCCAAGCTGCGCGCCCCCGATAACCCCGATGCCCGTGAACAGCAGCACCCAGGGGTCAATGTTGCCCAGCGCCGTGTGGCTTATGACTCCGACGCCGGTGTAGAGGGCCATGGAGAAGATGGATGTGGCCGAGGCGATGGCGATGGGAAAGCCGAAGCAGTATACCAGGACAGGCACGCGGATGAGACCGCCGCCAATGCCAAAGAAGCTGGAGAGGACGCCAAACAGAACGTTGACTCCGACCGCCCACCGCTCGTGGAAGGTGTACTCGTACCGGTCGCCGTGGGCGGTCACCACCGTGCGCGTGACGTGGTCGGAGTGCTCATGTGGAACGCCCGCGGCCTCACGAGGCCGGCCCGCCCCTTGGGGCCGCAAGGCCATGTAGCTTGCAATCAGAAAGAGCAGCGCGCCGAACGAAATCTGGATAAAGCTTCCCGACACCTTCGTTACGGCCAGAGCGCCCAGCACGGACCCGGGCAGGGCGGCGATGGCGAAGAGCACGCCGCTGCGGTAGTCCACCGTCTTGGCGCGCCAATATCCCAACGCGCCGGAGATTGCGGTGACGAAGACGACAGTGAGGCTGGTGCCGACCGCAAGCGCCGGATCAAGCCCCCAAATGAGGATGAGCAGAGGGCCGAGCACAAAGCCGCCGCCCGCGCCGATGATGACGCCGTAGGCCCCGGTAAAGACCCCAAGGGCAATGAGCGCAAACGGCTCATAGGTGGGCATGCGTCTTGCCTCCTGCGAAGGCCGGTCCAACCATTGCTCTCCCCCTCATCCCAACCTTCTCCCGCCAGGGGAGAAGGATTTGGTGGACTGCTTCCCACGTTCCCTTCACAACGAATGAGTCCGGCTGCTTGCGCAACCGGACTCATGTTTTGGAACTTATTTCACCGCCGCACAACACGCGCAGCGACAGGTACAGGCGCAGGTCAAGCCGACGGGCCGAGCACGACCTACGTCGCCGACCGTGATAGCGTTGCGCAGGGTGGACATTCGCTTCACGTTCCAAGACCTCGCTGGAGCGTTTGGCCGAGCAGGTGGAACACCGCAGACGATACCCCTATGGCTTGAGGCTGTCAATCGCAAGGGCGATGCGGGCCATGCAGCGCTCCTTGCCGAGGGCCTCCATGGTCTGGAAGAGCGGCGGCGTGGCCGTGCGGCCGGTGACAGCGACGCGGACCGCGCCGAAGAGCTGACCGGTCTTGATGCCCAGCTCGTCGGCAAGCGGCCTGAAGAGCGCTTCCAGAGTTGCGGTATCCCAGGAGGACAGGGCGGCAAGGCGCTGGCTGGACTGCCGGAGGGCGTTCGCTGTAGCGGCGGCATCCATCCCCTTTTGCACAAGGAGCGAGGCGTCGTAAGCCAAGTGCTCCTGGAAGAAGAAGCCGGTGAGCTCCGCGGACTCGGAGAGGAGCTTGAGGCGCTCCTGGACCAGCGGAACAATGCGGAGGAGGTAGCTCCGGTCCAGGGGCATGGGTATGTCATTTGGAAGGCCGCCGTCAGCTTCCTGGCGCTCAAGGAAGGGCAGCATCTGCTCTGCGAGGGCCTGCGGGCTCATGGCGCGGACGTAGACGCCGTTCATCCAAGTGAGCTTTTCGGCGTTGAAGATGGCGGCGGCCTTGGTGATGCGGTCAAGGCTGAAGTGGCGCACGAGGTCGGCGCGGGAGATGACGTCGGTCTTGTCGTCCAGGGACCAGCCGAGCAGGGTGAGGAAGTTGAGGAGCGCATCGGGCAGGAAGCCCTGCGTCCGGTACTCAAGCACCGAGGTTGCGCCGTGGCGTTTTGAGAGCTTGGAGCGGTCGGCGCCGAGGATCATCGGCAGGTGGGCGAACTTTGGCGGCGCCCAGCCGAGGGCGTAGTAGAGCATGAGGTGGCGCGGCGTGCTGGGCAGCCACTCCTCGGCGCGCATGACGTGGGAGATTTGCATGACGTGGTCGTCCACGACGCTCGCCAGGTGGTAGGTGGGGAACGTGTCCGACTTGAGGATGATGAAGTCGTCCAGCAGGCGGTTCTCCCAGGTGACCTCGCCGCGCACGATGTCGTGGACGGTAGTGGCACCTTCAAGCGGGACGCGGAAGCGCACGACGCTGGGCTCGCCCGAGTCCAGCCGGCGGCGGCGCTCGTCCTCGGGCATGTCGCGGCAGAGGCGGTCGTAGCCGGGGGGGAGCTTCTGCTGCTGCTGGGCGCGGCGAATAGCGTCAAGGCGCGCTGAGGAGCAGAAGCAGCGGTAGGCGGAGCCGGAGGCCACCAGGCGCTCGGTGTGCTGGTGGTATAGGGGCAGGCGCTGGGACTGGAAGTAGGGGCCAAAAGCGCCCTTGTTGCCCTTGCCGTCGTCGGTGGGACCTTCGTCCCAGTCCAGACCGAGCCAGAGCAAGGCGTCCAGGATGGAGTTGAGCGCTCCCGGGACGAGGCGCTCCTGGTCGGTGTCCTCAACGCGCACGATGAAGCTGCCGCCCTGACCGCGAGCGTAGAGCCAGTTGAACAGCGCGGTGCGGATGTTGCCGAGGTGCGGCTCGCCGGTGGGACTTGGCGCGTAGCGGACGCGGACAGTGTGATTCATGGCTCGGCTATTGTATCAGGGAAGGTGAAGGACGGAAACGAGAGCACGGCGGTGGCGGGGTCTGTTCGCTCCTAGCAAACCGCTCACCGAACTTCGGAATCGCATCTCGTTACCTTGCCGCCCCCATAGCTGGGGAGATTCCTCGCTCCGCTCGGAATGCCAGTGGAATCGGAACGATAACAAAAAGGCCCTGGCGGGAGAAAGCGGCGTCAGCACCCCGAGCTAGGGGACGCACTTACGTCCGCGGGTTGGCGCCGCCATCGGCGCCCTCCGCCGCATGACGGGGGGCGCGGGAGGCACTTTCCTGGGAAGTTCTCAATAATTCGAGGGGCTTGGCGCCGTCCTCTCGCAACAGCACGAGCTTGCGCACCGGGTAGCTGATCTCAATGCCTTCTTTGGCGAACCGAGCGTGCAGACGCTTGACCATCTCGTGCTGGACGGTGAAGGTGCTCGGACGGTTTCTGGCGCGCATGACCACGAGAAAGGTGATGTTAGACTCGCCGAACTCGCGGAAATAGATGACCGGCGCGAAGGCCTTGTCCACCACATCTTCTGGAAGGTCGTGGGAGATGCTCTTGACCTCATCCAGCGCGACGGCCTGAACGCGGTCAAGGTCGCTTTCGTAGGAGACGCCGCAGTTCAACCAGATGTTCATGTCCGGTGTAGGCTGGGAGAGGTTGGTGACAATGCTGTCCGCGAGCTTGCTATTCGGGATGACGACCAGATTGTCGGTCGCGGTCCGGATTTTGGTGCTGCGCCATCCCACGTCCACGACGGCGCCGCTTGGCCCGCCCTGGACCTCAATGAACTCGCCGACGGCGAGGCTGCCGTCGGCCACCATGAAGGCACTGGCGATGAGGTTGCTGAGAGTGGGCTGGAGGGCGAGGGCCACCGCCAAGCCACCCAGGCCGAGGCCGGCGAGCAGCGGGCTAAGCTCCACGCCGATGTTGTCCAAGATGAGCAGGCCGCCGATGGCGTACACGACGACGATGAGGAAACGCCGTATAAGGGGCGTGAGCTTTTCGTCAAGCCGGCCCTTGGTCTTGGCGGCCAACTCGGCCGCGTACCACTTGAGGACGGCGACGATGACGCGCTGGAGGCCGTAAATGACAACGCCTCCGGCGAACACCACCCACGCCTTGTTGACGCCAACCTGCCACCGGTCTAGGAACGTGGTGGTGGTGAGGGCCAAGAAGAAGCCTTGAACCAGGATGAACAGGAACAGGGGCCGGGTGACAGCCTCCAGCAGCAGGTCGTCCAGCGTTGTCTTGGTCTTCGCCGTGAAGGCCTTGACCACCCGCGTCAGCGCCGGATGGAGGAGCAGCGCGACGAGGATGGATGCGCCGAACACGATGGCGGCGAACAGGGCCTCCCAGGCTGGCGAACCTCTGGCAAAGTCAGGAATCATGCTTGCACCTATGGAACTGGCCTGCGGCCAAGGTTATGATGGTACTGTTCCATTGTACGGCAGCCCGCGCCAGCCCTGGCAAGCCTGCGACGGGGTCGTCGTCTGGCGCTCGTGGGGAAGGAAGGCGCCCCGCCCAACCGCCCCAACCTCACCCCTAGCCCCGCTCCATCGCATGGAGATGCGGAATGTAGTGGACGGCTACAGCACCAGGAAGGCATAGCGACATCAACGCGAGAGAACCACGTGGCAGTCCTCTCGCGCTCGTGTTGAAGACCGAAGGACGCCCAGCCCCGCCAACCTCACACCCCTCGGCTACCCCATTCACCACGCTCAGAGATCCGGCTTACTCGGGGCAGGCTCTGCCCCCTCTCCATCGCTTGGCTTTGCCACGTAACTCCTTGATCGGTCGTGGTGGACGGCGCGAGGTTTCACCCTCACCCTCGCCCATAAAGGGACGGGGAAACGCGAGAGAACTTCGCGCCGATTTGCTATCATCGGAAGTGGAGGAAGCGATGGTCGTCGCGCGGCGGCATCCCGAATGGCTCAAGGTCAAGATGCCGGAAGGGCCGAACTACCTTGAGCTGCGCGCCTTGCTGCGCCAGAGCGGGCTCCACACGGTGTGTGAAGAGGCGCACTGCCCGAACATTGGCGAGTGCTGGGAGCGGCGCAGCGCCACGTTTATGATCCTGGGCGACCTGTGCACCTGGCGCTGCCACTACTGCGCGGTGAAGACGGGCCGCCCGCTGGGGCTTGATCTGGACGAGCCGGAGCGCCTGGCGCAGGCGGTGGAGCGGCTGAACCTCCGCTACTGCGTCATCACCTCGGTCACGCGAGACGACCTGCCGGACGGCGGCGCGGGACTTTTCGCGCAGTGCATCGTCAAGGTGCGGGAGCGGGCGCCGTCGTGCCAGGTGGAGGTGCTGATCCCTGACCTGACGGGCCGACGCGACGGCCTGAAGACGGTGCTGGATGCCGGCCCGGCGGTGCTCAACCACAACATCGAAACGGCGGAGCGGATCTTCAAGCAGGTGCGGCCTAAGGGCGACTACCGCCGTTCACTGGAACTGCTGCGTCGCGCGGCTGAAATTGCACCGCACATTCCGACCAAGTCGGGGATGATGGTTGGACTGGGTGAGGAGACGGAGGAGGTGCTCCAGACGATGCGCGACCTGCGGTCGGTGGGGGTGAGGCTGCTGACGGTCGGGCAGTACTTGCGACCGTCGCCGGTGCACGCGCCGATGCAGCGGCACTACCACCCGGACGAGTTCGCGGCGCTGCGGGAGGAGGGGATGAGGATGGGGTTCAGGCACGTGGCGTCTGGGCCGCTGGTGCGCAGCTCGTACCACGCGGAGGAGCAGGCGATGGCAGCGGGGGGGGCCGTGGCCCTTGACATCGGCCCCAGGGGCCGGGTCTAGCCTGGTGGCATCTCGGCAAGCAGGAGGAACTCATGGCTACGACCACTACGCTCGACAGCGGTCCGAGCAGCAGCGTCCGTCTATCCAATCTCCTGGCATTGAGGCCCCGTCCCGACGGGGCACTGGAGGCAGGCCGGGCAGGCAACGGCGGAGCGTTCTGATTGCCCCTGCGATTGCCCGTGTGAGCCTGACTGCTGTGGTTGTGGGAACTGCTCCGTCTAGGGGCTTGGCGCTATGAGCACACGCGATGGAGCCAACGGACCTGTCTCCTGGGGATATCCAGCGCTTGACCGGAGCAAGCCGGAAGGCCCTGCGCTTGTATGAGGCGCGAGGCCTTCTGACCCGGCCTGCCCGGACGCACACGGGCTTGCGGCGGTACGCGCGGTGCACAATTGAGGAGGTCCGGTTCATCCGCGCTGCAATAGCCGCGGGGTTGAGGCTAGACGATCTCAAGCCCGCTCTGGAGGCCTAGCGAGGCGGCAAAAGCGCCTGTCCAACCCTCACCAAGGCGGTGGAGCAGCGTGCGGCGCAAGTGGATGTGCAACTACGGGCATTGACCAGACAGCGCAAGCAGCTACAGACGCTGCTCCGGGAGCAGGACTGTAGCTGCGCACCAGCCGCCGGGGTGTGCGCTCAACTGACCGAGGCGGGCACGGCTTGCACAGGGTCGGGTGCGTAGAAGTGCTGGGGCAGCCTCCATCTGCTGCGGCGCAGGACTTGCCTACTCCTCCGGCTCCGCGGCAGCGTCAGGAGAGCTGCGCGGCCAGCGGAGGCTTCCTGTGCGTCACCTCCGACTCATTTGCCATCGTACGGCTGTAGGGCGCCTGCAATAAATCGGGCAGTGTTTTCATTGTTGTTGGGATTCTCGCTATGCCGGACCAGGGTTGGATAGGTCGTAGGTGTGGGAACAGGGTCGGGAGGATCTCCAGGCAGAATTGGCTTCGGCCTCGGCTCCGATGGAGGGCCAGCCGGTGACACATTGTGCTGTAGCGAGAATTCAATGACCGTGCGTTCAAAATACACATGAGCCCCAACCGCGCCCACTGGTTCTCTAAGGCACCGTGCGACTTCCTGGGCAGTCTTGGGGTAGATATAAATCAGGCTCACCAGATGGGCCTTGAAGAGATGGACCTCGGCGCCGTTGGCTGCGCGGTACACCTCTTTTTCAACACAAGGGTGTTGCCACCAGTTGACAGGACCACCACCTGGTACCGTTGAGGCAGCATAGCCCGTGAATTGGCCGATACGAGTGCTCCAGGCTGGCCGCGCCCATTCAATGAGATACAGCCCTGTCGGACCTGTAGGTTCACTGCGGTAAACCGGCACAAGCCGCGTGCTTAGAGTGATGGGCTGCTCATCGGGTTCGGTCCAAGATGAAACAAAGAACAGGTCAGGTGCGTTTCGCACAGACAGCCGCTTGCCCAGCCAATACGCGCGTTGTGTGAAAGTCGTGCACCGAAGGATTTCCTCTGGGCCCTGGCCGCGACTGGAAGAAACCATCATGAAACCCGAGCAGTCCAATGCAGGTGTGTTATCAGAACTGCTCACTTCTGCTGGAGAGCTTGCAGGAGTTGGACCGCACGCAACAAGGACGAGAAACATGACAAGCAGAGCCAACGATGGTCACGAGACTCCGCGATGCGCCTCGTCTCACTCCTCCATCTCCGCGGCGAGCGCCAGGAGCTGCGCGGGGGTGACGGCCTCGGCGGGGAGCGACGGCAACCAAGTGACGCGGCCCACGACGCGGCTTCCGCCTGTTCCGACCGCCTCCACCTTCAGCCCGACACCCTCTTTGACGTAAGCCGTGCGGAGGTAACCCAGGGCCAACAGGCCCGCGGCGTCGGGCGACGGCGCCGCGCTGGTGAGGACGCCTGCGTCCTTGCCGTCCACCAGGAGCTTACTCTCGCGAGGCGGAAGCGGGGCCGCGTCCAGGGCGAGGCGGACCAGGTGGCGCTGCACCTTGTGGTAGGTCTTGAGCCGCGCGATGACCTCCTGGCCGATGTAGCAGCCCTTAGTCCAGGAGATGAGGCCGTCCAGGCCCGCTTCCATGGGGTTGTAGGCCTCGGTCAGCTCGCGGCCGTAGGCGGGGATGCCCGCCTGGACGCGCAGGGCCTCCCAGTCCTCGTGCGTCGCGGACGTGACGCCCAGGCTCTTGCCCGCGAGGAGCAGGTGCTGCCGGAGCGCGTCGCCGTGCTGTGCGGGCGCGATGAGGTCGTAGCCGGGCGCGCCGAGGGGGTCGGTGCGGGCGACGAGCAGGTCTGCGCCGTGCCAGGGCACGACGGCGCACGCGCCCAGCGCAAGGTTGCCAGCCGAGGGGCGGAGGGCATCGCCGACAACGGCGGGCGACTTGGGGCCGGTGAGGGCGAGGTGGGCGGTCTGCGCGGAGACGTCGGTGAAGGTGGCGTCTTCTGTGATAGTGTACTTCTCCAGCCAGGCGGCGACTTTCTGCAACGCGCCCGCGGAGGTGAGGATGAGCACGTGGTCGGACGCGCGAAGGAGGGTGAGCACGTCCAGGATACGGCCCTTGTTGGTTGTGAGGATAGTGCGGGCGAGCCGACCTTCGGGCAGGGGGTCAACGAGGTTGGTGGAAAGGCGGTTGAGCAGGTCCGGCGCGTCGGCGCCGGTGGCGCGGAGGCGTCCGAGGGCACCGCGATCCCACAGGGCCGCCGACTCCACCGCCGCGCGGACCCCGTTGAGGGTCTCAGTCTTCGCCGCCATGACCCCTCCTGAGCAACCTGGCCACCCCGATCCCGAACGCTATTCGTGACGAGTCTCCTGACAGCATAGCATTCCGCGAAACGAAACAGCCGCCTCGTGAAGAAGCGGCTGTCAGGTGCGCACCGCCGGTGTCTGCTAGACGGAGAAGGAGTTGCCGCAGCCGCAGGTGGACTTGGCGTTGGGGTTGGTGAAGTTGAAGCCTTTGCCGTTCAGGCCGTCGGAGAAGTCCAGGACGGTGCCGGCGAGGAAGACGTAGCTCTTCTTGTTGATGGCTAGGCGGACGCCGTACTGCTCAATGACCTTCTCTTCTTGGGACGCTTCTTTTTCCATTGAGAGCTGGTAGACAAGGCCAGAGCAGCCGCCGCCTTTGACGGCGACCTTGAGGACGAAGTCATCGGGAAGGCCCTGCTGGCGGGCGAAGTGGGCCGCCTTCTCCGCCGCCTTCTCGGTTATGCGGATGGTGTTGGCTGGGACTGCTGGCGCGCTGGTTGTCATCTCCACCCCTCCCACCGATGAGCGGACCGTATCGGGGGTCGTCGAGCAAGGGCCATTCGTACCTCTTGTACCGTATCAGCCGTCCATCAGGCTGTCAAGGGCGGGGGCAGGCCAGCAGCGGGCGCAGAACAACAGCGAGGACGGGGGCAGAGTCGGAATCCTCCATGCTCGCGCTCTGGGCGGGCGGCTCCAGAGCCGCCCCTACTGTCGGGCCGTGACGCAGCGGGACGAGGGTGCGCTAACCGGAACGCTCGCGGGCTGAAACCGGAGCGGGCGGCCACGCAGGGCCGCCCCTACATTTCGTCCTCTTCATCATCGTCATCGTCGTCTGACTTGCGTGCGGCTGCTCCATTTTCTTCAGCCTCGCCGTCGCCCTCGTGTTCCTTTTCGTCTCCCGCCTGGCCCACAGCCCAGGCGCTAGGAGCGGGTCCCTGCTCAGGTTCGGGCCCCTCGTCGTCAACCACTTCCACGTCGTCGGCGTAGACGTCGGCACCTTCCGCGCTACTTGGGAAAGAGACGACTCCGGTCAGCGATGGGTGCTGGTACACCTCGCGGATGAGGACGGACAGCTTTCCGCCGGCGATGGACGAGACCGCTACGGCGTACCGGTTGCCCCCTTGCAGGAGGCGCGCCAGCCGCGCCGCCAGCTTGGGGGTGATGCGTCCGATGACTTCGCCCTTAGGGACACGGACGACCACGGCGCTGTCGGAGTGCTCCAGCGTCAACGTTTCGCCGGGCACGAGGCGGCTGAGCTGGCGAGCGCCGTCGAGGGTGGTCACGTCGGTAAGGCAGGTCTTCCCGCTTTCCTTCAGGAAGAGGCGAGGCGCCAGCCCCGACACCGGCTTGGGGGCGGGCGCGTCCTCGAGACTGGCGATGCGCTCAAGGTTCTTGCGCGCGATGGGGTTGTTCCGCGAAAGCCGGAGGACTTTCTGGAAGGTCTCACGAGCGTCAGCGTACCGGCCCAGCTCGGAGAGGGCCCTGCCCAGCCGGTTCAGCGCCTCCACATTGTCGGCGGAGAGCGCGAGGGCCTCTTGATTGGCCTCGGCTGCGGCGTCCCAGCGCCCCTGGTTCGCGAACGCGATGGCGTCGCGCTCCAGCTCCCTGAGGCTCTTTTGCGGCTTGCGATCTATCTTGTAGATCGTCATCGCTCAGTGTCCTCCTGCTAGACGTAGCGTTGTTCTCAGACCGCTTGCTGGCTTGCGGCGCACAGCGCGGCCGTGAATCCTAGGATCGTTCATGTCCCGCTTTTGGCGGGACGCCCGACAGACAATGCGCCTCGCACCCAGCCGTGGGCGGGCGGCTCCGAAGCCGCCGTTCCTTGACCGGGCGAGCGACCCACCAGGTCGCCCCTACAATTCGGATGTGACTTGGCTCTCCTTGGGTAGGCGTGCCTGTTTTCGCAGCGATGCCCGTCGCCTAGAGTTTCCCCTGATTGCGCAGCTGCCCGTGCTCCACCATGGTGCACTTGTCCATGATGACGTCCAACCCGGCGTCGGCCGCTTTTTGGGCGGCCTCCTTATGAACGATACCGAGCTGCATCCAGATGACCTTTGCGCCGGCGGCGATGGCCTCATCCACGATGGGTGGCACGTCTTCCGACCGCCGGAAGATGTCCACGAGGTCAATCTTCACCGGCACGTCGGCCAGGGAAGGATAGCACCGCTCGCCCAGGACTTCCTCCGCGTTGGGGTTGACCGGAATGACGCGGTAGCCCTGGGCTTTCAGGTACTGCGCTACACGGTTGCTGTCGCGTGCCGGGTTGGGAGACAAGCCAATCACTGCGACGACCTTGCTTTCCTTGAGGAGCTGTTCAATCGTTCTCATGCGGCCGGTCCTTCCATGAGGTGCGTTCACGAGGAGGAGAGGTCTCTCCACTATTGAGCCACGACGATCTTGAACTCGTTGGCAGTGGCGACGGTTGCCTGGGGAGAGGTGGTGTTGCAGATGATCGTTACCCCTGCGTTGGTGCACGCGTACCAAGGTGGTCCCAGCGGACACGAGTTTGGTCCTAATGGTGGAACCCGCCACTGGCGCGGCGTCAAGGTCAAAACTTACGCCGTCAATCTTTGTGGGGTCCGTCACGTTCAAGACGTAGTGAACGTTGGTTATGTTATAGCCGGGAACCACGCCCGCGCCCTCTCCTGTTCTAGCAGGGTGATGAAAAACTCTTGGTAAAAGTTACTGTTGATACGGGCATGACGTAAAGCAGCATTAAAGGCGAATATGGAGACGATTTGTGATTTTTCATAGGCCACATTGATATGATATACGTGAGCGCCAACGGAGCTATAAAGCACCGGTCCAGCGGGCACCCACTTTATCAGCACCCTGCTAGTGCTACCAACGGCGATGCAAGAGAACCGGCGTAAGGCCATTCAAGCACGCAGTCCACGGCCAATTACGCCACCGAGGGGGCGTGTGACGTTGGACAGCCGATGGCGCGCAGCACGCCTAAAGCACCTCGTTTCGCACCGCTCAGCGCTCTTAACGAACTGAAAGCCGCGACGGCGCTGCGCGGCCCAAGGAAGAGCGGCTGTCCCGATGTGTCGGGACAGCCGCTCTTCCTTGGGCCGCGTGGACGGACTTAGGCCCGGATCCTCGGGACGTAGTTGGCGCCGTTGTTGATCGGCTCGTTGATGAACACGTCGCCGTTGCGGATCTTGATGTTGAAACCGCAGTCCGGGGTCGTGCACACCCAGGCTTTGTAGTGAATCGCAGCGCCCTGACTACCAAAGTCCGAAAGGGGCACCAGGTCTCCTCGGCCGCACTTGAGACACTTAGGCAGGGTAGCGTTTTCCACGGGTTCCTCCTCCCATTTCTCTAAACCGCCTTTGATTTGAGAATCATATCACAAACTTTCTGCCGAGGCAATGCCCCCTTGTGCGTTTTAGGCAACGAGGATGCTGGCGGCATTCCGGCGCGTGGCCGTCGCTTGCTGGGGAAATCATCCTCTTGGGACCGGTCACGCTCTCTTGGATAATCGACCGGGTTATTGGCGCTTTACATGTTTTTGGCAGCCAGGTACCGCCCAGGGCCGGTAGCGCTTGCTTCGTACAGTCACACACGACGGAGGACAATGGGGTGGCAGACGGCTTCCCAGTTGACAAGGCTTCGCCTCTCCGCTAGTCTTGAGGAGAACATTCGTTTTACTTCGGTGAGGGGGAGCATAGATGGCGGGCAAACGACTCTCGGACAAGCAGGACCGCATCCTCCAGTTTCTCAACGGCTTTCTGGACGATCACGGGTATCCGCCCACTGTGCGGGACATTCAGTACGGCTGTGACATCAGCTCCACGTCCGTGGTGGACTACAACCTGCGGATACTCCAGCGGGACGGGCACATCCGCCGCTCGCCGGACATCTCCCGCGGGTTAGAGGTCGTTGGGCGGGACCGCAGCGCGGTCGCGCGCTTCCCAGGGCCAATCCGGGTGCCCATTCTCGGCGCTATCGCCGCGGGCCAGCCACTGCCCAACATCTCTGACATCTCGCCCGACAACGCCGAGTCAGTGGAGCTTCCCGCAACGATGGTGTCCAAAAACCGCCAGCTCTACGCCTTGCGCGTCCGCGGACAGTCCATGATTGACGCGCTGGTGGACGACGGTGATGTGGTTATCTTGGAGACGGTGAGCAGCGTCCGCAACGGCGAGATGGTTGCCGCGTGGCTCAAGAACGAGCAGGCCGCGACTCTGAAGCGCGTCTATCGGGAGGGGGGCCGGGTGCGCCTCCAGCCCGCCAACAGCCAGATGCAGCCAATCTACACGGACCCGGACAACGTGGAGGTCCACGGGCGGGTCCTGACGGTGATCCGCAACCTGGAACGGTAGCCGGCATGCGGAACGCAGTTGTGCTGCGTTGCGCTTAGGCACACGCCGACGGAAGATCAGCGAAAGCCGAGAGGGCTGCGAATTAGACGAAGGAATTGGGGAGCCTCTCGCCTTTGTGAGAGGCTCCCCAATTTTCAACCCTGCCTGCGGTTGCGGGCTTCTTGTCCAGCTGGCGTCTACCGCCCCAGGAACTCCCCCGGCCTCAGGTCCACGTCCCGGGCGAACTCCGCGGCGGGAACGCGCCTCCCGCCTTCTGGACGCACCTGGCGGACCAGCAGTGTGCCGCCATTGAGCGCCACGCGGAGCCCTGCCTCATCCACTTCCAGCACTTCGCCGTAGCGCCCCGCCTTTGTCCGGGGATCCAGCGCGGCGTCCGTCAGGCGCACCAGGTTTCCGCGCGCCATCGTTGACGCGCCCGGCTGGGGGTCGCAGCCCCGCACGTGGTTGTACACCTCCAGCGCCGGGCGAAACCACTGGATATTCGCGAGCTCCCCCTCGCACGGCGGCTCGTACGTCGCCTGTGTCTCGTCCTGAAGAACGCGCTGCGCCTTACCAGCCTGGATCATCGCGACGGCCTCGGCCATCGCATCAACACCCATCGGGAAGAGGAAGTTCCGGTACATGGATCCTAGCGTGTCGGCGGGCGAGATAGGGGCCTCCTTTTGCAAGAGCAACGGGCCCGTGTCTATCCCACGGTCAGGCCAGAAAATGGTGATGCCGGTCTTGGCCTCTCCGTTGATGATGGGCCAGTTGATGGCGCTGCGGCCGCGGTGCCTGGGGAGGAGGGACGGGTGGTACTGGATGGTGCCGCGTGGAGGCAGGTTGAGCACGCGCTCCGGGATGATGACCGTCACGAACGCCATGACGTTCAGGTCAGGCTTGAGAGCGGCGTAGGTGTGGAGGAAATCGGGGTTCCGCAGCTCCTGCGTCCGGAACGCGGGGATGCCCCGCTGCTGGGCCAAGACGAACAGGGGGTCTCCCTCGCGCTCATAGAACGCCGCGACGATCTCTTCGCCTGAGACCGCCAGTTTCTTCAAGACCGCCTCGCCGAAGGCTGCCTGCCCGATGATGGCGACCCGCATAGACGTCCTTTCATGCTGTGCGTTGGCCTGCATTATGGGTGACTGGGCACGGTGTAGCAAGCAGCGGACTTAGCCAAGCTCGGTCATTCGCGCGGCGGGTTTGTTGGCTATACTGCGCGAGAGTTAGGGTTAGGAGCGCCGTTATGCAGTTTGGCGTGAGCATTCCCCACTATGGCGGGCCGCTTGCTGTTGACGCGCTGAGGGAGACGGTCCAGCGGGCGGAGTCCCTGGGCTACCACTCCGCGTGGGTGGGAGACCACGTTATCACGCCGCAGCACTTCCTCACGGGGATAGGGCCCAATTTCTACGATGCCTTCGTGGTCCTTAGCCATGTGGCCGCTTTCACCAGCAGGCTGCGCCTGGGGACCAGTGTGATCGTTTTGCCGTACCGCAGTCCTCTGGTGGTCGCGAAGATGGTGGCCACGCTGGATGCGCTCTCCGGGGGGCGCGTCATCCTCGGCGTCGGCGCGGGGAACGCCCCGGACGAGTTCAAGGCGCTGGGCGTGCCGGAGGCTGCGCGCGGCGCTCGCACCAACGAATACCTGCGGGCGATAATCGCGCTGTGGACGCAAGAGCCGGCCTCGTTCGCGGGACGATTCGTGGAGTTCTCAGGCGTCCACTTTCAGCCTAGGCCGACCCAAACGCCCCACCCGCCGATCTGGATCGGGGGCCACAGCGACGGCGCGCTGCGGCGGGCGGTGCGGTTCGGGGAGGCGTGGCACTCGGGCGGCATGGCGCCGGAGCGGATGGCACAGACGGTGGCCCGGCTGCGGCAGTTCGCCGAGGCAGCGGGCCGCCACGATGGCCCATCCGTTACGACCAGACTAACGGTACAGTTCGTGGACGGCGCGCAGGGCGGTGAGCCGCGTCGACCAGGCCGCGGCGCCGCCGACCAGATACGCCAGGACCTCCTTGAGTACCGGGACTTGGGCGTGTCGCACGTCGTGTGCGGCTTCGGCGGTCGGCTCGGCCCCGACTTCAACGCCGCGATGGAGCGCTTCGCGGCGGAAGTGGCGCCGGCTGTGGCGTAGGGGGGGGGAGGGGCACGCTCCGCGGCGTGGCCACGTTCACAAGCTGAATCTCCTGTAGGCGATAACGAAGCGATAGGGATATTTCGGGACTTATTAAGTCATCCAAAATACGCCCTGCCAAGAAAGCGAGATGTGGTCCCGTCGGCGCGTCTGACCTCTCCCCTGCCCCTCCGCCAAATGGGGAGGGGGATTGCATCATTCCTTGGTAACGAGGCTGGCGAAGGAAGGATCTGGAACGATTTTGGGATGCGTTCATGTTTTGACGCGGCCTATGGGAGTGCCCCGTTGCTTTGTGTATCCTGACAGGGCGGGTCATGTGGTGGCACCCGCCGCGCGGGCTACCCCTCACCATAAACCCTCCGAGAGGGAATCTCACATGTATCTTTGTCCGAGGGCGTGCGCGGCGTTTTGACGGCATCGGGAGCCGATGCTAATATGAGTCTAGGGCGGCGTTCCCGCTAATCTCCCCGCTTTTCGGGTCTGTTACCATGACGATCTTCTATATGGCGCTCCTGTCGCTGCTGCTGGCGTGCTCCGCCTTCATTTCCGCTGCGGAAGTCGCCTTCCTCTCGCTTCGCCAGGCAGGACTGCAACGGATGCTCAGGAGGGGAGTCTGGGGAGCGCGCAGGATAGCGCGGATGGCTGAACATCCCGAACGCGACCTCCTCCCTACGACCCTGCTCGTCAACAACCTGACCAACATTGCGTTCGCGTCGCTTGCCACGAGCATTGCGCTCGCGCTGTTCTCTGGGCCGGCGAGTGTGCTCATCGCCACGGCGGCAACGACGGTGGTCGTGGTCTTCTTGGGGGAAATGGTCCCGAAGGCCCTCGGGGTACGGCACGCCGAGGGGGTTGCCCGTGTGGCGGTGTACCCGCTCGTGTGGATGGAACGGCTGCTACTTCCCGGCGTGGTGCTGCTCAAAGTCGTTGGGCACCTGGCGCTGCGTGTCTTCGGGGGTGCGGAGACTCGCTCTCCCACAACCGAAGAAGAGGTGCGGATGATGGTCTCGGTGGGCGGGGCCACTGGCACGGTGGCCCAGCGGGAAGCGCAGCTTGTTGAGAACGTGTTCCGGTCGGGCGACAAGAAGGCGCGCGACGTGATGACCCCTCGAACCAGGGCGCAGTGGGTCCACGAAGGGATGGGTGTCCGAGAGTTCCTGGCGCTGTACCACCGGCATCCAGAGGGACGATTTCCGGTCTACAAGGAAAGCGTTGACAACGTGGTGGGTGTTTTGGCGACGCGCGATGTGCTCAAGGCCATTGCGACGGGCGAGCTGAAAGGAGAGGCGGCTGTGACGAGCCTGGCGTTGCCGCCGTTCTTCACGCCGGAGGCCAAACCGCTTTTGGACTTGCTGGATGAGATGCAGGCATCGGGCGCGCAGATGGCGATCGCGGTTGACGAGTTCGGTGGAGTGGCGGGTTCGGTGACGTTGGCGCAGGTGCTGGAGCCGCTTGTCGGACCGATCACACGCGAGGCGCTTGAGGGCAGCCAGTCGTTCGTATCGCTCAGCGATGACACGGTTGAAGTCAACGGCGACCTCGCTTTAGACGAAGCAAACGAGCAGCTTGGCCTGAGCCTGCCGGAGGGCGATTATATGACGGTGGCAGGGATGGTGCTTGACCACCTTGGCCACATTCCGACTGAGGGCGAAACGTTCAACGTGGGCAGCGTCGCGGTCCGCGTGGCGCGGATGCAGGGCCGGCGCATCGCGAGGTTGCACTTCCGGAGGCTCGCCGCCGCAGAGCTTGAGGGCGTCTGTCCGACTGAGAGCCTGGCGCCTTAGCCTTCTCCCCCGGCGCCCCCCAAATTGGGGGAGAGCACGCACCCCTCGCATCTTGCCCCGGACCGTAGTCCCGCCTTCTCTTTTCGCCGGAAAAGCGATTGCGCGCTCGTTCATAAGCGGCGTGAGCACCCGCGATTGGTATGATGTGCAGCAAGGCTCTAGGTGCTGAGATATGTCACCACAAAACCCAAAAGACGACCTGGTCCAACGGCTTGTCCGCACGGTGCGGAGCGAGGTGGAACGCGCCGGGCTGGCTGGGGAGGGCCTGGTGGTAGCGGTTTCCGGCGGGCCCGATTCCATGGCGCTCCTGGCACTGCTTGCTGAACTGCGTGAGCCGTGCGGCTTGCGGCTGCACGTGGCGCACCTCAACCACGGCCTGAGGCTGGAAGCTGATGGCGACGAGCGGTTTGTGGCCGAGCACGCGCTGCGCCTTGGGCTTCCGTTCACCTCTCGCCGTGCTGACATCGTCGCGTACCGGAGAGAACGCCGCCTGTCCGTAGAGCACGCGGCGCGGGAGGCGCGCTACGCCTTTTTGAGCGACGTTGCAGCGGAGACGGGCGCGGCGGCGGTGGCACTGGGCCACACGGCAGACGACCAGGCGGAAACAATCCTCCTGCACGTTGCGCGCGGGGCCGGGGTGCATGGCTTGCAGGGAATGCAGAACACCACGACGATGCGAACGGCTGGTGGGAGGCCAGTTACCCTCTTTCGGCCTCTGCTGTCGGCGCCGCGCGAGAAGACGGAGAAGGTCTGTAAGGCCTTCGGCCTCGTCCCAAGGGAGGACGCGACCAACCTTGATACCGCCTACACCAGGAACCGCGTGCGGCAGCAGGTCATGCCGCTGCTCCGGCAGGTGAACCCCTCGGTGCGCGAGGCGTTGTTGCGCCTTGGGCGGGCGGCGGCGGCTGAAACGGATTACATCGGTCGCGAGGTCACGGGGCGGTGGTCAGCCATCGCTCGCGAGTCGCCGGTGGGCGTGGAGCTTGACCGCGCGCTGCTCCTCGCGGAGCACCCCGCCATCCGGCACGCCGTCTTGCGCCGCGCGTATACGGCGCTGCTCGGCGACGCCAAAGGGCTTGAGGAGGCGCACATCACCGCCATGGAGCGCTCGCTGGGAAGCCCGACTGGGAAGCGGCTAAGCCTGCCGAATGGCGCGCGGTGGAAGGTGGGATACACAGCGGCGATGCTGACGCGCCGCGGGGCACCGGCCCCGCCATCCCTGCCGCCGTTGGAGGGGACGCACCGGCTTGCATGCCCCGGCGAGACGGCAGCTGCGGGGTGGACGGTCACGGCAAGGCTGGCATCGGCAGAGGTGGTGAACGAGGGGCCGTACGTGGCAGTGCTAGACGCCGACGCGGTGGGAGCCGAGCTGTGTGTTCGCGGCAGGCGAGCCGGGGACCGGTTCTGGCCCCTGGGGTTGGAGCCGGCGGCGGACAAGCGGCTGAAGGAGTTCCTCACCGATACCAAGGCGCCGAGGGCATGGCGCGCGCACATCCCGCTCGTGGTGACGCCGAGGGGGGTTGCCTGGGTGGTGGGGTGGCGAATCGCGCATTGGGCGCGGCTGACGCCGGAGAGCAAACGAGGGCTTCGGCTGGAGTTCAAGACGACGCAGGGGAGCGTATCCTCTCCCCCTCGGTAAGCTCGGCGCAGGCCCAAGCCCTCTTCCAGTGGGCGCTCAACACACGACGACCTCGTTCTGAAGTTCCGCAAAAAAAGAGATGCTACGTCCGCTCATCGCCTCACCCCTCACCCTGCTCCACTCTACGTGGAGAGGGGTATTGAGTAACCGAGGAGAAGGTATCCACCAGACGTGGCAACCTTGCTCCAAAAGTGTCGTGCCAAAAGCCCAGGGGGTGATCGGTCATGCTGCTTGTCCTTGACAGGCCGGGGGGCCACGCATACCGTTAAAGTAAGCTAGCCAGAGTCTGTCAGGCGGACTCCGCGTTGGGAGGTCGGTGCAGAATGCCGGAAAACGTCGTTGTGTACAGCTCGGACAACTGCGTACCGTGCGAGTGGGTGAAGAAGTACCTCGCCCGCAAGGCGGTGCCGTTCACGGTATACAACGTCTCTCACGACGAGAGGGCGCTCCAGGAGTTGGAGAAGCTGGGATTCAAGGCAACGCCGGTCACGGTGATCAACGGCCAATGCTTCACCGGTTTCAATCAGAAAAGGATGGAGGAGGCGCTGGTCACGAGCGGGTACTTGAAGCCGTCTCAACCGGCAAGCGCGTAGAGAGCCCTGTCAATCTTTGCTTGCTGAGGGCGGAGCAGTCTCCTTGGGGGGGCAGCCCAAGGCGGGTTTGCGCACGGCGCGGCGGGCTATTCTGGACTGGTTGAGGGGGGGGGGTGCATGACAAACCTTAAGAGCGTGCGCCACGCCATTTTTGAGCGGTACTTCATTGCGCTTGAGCACCGGGACTTTCGGACCATCTGGTGGGCCAACGTCACCGGAGGCGCGGCGGCGTGGGCGCTCATCGTCGCACGCGGTTGGCTGTCCTACAAGCTCTCCGGTGGGTCGTCTGCCCAGGTGGGCCTCATCACGTTCGCCGCGCTGGTGCCGCTGTTTCTCGTGCCCCCGTTCATCGGGGTGCTGGCAGACCGGATGGACCGGCGCAAGCTGCTCGGGTGGGCCTACGGGATCAACCTAGCGCACAACGTTATCCTGGCGGCGCTGGCGCTCACGGGTGTGATCCAGATATGGCACCTGCTGGCACTGGGGTTCGTGAATGGCGTCGCAAGGTCGGCTTCCATGACCACCATGGCGGCGCTGGTGCCGAACCTGGTCCCCCGCGAGCGGCTGCTGAACGCCCTGTCGCTCAACTCGGCGACGTTCAGCGCCTCACGGCTTATTGGCCCAGGTCTCATCGCTCCCCTGATGGCGACCGTGGGCGCGGGCGGCGCTTTCGTCTTGTGCACCGTCTTCTACGCCATTGGGTTCTACCAGGTGCTACAAGTGCGCACGACAGCGAGGGGCGGCGTGAAGACAGGGGAGAGCCCCATCAAGGCGTTCACGGACGGGCTAGCCTACACGTACCATCAGCCGCTCATCCGGGCGGCCATCCTCATCGTGGCGGCGCACTGCGGACTGACGATGGCGTACGAGTCGCTGCTGCCCAGCCTGTCGGCGAAGGAGTTGAACGGCGGGACGACCGGCTTTAGCGTGCTCATGATAGGCGTTGGCGCCGGGGCGCTGGTGGGAAGCCTGTGGATTGGCGGAGTGCATTCTGCCAAAGGAAGAGGCAGGGCGCTGCTGGTGTTGGGGATTCTCAGCGGGGTGGCCATGCTGGGGATTGGCTTTGCGCCGAACCTGCCCCTGGCGACTGTGGCGGCGGCTGTGGCGGGGGCGGCGCAGGCAGCTTTCATGACAATTACGCAGGCCATCTCGCAGGCACTGGCGGACGACCGGTACCGCGGGCGTGTGGCGAGCGTGGTGTCGTTCCACATCGGCGGGCTGATGGCGCTCGTCAATCTGGCGAACGGGTCGCTGGCGGACGTGTTCCCCGCGTCAACGATTTTCTGGGTCAGCGGGCTCGTCTTTGCGGGGATCATGGTCTTGACGTTTGGCACGAAGGTGCTGCGCGGCGTGTACCTTCGCGGGTTGCCCGATGCGGCGATGGCGCGAACAGGGGCGCGGTAGCCTCGCCACAGACCGTCGTTGCGGCGAAACGATGGCGGCGGTCAGCGAGACAGGCAGCGGTCGTTTCGTGCGTCGGTGTTGAGGACCGAGGGGGACGCCCACCGAACCACGTCGTCCTCCGTGGTATCAACCGCAATGCGCGAGAACCAGCGGCCATCGTTTCTTGACACGACCGCGCGCCATCGTTACCCTTAGCCTTACGAAAGGCGTTGATGGAGACGAGTAACCCGGACACGGCTGCACAGCGAGGCCGAGAGAGTGGAAGCGGTCGCAGTACGCCTTGGTGAACATCCCTCCTGAGCCTCGCGCTGAACCCTCGCTTGCTCATCCTTCGACAAGCGCGTTCGCTGCGCTCAGGGCGCTGCGCGGCTCAGGATGAACAGGCGGGCGAGTAGGCTGCGACGGTGGCCCGCCGTTAGCCGGGTAGGGTGTGACAGCGCCCGAACGAGCGTTCCGACTTGAGGCATTGGGCCGGAAAACAAGGGTGGTACCACGGGCTTTTGCAAGCGCCCGTCCCTGACAGGGACGGGCGCTTCTATTTCCCCCTCCCATCGGGAGAGGGCTAAGGTGAGGGTCGCTATGTTCACCCCAGTCAACCCGAAGCCCGATTTCCCCGCCACGGAGCGAGCCACGCTGGCGTGGTGGCGCCAGACGGGCATGTTGCAGAAGTACCTGCACCGGAATGACCGCGCGCAGAAGCGGTGGTCGTTTGTGGACGGGCCGATCACGGCGAACAACCCGATGGGCGTGCATCACGCGTGGGGCCGCACGTATAAGGACATCTGGCAGCGGTTCAAGACGATGCAGGGGTTCAAGCAGCGGTATCAGAACGGGTTTGACGGCCAGGGGCTGTGGGTGGAGGTGGAAGTGGAGAAGGAACTGGGGTTCAAGTCGAAGCGGGACATCGAGTCGTTTGGGATTGACCGGTTCGTGGAGCTGTGCAAGGAGCGCGTGCGCAAGTTCGCGGGGGTGCAGACGGAGCAGTCTATTCGCCTGGGCTACTGGATGGACTGGGACAACTCGTACCACACGATGGCGGACGAGAACAACTACACGATCTGGGGTTTCCTGAAGGTGTGCCACGAGCGCGGCTGGCTGTACGAGGGGACAGACGTGATGCCGTGGTGCCCGCGGTGCGGGACGGGCATCTCCAACCAGGAGATCGCAACCGAGGGGTACGTGGACGTTGAGCACGCCTCGCCGTACGTGCGGTTCCCGCTGGAGGGGCGCGACGGCGAGTCGCTGCTGGTGTGGACGACGACGCCGTGGACGCTCAGCTCCAACGTGGCGGCGGCGGTGCACCCGGAGATGACGTACGTGAAGGCGCGGCAGGGGAACGAGGCGTTTTACCTGGCGAAGGGAAGGCTCTCGGCGCTGCGGGGCGAGTACACGGTGGAGCGGGAGCTGAAGGGCGCGGAGCTGGTAGGGCTGCGGTACCGGGGGCCGTACGACGAGCTGCCCGCGCAGAAGGGCGTCGTGCACCGCGTCGTCCCGTGGGACGAGGTGAGCGAGGCGGAGGGCACGGGCATCGTGCACATCGCGCCGGCGGCGGGCGCCGAGGACTTCGCGCTGGGCAAGGAGCACGGGCTGGCGGTCATCGCGCCGCTGGACGACTCGGGAACGTTCGTGGAGGGGTTCGGTTGGCTGACGGGCAAGGACGCAGCGCAGGTGCCGCAGGAAGTCTTCGCGGACCTGCGGCGGAAGGGGCTGCTGTACCACGTGGAGCAGTACCGGCACCGGTATCCGACGTGCTGGCGGTGCGGCACGGAGTTGGTCTTCCGGCTGGTGAGCGAGTGGTTCATCTCCATGAAGGAACTGCGGGGCCTGATCGCGGACGTGACGCGGAAGATCAAGTGGGTGCCGGAGTTCGGCATGGAGCGGGAGCTGGACTGGCTCCGCAACATGGACGACTGGATGATCTCCAAGAAGCGATACTGGGGCCTGGCGCTGCCCATCTTCAAGTGCGCGTCGTGCGGGCAATTTGAGGTCATCGGCAGCGAGACGGAGCTGAAGCAGCGCGCCGTGGAGGGGTGGGAGCGGTTTGAGGGGCACTCGCCGCACCGGCCGTGGCTGGACGCGGTGAAGATCGCGTGCAGCAAGTGCGGGGCGAAGGTCTCGCGCATCCTGGACGTTGGCAACCCGTGGCTGGACGCGGGCATCGTGCCGTTCTCCACGCTGGGGTACCGGAACGACCGCGCGCACTGGCAGGAGTGGTTCCCCGCGGACTGGATCTCGGAGAGCTTCCCGGGACAGTTCCGCAACTGGTTCTACTCGCTGCTGACGATGTCCACGGTGCTGGAGAACCAGGAGCCGTTCAAGAGCGTCTTCAGCTACGCCCTGATGCGGGACGAGAAGGGCGAGGAGATGCACAAGAGCAAGGGAAACGCCATCTGGTTTGACGAGGCGGCGGAGAAGGCGGGCGTGGATGCGATGCGCTGGCTCTCCTTCGCGTGCAACCCGGCGGCGAACCTGAACTTCGGCTACACCACGGTTGACGAGGTGCGGCGCCGGTTCATCATCCCGCTCTGGAACGTCTACAACTTCTTCGTGACATACGCGCGGCTGGACGGGTTTGACCCGACGAAGTCCAGCGCCCCGGCGGCCACGGCGCCGCTGGATCGCTGGATCGTCTCGGAGCTGAACACGCTGGTGGCGGACGTGACGCGCTCCCTGGAGGACTTCAACCCGCAGGACGCGGCGCGACGGGTGGAGGAGTTCGTGGAGGCGCTCTCCAACTGGTACGTGCGTCGCAGCCGCCGCCGGTTCTGGAAGTCTGAGAGTGACCAAGACAAGCTGGCGGCGTACCACACGCTGTACGAGTGCCTGGTGACGCTCACCAGGGTGGTTGCGCCGGCCATCCCGTTCCTGGCGGAGGAGCTGCACCAGAACCTGGTGCGGTCGGTGGACGCGGGCGCGCGGGAGAGCGTGCACATGTGCGACTGGCCGGTGGCGGACCAATCCAAGGTGGACGCCGGGCTGGCGGAGGCGACGCAACTCGCGATGCGTGTGGCGAGCCTGGGGCGGGCGGCGCGGAGCAAGGCGAAGGTGCGGGTGCGGCAGCCTCTTGGCGCAATCCTCGTCCGCACCAAGACGCCGAAGGAGGCGGAGGCGCTGCGGCGCGTGGCTGACCAGGTGTTGGACGAGCTGAACGTGAAGTCGCTGGAGCTGCTGGCGGACGAGCGGCAGGTGGTGGAGCATCAGGTGCAGGCGAACCTGGCGCTGCTAGGGCCGAAGTACGGGCCACAGGCGCAGTCGCTGGCGGCGACGCTGCGGCAGATGGACGCGACGGCGGTCGCATCGGCGGTGGCGGCGGGACAGCCGGTGAACGTGGACGGCACGGAGCTTCTGCCAGCGGAGATCACGGTACGGCAGGTGGACAAGCCGGGCTTCGCGGTGGCGAGCGAGGGCGGGTACACGGTGGCAGTGCGGACGGAGCTGACGCCGGAGCTGCAGCGCGAGGGGATGGCGCGGGAGCTGGTGCACCGCATCCAGAACCTGCGCAAGGACGCGGGGTTTGAGATCGCGGACCGGATCACGACGTGGTACCAGGGCGGGGCGCTGATGCAGGAGGTGATGGAGCGGTTCGCGGACTTCGTGAAGGCGGAGACACTGTCGCTGGAGCTGGTGCGGGGCGAGCCGCCCGCGGACGCGAAGGTGGAGCGGGCGAAGGTGGACGGGCAGGAGGTGGTGCTGGGGGTGAGGAGGGGGTAATGGGGGTACTAAAAAAGTCGGCGGGGATAGATTTTCGAGCCAGCGGACTGGAATCCCCGGTCGAATGTGAACACCGAGCCGAGGCCCATTTCTTTCATGACTACCAGGGCAAACGCGTCCGAGTACGACAATGCGATCCCCCCATAGCCTTGGAGAGTCCGCAGCACCCCGGCGTGATGCGTCTCTCGCTGATAGACAACAACCAACGATGGGGCGGTCTCAAGCCATTGAAGACCAGCGGCGGTTCCCAGCCGGGTTAACGCCAATGTATGGACTTCACCAACAACCAGGTTGGTGGTGACAAAAGGCCGTCGCTGCTGTGCAAGCCTCAGAAACCCATCAGCAGCACGGCTGTGCCACTGGTCGCTGCGGTCAAGGGCGGCGTACAGCGCCGAGGTGTCGGCAAAGACAGCGCGCTCACGAAGGCTTGCGGGGATAGTCACATGGCCCCTCCTCGGCAACGCGCAGGGCAGGTCGGTGCCTGAGTTTCTGCTGATAGAGCGTTTCAGCAAGCACTTCGTCGTGATGCTCGCTGGTATCCGACCTCCCGCTGGCCCCGACGCCAATGAGCTTCAGGAACGGGTGGTCAGGACCAAACCCTCTTGTTCGCCACACATACAGGTCGTTGTACCATTGGAGAAGGCGCTGGTATTGTTCAGGAAGGTCACGCGCGTCAGGCAGGACCTTGCTCCCCTCACGATCGGGATGAAATGGGTCTTCCGTCGTGAACAGACGGAGTTTCCCATTGGGCGTTTTCCACAAAAAACGGCGGCGCCCGGGATTGGGCTTGCGATTGGCGATGGCGTGCTCTCGCAGGTAGGTGAGAAGGCCCGGGCGCACACCGCCGAACTCTTGCCGAGCCCGGTTTTCAATTTCTGCAACCGCAAACGCCTCCTGCTCTGGGTGTTCCTGGTGAAGGAGCGCGGTGGCAATCCAGACTTGGTCTGCCAGGCTCAGTTCATTCACAGCGTTCATCGCGTCCTCACTTTTCATACATACAATACTACATACCTAAGTAATTGTCAAGCCACCAACGAACTAGAGCCAACTTCTCCACCCGTGCGAATTCGGCTAATCCGTTCTGGACTGATTGTTGAGCGTCAGCGTAGGTGTCTTGTCAGTGCACGTGAACATCGCCGCGATGAATAACACCCACCCCTACCAAGGCCCGGAACGCCAGTACCTCACTTTGAATGGCACCCGCCCCTGCCTCGATCCTCGTCCACGGTTTCCTGTCCAGCTCGGCAGAGACGCGGCCGGTGGCGCGGTCGCTGCACTGCACAGGGTGGACGGTGCGCGCGCCGTTCCGGTCAGGCCACGGGCCAAACATTTCTCGTGGCCGGAGCGCCATCGGGAGGAATGGGCGGAACGGTGCGCCGGGAGCTGGCCGCGCTGCGGTAGGGAACATGTCCCGGTCCTGCTGATAGGGCTCTGTGTGGACGGGGCAGTGGCGGTGCTCAGGTTTTTCGAGAGCCTGTTGGCTACTCGCGCGACGACGCCATAGGCATAGCTTCAACCGTCGGCAGGCCGCCGGCCGACGCGGTGTGGTAGGCTTGGAGCATGAAGCGTTGGAACGTGATAGCCAAGGCAGCAGCGGCGGCCCTGGTGCTGGCGATTGGGGCGTCGCTGTGGCTGGCGCTGTGGCCGGGGTTCTATAGAGGCGTTGCCGCCGAGGCGGCTCCGGCCACCTCGGCGGCTGAGATCCTGGCGCAGCCGTCCGCGCAAATGCGCCAGTTCTCGCGCTCGCTGGTTGACGTGAACGGGGTCAAGGTCATACCAATCCTAATATTCCCGGTGGCCATCACGCTCGTCGCGTTGCTGGCCGCCCTGTGGCGCGACGTGTCCGGCAGCAAGCTGGTGCTGTGGGCCAACGCAGGAATACTGGTCTCATTCTGCCTTGTCGCGGCCTTCTCCGTTGGCCTGTTCTATCTGCCCGCAACGGCGGGCGTGATGACGGCAGCATTCCTGAACCAGTGGAGCAAGCCGCTGGCTCCCGAGCCACGTGCCCGTCCGCGCCGCAACGTTTAGCGATCATCCACCGGCCTTCGACACAACCCCATTTCGTTTCCGCACGCTCAACGAAGTCTCCAAGCATTTTGCTGGTAAGACTTATGCAATCGGGACATCAAACCTAAGGGAATGGCTTTATCCTCGCCATTCCTCGCTGCACTCAGAATCTCCCGAGGTATCTGGGCGGGTAACGAATCGTGGGGAGATTCCTCGGTGGCTCCGCTCCCTCAGAATGACGGCGCTGAGCATGGGCTGACGGGCAACCGCGTAACTCCTATTTGAGTCGGCGCTCCCCTAGTTTGGCGGCTTCTAGTTGGTCCCTCTTACCGCAGCGCGCAGATAGACGGCCGTGCCGTTCAGTCCACGTTCAGGGGCTGTTCAGCAAGCGTTCAGCCGTGCCATTGAGCTTATTGGATACGCTTGGTACAAACTGTGCGGCAACGGCCCACACCACCGAAGAGCCTGGGGACGACAGGAGACTTTCAGGGAGGGCCCACGTCCATGGAGATGGAAGACGTCCTGGGATTGCTGCATGCGTCGCCGGATGGGGTTTATGGGGTGGACATGAACCAAAGAGTGTTCCTGTGGAACCAGGCGGCGGAGCAGTTGCTGGGGTGGAAGGCTTCGGAGGTGGTCGGGAAGGCGTGTTACCAGGTGCTGGCTGGGCCAGCGGGCACCGGACGGGAGCTATCGCCGTGCGTACAAAGCTGCTTGTCCATCCAGCTGGCGCGCAGAGGGAAGGTGGCGCCCGCGCAGCGGTTCCTGGCGTACACCAGGAGCGGGACGCCCAAGTGGGTTTCGGTGACACACGTGCTCATTCCTTCGGTGGTGGAAGATGCCGGCGCGCTGGTGCACATCTTCCACGACGCGGGCGCTCAGGCACGGGAAAACGGCACGGTCCGACAGGTAGTGTCAGCTACAGAAACGCCTGCAGCGCCGGCAGGGGCGATGGACGGCGAAACAGACCACCGCGCAGAGCCGTTAACGCCGCGCGAACTGGAAGTCTTGCGACTGATGGGCCAGGGGGCGGGCACGCAATCCATTGCGGGGAAGTTGGTCATCGCGGTGCCGACCGTGAGGAACCACGTGCAGCGCGTGCTGGCCAAGCTGGATGTGCATACCCGGCTGGAGGCGGTGGCGTTGACGTCTCGGAGGCGGTTGCTGTAACTGTGATGGGGAATGGGAGTTGCGAATGTGCGCTATGTACGTTATAATAGCAATGGACTTTATTGGTCTGAAGCACGTATCGCCTGTATTGCACGCTTAGTACGGAGGTAACGCATGGAAGCGGCACGACGGTTCCTTACCCGATCGCAGGTGGCAAGGCTCTTTGGCGTGTCGCCACACACGGTAACCAGGTGGGCGCACGAGGAGCGGGTCCCCTGCATCGTCACGCCAGGAGGCCAGTTCCGCTTCCCTGAAGAGCCGATCTTGGCCCTGGCGAACCGGGACCGGAAAGAAGGAGGAACGACCATGACGACCAAGAAGACAAAAGAAGAGATCAAGGTAGCGCGCTGCCCACGGTGCAGTTCGGAGTTGTACAGCATCTCCGACATGGACTTGGCCGGGCACTTTGTGCGGTGCCCCAAGTGCGGGTTCGGCGACGAGATGGTGGACCAAAAGGGTAGTGGGCAGGTTTCGGACATTGAGATTGAGCGCGCCGCCCGGGGGATGTAGATACCACGAAACGAAGATTGCGGCGGGGCGGGACGCATGGGCACGAATGGCCTGAGGACTGCCCCGCCGCATACCAACAACCGCGAAGCCCCACGGGGTCGCGAGCCCCCAAAGCGCCTGCGGCCTCTCAAGGAGATATCGTAATATCTCGTCGCGGTCGCAACCATCGGTAACGGACGTTGCTCCGATAAAGAGAGGTGGCGCGATGGTGGTCTCATATCTGCCCCTCTTTCTGTATGGCGCAACGACTAATGCAGGAGTGAGCATGGTGACGTCCCAAGACCTCAGGGCACCCAGGGCGGGGGTTGCAAGACGGGTAGCCCATCTTCTAGGGCTCTCTCTTCTCGTGGCCGTGGCGCTCACCGTCGCCGTGGCGTGCACAAAGTCGTCGCCTGCTGAAGAAACCGTGCAGGCGCTGGCGCCTCAGGCGCCGCCGCCGGTGGGCCGGAGCTCGCCGAAGACGGTCCGCATCGCGCTGGAAACGGTGGAGAAGACGATGCCCATGGCCGACGGCGTGGACTACCAGTTCTGGACATTTGGCGGCGCCGTCCCAGGCCCCATGCTCCGCGTGCGGCAGGGGGACACCGTTGAGCTTACGCTCTCCAACAGCGCCAACAGCCGCGCGGCGCACAACATTGACCTGCACGCGGTGAACGGACCCGGCGGCGGCGCGCGGGCAACGACGGTGGCGCGCGGGCAACGACGGTGGCGCCCGGCGAGCGCAAGTCGTTTTCTTTCAGGACTTTGAACCCGGAACTCTACGTCTATCACTGCGCTGTGGCCCCTGTGCCCCAGCACATCACCAACGGGATGTACGGCCTCATCCTGGTAGAACCGCCCGGCGGACTGCCGCCGGTGGACAGAGAGTTTTATGTCATGCAGGGCGAGCTGTACACGCAGGGCAAACACAGCGAGAAGGGGCTGCAAGCTCTCTCCTTTGACAAGATGCTGGCGGAGCAACCAGAATACGTCGTGTTCAACGGCGCTGTGAGGGCGCTGACGGGGGAGAGGGCGCTTAAGGCAACGGTGGGAGAGAGGGTACGCATCTACTTCGGCGTGGGAGGGCCAAACCTGACGTCGAGCTTCCATGTCATCGGGGAGATCTTTGACGTGGTGTACCAGGAGAGGTCATCGCGCCCCGTGACCAACGTGCAGACGACGATGGCGCCAGCGGGAGGCGCGACGATTGTGGAGTTCACGGTGGACGTACCCGGGGACTATCTGCTGGTGGACCACAGCCTGAGCCGGCTGGAAAAGGGCGCGTTGGGAATCCTGCACGTCGAAGGAGCGGAGCAGCCGGACATCTTCAATACCGAGGGCGCCGCCAGCGGGGCGTCTGGACACTAATCAGCGCGCTACGGCGGCTTGAAGAGGCGGTCGCAGCAGACCCCCTATCAGGTCAACGTGACAACCAAACTTCAGGCTGAAGAACTTGCGCCAGCGGAGCGCAGAAAGGGAGATAGTGATGCCGGAACACACGTACAAGGTCATTGAGTTGATAGGTTCTTCCCACGAGGGGGTTGAGCAGGCCATTGGGAACGCGCTTGCGCGGGCGAGCCAGACGCTGAAGGGTCTGGACTGGTTTGAGGTAAAGGACATCCGGGGGCAGGTGAAGGACGGCAAGGTGGAGTATTACCAGGTGAAAATCGGGCTCGGGTTCCGTGTCTTGGACCATAACGATCTGCACCGGGAGTAGGAGTTGATGGCGAAGTAGCTGACACAACAGGGCCAACCAACGTCCCGGAGCGCACGCCACAGAGTCTGTGTGGCGTGCGCTGTCTTTTCTCGCGGCGTTCGGCCTGAGGAACTCCTGGCAAAACTCTCACCCCACACGGGGAACTCAGCGCCAAGCCCTTCGTCGTTCTTTTGAGAAGCGCCGAGGGGCCGACGCCTCGTGAATCGGCGTTCGCCCGCGCACCATTCGCTCCGCTCAATGGCAGGCTTTGCCCGTCCTTTGAGCGGAGCCTATAATGAGGTAACGCGACCGTTGCTTGGTTGAACGGCGAGTAGAGGAGGAAACCGATGGCACTGGGAACGAACGGCACGAGCACCGGCACCTGGCAGGTGAAGGTTGGACTGGCGCAGATGTTGAAGGGCGGCGTCATCATGGACGTGGTGACGGCGGAGCACGCGAAGATCGCCGAGGACGCCGGGGCGTGCGCCGTGATGGCGCTGGAACGCGTGCCGTCGGACATCCGGGCCGCCGGGGGCGTGGCGCGGATGTCCGACCCGGACATCATCCTGAGGATCATGGACACGGTAACGATCCCGGTGATGGCGAAGTGCCGCATTGGACACTTTGCCGAGGCGCGAGTGCTGGAAGCTCTCGGGGTGGACTACATTGACGAGTCCGAGGTGCTGACGCCCGCGGACGAGGCAAACCACGTGTGGAAACACGATTTCAAGGTGCCGTTCGTGTGCGGGTGCCGGGAGCTGGGCGAGGCGGTGCGGCGGATCGCGGAGGGCGCGGCGATGATCCGCACGAAGGGGGAGGCGGGCACCGGCAACGTGGTAGAGGCGGTGCGCCACATGCGCGCCGTGAACTCGGGGGTCCGCAAGGTGCAGGGCATGTCCAACGAAGAGTTGATGGCCGAAGCGAAGACGATCGGGGCGCCGCTGGACATCCTGCTGGAGGTCAAGCGGCTGGGACGCCTGCCGGTGGTGAACTTCGCAGCGGGCGGCCTGGCTACACCATCGGACGCGGCGCTCATGATGCACCTGGGCTGCGACGGGGTGTTCGTGGGCTCGGGCATCTTCAAGTCGTCGGACCCTGATCTGCGCGCAAGGGCTATCGTGAAGGCGGTTACGCACTACCAGGACTGGGGGATCGTGGCGGAGGCGTCCAAGGGCCTGGGCGAGCCGATGCCAGGGCTTGACGTGCGGACGCTGAAGCCGGAGCAGCTGCTGGCGGTGCGGGGGTGGTAGGCACGACCTCTCCTCCAGCCCCTCCCCTGAAGGGGAAGGAAGCACTTTAGGCCGCCTCAGCAATACGTCAGCCTAAAGAGTTGGGGTTATGACAACGAGCGCATCAGCACCAGGCCAGACTCCGACGCCGATCACGTGGACGATTGCAGCCCGCCAGGCGCCGCCCGCTGTTGCGGGCGGC
Organism: Dehalococcoidia bacterium; assembly: GCA_009693045.1. Taxonomy (GTDB): domain Bacteria; phylum Chloroflexota; class Dehalococcoidia; order Lucifugimonadales; family SHYT01; genus SHXZ01. Next base: position 20,148 of record SHXZ01000009.1, on the reverse strand, counting down.
CAGGTTGGGGTGCTGGCGTTGCAAGGTGACTTCTTGGAGCACGCCATCGTGCTGAAACAGCTCGGCGTGAGGACTCCGGAGGTCCGGAAAGCGGAGGAGCTGGAGGCACTGGACGGGCTGATCATCCCCGGCGGCGAGAGCACCACCATGGCGATTCTGATGGACACGTGGGGCCTGCGGGACGCCATCTGCCGCCGCGCGCGGCAGGGGATGGCGGTGTGGGGGAGCTGCGCCGGCATGATCCTGATTGCGTCGTCGCTGCGGGACGATCGGCCGAAGCCGCTGGGTCTGATGAACATCCGCGTGGCGCGCAACGCGTTTGGGCGACAGGTTGACAGCTTTGAAGCGGACCTGCAGGTCGCACCGCTGGGCGGGAGGCCGTTCCACGCGGTGTTCATCCGCGCCCCGCTAATCCTGGAAGTAGGTGAAGGCGTGGAGATCCTGGCAAGGCTGGAGGACGAAACGCCGGTGGCGGCGCGGCAGGGCAAGCTGCTGGCCACGGCGTTCCACCCTGAGCTGACGGACGACTTCAGGTTCCACCAGTACTTTGTGGACATTGCGAAAGGCGTGCGCTGAAGCTCGGATGATACGGCAATTGCAGCCCCTGGACCTGCTTCAAGCGCCGCTCTGGCTTGGTGGCCGCATGTGCGAGCACTCCGTTACGCTTGAGCGGCTAGGACAGACCGGCACGCCAAGACCCCTGCCTTCCATCGCCAGGGATCAGCTCTTGCCGCGGCGGAGGCCGTACGTGTGGGTGGCGGAGGATGGCGGGCAGGTGGTTGGGGTGGCGGAAGGCCAACCGATGGCCGGGCCGAGGGCCTGGAGCCTGCGGCGCCTAAGGGCCGACCTGGAGGCTCATTGGCCTGTGGCGGAGTTGCTGGAGCAGGTCTCGGCGGCGGGCGGACACGGCGCGCGCCGTGTCTTTTTGCGCCTCGCCTCCGACTCTTCGCTGGTGAACGCGGCGGTCAACGCCGGCTACGTGGCCGCGTGGGAAGAGACCCTGTGCACCCACCAAGACCCTCCCAAGAAGTCTGCGCCCAAGGCAGTCGGAATCGTGCGGCGACGCCAGCCCGCGGATGACCTTGCCCTCTGCCGACTGTTCTGCTCCACGACGCCCGTCACGGTCCGGTCAGCGATTGGGATGACCCTGGAGGAGTGGCGCGACGCTCACGAGTTGAGCCCGCAGCGCGCTCAGGCGTGGGTCAACGTAAGCCCCGACGGGAGCGTTACCGGCGCAGCGGAGCGGTGGCGGGCCGAGACCTCTGGGTGCGCGAGCATCCAGGCCAAGGGTGAAGCGGTGCCGATCCTGCTGGGACGAGTCCTGCCCTCGCAGCCGAAGCGCTATCTGCACATTCTTGCCGCGGACTACCAGGAACACTTGAGGAACGAGCTGGAGACGAGCAGGTTCGCTCCGATAAGGGAATACATGGTTCTCGTCAAGTCGATGGCGGCACCGGTACGGGAGGTCGGATTTGTCCCTGCCAGCGTCTGAACGAGAGCGGAGCCTAGGGCGGCCCTCCAACCAGCACGTGGTGGTTGACGATCTGGACATGCTGTTGCGCGTGCTGCCCGCGGACCTTCGGGTCAACCTGGCGGGCGCCGGCAGATCACAGGACCTGCTGGAGATCGTGATGGACCTAGGCCGGACGCCACAAGCGCGCTTCCGGGACAGCGAGCGAGCGCTTGGCGCCACCGAGGTCTCGGCGGAGGACCTAGACGCCGTGGTGGCCCGCATCGGGGCGTTTGGCGAGGACAACCGCGCCGGGATCGAACGCACGCTGCACCGCATCTCGTGCATCCGCAACCGGGCCGGGCGCATCGTGGGCCTGACGCTGCGGGTGGGACGCGCGGTGTTCGGCACGATAGACATCATTGACGACCTGGTGTTCAGCGGCAAGAGCCTGCTGCTGCTGGGACGCCCGGGGGTCGGGAAGACGACCATGCTCCGCGAGGTGGCCCGCGTGCTGGCGGACAGCGCGCACAAACGCGTCATCGTGGTGGACACCTCCAACGAGATCGCGGGCGACGGCGACATCCCCCACCCCGCTATCGGCGGCGCGCGGCGCATGCAGGTGCGAAGCCCGTCCTTGCAGCACGCGGTGATGATTGAGGCGGTGGAGAACCACATGCCTCAGGCCATCGTCATTGACGAGATGGGGACGGAGCTGGAGGCGACGGCAGCCCGGACCATCGCCGAGCGCGGTGTGCAACTCGTGGCGACGGCACACGGGAACACGCTGGACAATCTAATCCTGAACCCCACGCTTTCGGACCTCATCGGCGGCATCCAGTCCGTGACGCTGAGCGATGAGGAGGCCCGAAGGCGAGGCACGCAGAAGACGGTGCTGGAGCGCAAGTCGCCGCCGACGTTCACGCTGCTGGTGGAGATCCAGTCGTGGGACCGGCTGGTGGTGTACGAGGACATGGCGGCGGCGGTGGACCAGCTCCTGCGCGGCTTTTCCGTGGTGCCCGAGGTGCGGTGGACGGATGACACCGGCGTTGTGCACAAGGCCCCAGGGGAGCCGGTGGTGCTGGAGAGCGCGGTGGGCAGCGGGCTGGACACGGGGCCGTTCCCTCCGGAACAAGGGCGGTGGCGCCGCCAGGGGGACCGAGGCGGAGACCGCGGGCCGGCGTCGTTTGGAGCGTCGCAGGCGATTGCGCCACACGCCCCGCAGGCGCGCCGCGCGCAAGCTGAGGAGCCGTCCGTGGGGGTGCTGCCGCTGCCTGCGCCCGGCAAGCCGGTCAAAGTCTACCCCTTTGGCGTGGGGCGGGACCGGCTGCACCAGGGGATCCGCAACGTCCCCTCCACGGTGGAGGTCGTGGACAGCCCGCAACAGGCGGACATGATCCTGACGACGAAGACGCACTACCGCCGCAAGCCGGAGGCGATAAAGCAGGCGGAGCAGGCGGGGAAGTCCATCTACGTGCTGCGTCGCAACTCACAGGCGCAGGTGGAGCAGTTCGCGCGCAGCCTGTCGGTGACGAACGACAACGGCCTTCAGCGGGGGGTCACGGACGGCCTTGCTGAGGCCGAGGCGGCGGCGACCCGCGTCATGGAGGGGAACGCGTCGGTGGAGCTGGAGCCGCAGGGGGCATACATTCGCAGGCTGCAGCACCAGCTTGCCGAGCGGTACAACCTGGCGTCGGCGAGCACGGGGCGGGAGCCGCACCGGCGGGTGATTATCTACCGACCAACGTAGGCAAGGGCCAGCCCCTGCACCCTTCTCGCCGTTTGAGGCGTGAAACAGCTTGCGAGATGTCGCGCGGCAGGGAGGCGGTGAAGCACTCCGCGGTAGTTGTGCGAGCAGGGTATCCTCATTTGGATCGAGCACTTCTTCCCTCCTTCCGATGGAGAGGAGGCGCTTCCATCTCAAAGTTTTCGTCATAGTCCTTGCCAGGTTGCTCATCGGTCACCTCGCTGCTACCATCCCTGCGTCTGATAGCTGTGAGCGCCGCGCATTCTCGGCAGCGGGCGCTCTCACGGGAGTAACGCGTGACTCCAGGACGGAGCGTAACGATGCAGCGCGGCCTCTTCGTCTCCTTTGAGGGCGGCGAAGGGTGTGGCAAAACGACGCAGACCCGCCTGCTCATGCAGCGACTGCAAGAACACGGCGAGCGGGCGGTGCTGGTCAAGGAGCCAGGCAGCACGCCACTAGGCGAGCGGCTGCGCGAGTTGCTCAAAGGCCGCGTGGGGATGACGCCCAAGGCGGAACTGCTGCTGTTCATTGCGGCGAGGGCGGAGCTGGTTTACACCGTGCTGTGGCCCACCCTGGATCAGGGCGTGCACGTTATCGCCGACCGTTTCGCTGACTCCACCATCGCCTATCAGGGCTATGGCCGAAAGATGGGCCTGGAGACCATCAGCGAGCTGAACCGCCTGGCGACGGGCGGTCTTAGGCCCGACATCACGTTTCTGCTGAACATTTCGGCGGAGGAGAGCCTGCGGAGGTCGCGTGGGCAGCGCTCGCTGGATGGTGCGGCTGGCGGACGGGAGGCGGAGGAAGGGCAGGAGCGATTTGAGCAGCAGCCGACGGCGTTCCACCGCCGGGTGCTGGCGGGCTACCGCAGGCTGGCGGCCGCGGAGCCGGAGCGATGGTGCGTGCTGGACGGGACGGAGCCGGTGGACGTTCTGGCGGTGCAGGTGTGGGAGCGGGTGAACGCAGCCCTGCGCGAGGCTCGGCGGAGGGCGCGGAGACGAGGGGGACGAACCGGAGATGGCGGGCAGCCGCGGCTGCTTTAGGCTGGACGAACTTCGCTTTTACCGCTCCCAGAGCGCCAGGGTTGGCTGGGCTCAGTCCCCGACCGCAACGCAGCTTGACGCCTTGACCACGGCCCACACAGCCTTACCAGGCGTGATCCCCAGCTCCCGCAGTGCACCCTGGGGACGTGGCACCGCAGCGGGAAGCCGCAGTCCAGGGTGACTTCGTAGCCGGCACGCCACGGCTCCACGGCGGCGACGCGGCCCGGCAGGCGGTTGTGGGCGGAGAGGCCGCGCGGCTCTTCGGACGCGAGGATGATGTCATCGGCGCGGATGCCGACGGTGATCTCTTCGCCGACACGCCCGTTGACGAGCGGTATCTCCAGCGACGTTCCGTTCCCCTCGCAGACCGTGACGCCAGCCTGAGGGTCCACCACGCGCACCGTGAGGCGCAGCAGGTTTTCCACGCCCACGAGCCGGGCGACGCGCGCTTGGGGAGGGTGGCCCAGGACACGCACCGGCTCACCGCCGGCGATGGTGCGGCCTTGCTCCATGACCTGGACGTTGTCGCCGAGGGCCAGGGCCTCCTCACGGTCGTGGGCGACAAGGACAACAGGAACCCGGGCCGACTTCAGCACGGCGCGCAGCTCACCGCGGACGGTACGGCGCAGCTCCATGTCCAGGGCGCTAAACGGCTCGTCAAGCAGCAGGACGGCGGGCCTAGGGGCCATCGCCCGCGCGAGGGCAGCGCGCTGACGCTGGCCGCCCGAAAGCTCCCACACGCGACGCCACTCCAGGCCACCCAACTGCAGCGCCTCCATTAACTCGGAGACTCGGCGCACCCTGGACGCAGCGTCAAGGCTGTGTAGGCGATAAGCTCCGGTGACGGCTTCTTCCAGTTCGCGGACGTCTTCTTTCAGTTGATGGGCGGATGCCGCGGGTATCCGGCTACGGGCGTTTGGGGGTGACGGGAGGGAGCACAGTGGTGATGCCCAGCGCGGCGAGCTTTTTCACCAGATCCGCATCGCTTGGCTCCACGAGGACGGAGCCGTCCGGGAAGACAATAGTGGGGACGCTGCGCATGCCACGGTTGATGCGCGTCACGAACTCCTGGGCCTGCTCGTCGTGGGAGATGTTGGTCCAGCGGTAGGGCACGCCGAGGCGGTCAAGCAGGCGCTTGCTGCGCCAGCAGTCGGGGCACCACTCGGTGCCGTACATGTGGATCGCGGGATCGGTCATGAAAACCTCCAGTTGGCTCGACGCCTCAGTTCGTTAGATGCTCCGCACCGCGAGGCGATGCTGGGTGCCCTATGCCGGGACACGGGCGATCTCGCGTTCTTCGTCCACAAGAAACCCGGCGTTGCGAACGGTCTTCGCCGTCTCGCGGTTGGAGTGGTAGCCGTCGCCGAGGAACTGCTGCGCCGGGTTCCAGAGGTTGAGTATGAGGCGTTTGAAAGGCGCTTTGGCCTGGACGTGGTCAATGAGCAGCAGCGACGCCCCCGGCTTCGCCACGCGGCGCACCTCGGCGAGGGCGTGGACGGGGTTGGCGATGGAGCAGAAGACGAAGTTGGCGACAACGGCGTCAAAGGCGCGGTCGAGGAATGGGGAGCGGCTGCGGCCCTTGCCTCCGCGCGCTTGAGCATGTGGGGGTTGGATTCCAGGGCAACGACGGTGACGCCGGGCGGGTAGTGCTAGAAGTTGGCGCCGGTGCCTGCGCCAAGCTCCAAAACGTTGCTGTGGAGGCCAGCGAGCAGCTCGCGGCGGGCGTCGCCGATCCAGGCGGGCTCCGCGCGCACGATGATGCGGTCGTAGAGAGCTGTGAAAGGGCGATACTTTGGTGCCGAGGAACGTTGCGAGGGGGCCGGTTAGCGGGAGGCCGCCTTGCGAGGCGCGCGAGGAGCGGCGGAGGGGTGTGGTGCGCGCTTAGAGGTCAGGACCCGGCCGTTCGGGCTGGCCCCCTTGAGCGCTGCGCGGAGGTCTCCGGCGAGGGGGGCCAAGACCTTGGGCAGGGTGCCGTGGGTGAGGTCGGTGTGGAGGGGAGTGACGGAGACGTGCTGGTTGCGGACGGCCCAGACGTCCGTGCCTTCAACGAGCTCCCAGACGGGCTTGTCACGCGTGACCCAGAACCACTTGCGGCGTCCGTCGTGGCCCTCTTTCACCACGTCGGCGTAGGCGCGGCGACCAAGGCGCGTGATCTGAACGTCTGCAAGCTTTTCGCGAGGGAGGTTGGGGAGGTTGACGTTGAGGAGCAGCGGCCGGTCGGAGCTTTTGGGAAGCACTTTGGACAAGCCTCTGACGTCAAGCTCTTTGACGAGCGCCTTGAGGAGCACGCCCGCGGGCTCGTACAGGACGTCGGTGAGGCTGGCGACGCTGATGGCGATGGAAGGGATGCCGCGGAAGTAGCCCTGGAGCGCGGCGCCCACGGTGCCGGAGACGAGCACGTCTTCGCCCAGGTTGGAGCCGCAGTTGATGCCGGAGACGACGAGGTCCACCTGGCCCGGGCGGAGGGACTCCAACGCGATGATAGCGGCGTCGCAGGGGGTGCCCTCAACGGTGTACGTCGGGACGCCAGGAGCAATGGGGGCTAGCTCCGAGACGCGGACGGGGTGCTGGAGGGAGACGGAGGTGCCGGTGCCGCTCTGCTCGCGGTCCGGGGCGCAGACCAAGACGTCAGCGATTTCCCGCAGCGCCTCAGCGGCGGCGCGGATGCCGGGGGCGTGGACGCCATCGTCGTTGGTGAGGAGGATGCGCATAATATGGTCAGTATAGCATCGGGGGCAGGTCGAGGAATCGGTTCCCGCGCGAGATATGGGTTCCTCGGCCTGAATGGGTGGGGCTCAGAGCTTGTGAAGCAGTGAGTTGTGAGGCCTTGGCCCTTCCGTGGATCTCCGGTGTCCATAGGCCAACTTGGGGGGGCGGCCACTCCTCCCGGCCACCTCACCACAACCCCTCTCAAGATCCTTCGCTCCGCCCATGACAGGGATGGGAATGGGAAAGGCCCGCTCACGGCGGCACGAGTTCCGTCATTTGTTCACACGCCCTCAGAATGGCAGAGGGCGACCTGGCACAGGCGGTCCATGGCGCCATCAAGCAGGGTTGCTATTAGACCTTGATCGCCATGAGTCCGTGAGGCGACCATTATTTTGTAACACGTCATTTACTGCCTTGTAACGCGTAAGAAACATCCAGCCAGCAGAATTTTATCGGTGCCCTCAGCCAGAGCTTCTAGTAGAGGCACGTAGCAGATCGTGCTGGATGTCCGTTACGCAGCATGCAACGCTCAGAGCGAGAGCCGACTCTCACGCTGTTTTCCAGCATCCCGCAGCGCATCCTTCTCGTCGGGCGCCTGTGGGACGGATTGTCCGACGCCTTGGTGCGACTGAGGGAACAAACGAATCTCCACCTTCTCGGCCCGGTGGACGAGTTGAATTCTGAAAGCCTGCGTGAACCTGGGACTGCGCTCTTGTTCGTTGCCCAGGATGCGAGCAATGCTGCGCTTGCTGCATTGGCGCGCGAACCAGACCACCCTCCGAAACGGCCCCCTTTGTTGCTATGCCTGAGCCCTGAGGCTCTGGAAGGCCCCAACCGATTTGACCTTGCGGATGACTTCGTCGTGATTCCGTGCACGGCCGCCGAGGTGGCAAAGCGCGCGCTGCGGCTCATCCACAAGCATCGTCCGGCCAAGCCCGACCAGATCCTGAACGTCGGCGCGGTGACGCTGGACCCCGATGGCTATCAGGTCACGCTGGAGCATAGGCCGGTGGAGCTGGCCTGGATGGAGTTTCAGCTGCTGAAGCTGATGATGCAGCATCCGGGGACGGTGTTCACGCGGGAGCAGCTGCTCGCGCAGGTATGGGGGACCGAGTACTTCGGCGGCACGCGCACGGTGGACGTGCACATACGCCGGCTGCGGGCGAAGCTGGGGTCGCACGGCGAAAACCTATTCAGGACCGTTCAAAACGTTGGGTACGGAGTGGTGGAGCCGTCGTAAGGCCAACTCTTTTACAAGGTCACCAACATGCTCGCAAGCCGCCTACGATAGTGACGATGCCCGTCACCGGATTCTTCGCCTACGCTGCTCCTGAGTCCGTGGGCGGGCGGTTCCAAAGTCGCCCCTACTCAGCGCCCTGGCGGCCTTCGTTGGCAGCGGACTGCATCCGGTGGGTGGGTACCTGGCGGACCGACTTGGGGGCGTGCGCCTGCGCTCGGTCTTGCTGATCGGCATCGGGGCGGTTTATGCCATCGGCACGACGCTCCCAGCTCTGGCGGCAATGGAAGGGCTGCTGCCGGTGGGAATGGCGTGCCTGAGCATGGGCAACGGAGCGGTGTTCCATCTGGTGCCGTAGCGGTTCCGCCGCGAGATCGGGGTCGCGACCGGCGTGGTAGGGGCGCTGGGTGGGCTGGGCGGCTTTCTGCTGCCGAATCTTCTGGGGAGCGTGAAGCAGACGAGCGACTCGTTCGCGCCGGGGTTCCTCGCGCTCGCGGGCGTGGCCTTTGGGGCCCTTGCGTTGCTCCGCCTTCTGGCGGTTACACGCCGCGAGTGGCGCCACTCGTGGGCTCTTCCGAAGGCGTCGGCGGAAACGGAGCGGATAAGCGTCCGGAGCGCTGATTAGCGGGTAACTTTTGAACGGTTTCCTGGGATAGTTGATGCGCCGCAGGAAACGGCGGACTGCTCGTGTCAGGGCTGCTTCTCATCGCCGGGGCCGCCGTCCCCAACTCGCTTGGTCAGATTCTTGGCAAACTCTCGCAGGGTCTGCTCCGCCTTAAGCCGGATGATGGGCTGGCCGAGGCCCGCGAGCTTCCCTAGGAGGTTCACGTCGGCGTCAACCAAGAGCGACGTCTGGCCTGCCTCGCCCACCACCAAGGACACCGTGATCGTCCCCTGCACCGTTGCGCCCACACGACGGTCGCCGGCTTCCAGCGACATGACCAGCCGTCGCTCGCTGTCGTTTCGCTCACGCACCACCACCTTCCCATCCAGCGTGACGCTCACGGGCCCCACGCGGACCTTCATGACACCCGTCAGGGTGCTCTCGCCGCCAGGATGGACACTCTCCACGCCGGGGATGCAAAGCGCGGTCTGCCGAACGTCCGCAAGCAGGGACCAAACCTGTTCCGGCTGGCCGTGTACAGCGCTTCGGTGCTGAAACTTCATCACCGCGCCCCGGCGATGGCCTGCTGCAAGGCTCGGCGCACGAAGACCGCCGCGATATCGCGCTTGTACGCTGCGGAACCTCGGACGTCGGCGATTGGGCCCACCTCCTCGCGCGCTTGGTCTGCGGCCTGGCTGATGAGCGCATCGGTGGGCTGCTTGCCCCTGAGCACGGCCTCGGCCCGGGTGGCCTTCACGGCCGTCGGTCCGGCTGAACCGAGGGCGATACGGATGTCCTGGCACGCACCTGAGACGTCCAGTTGGACCAGGGCGGCAACGGAGACGGTCGCGTAGTCGTCCTCGGTCCGAGGCAGAAATTTCAGAAAAGCGCTGCCACTGCCCACAGGTGGGAGAGGAACGATCAGCTCCGTTACGACCTCGCCTGGCTGGACAGCGGTCTCAAAGTAGCCGGTCCACAACTCGCTGACCGGGAGCGTCCGAACGGCTTGCGAAGAGGCCAGGGTGACGCTTGCACCGAGCACAAGAAGGGTTGGCGGCGGGTCCTGGTTCGGGTCGCCGTGCGCCAACCCGCCGCCCACGGTCGCCAGGTTGCGGATTCGCACGGTGGCCACGCGGCGGTAGGTCTCGGCGAGAAGAGGCCACGCCGACTGCACCTGCGGCGCGGTCTCCACGTCCCGCTGGGTGACCGTCGCCCCAATGTGTAGGCCATCGCCTTGGAGCCGGACGCCCTGCAACACGCCGACGTTGGCAAGGCTCACGAGATGGCCCGGCTGCGAGAGGCGCTGCTTCATCAAGGTCACCAGGACGGTGCCACCCGCGATGACGCGGGCGTCGTCACCGTAGCGATCCAGGAGCTCCAGCGCCTCCGGTAGCGTTGTTGGGGCGTGGTACGCGAAATCGTGCACGGCCTACCGTCCGGCTGCTTTGCGCACCGAGCCCAGAATTTTGTAGTAGCCGGTGCAGCGGCAGAGGTTGCCCATCATCCACTCGCGGATTTGATCGTCGCTGGGGTTCGGGTTCGTGTCCAGGAGGCCCTTGGCCGCCATGACCTGCCCTGGCGTGCAGATGCCGCACTGGAAGCCGCCCATGTCAATGAAGGCTTGCTGGACGGGGTGCAGCCGCTCTCCCTCCGCAGCCAGGCCCTCAACGGTGGTGATTGCGCGGCCGCTCGCCTGCGCGGCGAGCATGATGCACGAGGCCGCGGTCTTGCCGTCCACCAGCACGGTGCAGGCGCCGCACACGCCAACGCTGCACGCCTCCTTGGTCCCGGTGAGGCCGAGGTCGTAGCGCAAGAAGTCAATGAGCAGACGGCGCGCGGGAACGGTGCGCTCCACCTGCTGGCCGTTGACGGTGAGACTTATCTTCTGTTCCACGATTCCTCCAAGCTGCTCAGCATTACATCTATCCCCTCATTTTCTTGGCGAAGGAAGAATTGCCTGTAGCCGAGGAAGAATGTCCTCCGCGATGGTCTTCGCCACATCCCAGGTAGACGCATCCACCAGTTGGATGTCGAGAAAAGTCGCGCTAGGACAGTATGAACAGCCACTCACAGGTGGGCGTGTTGCGGCGCCGGTGTGGTAGTCAGCGTGTTCACGCAACCGGTAGAGTTCCTGGAGCTTCGTGTACCAGACCTGACCATTGTCCCTCAACGCTCGCCACAAACCTGCGTGGTCATAAGCATCACCTCTAGGACGAAACCATCCTTTTATAGCGGTGGCCTCGCTCTCCACGAGGTGGCATGCGTAGTACAGCCGGTTAATCCCTGTCCTGTACACGGCTTCACCGGCTTCCCTGGCGACCAGTCGCAACGCGAGTGCATAGAAATCGGTGGCGTCAAACGGCGGCATTGGTCCATTTTACTGCGAGGGAGACTTTCTCCTGAAGAATGAGACGAAAAGAGTCCGGCTCTGCTTTGATAGCTTTCGCCAGTTCTTCATTAAGCTCGTCCCAGATTTGCATGGCTTTTGATGGCGTTGCCCGGACAGTCAACTCCATAACATATTGGCGCCAAGTGGGATCTTCATACGCCTGCCAGTCAGTTATCAGCGTGCGCACAATAAGAATGTCGCGCGATTTAAGGAAAGCCCGTGCCTCGGCTAAGTGCCTGCGCGCCCAGACGGCCACACTGGATTGGCGTGCGAGCTTAAGCTCTCGGCTTTTCAGCGCCATTGAGGTATTCCTCAGCACGGCTAACTAGGGGAGACGTCCGGCAAGCCCCAAGTGCTCCTTCCCCGATGCTATACTAAGCCACTCCAGCCCACAAGGGGGAGTTCCATGACGACCTTCACGACCATCGGCAGGACGCTCCCCAGGCTGGAAGGCCTGGACAAGGTGACAGGCAAGACGCGCTACACGGCGGACGTGTCGCTGCCCGGGACGCTGTGGGCGCAGGTGTTGCGCAGCCCGCACCCGCACGCCCGGATCGTGCGGATAGACGCGTCGGGGGCCTGGGACGTGCCGGGGGTGCGCGCGGTGCTCACCGCTGCCGACCTGCCGCAGGCGCTTGTTGGCCGCAGGTTACGGGACATGCCGGTGCTGGCGCGGGACAAGGTGCGCTTCATCGGCGAGAAGGTGGCTGCCGTGGCGGCGGAGGACTCGGATGCCGCCGAGGATGCGCTCCACCGCATCCGGGTGGAGTATGAGGAGCTGCCCGCGGTGTTTGACCCGCAGGAGGCGGCCTCCCCCGACGCGCCGCTCATCCACGAAAACATACAGCACTACGTCGGCCTGCCCCAGCCAATGGCGAAGCCGAGCAACCTCTTCTCAACCCTCACCTGGCGCCTTGGCGACACTGCGCAGGGCTTCGCGCAGGCCGCACAAGTGTTTGAGCACACCTTCCGCGTGCCGATGGTCCACCAGGCCTACCTGGAGCCTCACGCCTGCCTCGTCTCCGCTGACGCGGACGGCTCGGTCCGGGTGTGGGCGAGCAACAAGACGCCGTTCGCGCTGCGGCGGCAGCTGGCGGAGGCGACGGAGCTGGACGATCGCCGGATCGTTGTCCACGCCACGCCGGTCGGCGGCGACTTCGGCGGCAAGGGCTCGTTCATGGACGTGCCGCTGTGCTACTTCCTGTCGCGGCAGACGCGGCGTCCGGTCAAGATGGTAATGGACTACTACGAGGAGTTCATCGCCGGCAACCCCCGGCACGCAGGGGTCATCACCATACGCTCCGGCGTTGACCGAGACGGCAACCTCCTGGCCCGCCACTCGGTGCTCTACTTCAACAACGGAGCGTACGGGGCGTTCAAGCCGGTGCCCTCCATCAACCTGATGGGGGCGCAGAACGCGGCGGGGACGTACCGCATCCCCAACGTGCTCATTGAGAGCCACTGCGTCTATACCAACACCGTGCCGGGCGGGCACATGCGCGCCCCCGGCGAGCCTCAGGCGATCTTCGCGGCGGAGTCGCACATGGACGAGGTCGCCCGCGCGCTGGGCGTTGACCCGCTGGAGTACCGGCGGCGTCACCTGGTGAAGGAGGGCGACCCGAACCTCACCGGCGGCGCGTGGCACGACGTGCGACCGCAGGAGACGCTCCAGGCAGCCGCCGACGCCATCGGCTGGGGCAAGCCGAAGCCACGATATGTCGGGCGGGGCATCGGGATCACGGAGCGGCACACGGGCAGCGGCCAGACGACGGCCAGCGTCACGCTCACCCCTATCGGCGCGGTGGAGCTGCGAACGCCGATGGTGGATACCGGCACCGGCGCCTACATGACCCTCCGGCAGGTGGTGAGCGAGGTGCTTACTGTTCCCGTGGAGTCGGTGAGCGTGCTGCCGCAGGACACGGACCAGGCACCGTTTGATTCCGGAGTCGGGGGAAGCCGCGTGACGCACATTGGCGGGCAGGCGGCGTACCGCGCGGCGCAGGCGCTCCGGCAAAGACTGGAGGCCCTGGCCGCCGAGCGTCTGGGGGTGTCTCCTCGCGAGGCGCGCCTGTCCGGCGGGGCCTTCCACGCGAGAGGGCGAAGTCTCTCGTTGGCGGCGCTGGCCTCCAGCCTGCCCGTGGGCTCACTGACCGCCGAGGCGGCCTACGAGGCCACGAGCGCGCCGGGCGGCGCCGCGTTCTGCGCGCAGGCCGCCGAGGTGGCCGTGGACCCGGAAACGGGCCAGGTGACGGTGCTCAAGGTGGTTTCTGCTCACGAGGTGGGCACGATCCTCAACCCGCTCGGCCACCAGGGGCAGATAGACGGCGGCGTGGTCCAGGCGCTTGGCTACGCGCTCTTAGAGGAGCTGCAAGTCCAGGATGGCGTGGTCACGACTCCGTCGTTCGCGGAGTACAAGATCCCAACGATGCGGGATATACCCCCGCTGGAGACCGTGCTAGTTAAGGGCGTGCCCGGCCCCGCTCCCTATCAGGGCAAGGCCATCGGAGAGCACACCGTCTCGGCCATCGTGGCCGCCGTCGCCAACGCGGTCCGCGACGCGGTGGGCGTGCGCGTCACGAGCCTGCCCATCACGGCGGAGAAGGTGTACGAGGGGCTGAAGGCACAGTCCAAATAACGCTCGCCGCTGACCAAAACAACGTAGGGGCGCACAGCCGTGCGCCCCTACGTATTGAAGCGCCTATACATCTCCAGGGCTCACGATAGGTGCTACTCCTCCCTACGCACGCCCGCGCGGTTCGCAGGCGTCCTGCTGGCGCCGTCCGGCTGCGCCTCCCGCGCCTTCCGCATGTCGCGGGCCATCTTGGCGGCGGGGGTGGTGCCGTAGTCGCCGAACTTCTCATCGCGCCAGTTGAGGGCGGCTTTCAGGCCGTGCTCGCGGGAGATGCGGGCGAACTCACCAGCCTCTGGGCGCTGGGGGTTCATGCCCTGGTAGAGGTTGCCGACCTCCATGGCCAGGCGGTGGCCCATGATGTCGTACACCTTGTTGATCTGCCGCTTGCTGAGCGCCAGCAGCGACGGCGCGATGAGCGCAACCCGCTTCGCCAGGTTGGTCGTGAACTCGTCCAGCTTGTCGGCAGGAACGGCGTAGTTCGCCAGCCCAAGCTCCACCGCCTCTTCACCAGTGATCGGGTCGCCGGTAAAGAGCATCTCCTTGGCCTTGCGCATGGACATGTGCCACGGGAACCAGAGGTTGTCCGGCGGCGACATGGCGCGCACGGGCGGATAGCCGATCTGGAGGTCCTCCGAGACGACGAACAGGTCGCAATAAGCGGCCAGCTCGGTGGCGCCGGCCAGGCAGTAGCCGTGCGCCTGCGCGATGACGACCTTCTCGAGCTCCCAGATCATGTAGTAGCCTGCGTTGAGGTGGCGCGGCCACTGGCCGATGCCCGGGTGCCTGGAGCCGACGTCGGGGAGGGTGAAACCCTGGTTGCCGCCGCCGAGGTCGTACCCCGCGCTGAAGCATCGTCCCGCGCCCTTGATGATGATGACGCCCACCTCCGGGTCGGCCTCGGCCACACGCAGGGCGTGGAAGACCTCGCCGCGGAGCTGGTGGCGCAGGGCGTTCATCTTCTCCGGACGGTTCAGGATGATGCGCGCGATGGGCTTGTCCTTCTCATAGATGATGTCCTTGTAGTCCAACGGTTTGTCAAAGGACGAGTGATAGGTGACCATGCCCAAGCCTCCTCCCGGTCTAGTTGGCTGCGCGCACTATACCACGGACAGGTTTGGGTGAGGAGCGTTCTGAAAACCCGTTTCCAGTGAGAGGAACGGAAAGGGGGGAACAACAACCCTGGTCGGCCTGCCAGGGTTCGGTGGGCAAAACCTAGTACTCCCCGACCGTCAGCGTCACCCAGACGACGCCGTGCTTGTCCATCACCCACACCGGCAGCCGCGTGGAGGAGGAGCTGGGGTCGTTGAAGCCGGCGTGGTCCGGGACAAGCAGGCTGGGGGTGACGCCGTCGGGATCAGGGACGGCGCGCGTCCAACCGCTGCCGTCGGTGTGCTCCAGGCCGTGGCTTGGAGCACGGAGGAGGAAGTCGTCCCGCAGCGTGAGGAGCTTACCGTCGCAGGTGCGCATCGGCTTCCGCCAGACGATGGCGGCCCAGGTTGCCACGTCTTCGGGAAGCATCTTGCCAGGGTCGGCGCTGTGCTGGCACTGGCCGTTGGGGAGCTTGACCTGCCCGGGCAGGCACCCGTTGAGCGTGGGGTACAGGCCGGAGGGATGCTGGCCTGAGAAGTTTTCCACGGCTTTCTGCACTTCAGAGACGTCGGCGAGGATGGCGGCGCCGCTGGTTGAGGTGGCGGAGCCGGTAACCGCCACGGCGGTGAGGCCGGCGAGGATGGAAAGGATGGCGCCGACCACAGCCATTTCCAACAGCGTGAGTCCCCGCTGTGCGCTGATGGTCCGCCTAACGTGATGCATCTACAAGCCCAAAGGGAACGGCCTTGGTCAGGAGAGAGCGCATTATCAACAGCCTCTCCCGCTTGCCGCGAGTATCACGAAATCCTTGGCGACTATCCCCTGAAGGCTCTATGCTCCGCAAGGGATAGTCGCCGTTTGTCTAGGCCGTGCTCGCGCTACCGCGCCCTAACAAAGTGGTTACGGATAGGTCTCCTGGAAGTCAGCCAGGTTGGTGGCGCCGAAGGTGGAATTGACCACGCCCTTGTCGTTAACATACCAGCCATACGAGCCGGAAATCGCCTGGGTAGCGGTGGTGTTCTTCGTCTTGTCCGCCGACTTCACGGAGTCTGTGCCCTGTATGTAGGCGCCAGGGATCGGGTCGCTGCCGTTCACCAGAACGTTGAGGTCCATATAGGAGGCGCACGTTGCGGAAGGTGTGCCGATTCCGGTGCCGCCGCAGTTCTTGGTCGCGTCGGCCTTGGACTTAAAGTTCGCCTCGGTTGGGTTCTTGTTGCCAACGTTGCTGCTGTCGGTGCGAAAGCCGTTGACCGCGGTCTGGAGGGTCTGCTGGTCGCCGATATAGGACTGCGACTGGCCTGCGGAGAAGAAGCCGCCTACGAAGAAGCCACCTACGTTGGGGACCACGATGGCCGCCAAGACGCCCATGATCGCCATGATCACCGCGAGCTCAATCAAGCTCAACCCGCGCTGCCCCTTGAAGAACCGAGCTTTCATCTGTCCTCCTTTGTCCTTTCCGTTCGGTAGTTCGTCGTTCGGTAACTTGCCGGTGCTACGGCGCACAAGGGCTGGCTAGTAGCTAGAGGAGGCGATGACCGCACGCGCGGTGCCGGTATGGTCTATAACCCAGGCCGGGGCGTTAGTAGTCGCCGCTATGTCGGTGCAGGCGCTAGCCGTATCGGCGGCGCTTGCGCAGTTCGGCAGGGCCCTCATGTTGGCCGAAACGTCCGGGTCCCCTATCGGACTGCGGGTCCATGGAGACAGGGTGCCCTCGGCGTGCTCTCTGGCGTGCCAGGGAGCTTTCCAAGGAAGTCTTGCCCAAACTCTCTGGTGACTCCCTGGGCGGACGTAGCTCACGGCAGCGACCATCCCTGAGCCCGTCGTCCTCTATAAACGCAAGGTGAAACGACAACCGTTGTACGGGATGACAGAAAGCCACTACCATGGTAGTCCAGCGATGTCCCAGTAGCTCAGGAGGATAGAGCGGCTGCCTTCTAAGCAGCGGGTCGGGGGTTCGAATCCCCCCTGGGACTCTCCCTAGGGATGCAGGTCTCCGCGTATTGTTCACGCAGGATTGCCGACAGCTGGTGGCGCCAACGCAGTGAAGTCCATCGCCTGAGTGCCCCGGCCAGTCTACTAGCGGAAGTGTTCGCCTTGCAACTGGCTCATCAGGGCATGAGCTTCTTCTGGGGACGAGGCCTGAAATACTACGTTGATCATGCCCCACACCGGGTCCTGGCAAGTCGCCAGCACTCTCCCGTCTTTCAAGTCCTCCACATGTGACGCGATCATAGACAACCGGCCGCGCAGGCTGACCCGCCGCCACCAGCTACCCGTTTCGCGCACAACAACCGAGCGTCCATCGGTTTCCGCTGTGCCGGTCCTCGACCTCCGCGTTACTTGAATAAACAGCAGCGTGAGAAACACCCATCCCAAGCCCGCGACGATAGCGGTTACCAACCAAATGGTTGATTCAGCGTATAAGCCCACAACGCCGTTCGCCAGAATAACTCCCACCCAAGAGGCCACGGCCGCCCAAATCCACAGCGGCGACATTGCCGGCCGATACTCCACGGTATAGACCATAGCGCCAGCTCCTCTCAGATCAGAAGAGATTCACGCCTTTCGCGCCGCTTGGTCATGAGCCATTGGTCAATCTGCAATCCAGCGTTTCATAAGGTCTAACCGGCGCTAAAGAGACGACACTCCCCGGCGGATCCGCGCGCAAGAAGTAGACAACCGATAGCGCCGGTCGAACGCGCCCCCCCCCCTCCCCCCCGGAAAGTGGCACGACCCCGGACGCTTCATGCGCCGGGGTCGTGCCACTAGTGCCTGCTCTCAAGCCACCTAACCGGGCGTTGGCCTCCGCCGGATAACCAGCATGTAGAACCCGCCGACGCCTATGACCGCCACGATGACGATCACCACGGTCGCCCACGTCGGGAATCCAGTCGACGGCGCCACTGGGACAGGCGCTGGCTGCACCGGTTGGGCAGGCGGCGCTGCCGGGACTTGGGCCGTAACCTGGACTTCCAGCCTGCCAGTCTGGGCACCGCTATAGGAAACGACGAGCCGAGCTGTCTGCGTCCCAGGATCAAGGCTGGAGCGGTCAACGGTGACAGTCACGTTCTGCCGAGTGCCCTCGTCCAACGTGACGGGCGACGGGCTGGCGCTGATCCACGGCCGATCGGCGGCGACGTTGAAGCTCAGGCGTCCGGCTCCCACCGGGTTGGTAAGCACGAGGGTCGTGCTCGCCTCGCCGGCGGCGAAGATCAGGCTCTGCGGGCTGACCGCAGGGGCGGGCGAAGTGACCTGCAGACTGCCGATCAAACCTTCAACACGTACCTCATAGATCCCTTGTTTCGGCTGGACCGTGAAGGTGGTATCCGCTGGCCCCTTAGCAGGCACGTTAACACTGCGGCTTTCCTGTATTTGGCCGTTCAGGCGAAGAGTTACGGTCTGGGAACCGGCCTGGTCACCCGTGTTGGAAAGGTCAACTCGGACCGCCGCCGACTGGCCCGCGCTGATTCGAGCAGGGGTTATGGTGAGCTTGTCCGCCCTGATCTGCACGGGCGGGATTACTTCAGCTCCAGAGATGGCCCACAGCGAGAACCCAGGAGGCGGGGCTACCAAGTAGTCAATCGTGGTGTCCGTATCACGGAGGAATTTGCTGATGTGCTGCTCCCACTGCTTCGTGGTCGGGTTGAACCGGCTGAACCGGATGGACAACGGGTGGATGTTGTTGGCCTTGATCCACGCCTTCTCCACAAAGAACGTCACCTCGGATGTAAGCACGTCCGCGGCGGTGAAGTTCTGCGGCGTCATCGTCAAGTAGTTGGCCGTGACCTGGCCTGCCAACGCGGGCACATCCGCCGGCTTTTGAGCGTCGTCAATCTGGAGGTGAGCGCCGGTCAACACCCGTAGGAACTTAGCCAGCACGGACCGAATAGGCGCAGGAGAACCAATGGCCTGAATCACCAGGTTCGGATTCACCGGGTCGGGAATGGAGGCAACACCCGCTGGTGGCCCTACCAGCGGAGTTGCGGCCACGAACGCATCCGGAGAAATATTCAAGGCGCTCATGGCCAGGCTATTGCTGCCCACGCCATTGGGAGCATTGAGGGTCGCGATGAACGCCGCCGGGGAAGCTGCGACGGCGCTGGACACCACCGCAGTGTTCGCCTGAGCGCCGGCTACCCCTCCGGCGACCATGCTAGCTGCAACGCTCTGACCGAAGGCGGCCATCGCGGCTTGCCCTGACGTCGCCGCCGCCTGCGCCGCCGCCGCGTTCGCGCCGCCAAGGGCATTCACCGCAGCCTGCCCGCCCGTGAATGCGGCTTGCGCCGAGGCCGCGTTCGCGCCGCCAAGGGCCGCCACCGCGGCTTGCCCTGACGTCGCCGCCGCCTGCGCCGCCGCCGCGTTCGCGCCGCCAAGGGCCGCCACCGCGGCTTGCCCTGACGTCGCCGCCGCCTGCGCCGCCGCCACGTTCGCTCCGCCAAAGGCGGCCAACGCCGGGGCGCCTGCCGTAAACGCTGCCTGCGCCGCCGCTGCGTTCGCTCCGCCAAAGGCGGCCAACGCCGGGGCGCCTGCCGTAAACGCTGCCTGCGCCGCCGCTGCGTTCGCTCCGCCAAAGGCGGCCAACGTGGCCTGTCCACCCTGGAATGCTGCCTGCGCCGCCGCTGCGTTTCCTGCACCAAAGGCGCTCAACGCGGCCTGTCCACCCTGGAACGCTGCCTGCGCCGCCGCTGCGTTTCCTGCACCAAAGGCGTTCAACGTGGTCCGTCCACCCTCGAACGCTGCCTTCGCCGCCGCTGCGTTTCCTGCACCAAAGGCATTGATCGCTGCCTGACCGCCTTGGAACGCCGCCTGCACTGCTGCCGCCTGCGCTCCGCCAAAGGCGTTCACCGCGCCCTGCCCGCCTTGGAACGCTGCCTGGGCCGCCGCCGCGTTTCCTGCACCGAAGGCGTTCAACGCGGGCTGACCGCCTTGGAACGCCGCCTGCGCCGCCGCCGACTGGCCCTGGCCGAAGGCGTTCAACCCGGCCTGACCGCCCAGGAACGCCGCCTGCGCCGCCGCCGCGTTTCCTGCACCAAAGGCGTTCAACGCGGGCTGACCGCCTTGGAAAGCCACCTGCGCCGCCGCCGCCTGGCCCTGGCCGAAGGCGTTCAACGCGGGCTGACCGCCCTGGAACGCCGCCTGCGCCGCCGCCGCGTTTCCTGCACCAAAGGCATTGATCGCTCCCTGACCGCCTTGGAACGCCGCCTGCGCCGCCGCTGACTGCGCTCCGCCAAATGCGTTCAACCCGGCC
>SHXZ01000008.1 GCA_009693045.1 Dehalococcoidia bacterium | reverse complement strand
ATGCAAGAGAGTGAGCAGCGAAACCCTGTCTTGACACCCCCCCCCGCCCTGCTACGGTTTGTTTCGCCCTTCGGCTGGCCCTTCACTTCGCTCAGGCCCCCAACTTAGGGGAGACCAAACGCCGTAACGGAGCAGCCCGTGGTCTCGGTACAAAAAGTCACAGTGGTCGTGCCAACCTACAACGAGCGGGAGAACCTGCCGGAGCTGGCCGAGCGTCTCTTTCGCCTGCCCGTGCCGGGCCTGACGCTGTTGGTTGTGGACGACAACTCGCCGGACGGGACAGGGCTGCTGGCGGAGGAGCTGGGCAAGCAGCACCCCGGTCGCATTGACGTGCTGCACCGCGCCGGAAAGCAGGGTCTCGCCACCGCCTACCTCCAGGGGTTTCAGCGTGCGTTAGAACGTGGGGCCGAGGCCGTCGTCCAGATGGACTGCGACCTGTCGCATCGCCCGGAGGAGGTCCCGGCGATGCTGCAGAAGCTGCAGGACGCGGACGTGGTCGTCGGCTCGCGATACGTGAAGGGCGGAAGTGCGGACCCGTCGTGGGGGATGAGTCGGCGGATGCTGAGCCGGTTCGGGAACGTGTACGCGCGCGTGGTGTTGGGTCTTCGCCCGCGAGACGTCACGTCAGGGTTCAAGGCGTACCGTCGTGAGGTGCTGGAGCGGCTTGACCTGCGCGCGCTGCGGTGCAAGGGCTTCGCGTTCCAGGCGGAGATCGCCTACCGGTGCAAACGCGCCGGGCTGCGGGTGACGGAGCATCCCATCGTGTTCACGGACCGGTCGCGCGGTGCGTCCAAGATGTCCAAGGCGATTATCGTGGAGGCGCTGGTGAAGCTGCCGCAGTTGCGCTGGCAGCAGGGCGCAGCCCTGCGCCATTCACCGCGAAGGGACGCGTCTGTTAACAAGGGAACTGGAGCGCGCGGGAAGGCTCCTAAGCCGAGGTGACAGCGCTGGTTTGACGCTCAGCCTCGCCCTCTTCCAAAGAGAGAAGGAAGACCTTGTTCGTCCCTCGTTTGGAGAGGGCAACGGTGAACGAGAGAGGAGAACGCATGCCGGATCCGGTACTGCTGTACGAAGCGAAGGCAAACGGGCGCATCGTGGTGATGACGCTGAACCGGCCCCAGGCGCTGAACGCGCTGAACGGCGAGCTGCTTGACGCGCTGAACGCCGCGTTCGTCCGGTTCCGCGACGACGACGAGGCGTGGGCGGCCATCATCACGGGCGCGGGAAGAGCGTTCTGCGCGGGGGCGGACCTGCGCGAGATGATAGAGAGCGATGCGGCTGGGCAGCAGTCGGGGCGCGGGCTGGAGCGGCTGGCGAAGAGGATTCCGGGGCCGCTCAGCGAGTCGCTGGGCCTGTGGAAGCCGGTGATCGGGGCCATCAACGGGTTCGCGCTGGCTGGCGGGTTCGCGCTGGCGCAGCAGTGCGACGTGCGCCTCGCCGCCGAGACGGCGGAGGTGGGCATTCCGGAGGCGCGGTGGAACCTTTCCGCGGACTGGTTGCACGATCTGACGCGGCAGATCGGCCTGGGGCACGCGTTGGAGCTGGCGCTGTGGGCCGACAAGCGCATGACGGCACAGCGGGCCTACGAGATCGGCTGGGTCAACAAGGTCGTGCCGGCGGACAAGCTGATGGACGAAGCGATGGAGTGGGCGCAGCGGGTGGTGGCGATGGGGCCGACGTCGGTCCGCAACTTCAAGGAGATCCTGTATCGCGGGGCTTTCTTGCCCTCGGCTGAGGGCAAGGCGTTCGCGCGGACGCTGGAGAGGAACCTGCTGGGGATGCAAGACACGCAGGAGGGGCCGCGAGCGTTCACGGAGCGGCGCAATCCGGCGTTCAAGAACAAGTAGAAGGGCGCGGGCGGCCTCACGCCTGCCCTCTCCACGTGCCATGGAGAGGGGGCGACAGCACGGGAAGCGAGCCTTTCCGTTATGAATGAGGCTTGTTGAGGCGGCAGCCCGAGGCGTGTGAGCGGCTTGTCCCAATGACAAGCGCTCGGCAAAGCGCACCAATAGAGGAGGAGCCATGCAGTACCGGCGACTGGGCAGAACCGGCCTCAAAGTTTCCTCGTTGTGCCTGGGCACCAACATGTTTGGCGGCTACATGGACCAGGCGGCGGCGGTCCGGGTGATGGACGCGGGCAGGGAGAAGGGCATCAACTTTATTGACACGTCGGACTCGTACGGTCGTGGCGCTTCGGAGACTATGGTGGGCGCGGGCATCAAGAGCGCGCGGTCCCATTGGATCGTGGGGACCAAGGTGTTCAGCCCGATGGGGGATGGCCCCAACGACCGCGGCGCCTCTCGCAAGCACATCATGGACGGCGTGGAGGCTAGTCTGCGGAGGCTGGGGACGGACTATATTGACCTGTACCAAATCCACTTCTGGGACTCCGAGACGCCGCTGGAAGAGACGATGCGTACGCTGGACGACCTGGTCAGCCAGGGCAAGGTGAGGTACGTGGGCTGCTCCAACTACACCGGGTGGCAGCTCATGAAGGCGCTCTCGGTGAGCGAGCGGAACGGCTTTATCCGGTATGAGTCAGTGCAGCCGGGGTATAATTTGCTGAACCGCGCGATTGAGGCCGAGCTACTGCCCACCTGCGTGGACCAAGGCGTGGGAGTAACGCCGTTCCAGGTGCTCATGGGTGGCGTGCTGACGGGGAAGTACACGAAGGGCGAGACGCCGCCGCCGGGCACCCGCTTCGCCGCGCGGCCGCAGAATCTAGAGCGGATGTACACCGACCGCGTGGTCGGGCTGGTGAGCCGCCTGGGCGACCTTTCCAAGAAGTACGAGCGCACGCAGGCGGAGCTGCTGCTGGGCTGGGCGCTCGCCAACCAGGCCATCACCTCGGTGATCGTCGGGTGCAGCAAGCCGGAGCAGGTGGAAGATAACGTCCGCGCGGTTGACAAGCCGCTCAGTGCGGAGGAGGCGGAGGCGTGCGGGAAGGCGGCGGGCTAGTGGTGACTCTCTCACCCTGGGCAGGGCGAACATAGGAGCGCGGAAAATCTTACAAAGCTCACCAACGACATCCGCGCCGCCCTAGCGAAGGCACAGGGCAACTAGGCCTACGAGAGGAGAGGGAACGAGCATGACAAGCCTTCCGGCAAGCATCCAAAAGGGGTCTCTACATCACCCACCTCATAAACGCGGGAGTGCCTGTACCAGCGGTGAGCAAGTCCGTTGGCCACGTTATCCGAGATGGAACGGGGAAAGGATGCGGCGTGCCTGCTGAAGAGCGTCTGAAACAGCTCGGCCTGCAGCTTCCGCCGGCCCCGACGCCCGCGGCAAGCTACGTGACGTTCGTGCAGGCGGGGACCCTGGTCTTCACGTCTGGACACATTCCGGTGCGCGCGGATGGGAGCAGGATCACGGGCAAGGTCGGAGCCGGCCTGACGGTGGAGCAGGGGGCTGACGCCGCGCGTGTGGTGGGCCTGAGCCTGCTGGCGACGCTGCGGGCGAACCTCGGCTCGCTGGACCGCGTCAAGCGAGTGGTCAAGCTGGTGGGCATGGTGAACACCGCGCCCGGCTTCACGGAGCACTCGCGGGTGATCAACGGGTGCTCGGACCTGCTGGTTGAGGTGTTCGGCGAGGCCGGCCGTCACGTCCGTTCGTCGGTGGGCATGACGTCGCTGCCGTTTGACGTCGCGGTGGAGATTGAGGCCGTCGTGGAAGTAGGGTAGCCCGATTCATCGGGAGACCCCAACGTTGCGCCAAGATTCGCTTGGCAGGCTGCACGAAGGTCGCCCCGCCCCACCCACCTAACCCCTTCCCTAAAAGGAAGGGGTTAGGTGGGTGGGGCGATTGCGACGTTTTAACGGCGAATTGTATGAGGGTCTATGCGTTATGACTGCGACGTGGTGGTGGCGGGCGCAGGGCCGGCGGGCGCGGTGGCTGCGCGCGACATCGCGCGACGCGGGTTCCGCGTCATGCTGCTGGAGGAGCACGCGCAGGTGGGCGCGCCGGTCCATTGCTCTGGCCTGGTGACGCCGCGCACGCTTGAAGCTGCGGGCGTCGCCGAGCAGGCCGTCGTCGTGAATCGCATCAAGGGCGCCATTGTCCACTCGCCGCTGGGCAAGCAGGTCGTCGTCGGCGGCGACAAGGTGCGCGCCCTGGTGATGGACCGCCAGCGGTTTGACGAGCTGCTGGCCAAACAGGCACAGAACGCGGGCGCGGAGTTGGTGCTGAGCGCGCGCGTTGCCGGTGTGACGGCTGACGACGAGCAGGTTACTGTGAGGGTGGAGCAAGAGGGGAGAAGCCGCACCATTTCGGCGCGGATTGTTATTGGCGCGGACGGGTCGCACTCAACCGTCGGGAGGAGCCTCGGACTGGCCCGGCCTGGCGAAAGCATCGCGGCCATTGGGGGCGAGATGACGGCGCACCCCCTCGCCGAGGACATGGTGGAAGTCTTTGTGGAGCCGGACCTTACGCCCGGATGGTTTGGGTGGCTCATTCCGCTGGGGAGCAACGGCGCCGTCCGCATCGGCATCGGCATCGGGGCGCGCACGCACAGTCCCCGCCGCATCCTCGGGACGCTCGTGGAGCGCCATGCCCACCTCAGGGACGGTAAGTTCCTCCGACTCCAGGGTGGGCTTATTCCCGTTGACCCGCCGAAGCGCATCACCGCCAATCGCGGGATGCTGGTGGGCGATGCGTCCGGGAGCGTCAAACCCACGTCAGGCGGCGGCATCTACACTGGCATCCGCAGCGCGCAGCTGGCGGCGTGCACGGCGGCAAGCGCGTTGGAGTCCGGGCGCTGCGCGGCTGAGGACCTGGCGCCGTATGACATAACGTGGTCGGCGCAGGTGCGCGGCGAGTTGCTGCTCGGCAAGGCGCTGCGGCATATGCTGATGCGTCTGACGCCCAAGCAGATTGACGCCATGCTGGGACTGCTCAGCGTGCCCGAGCTTCAGGCTGTGGCGTTGGAACGTGGCGACATAGACTTTCCGGCGCGCCTGTTCACCGGCTTGTTGGGCAACCGCGCCGTGCTGAGGGCGCTGGTGTCCCTTTCGCCTCGGGCGTGGGCACCGCTGGCGTCGTTGGCGTGGCGGTGGCAGAGAGAACGGGCGCGGCTGGGCGCCGCGAGCCGGCCAGGCTGAGATCGGCCCGCGCTCGGTATTACAGCAGCTATAGATGAACGCGGTGGTGATGCCCGTGCCTGCCTCCAACCCCGTTCATCCGTCGACAGGTTCAGGACGAACGGGGTTGGAGGCGCTTCCCAGGGATTGTCGCCACACCACTGCTTAGAACGAGCATGAGCGTGTGTACTGTCCCCGTGCCCTTGCTCTGCGTCGTTATTGCGCGGTGTAACCGCCGTCCACAACCAGCTCGGCGCCGGTCACGAATGAAGCCTCATCGGAGGCGAGGTACAGCACGGCGTTGGCGACGTCCTCCGGCTTGCCTAGCCGGCCGATGGGGTGGAGGCGGCGTAAATGCTCCTTGGTCTCCGGGTACGAGAACGCGCGCGCGGTGAGCGGCGTGTCAATGAATCCCGGGTGGACGGAGTTGACCCGGATGTTGTACTTGCTGAGCTGCAGGGCCGCCGCTTTGCTCAGGAGGCGGATAGACCCCTTGGATGCGTTGTAGGCGCCCGCGATGGCGTCTGTGGGAGGCAGGTGCGGATCGAGCGTTGGCCCGACGATGCCGTAGATGGATGAGATATTGATGACGGACCCTCCGCCGATCTTTTTCATGGGTTCCAGCACGGCTTTGACTCCGAGGAACGGGCCGGTGGCGTTGACGGCCATCACCTGGTTCCAGTTGTCCAGCTCGCTTCCGCCCGAGTCGCGCCGCCCGCCGATGCCCGCGTTGTTGACCAGTACGTCCAGCCGGCCAAAGGCCGCAAGCGCGGCATCTACGGCCCGCCTCCAGTTGTCCTCGTCGGTGACGTCCAGGTGGAAGTAGATGGCGTCGGCGCCGCCCTCGCGAAGCTCGCGCACCAGGCGTTCACTCATGGCATCCTGAATGTCGGCGATGACGACTTTGGCGCCCTCGTCAGCGAAGGCCTTCGCCGTTGAGGCCCCGATGCCGCTGGCGCCGCCGGTCACGAGCCCGACCTTACCGCTCAGTCTCATTGCGACCTCCTCTTAGGGAGTAGTTTTGCGCTTGATCAGACACAGGGACGCCGGATCCGAATTCTACCAGGCTCCACAATGATTAGGCAGCCGACCATTTCCTCCAGCTTGTGTTGTTCCGCCAGTGAACGAAGAGCGGCCTAAACAATGAAGACGCTCTGGCTACGCATGTGAATCACAATAATGCCGGGATGTTAACCAGGCGGATATCGCCTAACATCGCCGAATGCGACATCCTGCGTCACGAGTATGCGGCCTTCCCTGCGGGATATCTCCGCTATTTCCGTGTCGTTGTACCCACCCAATCCTTAAGCAGCTACCGTCGCAACGTCGTGTCCCAAGCCAATGAGTGAAGAAGCTGCTCTGTACGAAATGTTCTCGTCCAGCTTGAACTTCATCAGGAAGCAAGGTTCAACGACAGCACTTCTTCACGGGCAAGCGCTGCCCCGCACGCCAAGCCTACTCGAACGCCTCTTCGCATGAGCATTGGGTATTCTTGGAGAAGTTCTTCTCCAGTCATCCCGGTGGCCAGAGAGTTCAGAACGACGCTTACCATGATGCGGGTGCCGGTGATACACGCCTGGCCGTGGCAGATGGCTTGGTCCACGGCGATGAGGTCCGCGTACTGTTTTTCCATCGTATACTTCCTTCAACGTCCCGCTAGTGGCTTACACCGCCGCAGGCCGACTGGCCCGCACCAGGCGGCCATCCTCAAGCTCCAGGACACGTCCGGCCATCGCCGCGAGGCGCAGGTCGTGCGTCGCAACGATGAGGGTTATCCCCTCTTCGTTTACCACATTGGTCAACAGCTCGGCAATGGCGTGGCTGGTGATGGAGTCCAGCTCGCCGGTCGGCTCATCGGCGAACACGGCGAGCGGGCGGGACACGAGCGCGCGCGCAACCGCTACTCGCTGCTGCTCTCCGCCGGAGAGCTCGTACGGGCGGTGCTGCACGCGCTTGCCCAGCCCGACCTGGTGCAGGACTTCTTCAACGCGCTGCTGCCGGTCCCGCGCGCCCATGCCCAGGATGCGGAGCGGGAGCTCCACGTTCTCGTACGCGGAGAGGAGCGGCAGGAGGCCGAACGACTGGAACACGAAGCCGATTTTACGGCGGCGGAGTCCCACCATTTCGCGCTCGCTGACCTGGGACAGGTCGCGCCCGTCAAACGTGACGGCGCCGCTCGTCGGCTGGTCCAGCCCCGCCATCATGTTCAGGAGTGTGGTCTTGCCCGAGCCGGACCTTCCAACGAGGGCAAGCGACTCGCCCTGGCGCGCTTCCAGGGTCACGTGGTCAACCGCCGTCACTTCTTGGCCGCCCGTGTGGAACGTCCGGCTGACGTCCTTGACGGCGATGAGCGTCTCGCCTTTTGTTATCGCAACCATTGCGTGGTCCCTTCCCGTTTACGGTCGCTGCCGATGCCGCTAGTTTGCAGGAAGCATAGCGGAACACCAACGCTGATGCTACCCCACGTGCCGAATGACCAGCCGGTCCCCCTGGGTCTCCACCTTGACGCGTCCCTGGAGCTGGAGCTGTTCCAGCATGTCTTCAGGCAGCTGCAGCCTGCCGGCGGCGTCCACGAGCACGTACTCTTCAAGCGCGTTCTCTCCGCTGCCTCGGAAAGTAGGCCGCATGACGACCTCGGTGCTCAGCCGCCCGTCCCGGATCTGCACCACGCGGTCAACGTACCGCGCGACGCCGGGATAGTGCGTAACCATCACCACGGTGGTGTTGTAGGTCTCCGCCACGGCCCGCAGACCATGGAAGACCTCAACGGCCGTGTGCGTGTCCAGCTCTCCGGTGGGCTCGTCCGCGAGCACCATGAGCGGGTTGTTCGCGAGCGCGACCGCGATGGCCACCCGCTGCTGCTCGCCGCCGGATAGCTGGCTGGGGTAGCGCTCGGTCATGCTGCCGAGGCCAAGGGTGGTCAGCAGGTCGGTGGCCCGCTGGTGGCGCCCGCCTTCGTCCTTTCCGCCGATGGCCATGGGGAGCGCGACGTTGTCGCGGGCCGTCAGGTAGGGCAGCAGGTTTCGGCTCACCGTCTGCCATACAAACCCCACCTCCCAGCGCCGGTAGGTCACCAGGTCCTTCTCGGTCAGCGTCAGCAAGTCCCGCTCGCCGACCATCACGCGGCCGGCGGACGGGCGGTCCAGCCCCGCGAGGATGTTCAGCAGCGTGGTCTTCCCGCTGCCGCTCGCGCCCACGACCGCGATGAACTCCCCGGCGGTCACCTGGAGGTCCAGGCCGCGCAGTGCAACGACCTCAAGCTCGGCGCGCTTGTAGATCTTAAACAGGTCTTGGCAGTCCACGACGTTCTGTCGGGGCGTTGATGTTGACATGGCTTTACGCCTCTCCCATGCGCAGCACGCGCTGGAGCTCCAAGCGCCCCAGCAGCCAGGTAAGGACCGCAACCGTAACCGCCGCCGCCACCGCGAGCACCGCGTAGGTGACTCCAAGGATGGCCCAGTTGGTCTCCAGCACCATAGGTGGCGTGATGCGCCGTCCACCTTCGGCGACCTCCAGCAGGGGCAACAGCAAGCGCCCAAGCTGGAACCCCAGAGCGGTCCCGAGGCCGATCCCCAGCCCGGCCAGGATGACGAGGTTGAACCAGACCACGCCGCCCAGCTCATTGCGGGAGAAGCCGAGCGTCCGCATCAGCGCGAACTCCGTCTGGTGCTCGCGGGCGTCAATGTAGCTGTAGAGCAGGAGGCCGGAGACGCTGGCGAGCACGACCGTCAGGAACGCCAGCGCGAGCAGGCCGCTCCAACCGGCGGTGACGAGCGGGTCGGCGACGCGCGTGCCCAGCGACCGGTTCGCGTCCTCCACTGAGTAGACCCAGAACCCCATGTTGCGGACGACGTCCCGCAGGGCCGTTGAGTCGACGCTGCTCGGGGACACGCCGCGCACCCAGGTTTCCCCATTGGGCTGTCGCGCCGTTGCGGCGTGCAAGCCGGTGAAGGCTCCGGCGCGCCGGATGTCGACA
This sequence comes from Dehalococcoidia bacterium, assembly GCA_009693045.1. Lineage (GTDB taxonomy): Bacteria > Chloroflexota > Dehalococcoidia > Lucifugimonadales > SHYT01 > SHXZ01. The sequence goes on along the minus strand of SHXZ01000008.1, from coordinate 98,550 downwards.
ATCACGAACGCGTCCTTGTCAGGGTACACCGTGGGGAAGTAGTCCGCGATGCCCGCCACCTGGGCCGGCATGTAGGCCCCGAACGCCCAGAGGGTCACCGTTTCGCCGACCGCGACCTTGTTCCGCTGCATGAACGCGGGGCTTGCGAGCGCGGGGACGGGCTCCAACCCAGGGCCGTACTGCAGGCCGCGGATGCCGGAGCCGCCCGCGCCCCAGGAGAGAGACAGAGCCTGGCGGCCCGACCTGGCTATCGTCTCGTTCTGCTCCAGCGCGACGGGATTGGTGGAGCCGTAGTCCTGCAGCACACGCCATTCGCCCATGTTCTGGAAATCCGCCAGCGGGACCGTGGCGCCGTTGGTGAGATCGGCCCGGAGGTCATCCAGGAACAGCGCGTCGGGCAGCCAGCCGCCGCGTCGCGATGCGACGACGATGGCGAGAAGGCTGTAGGGCCGGGCGAAGGAGATCGCGGGCAACCCGCTGCTTGGGCTTCCCGCCTCAGACGTCTTCATAAGCGCCGTCAGCTGCTGCCAGCCCTGACCTGGTATAAGACCAAAGCTGACGTCAAAGATATGCTCGTTGGCGTCGCGCAGCCTCGCCATCAACTCGTAGCGTGGGTCAGCGCGCCGCTGCGTCACCCACACGCTCAGTTGTTCGGCGTTTTGAGGGAGAGCCAGCCCCTGCGATCGCGGAGTGTCTCCCGGCTGGCCCAGGGCCGTCACCAGCGGGACGCGGCTGAAGTCGGGGCGGAACCACGCGATGGAGGCGAACTCCTGCGGGTCCACCGCCATGATGGTCACGTCATTGCCAAACCCCGTGGTCGTGGCCCAGCCGCTTCCGCGTAAAACGTCCGTCGCACTGGTGACCCCAGGTTGCTGCATCAGGGCCTGCGCAGGCCCCCGACCTGACATCGCCCAAGTGCCTCCCGTGTGCTGCACGCGAACGTCAGCTCCCGCTTGGTAGAGCACCTGGTCGCGCTGACTCTGTTCTAGGCTGGCGCTGAACGCCGCGCCCACCACGCCCAGGCCGGTCGCAAGCAGCAGCAAGAGCACGAGCAGTCCCGCGGGCGTGGGATTGCGCTCCAGCCTCCGCACTGCCTGGAGCAGCCAGACCGGCGCCACGGGCTCCATCAGGCGCGCGAGCAGCGAGACGGCCAGAGGGAACAGGCGTAAGACAATCAGGCCCGCAGCGACCAGGCCGAGCACAGGGCCTAGCAACAGCGAGAAATCGATCTGAAACCCTCCGCTGCCCAGGCGCTGCACTAGGAACGTGCCACCCTGCCGCGTCTGCCACCACAGCAGCACGACGAGCACGAGAACGAAGACGTCAAGGTACCGCCGTTGGAAAAAGAGGGTGGTAGCGGGCCGCGCCTGCCCCTGCCGCACTTCAACGATGGTGCGCCGCGCCGCCATCAGACAGGCGATGGTGAGCACGACGACCGCCATCAGAGCGCCGCTGGCGCCGAGCAGGTAGGCCTGCCACGAGAACGTCGCGTCAAGCAGCCCGGAGGTCCCCACCTGCGCCGGGGCGACGCGGTCGGTCAGGAACACCATGAGCAGCGCCAGCACCGGCCCCACGGCGATGGCCGGCGCAGCCATGAACAGGCCTTCCACCAGCGCGAGGAACCCCACCTGGCCGCTGGTTGCGCCTCGTCCCTTAAGCAGGGCCGTCTCGCTCTCCCGCTCACGCGCGAGCAGGCCCGCGACAAGGAGGAGGTAGTACATGAGCGTTCCGATGACGAGGAAGATGACCAGGAAGAGAGGGAGCCTGCTCAAGACGAGTCTCTCCTCGTACTTTCTCAGCACGGCAGGGAGATCGGTGAAGGCGGTGCTCCCTTCAATTTCCGTCTCGAGCCGGCCGAGCGCGCTCTCGGTCACGAGCGCCAAACGGTCCGCCTCCGTGGCTCGCACGGCTTGCTTGTCAAGGTAGAAGTACCAGGAGAAGTTGACGTTGGCTTCACCGTAGGTCGCTTTGATCTCCTTGAAGATGGCGTCCTGAGTGGTGAACATGGGCGCCCAGAGCCAGCCGGAGGCGGTGTTGGTCAGCTTCTGCTTGGACCCAAACCAGTATTCATCCTCAGGATCGGTTGCCTGGACGATTCCCACGACGGTGGCCTTGATCGCGCGCGCGCGATCGGCAATGACCGCCATGTACATGTCGAGCGAATCGCCGAGCTTGATGCCGAGCGAGGCGGCAACGTCGGGCTCCAGCACCACCTCCAGCGACGGCGCGTTGGGCGTGGGCAACCTGCCCTGCTGCACCTGCACGTGCTCGGCCAATCGGGTGAATGACTGGAGCGGACCGCGAGGGCGACTTGCCTCGGGTGTCTCCAGGTCTGCGCGGCCCTTGAAGAAGAATGTAGGAGTCTGAACAAAAAGTGCCTTGTCCTTGAGATATGGCTCCAGTGGCTGGAACACCTCGCGCTGCACCAGGCGGTCGTGGGTGGCAAAGATCGCGGGGTCGGCGGGTGAGAACGCCTCCACACGCAGGTTGACCGAGGCCTGAGGGCTGGTGACCAAGGTGTGGTGGAGGGCCGCCTGCCGCAGCACCGCCGAGTAGATGACACCGCTGGCCATGAGTGCCGCCGCGAGCACCATGCCGAAGGCCACGGCGCCCTGGAGCCGCCAGTCCGCGCGCAAGCGCCTCCGCGCCACAAGCGACGCGGCGCTCAGCAGCGCCCAGCAGTTGCCCGTTTCGTTTTGCTTCATCCCTCGCCTCGCAGGACCGCGCTGGCGTTCATGTGCCAGACCGCCAAGAGCGCCAGGAACGCCGCCAGGACGGCCGCCGCCACCGCGCCAGCAACCGCTACTCCGCCCAGTCCAACGTCAAACCCCAAGACCACCGGCGGCAACGATGCCTGCGTGATGCCCTGCGCGGCCAGGTAGTCCAACGCCCAGCGCCCCGTCCACAGGCCGATGCCGATGCCCGCCGCGAGGCCGATGGCCCCGACCACGGCGAACTCCAGCGACACGAGCAGGAAGATGTTCATCCGAGAGAAGCCTATGGCTTCAAGTACGGCGAGCTCCACCTGTCCAGTTTGGACGGACAGCACGGCGAACAGGGTGAAGCCCAGCACGGTGGCGCCTACCAGGCCCAGCAGGCCCAGAAGGACGAGGCTTCGCCAACCACCGGCGGTGAGCGGGTCCTGTTCGGCGACCTCGGCCTCGGCCTCGCGGTCCGACAGCGACGCGAAGGGCGGCAGCGCCTTTCTGACGGCGGCTACGGTGGCGTCACGGTCCACACCGGGCTGGAGGCTGAGCCATAGCTCGTTGGCTGGCTCGGCGGCGCCGAAGGGCATGCCGTTGGCGTAGCGGACATAATGCTCAAGGTTCACCACGATGAACGAGCCGCGTCTGGGATCCAAGGTGGGGAAGAACGACGCGGCGCCCTCAACGCGGACGGGTATGAGCACGCGGTTGACCGCCACGAGCAGGACGTCGCCTTCCTTGAAGGGAGGGCCGGCGATGACCGGCAGCGGGGTCGGCACAACGGACTGGAAGATGCCCCTGGCGTCCTGGCCGATCGGCGACGTCCATGTGAACGCCAGCGCGCCGCCACTCCGTGCCTGCGACGGCCCGACCTGTTTGGCCGTATCTTCCGAGGCCCCACGGTGTGGGAAGGTGGTCCACTGGAAGGGCCGGTCAAAGTTCTCAACCACCTGCGTCCTGCCGGCGGGGGTGACCACACCCAGGTCGTCCAGCAGCAGCTCGCCCGAGCCAATGTTGCCGCGCAGACCCGTGGTCATGAAGAACCCCATCACCCGGAACGGCGGAGCGAGGTTCTGGTCATTGGGCAACTCCGCGCCCAGAAAACGCCAGTCCGCCGTCGCCAGCTCGCCCACAAAGAGGCTGCGGGTAACGCCGTTGGCGTCCGCCACGTGGGCCCACAGGTTGAGGCCGGCATAAGCCTTGTTTGGCCTGGCGTGGACCGTCACGCTGCGCGAGCCTTCAGGCAGCGGCACGCCTGCCTGTTGCAGGCCCGGCAGGCTGAGCGGCCCAAGCAGGCTCTCCAGGCTCCGAGGCGAGAAATCGCGCCGGTACCACGCCGTCTCCGCGAAGGTTGCGGGTTGCACCGCCAGCATCGCGACGGGCATGGACTGCCCTCCCTTGGCCAGCGAGCCTTGCGCCCTTCGGACGAGCGTCGCGACCTCCACGCCGGGGACATCGGCGATACCGGACTTGTTGCCGGTCACCTGCTCTGCTGAAAGCGCGAAGGGGACCTGCACCACCACGTCGCCGCCGACTTTGTACAACGCCTGCGACGTCCGCGCGTCCTGGAGCGTGGCGGAGAACACCGCGCCAAACACGCCGAGGGCGATGGCTAGTGTGAGCAGCAGGCAGAGCGCGCCGTAGAGGTTGGCGTCGCGGGCGACGCGGCGCAGCCCGTGGAGGAGCCACGGCGTGCCTAGGCGCTCGGCGGCGCGCGCCAGGATGCGCATCGCGAGCGGGAACAGGCGCAGCATCAGCAAGGCCGCAGCCAGAAGCCCAACGGCGGGCCCGATCAGCGTGAATGGCGAGACGTTGACGCCCTCGCCGAGCAGGCGCGAGGTGATGAAGCCGCCGCGGTCGCGGAGCTGCCACCAAACGACCCCGAGCACGAGCAGCAGAAACACGTCAACGTACGAGCGGTGCAGCGCCAGCGTTGAGGACGGGCGCGACCGCTGCCGCACCGCGCCCATCACGTCCCCACGCGCCGCAACGAGGCTGGATAGGCTGAGCACCACAATCGCGAGCAGTCCGACCAGCGCGCTCAGCCCGAACGCTCCGGCGGAAAACCCTGGCATCACCTCCGGTCCCTGGCCCGTGAAGAGCGAGTCGTTCAGCGGAAAGCACACCAGCAGGAATGCTAGGACGGGCCCGATGACCACCGCCGGCAGCACCAGCATCAGTCCCTCGGCGCCGCCCATGACGAGCACCGTCTGCGCAAGGCTTGCGCCCCGGCTCCGCAGGAGCGCCAGCTCCGGCCCGCGCGAGCGCGCGAGCAGGCTGCTCACCACCCACAAGTAATACAGAAGGACCGCCACGATCATCGTGGAAAACAAGTAAATTGGCACCTTGGCCAGCCCAAGGCGCCGCTGGTACTCTTGGAGCCGGGTGTCCAGCGAGGTCGAAAGCAGCGAGCGTGGAAACAGCTTGTTGATGTCCGTCTCCAACCCCTGCAGGCCGTCTGTGACCGGTTTCACCTGGCCAGAGGTAAGTCCCTGCGAGTCAAGGTACAGCCGCCACCAGAAGTCGCCCGGCATCACGGGGAACCGAGCGCCCATGCCGCCGAAGAAGTCCGTTTCACTGAGGTACAGCGGCACAAAGTTGCCGGTGTCGGACTCAATGAGCTTGAACAGGTCCAGGCTGCCCAGCCAGAACACGTCGGTGGGGTTTTTGGGCGCGACGATGCCGACCACGTGAAGAAACACGGCCTCCGAACGGTCAATGCCGCTGGGCCAAATAGCCAGCTCAAGGCCCAGGCTCCAGCGCATGCGGCGGGCCAGGTCCTGACCTATGGCGATCTCCATTGGCAGCTTGGCGTCGCTCTGCTGCCCCGTCGCGGCGGCGCGCGGCCATCGCCCCTCCACCAGCGCGGAATGCTCCTCAAACTCGGTCAGGAAGAACGTGTAACCCTGGAGACCTGGGCGGTTGAGAGCCGTCTCCACGATCTGGAAGGTGTCAGTCCTGCCGTAACGGGCCTGGTCCAACAAGAACGGCGACAAGCGACTGTTGACGGCGCGCTCGACCGAGACCTGGAGCTTCCTGTACTCGCGCTCGCCGAGCGGGCGTTCCGATATGATGAGCTGGGCGTTGAGGGTGTCCTGTGGTGAGGAGCGGAGGGCGTGCTGCAGGCCCCGCTCGGCGAAGGTGTCGGTGTACAGCACCGTGGCCGAGATGATGGTCGTTCCGAGGAGGACGGCGGCGAACGGCACCAGCAGCAACCGCCAGGAGGCCCTGACGCGCCGCCGGGTGAGCCACACCAGAAAGCCGATTTGTGCCTTCAATCCGCCCGCCCGCCTGAGAATGTTGCTATTGTGCAACGGGCCTGGGAGCGACGCAAGTCAATTCAGGAGCTCGGCGCACGCCGGCTGTCACGTTGAGACCGGTCTTGTGTTTCGCAAAACGGCACCCGTGTTAACGTAGGGGCGAGGCATGCCTCGCCCCTACGAGGTTCCAGGCTCAGCTAGGCGCGGATAACAACGAGCGGCCTGTGAGTTCGTCCGGGCACTTTGCTACCTGTGCTCCAGCAGTTCAGCAAAGCTCAGCTCGTGCCCGTCCGGGTCCTTGAGGTGAAAGTACCGCTCGCCCCACGGCGCGTCGCGGGGTGGAGACGTGGGGGACAGGCCCTCCCGGAGGCAGCGCTCGTACCAAGCGTCCACGTCTTGAACGCGCAGGATGGCCCGTCCCTACCAGCGTCCTTCGTGCTCTGCGTCGTTGGCCAGGTTGATGAACGACGTCCCGCAGCGAAAACTGGTGAACGCCGCATCGGGGCCGCCGTACGACAGCTCAAGGCCGAGCGCCCGGTAAAAAGCCACCGCCTTCGCCATGTCGCGGACGGCGAGCGTGACCGCGCTGAGGGAATCCAGTTGCATACGCCCAACCTGTGCAGACGATCCTCTGGATCAGTATAAGTCCGATGTCGGGGGCACTCGTGGGCTGTAGCTTTGGCACACGTCCTTGTTGAACTGACGGCGGCAGACTAGAATCAGGCAACGTCGCAACAGAGCGTTGCGCGCAGTCGCTTGTCAGAATCGTAGGGGGTAAGACAGATGAAGCTCGGCGCGATCTTCCCGCAGACAGAGTTCGGCAACGACCCCGTCGCCATTCGCGACTACGTCCAGGCCGTGGAGGACATGGGGTACGACCACCTGGTGATTTACGATCACGTCCTTGGCGCGGACGCCTCGGTGAGGCCCGGATGGCGTGGCTATGGGCTGGGCGATGCCTTCCACGAGCCGTTCGTCTTCTACGGCTACGCGGCGGCGGTGAGCAAGCATTTGGAGCTGGTCACGGCGGTCATCATCCTGCCGCAGCGGCAGACCGCGCTCGTTGCCAAGCAGGCGGCGGAGGTAGACGTGCTGTCGGGCGGGAGGCTGCGCCTGGGCATCGGCACCGGCTGGAACGCGGTGGAGTACGAGGCGCTGGGCGAGGACTTCCACACCCGAGGAAAGCGGTCGGAGGAGCAGGTGCGCCTGATGCGCGAGCTGTGGGCGAAACCCGTGGTCACGTTTGAGGGGAAGTGGGACAAGGTGACGGCGGCGGGACTCAATCCGCTGCCCGTGCAGCGTCCAATCCCCATCTGGTTCGGCGGCAGCGACGACCGCCTCCTGGAGCGCGTGGTCCGCATGGGCGATGGCTGGTTCCCCCTCTTCGGTCTGAACGCGGACGGCAAGGCGAAGTTGGAGAAGCTGCGCGCCATCGCCGCGGAGCGTGGGCGCGACTTCAAGACCATTGGCATTGAGTCGCGCGTGGACTTTAAGGGTGGCAACGAAGATGCCTGGAACAAGACCACGCGCGACTGGAAGGCGGAGGGCGCGTCCCACATGATGGTGAACACCATGGGCGCGGGGCTGAAGACACCAAAGGACCACATTGAGGCGCTGCGGAAGGTCAAGCCGGCCATTACGGTGTAGCCCAGCGGTCTAACGTCGGATACGTGTAGGGGCGGGTTTCAAACCCGCCCCTACTTCGCCTACCGCGCCAGCATCTCGTCCAGCACCGCTGCCAGCCGCTCCTCGGTCACCGGTCCGATGAACTTGCGCACCAGGTTGCCCTGCCGGTCCACGAAGAACTTCTCAGGGATGCCCTTGACGCCGTAATCAATGGCGGTCACGCCCTTGAGGTCAAGGCCGTTGGGGTAGGTGATCTGGCTGCGTTCCAGGAACTTCCGCACCTCGTCCTCTGAGTCCCAGATGGCGACGCCGACGAACTCAACGCCGCGCGACCGGTAGCGCTCGTAGGTCGCCGCGAGCGCAGGTGCCTCCTGTCGGCATGGCGGGCACCAGGAGGACCAGAAGTCCACCATCACCACTTTTCCGCGAAGCGCCGATAGCGAGAGGTCCCCGCCGGAGAGCAACGGCAACGTGAACTGCTTGGCGGGCGCGGGCTTGAGCGCCACTTCGCCGAAGACTGAGTTGATGCTCACGCCCGCGGGCTGTCCCCCCGAACGCACGAGCGCCAACGCCAGCAGAGCGAAGAGCGCCACGATGGGGACCAGTGCGAGGAGGAGCACGCGTCTGCGCTGCACCGCTACCCCTCTTTCGTTCCAGAGTCCGCCGCATCGCCCGTACCGGCGGGAGGAGCGAGCATGGTGCGAAGCCGCTCCATCAGCCCTGCCCGTTGGGACTGATAGTCCTCTTGCGAGAGGCCGCCGCCGGCGAACCGGTCGTCCAGCTCCGCCACGCCCCGGACCAGATCGTCCCGAGACTGCGCCTCGGTTGCGCCCGAGGGAACAGGCTCCGGCGCGCCGCGAGTTGCTCGCTCACGCCGCCGAAGAATCGCCAGCACCAGCACCCCGGCCAGCACCAGCGCGGCCAGGATGGGGATGCCGACCTTGGCGACGGTCCCGCCCTGGAACGGGCTGATGATCCTGCGCGCGAGCGAGGGACGCGGCAGGTCGCTAAAGGTCATCTCCACACGGGCGCCGGCTGAGAGGTTCGCGCCCGTAAACCTGAGATAGCGTTTTTGTTCAATGACGACCGGAGTGCTCTCCTGAAGCCCCGTGGCTGACACCTTGCCCGCCTCTTCGCCCATAAGCATCTCAAAGCTCGTAGCGCCGAACGGGAAGGTCCGTTCATACCGGAGCGTGCTCCCGGAATACGGCGCCAAATAGTTGAACAGGATATCGTGGTTCCCCGGCGGTAGAGGGGTTGTTAGGGCAAAGCCCCGGTCAACAGGCACGATGTTGCCGCCCCGGAGCGTGGACTGGACGTCCAGCTCGGTGGCGTTGGGCGGCAGCGAGAAGCGAAGGAATGCCATGTCCTGTGGTCGCGACAGGTCGGGGACGAACGTGCGGTCGCCAAGGTTCTGCACCCGCACAATCTCCAGCGCGAGCAGGTTGCGGCGTTGCTCGTCCGTCCTCGGGATAAAGAGGGTGTCCTCCGCAATACGGACCTGCGCCATGTCGTGCGTCGTCTCATAGACCACCAGCCGCCAGGAGGCGTCGGGTTGCTGAGGTTCAACGCGCACGGTGTACGTAACACCCTGGTATTCCACTCCGAGGAAGTACGCCGCGTCTGGCTGAACGGTTACGTCCGTGAATACGAATTGCCCCTGGGCGTCGGTCGTCGTTTCCCGCCGGTCCAGGAGCGAATCGCCGGACTGCGCCACGAGGCTGACCGACAGGTCCGCGGGCACACTGGCGTCTGCGGTGCCGTTGACCACGCTCCCGCGCACGTCGGCGGTCTGCTGGGCGGCGGCGCTTTCCATGGGCCGAATGCTCAGCGCGCCAACGGCCAGCAGCAACAGCGTGAGGACGACTTTAAGCATGCGGGGCCGTGTTGTTCGAGTTGGCGGGCTGGGACAGCTTCGCGCCGCATCGCGCGCACTCCGATGCCCTTGCCGCCACCGATGCTCCGCACAGCGGGCACAGAAGACGGTGTGATCTGGCCTGGCGGACCGCCATGACCTCGGTCTCAAGCGCCTCGTCATCTATCCCAGCCTGCTCGGGTGACGCCGATGCCTGGTCGCGCAGGGAGCGCGCGGCTGCGAGCCGTAGCTCCTGGCGGCGCTTGAGGAACTCGCCGTCGCTGATGTCGCCGACGGCGCGCTCGGTCTCCAGCGCCCGGAGCTCCTGGACGGCCCAGGCGTGAACGGCGGCGCCGCCGTCGGTGAGCGGCTGCTCGCGTTCGGAGCTGCGGCTGCAAAGGAACGGCGCGCAGACGACGGCGAGGCAGACCAGGGCGATGACGCCGCCGATGAGCAGTGCAAGCATCGCTACGCCGTCCCCGTCGTGCGCTTGGCCGCAGCTGCAAGGGCGCCACTCTTGACGGGCAACGCCACCCGGACTGGCGCCTCCTGCGGCCACAGCGATACGAGCATCCCGGCGACGAACAGCACGCCGGAAGTCCACATCCACATCACCAGCGGGTTCACGTGGATTCTGAACAACGCTCTTCCATCCTGGCCGAACTCGCTCGCGATGATGTAGAGGTCCTCCGCGGGCGTTGACCGGATGCCTGCGTGGGCCGCAGCCGTGTTGAAGTCCGGGTAGAACGTGTAGCCGGGCTTCAACATCGTGATCAGCCGCTCGCCCCGATAGACCCGCAAGGTTGCCGAGTAGTCGGTACGGTCCGATTTTTGCTGAATAGATGACCCATCGTAGGCCAGCGTGTAGCTCCCCAGTGTGGCCGTTTCACCGGGCGCAAGGGAAACGTCCATCTGCTGGCTGTAAAACGAAGAGCCTGCCACGGAGATAGCGAGCAGGACCACTCCCAAGTGCGTCACGTAGCCGCCGTAGCGCGGGCGGTTTGCGGCAAGCAGTGACGCAAATGCCCTGTGATACGGCTCCCCGCGCTGATGATAGGCGCGCGTTCCCTTCCACCACTCGCGCAGGATGACGAACGCGGCGGCGGCCGCGAAGCTGAAGGCGAGCACCGGAAGCGGCTTTCGGACTCCTGCGATCACCACGACCGCTGCCACAACCGCGCCCACGGCCACAGGCGCGGCAAGAGCGCCCCACAAGCGCTTTGGCGACGACCGTCTCCACGGAATCACCGGCCCGATGCCCATGAGCAGGAGCAGAGCCAGGAACAGGGGCCCGGTCACCACGTCGTAGAACGGACGGGCCACCGTCACTGTCTCGCCCTTGAAGACCTGGGAGATCAGCGGGAAGACGACGCCCCACAAGACCACGAAGGCGATGGCGAGAAAGAGCAGATTGTTGACGAGGAACGCGGCCTCGCGGGAGAGGGCCGAGTCCAGCGGGACGGCGCTCTTGATGGCGCCGTATCGCAGGAAGAACGCGAGGAACGAGGCCAACACCACGGCTGCGAGGAACGCCAGGAACACCCAACCCATAGTGGACTGGCCGAACGAGTGCACGGAGGGGATGGGGCCACCCCGGTTCATGAACATGCCGTACAGAGCGAGGCCGAACGCGATGTTGACCAGCCCCAGGTTCCACAGCCGGAACATGCCACGCCGCTTCTGCACCATGATGGAGTGAACGAACGCGGTGAGCGGTAGCCAGGGCAGCAGCCCAGCGTTCTCAACCGGGTCCCACGCCCAGTACCCGCCCCAGCCAAGTATGGTGTACGCCCACCAGCTTCCCAAAAGAAGGCCGATGCTGAGGATGGCCCAAACGATCAGCCCCCAGCGTCGCCCGGCATCCACCCATTCGTCGGCTTTCGCGCCGGATGCCAGGTGCCCCGCGGCAAACGCGAACGGCACCGTCACGCCGATGAGGCCGAGCATGAGCATCGGCGGGTGAAAGAACATGCCTGCGTGGGTCAGCAGAGGGTTGATGCCGCGTCCGTCGGGCGGGATTGGCGAGATCTCGGCAAACGGGTTCGCCATCGTGACCATGACGGCGAGGAAGAAGACCAGGACGGTCATGAGCACCGCCGAAGTGTACGGCAGGGCGGTGCGCGCGGGCTTCGGCGCCGTCGCCACCGCGATGGCGGCGATGACCGAGAACGCGAGCGCGATGTACAGGAGGGAGCCCTCGTTGCCGGCGTAGAAGGCGACCCACGTGTAGATGGGCGCCATGGCGAGGTTGCTGTGTTGCGCCACGTACGCCAGTGAAAAGTCATGCTTCACGAAGGCCGCGACCAGCGCGAGCGTCGCGACGAGCAGCGGCAGCGGCGTGACGTAGAGCGCGTACTGCGCGCTGACCAGCAGCCCCGGCATCCGTCGCCACGAGCCGAGGAGGCCGCCTAAGGTGGCGTAAACACCCAACGCCAGTGCCAGCAGCAGGCCGAGGTACCCCAGGTCAGCGGCCATTGTTCTCCTGTTCTTCGTTCACCTCTCCATTTGCTTCGTGGGAATATCCGGCAAGGTCCGCGTCATGGGTGATATGGTACGATTCTACGCAGCCGTCAGGGGAAGGGCGCTCCAGTTGGATGGTAACATGGGCTATTCCGAACTCCTTGGCCACGACGTTCCGTAATTGCTGGAGCAACTGGGTACCCTCTTCTCCAGTTGTTGGGTCGGCTCCGACGTGGGCGTTCAGTACATCGTAACCTTTTGTAACGGACCAAGCGTGGATGTCATGGACCCCTGTGACTCCTGGTACCTGCTCAAGCCGCTGGCATATGCGCCGTACATCCAAGCCGGCCGGAGTTCCTTCCATTAACACATGCAGGACTTTCCATAGCAGCCGTCCAGAGCTCACCAAAACCAGGACGCCGATCAAAAGCCCGAAGATCGGATCGGCAATGAACCAACCAAACGCGATAATGAGAATCGCGGCGGCTACTACACCGATGGAGCCGAGCAGGTCGCCCAGCACGTGCAGGAAGGCGCCCTCTACATTGAGGTTTCTCTCAGCCGATCGCTTGAGCACCCAAGCCACACCAAGGTTGACAAGGAGCCCGGCGATTCCCACGGTGAGCGTAAGGATACCTCGTACTTCGGATGGTTGAAGGAGGCGCCTGTACGCCTCAAAGAAAATCCAGACAGCGAAAAGGACAAGGCTGATAGCGTTCAAGAGAGCAGCAAGAACCTCTGTCCGTTGGAAACCGAAGGTGCGACTGGCCGATGCGGGCCGAGTAGCCACCCATATTGCCAAGAGCGCCAGGCCGATAAAAACAGCGTCAGTGACCATATGCCCAGTGTCCGCCAGCAAGGCTAAACTGTTTGCCGTCAGGCCGCCCACGACCTCGGCCAGCATGAAGCTACTGGTCAGGGCGAGGGCTATCCACAGGCTTTGCCGAGTGTCGGAACACCGGTAGTGCTGTTGTTTGGGATCTGTCTGGTAGGAGTGCGGCACTGATCTATCCTCACATCGTGGGACCCTTTGATATCTTACTGCTTGGGGTCGCGGCCCTTCATGTCTGTGCGCTCGTCATTGGCGGAACCTGAGCGTTCCAGGGATTTGTCCACCTGGGCGAGGTACTGGTCCAGGCTTTCGTTCGCGTCGTTGGCAGAGGGCTGAGGAGTGTCGGTTGAGCGGCCGCGCAGGCTCCGAAGGGCCAGCCACAACCCCACGATACCGACGAGGACGGCGACCGGCGGAACGACCCAAGCCACCAGGTCGAACCCTCGCCGGGGGGGCGCGGCCAAAACGCCGGCCCCGTACCGCTCCACGAAGAACTGCTGAATCTGATTTGACGTCCAGCCTAGCGCAAGCTTCTCGCGCACTACGGCGCGCATCTGCTTCGCCAGCTCCACCTGCGACTGGTCAATCGTTTCGCCAGGGCAGATTGGACAGATGAGACTCCGGTCAATCGCCTGCGCCCGGCGTTCCAGCGGCGACACGGCCAGGGGGGCGCCGCAGGCGGCAACGAACAGCACGAGCATAGTGGAGAGGACGGCGGTTCTGGCGAAAGATGCGCGATGACTCATCGTAACCGGCCTTGGGGTAACTTAGCTGCAGAGTCGCGGGGATGCTGAGCAAATGATAGCACGAGGTCAGCGGGGACCCGGCCCTATCGTCCCTGGAGCTGACGCACGTGTTGGATGATAAGCCAGCGGTCCTCAGAGCTGAGCAAGAGCTTGAACTTGGGCATCACAAAGAGGCCCTCGGAGACGATGCCGAAGATCTGGCCGTCCGGCTTGTCCGCCGTCATCTTGGCCGTCAGGTTGGGCGGACGGGTGTACTGGTTCGCCACCAGCGCGTCACCCACCTTGCCGTCGCCCTTGGCCTGCAGCCCGTGGCATTGAGAGCAGTTGACGCGATACAGCTCCGCCCCCCTTGCCAAGCTCTGCGGCGTCTTGGTGACGGGGTTGGTGAGCGTTGCATAGCCTTCCGTGGTGTACGCAAGCTCGCCGCCGGTCACCGGCACTGCGCCCGCGGAATCTAACCGAGGAGATTCCTGCGAGCGGAAGGACTGCTGGTAGTGCATCTCCGTGAACACGTCGGCGGGATACGACCCGGTGCCAGGGAAACTGCCGGTCAGACGCCGGCAACCAGTAGCCAGCAGCGCCATGGCCATCAGCAGGAGTGACGCGAGGACCAGCATACGGCATGAACGCGGCATAAACGCGGGCCACGAATCCAATGACGACCGCAGCCTGTAGGTCAAGTCATATGTCCCGCCCGTGACGGCGGGCTCCTTCGTCTGGAGCCGCGTGGAAGCGCGCTGGAACGACAGCTTCATGCCCCTGCCCTTGCCGATGACTTGATCTCCGTCGCCTTTGCATCTTTCAGCGCCTGTTCGGCTCTGCCGATCCGTTGTTCGCTTGATGTGACCATCAAGCCGATGAATCCCTCGGTGATGCGGCGGTCGTACAGACCCAGGCGCGGACGCGGCAAGCGGGACTCAAAGATGACGCCGATGATCGTGAACAGGACGGCGCCGAGCATCGTCCCCTCATAGGTGATGATCGCCATGGGCGGCAGCGAGAGGATGGGTTTGCCGCCGGTGACCATCGGGTAGGCCATCTGTGTCCCCGCGGTCAGCAACATGCCGACCGTAAAGCCGCACACCGCCCCGATCAGCGGGAAGACGAACAGCTTGTGCTTGACAGGCTTCTCGCCGAAGGCGCCTTCGGGATACGGCGAACCGGTCAGGACCTCAAAGTCCTCAAACCCGGCCTCCTTTAGCTTGTCGGCCCCGACGACAGCCGTGTCAACGTTTGAGAAAAGCCCCAGGATGCTTGTGTCTGCCATAGCACGCCTCGCTTGGCCTGTTTTCTTGTGTTACGCCTCACGGATGATCGCGGGGACCTTGACCTTGCCGACCTGGATCTCGTGGCGGAGCACCTCGCCTTCTTTGGCGTCGCTCAGCGGGATCAGCGGGAAGAACTTGGAGAATATCAGCAGTCCCAGTGCGACCATCGCAAAGGTGGAACCAACGAGGATGGTCTCCGTGGCTCCGGGGCTATACGAGCCCCACGTGAAGGTGAGGCCCTGCTTGCGCATCAGGCCTGGGACGATGATCATGTACCGCTCCAGCCACATGCCGATGTTCACAAAGATGGAGATCCAGAACATGGCGGCGATGTTGTGGCGCACCGTCCTGCTCAGGAAGAGGGTGACGGGGAACACGAAGCCCGTCAGGAAAAAGAGGATGAACAGCATGTTGTACGGCCAGGTGAACATCTGGAGCGTGCGGAAGGAGACCTCCGCGGCCTCCTTGGAGTACAGGCTGAAGATGATTTCCATGAGCGTGAAGAACCACCAGCCGATACCGACGACGGAGAGCAGCTTGCCCAGCCCGTCAAAATGCTCGGCGCGGATGTACTTCTCCGCCTTGAACAGCCACCGCATGAGCGCCATCAGGGTGATGACCCCGGCCACGCCCGACCAGACCGCGCCGATGACGAAGTAGGGCGCGAACACCGTAGCGTGCCACCCTTCCACGGCGACGGCCACGCCGAAGTCCCAGGACACGATGCTGTGGACTGACACGAAGATCGGCAGGATGATGGCCGAGAGCAAGATGCCCGACACGGCTTGAAGGTGCCACTGGCGCGGCGTGCCGCGCCAGCCCATCGCGAGAACGCCGTAGAAGCCCTGGCGCCACCCGGTGGCCCGGTCGCGGATGACCGCGATGTCCGGCAACATGGCGATGTAGACGAACAGGATCGTGCTCGTGAGGTAGGTAAAGATCGCGCTCGGGTCCCAGATGAGAGGCGAGCGCACGTTGGGCCATATGCCGCGACCGAAGTCGTACGGGAACACCCAGTAGATGCGCCACACGCGCCCCACGTGCCAAAGCGGCATCTGCGCTGCCGTCAACAGCGAAAAGATCGTCAGCACCTCGGCGGCGCGCGTCGCGGGCCGCCGCCACTCCGCCTGGGTCAGGCGCAGGATGGCGGACAGCATGATGCCGGCGTGACTGATACCCACCCAGAACACAAAGTTGACCAGCAAGAATGCCCACATGACCGGGCGGTTGTACCCCGTGACGCCAAAGCCGTTGATGGCGAGGTAGAGCGCGGACCCCAGTCCAGCCGCCACAGCCACGCTGAGAACACCAACCGCGGCCCACCACCAGAGCGGTGTGGTGAACACCGGCCTGAGTAGGTCTCTATTGACCTCTCGTTCGGTGAGCGGTACCCGTTCCTGCATCTTCGCCTACCTAGTTCGGCTGTCCTATCCTCTCAGGGCAAGGGCCATGGGAGAGGTTACTCCGGCTTGCCGATCGCCTTGAGCTGGGCCTTGAGCACCGGCACGATGCGCTGGAGCAGCAGGGCTTCCTTGGCTTCCCAGATGTTCATCACGGGGACGAAGCGCGTCGCCATCATGAACAGGAAAACAGCGCCGCCAACGGCTCCGAGCATGATCAGAACGTCCGCGCCGCCTGGGAAATTCACCGGCGGCATCGTCTCCGGCGTCAGCGCGTGGTGGGAGAGGTCCGCGTTCGGCACGGAGAACGCCGCGTTGTACAAGCGGATCCGGTCAAGGAACGTCCCGACCAGAATTGAGACGGCCACGACCGTCGGGCCGAGAATGCTCCGGCGTATCCAGTTCTGGATAAGCAGGAACAACGGCAGAACGAAGTTCAAGATGACCGAGGTGACGAAAATGTTCCGGTATGGCCCGAAGTAGAGTAGGGTGAGCACACCGTGCTCGGCGGGCGAGCGGCCGTACCATTGGGTGATAAAGCCGGAGAACCAGAAGTAGAACCAAAAAACAGAGAGGGGCAGCAGGAGCTTTCCCAGCGCCCAGAACTGCTCGGTGAAGAGGTAGTCCTTGTACCCGCCCCACGTGCGGAGCACGAACGCGGTGACGATGGTGAGGGCGAGGGCGGACTGGAACCCGTTGACCGTGTGCGTGGCGGGAAAGATGGAGTCCTTCCATCCGGGCACAAAGCTCTGAGCGAAGTCCGAGCTGTACACGAAATTGACGTAGACAAAGTTCATCAGGTACAGCACGCTCACCAAGAGCAGGGCGGTGCGGTGCATGCGCCACTGCTTCGTGGTCCCCTCCCAGCCGAGGGAAAGACGGTCGTACCAGCCTTTCCGCGCGCCCGCCGGGGCGTGGTCGCGCGCGGTCGCCAGGTCGGGGATGGAGTCAACCCACACCAGCAGGATGCTGAGCACCAGCAGGCCGATGAAAGAGACAAGGACCCACGCGTGCGGCGCGCCCGGAGGCCAGCCCGTGCGGATGGCGTCGTAGAACCAGATGGTGTTCCGCCCCGACGCGGACGGGAGGATGAAGAGCAGCGGAATGATCATGAGCATGCACAGGATGCCGACGACGCCCCACAGCTGGGCGGCGCGGACGATGGGCTTGCCCCAGTGGGCCTTGGTCAAGCGGACCAAGACGGCGACGATGGGGGCCGCCATGGCGGTGGTGAGCAAGTAGCCCAGCATCGCGCCAAAGTAGCCCCAGGGGCCCCGCTCGGCGGTGCCGTCGCCCGTCCTGATGACGAAGCCGATGACGCCCAGGACCAGCAGCGCGAACATCACCCCGGCAACCAGCCAGAAACGGCTGCCCGCGCGGAAGGTGCCGCCGAGCACCTCCTCAGTCACCTGCTGAGGGGTCTTGGTCAGTATGTCCGGCCGGTGGTGGCCGTTGTGGCCGTTAGTGTGTTGCTGCGTCTGACGCATCCAGGTCAACCTTCTTGAGGTAGATGACGTTCGGCTCGGTGCCGATGCTCGCCAGTAGCTTGTAGTTGCGGTTGTCCTTCGCCATCGTGGAGACGCGGCTGTTCGGGTCGTTCATGTCGCCGAAGACCAGGGTATCGGTAGGGCAAGCCCGTGCGCACGCCGGCGCGAACATGCCGCTCTGCGCGTCAAATTCCTTGTCGTCCAGGCGCTTGCCCTCCTGGACCTCCTTGCGACCGCCCTTGCGGAGACGCTGAACACAGAAAGTGCACTTCTCCATGATCCCGCGCGTCCGGACGGTGACGTGCGGGTTGAGCTGGTTGTGCAGACTCTCCGGCCAAGTGGGCTGCCAAAAGTTGAAGAACCGCACCTGGTACGGACAGTTGTTCACGCAGTAGCGGGTGCCGATGCAGCGGTTGTAGATCTGGACGTTCAGGCCTTCATTGTTGTGGTACGTGGCGTACACGGGGCACACCGGCTCGCAGGGCGCGTTCTCGCAGTGCTGGCACAGAATGGGGATGAACCTCGCCTTGACCTTGCTCAGATCGCCCGTCTTCTCGGCCTCTTCAAGACCTTCCCAGTAGCGCTCAATCCGGATCCACTCAATGGCGCGCCGCTGCAAAAAGTGCTGCTCCAGGTTGATCGGAATGTTGTTCTCGGCCTGGCAAGCAACGACGCAGGCCTGGCAGCCGGTGCACCGGTCCAGGTCAACGACCATGCCCCACTTGTGTCGTACCCTTGTTGTTACCATCGTTTACACCCGCCTTTCCAAGCGGCCTGTCTCTTTGCCGCACCCTTTAGAGTGCGGTGATTTTTTCGGACCCGCCTTGAATAGCGCGGTATCCGGTTGGCCCCACTACACCGGCTTCGTGGTCTTGATGATTGCGCCCTCTTCCAGCTGGGTTGGCAGCTCCACCGTGCCTTCAAACTTGGGCAGGTGGATGCGTCTGCCGGTCTTCTCTACCCGCACCTTGGTGGCGGCCCAGGCTAGCGCTCCGGTGTCCGCGTCGGCGGCGGGCGCAAGGATGCTGAGCACATTGGCGCCGCGCTCTTGCGCGTACCGCCCGTACTGGCGGTGGCCCTGGCCCATGGGTATGGCGACCACGTTGCGCGGTATGGCCGGGTGCGGGAACGCGTGCGCCTCTATCTCGCCGGCCGGAGAGATAATCCGCAGCGTCTCGCCTTCCTTAATGCCCATCTCTTTCGCCACGCCAAGGTTGATCTCAATCCACGTCCCCCATACGGCGGTCGTCACCGGGTCGGGCGCCGCCTGGAGCCACGGGATGTGCGCGCCTCGGCCGTCGCCCATGGCGTTGGACGCGAAGGGCATCAGGTGGAACTCCGCGCCCGCGCCCTGGAACTGCGGGTCACGGCGCTGCGTGGGGAGCGCGCTCGGCTTGGGCGGCGTGGCGGTGGAGGTGGCGCTGGTGTCCCACCACCCTCCGTTGGCGAGGAGGTCAATCCAGAAGCGGTCAAAACTTGCGGCGACGACGGAGCCTTTGCCAAGCCCTTGCAGTTTGCGCGCCGAATCCATCAGCATCTCGCGAGAGGTCTTCCAAGGAAGCGCCTGCTGCACCTTGGGCAGCCCTTCCGCCAACGCGAGCATCACGTCGGCGAATCCGCGCGAGCCACGGTCGGCCTGGAGTCGCTCTCGCTCGTGGTACTCGCGGACGACCGGCTGCTGATAGCCGACGGTCTGGAAGCCAGGGCCCGGCTGCGGCACATCATTGCCCCAGTCCTCCAGGCCCGTGTGCTCGGGGACGATCAGGTCGGCGTAGACGGCCGTGTCGTTCATGAAGCTGGAGAAGCTGACGACCATCGGCACCTTGGAGAGCGCGGCCTCAAAGCCGAGAGCTTTGGGGATCCCGTACAGCGGGTCGGCGCCGCGCACGATCAGCATCTGGACACGGCCCGCCTTCATGTCGTCAATGAGCGGTTGCCACTGGCCCAGTGGCGTCGCTGTGGCCTGCGCGCGCAGCTCGGGCAGCGGCGCCTGGGGGTTGAGCCACACGCCGCCGCGCTTGTTTGTGTTGCCCATGAGCAGGTTCAGGGAGTAGATGGCGGACAGGTTGAACAGCCCGTTGGTGTGCGCTCCGGCGCTGCCGCCGCCGATGACGACCCCAGGCTGATGATCGGCGAACTCCTTGGCGATGCGCTCAATCTTCTCCGCCGGCACGCCGGTGACCGACGCCACGTCGCCGGGGCGGAACGCCCGGAGCGCGTCGGCGCCTGCTCCGCCGGTCAGCGCGTCCGCCGCCGACTGGTCGCCCTTGCGTTCACTCACGATCACGTAGGCCATGCTGAGTGCAAGCACGCCTTCCATGCCGGGGTTGACGGGCACCCACTCGTCCGCGTTAGCGGCGGTCATGGAGAAGCGTGGCTCCACGTGCACCAGCCGCCCGCGCTTCCGGCCCGTTCCCTGCCGGAACTGGCCGTACTGACGCATGTAGCCCACCGGGTTCAACCACGTGGAGAGGAAGTCGGCCCCGAACGAGAGCACCGAAGACGCGTTGGCAATGTCAAAGTGCGGGAGCTGCTCGGAGCCGTACAGGCGCTTGGTTGTCTCGTAGAGGACCGTCTGCTCCGCCGGCTCAAAGACGACGTGGCGGGCGCCGTAGCTGGTGGCGAACCGCTGCATGAGGTCGGCGGCGCTGCCGCGCAGCGGGTCAGTGATGATGACCACCGAGCGTGGGTCACTCTGGTGCTTCGCCAGCTGCGACGATAGCTCTTCAAGCGCAAGGCTCCAGGTTGTCGGCTCAAAGCTCTGACCGACGCCCTTGACCATCCGCCGCAGCGGGCCGGCCAGCCGGTCCGGGTGGTAGAGGGCTTGCAGCGCGCCCTCGCATCCCGGGCGGTGCTTGCCGGTGTTCGTCGGGTAAAGCGGGTTGCCCTGGATCTTCTTGGCGCGGCCTTCCATCACCCTGACGATGATCCCTTCGGAAGCGCCGCACTCCCGGCACAGCGTCGCGTACCAGGTGTCCAGCCCAGCCACGAGGTCTTCCGGGATATGCGTCGGGCTCTCAACCCGGGTCTCACTCAAATCATACGTGCAGGCGGTGTACAGGACACCGCCCAGCCCCAGGCCGGTGAGCTTTAGCAGTTGGCGCCGCGTTAGTTCCATCCGGTGCTTATGCCTTCTCTTCTCTGGTTGTCCGGGCTTTCAATTAGCCTTTGCTTCTTCCTATACACTGGGCCGTTCCGGGATGTTCCGGCCTCAGCCTTTCTCGTGCTGGGTCAAGGGCGCGCCCTCGTCAATAGTGACAGACGAAGCAGTCGGTAGGCGCACCGTTCTGACGGTGGCAGTCCACACAGTCGCCCATACGGAGCGAGCGGACCTGCTGCACGCGCTGCATGTTGCCCACGTCTCCGTGGCAGGTTGAGCACACCTGCGACGGCAGCACGCCGTCCTTGCGGGTGAAATAGGTGATGTGCGCCTCGTGGACGAAATGGACGTGGTCAGGCAGGCGGTGGACGCGCATCCACTGGATTGGCTCGCCCCGTTCGGCGAAGCTGGCGAGCATTTGGATGCGAGGTTGCTCCTTCGCGACAATCTTGTGGCAGAACATGCACTGCTCAACGGGCGGAATGCCGGCCATCGCCTCTTTGGCGACGGTCCGGTGGCAGAACAAGCAGTCAATGCCGCCCACCTGCACGTGGGAGGGATGCGGGAAGTCAATCGGCTGCACAGGCGCGCTCCGGTACCAGCGCTCAATGGGCCAGAAGTAGTGCGCCAGCACCCTGGGAACGACCGCTAACCCCACGAAAATGAAGAGGAGGCCTGCCACCACTCCTGTGATGATGAGCAGAGCTTTGCGCCCTGACCGTGGCGTTTCAGCTTGCAATCTGCGTGCTCCGAACTGACTTGGCTCCGAGTTTCACCGGGAAGCGCCGGCACGTGAGCCAACTGTCCTTCCCGAGCGTGCGCAAAAGAGGCCGAACACTCCGACCGCCCTGCTCACATCCACCACCTAGTGGGGTAAACGACGCCGAAGAGCCCGCGCAACTCAACCATTCGAAAGAAAAAATAGGCGGCGACGCCGAGACAGGATATCGACATAACGTACAGCACTGGCCGCACGCTCATGACGGCCTTGGGCAGGTGTCCGGTGCCGACAAGAGAAGGGAGGAAGGCATGAGCGAGAAGCAAGTTCCCTGCAAAGCCAATGATGAACAGGAGTGTGCTGAAGAAAAACCGGAGAATTTGACTGGCCTGGCTCCACTCAGCCGTGCCCATGGGCGTGGGATCCATTCCGTCCTCTATCCATCAACAGTCTGTGGCCAGCCCGTTGATGCTCGTGAAGATTATCGCAATCAGCCTAGCAATGTCAAGAGGTTTTGCGGCGTCTCCGGCGCATCTATCATCAAGTGAGAAGGGGTCTGCCTCTGCGCCGCGGTGCTAGATGGTGGGGCGCTATTCTCCGTTATCTCCGACCTTTGAGAACCAGGGCCTTTCGGTAGTCTGGAGACCTTACAGAGGCAACCCCCATAGGGGCAATTCATGAACGTATCCCCGAAATCGTCCCCCATCTTTCCTTCGCGAGCCTCGCTACCAAGGAAAGCGGCAATCCCCCTCCCCATTGAAAGCCTGCCCTGAGCGAAGCGAATGAGGGAGGGGTAGGGGAGAGGTCAGGCGCGCCGACGTTACCACATATCGCCTTCATGGCAGGGAGCATTTTTGGGTGACTTCATGCCAACCTAGCGACGAGCTTCTCGGCTGGCTAGACGCAGATCGATCCTATCCACTATGCCCCACTTAGCAAACTTCGGAGGGCTAGATGGATGGAATAGGAGTCCTAAAAAGCGCCTTTGGTGGCGCGTATATGTGGTACCAGGGCACCGTCGCCGACGTGACCG
This sequence comes from Dehalococcoidia bacterium, assembly GCA_009693045.1. GTDB lineage: Bacteria > Chloroflexota > Dehalococcoidia > Lucifugimonadales > SHYT01 > SHXZ01. The sequence goes on along the minus strand of SHXZ01000008.1, from coordinate 76,060 downwards.
AGGCTCAGGCTAATACCGTCCCGCCCGCGGTTCTTCACCCCATTGGTGAGCTGATGCCTCACATCCTCCATTGCGAGGACTTCATGGTGAACACTGCTATCCAAGGCAAGCGGAGTCTGTGGGAGCGAGGCAGCTGTGGCGTGAAGCTGGGCGGCGAGATGGTGGTGGACCTACCCATCCCCGTTAAAGGCCGAGCCTATCGGTGCGACCCGAAAGCCATGGCCGAATATGCTGAAGCCGTCTTCGCCAACACCGACGCGTTTCCGGATAGCCTCAAGGATAGCGAGCTCAAACGCGACCTCGAACTCGTTCAGTTCGGCTTTCCCAACAACATGGGCCTTGGCGCCTTCCTTACGACGATGCTGCTTGGTAACACGTACGCCCACACAGGCGAGATCTCAGCTCTGAAGGGCTTACTGGGAGCGAAGGGCTGCCCGTTCTAGCATCTTCGGGCGTCTGTTCAGCGGTCGCCTAATCTCCCCCAAGTTCTACTCCCTTGCTTGCCGATGTCAGCTTTGAGTTCGTCGAACGGAAGGGTGCCAGGCGGGATGGTCGGTAGAGTATTTCAATGCCCTGTTAGCTTTGGAGGATAAGAACCGAATGGTCCCTGCTCTGAGGGCAATTCGATCTTGTCTGAATCGTGAAAAGAGCGTATAATTTCTTCGGCCCGTCGGCTCCCTGGTCATGAATGCGGCCGGTGACGGAGGAAGGCATTGGAACACTCGCCCAAGTCAGCAAAGGCATTTCGCTTCTCAAGACGCGACGTGCTTAAGGTGGCGGCTGTGGGCGTGGGGTTTCTCGCGGGTGTGTCAATCCTGGGCAAACTCACGGGCCTGGGCAAGCTCACGGGGGGGCCGCGCATCACTGACCCGCGCAATGTTCCACTGCCCGGTGATGGCTCCATCTTTGAGCCGCGTCGTGACGCAAGGCTGGAGGCATGGGAACGCGAGCATCCTCAGTCATAGCCTGAGTATCGATCAACACACAAAGGGCGCCTCAAACCGAGGCGCCCTTTGTGTTTACGGGCTTTTTAGGTGGATGGCTAGAGCGTGCTGAGCGCAGGCACGTCTATTTCGCGCTCTTCGTCCAGCAGGTACGCGCGGCGTATCCCCAGGTCCGACAGCACCTGCACGCCGATGATTTGATGCCAGATGCGCTCGTGCATCGGGGGACGGGTTGAAAGGTCCTCCCCGAGGTGCTTGCTCACGGCGTCGTTCGGAGTGTAGAGAATGACGCCTCGTTTTAGCTCGCCGATTCGGCTGAGCCTTTCTTCCAATCGTATGCCGCACCGGCACGCCTGGCTGTCAAACACGTGGCCCACAACGCAGCCGTTGACAAAGGCCGCGGGCATCGGCTGAGCGCTGCCTGGATCGCCCATCACCAGCGCGATGTGCTCGTCGGTGTCCCGCAGGCACTGGTAGGCGGTAATGGTGAACTCGCCGTACTGAGTCGGCAAACGCGCCGCCGCGATGCGCTTCACGACCTTCTCGCGTTCGCCGCGGAGCCGCAACACGTCGCTGATGCTCACGATCTTCGCGCCGATGGCGTCGCCAAGCGCGTTCAGGTCCGGCGGGTCGCTCATCATGTCGCCCGCATCGGTCATAATGGCGCACAAGACGCCGGACGGGTAAAGGCCGGCCATCCGTGCGAGGTCAACGATCGCCTCGGGCGCCCTGGGGACCGTGAAGACGCCTCCCTTGCTGTAGAGGACGGGGAACAGGTGGCCGGGACGCACGAAGTCATCGGGTTTTGAGGCGGGATAAATGAGGGCCTGGATTGTGGCCGATCGGTCGCGCGCCGAAATGCCGCTCGCGCCATCGCGCCTCACGTCGACGGAGACCGCAAACGGCTCGCTGGAGGCGTTCGGAGACGGTTGGCCCATGACGGGGAGCTGAAGCTGATTGAGGCGTTCGCCTTCCAGCGCGATGGAGATGATCCCTCGCGCGTACCGCGCCATGAGGTTCACGTGCTCCGGGCCGGCCTTCTGCGAAGCCACTGCAAGGTAGGCGAGGCCGCGGAAGTCGTCACGAATAATGACAGGTCGCCCAGCCGCCACGGATTCCAAGGCTTGCGTTGCAGCCGTCTCCATCCGTCTCTCCTGGGAACAGCGTGGTAAAGAAACTCAGCGGTAACAGGATTGTAACACAGGGGTGGAATTGAGCAATGCGTGTGCCGCCATGCGACCCGGATGCGGCTCTGAGAGCCCATCTACGCGATCCTTCCATCATGCCTGCAAAAAGCACGCTGCGTTTTGCAGGCCATGGTCGTCAAGTGATGTGCGTGTTGGTTATCCGGCGCCTGGAGCGGCCAGAGGGCTGGCGGGCGCGAGTTGCCGGCGCAGCAGTGCAACCGAGGTCGCGGGCAACTGGCAGACGTAGCCTTCGCAGACGTACGCAGTCGGCTGGCCGTCTTCCGCCCCGCGTCCGGTGAACAGCGGGCTGTCGAACCCGTCGTCGCCCGAAGTCGGGTCGCGTCCCGTGACGACCTTGTGCGGCACGTAAAGCTGATGCACGGCTTCCAGCAAGCGAAGCGTCCCTGGGTCCTGCGCCGCGCCGATGATTGCGATCTCCTTGGGCGAGCCGAGGTGGAACGCCAGCACGGACAGCCAGTGTCCGAACCCGTTTGGGTGCTGCGCCAGCCCGTGCTGGAGCGACCGCAACGACGCGAGCGCCGGTTCCGCCAACGCCTGCTCCCCGGTGAGTAGCGCCACGCGCAGCAAGACGAACGTTGCCATCGCGCTCCCTGACGGCAGCGCGTTGTCAAACACATCACGCGGCCTGACCAGCAGCTCCTCGTGATCGTGGCCGACGTCATAGAAGCTACTCTGCTCCTGGTCCCAGAACAGCGCAAGCATCTCGTCGGTCAGGTCAACGGCCTCGCGCATCCAACGCGGCTCAAGCGTTGCCGCGTGAAGGAGGAGCAGGCCATCCACGAGAAAAGCGTAGTCCTCAAGGTAGCCCTTGAGCTTGGCCGTGCCGTTGCGGTACGTTCGCAGAAGGCGGCCGTCCACCCTGAGCTTCGTCAGCACAAACTCCGCCGTGCGGAGCGCCGCATCCAGGTAGTCGTTCCGGCCAAGCGCGCGGCCGGCCTCGGCCAGGCTGCCGATGACCAGGCTGTTCCACGAGGCGAGCGCCTTCTCGTCGGTGGCGGGCGGGATGCGCCGCGACCTTGCCGCCAACAGCGCGGCCTTCGCCTCGCCCAGGCGGCGCTCCGCTTCCTCCGGGGTGATCAGCAGCTCCTTGGCCAGAGCCGCCAGCTCCGTGACGACGGAGAGGATGGTGTGGTCCTCCCAGTTGCCCTTCGGCGTCACGCCGTAGTGCCGCACCACCAGCTCGCGCTGCTCCTCGGAGAGCAGGCCGCGGAACTCCTCGTACCCCCATACGTAGAACTTGCCTTCCACGCCATCGCTATCGGCGTCCTGCGACGAGTAGAACCCGCCCTCAGGCCCCCGCATTTCCCGTAGAAGGTAGTCCAGCGTCTCAGTGACTACGCGGCGGTACAGCGGCTTGCCGGTCGCTTGGTGTGCGTGGAGGTAGAGGCGCGCCAGCAGGGCGTTGTCGTAGAGCATCTTCTCAAAGTGGGGCACCAGCCAGCGCTCGTCCGTGCTGTACCGGTGGAACCCGCCGCCGACCTGGTCATATATGCCGCCGTGGGCCATGCGCTCCAGGGTCATCTCGGTCATGAGCAGAGGCAACTGCTCGCCCGTCCGGCGCGCCTCTTGCAGCAGGAACTCCCACGTCATGGGCTGCGGGAACTTGGGCGCCTGGCCCAGACCGCCGTACTTGGACTCAAACATGGAGGCCAGTCCCTGCGCCGCCTCGGTGAGCGTGTCGGTGGTCAGCGCGCCGGCGCTTTGCTGGGGCGTGAGGCTGCGGCCAAGCGCCTCGGCGATCTGCGCGCCGGTGCTCGCGATCTCGGCGCGCTGCGTGCGGTACGCGTCGGCGATGGTCTGGAGCACGCGCGGGAACCCCGCCATCCCATGATGGTCTACCGGTGGGAAGTACGTCCCGCCGTAGAACGGCTTGAGGTCTGGCGTCAGGAAGACGGTGAGGGGCCAGCCACCATGGCCAGTGATGGACATGACGGTCTGCATGTAAATGGAGTCCAGGTCGGGCCGCTCCTCGCGGTCCACCTTGATGCTGACGTAGTGCTGGTTCATGAGCGCGGCGGTGTCCGGGTTCTCAAACGACTCCCGCTCCATGACGTGGCACCAGTGGCACGCGGAGTAGCCGATGCTGAGGAGGATGGGCTTGTCCTCGCGGCGCGCGCGTTCCAGAGCCTCGGCGCCCCACGGATACCAGTCCACGGGGTTGTGGGCGTGCTGCTGGAGGTAGGGGCTGGTCTCGCGAGCTAGGCGGTTGGGCATGTTTTCTCCACTGGTTGAGTTGACTCAAGGGCGGGATAGCCAGCACCAACAGTCTATCTGTTGAACGGCGGAAAGTGAATGCTGAGAGGTTTTCTGGGAGAGGTCAGGAGAACCCTCTTTGCAAAGAGGGTTCTCCTGCGTTTGTCACCGGATGATGATCATCAACTGTGCTATTGTGATGACATGAAGCGCACTACTGTCTCTCTTCCAGAAGAGCTGCTTATACGCCTCCAGCTGCTGGCGGTGGAGCGACGCACCTCCATGGCGCCCTCGTCCAGGAGGCGCTGGAAGAGAAAGCTGGCAGCCTCCGCCCCAGGCGGCGAAGCCTGGGCATCGGCGCGTCAAGTCACAAGGATACGGCTCGTCGCACCGCTAAGGAGCGGCCGGAGCCCCGCGCGTGGCGCTGATCCTGCCTCGCCTGAATCGCGGCGACACCGACCAGGCCGCGTACCTTGCAGCTCACCCAGAGGAGGAAACGGCAAGTACGGCCTTCAAGTCATTAACAAGATTAGTAAGAGCCTGGATTATCGCTCCCTTTGAATCGATCACCAACTTCGGTTCAAACCGGTACGCACTTACTGTTCCCGTCGTTACTGGGTCTGCACCTTCCAAGGTGCCGAGGTTATCCAAGTACTTCTGCAAGATTGCCTTAGTGCCAGGCGTGAGCTTATCATCTATCCACCTATCGTAGCCGAGATTCAGCCAACGGAGCCCCATCCACCCTTTCATTTCGGTGAACATCCAACCGACCGATATTGGTTCGGCCCGTTCAGGCGTTTGCACCTTTAGGGATGCACCCCCTTGTGCCCCAGAAGATAGTGAGGCCAAGTTTCCCGCACGCATCAAGGATTTCAGAAAATGTCGGCACTAATCCACGAGGTACGTTGGCTAAGAACTTGTCCAAGGGAATGCGTTCCCGTGGTGGTAGAGGCGGAGGCTCTGGGCCGGCGACCAAGTTACATGCGAAGGCAGAGATGCTGTTTCCACCAAAGCGAGTGAGCTTTAATGAGTAGAAACGCGGACCAGAAGAAATCTTGTTGAGATAGTCCAAGGCATCTTTGAGGTTCGTAGGGAAGCTTTGAGCCACTACGACATAGCGAAAATCCCCGCTTTTAAGTTGGTCTTCAGGGCTGTCTCTGAACGAAAGGGTGTCAAAACCCTTTCCCCAAACCGCTTGAGATGCCTCACTTAGTGAATTTACAGCTTTGGTGACCTGCTTGTTGCGCCGTGGACCTGAGAAATATGAGCGTATTGCTTGCTGTTCAAACTCAACGTAGCTCATCCGCCAGAGGCTGGCGCCATAGTCCAGAAATTTGGCCAGCATGCGGCGCGAGTCGGATTCATGTCCCAGTTTTGAACTCAACCAGGACCAGTTCCCCGGACTTCGCGAGCGCAATGAGATCGGCCTTGCCAGCAGAAAGCGGTGCTTCGAGGCCTACGATCAGCAGGGGTCCGTCGAGGCCAAGCTCCTCCAGGGGCAGCAGGTTTGGATTATTGTTGATGAGGTCTTGGAGTTGGACTTCCTTGTTTGAGGGTGCTTCTTCCAGGAGTGTGGCTTGACCATCGTTTTGGACAAGTATCTTTTCGCCCATAGCTGCTACTCCCTCAGCCCCCGCAGCACCAGCGTCCCCACTTCACCCGTCCCCATGTCCGCGACGCGAATCAGGTGGTTGTTCGTGTCGGCGATGTACAGCTTGCCGCCCGCCACGGAGAGGCCGCCGGGCTCGTGGAACGTCACCGTCATGCCGGGGCCGTCCTGCTTGCCAGGCTTGCCGGCGCCGAGGAACGTAGTGGCGCTCTGGGTGCGGGGGAACACCCGCTTGATCTTGTTGTTGTACGTGTCCGCCACGTACAGGATGTCCTGGTGATAGGCAATGCCCAGCGGGTGCTGCAGCCGGACGATGCTCCCCATGCCGTCCATGTCGCCGAAGGCAAAGAGGTCCTGGCCCACGACGGTGCGAACCGAGCCGATCTTTGGGTCCAGCCCGACGGCGCGGATGGAGCTGGTCTCGCTATCGGCGACGTAGAGCGTGTCGCCGGCGAGGGCCAAGCCGCTGCACTGCGCCATCTCCGCGCGGTTCAGCGGGCCGTCCTTGATCCCTTCAGCGCCGGATCCTGCGAAAGGGTGGACAAGCTGCTTCGCCAGCTCCAGCACCCACACCTGGTGCGTGCCTGCCATGGCGATATACACGTTGCCGTTGGCGTACGCCACGTCCCACGGTGAGCTGAGCGCCACATCCATCGCTGGGCCGCCGGAGCTGCGGCCCAGCGCCTGCGAGCCGACGCCCGCCACGGTCGTCACGATGCGCTTCTTCAAGTCAACGGCGCGGATGGCGTGGCTCTCAAGGTCGGCGACGTACAGCGTATCGCCGTTGAGCGCCATGCCCTGCGGCACGTTGAACGCCGCCTTGTCGTACGTCCCGTCCTCAAAGCCCATCTGGCCGCTGCCGATGACGTCCAGCACCTCGCCGTCCAGTCGCGCGACGATGATGCGGTTGTGGTTGGAGTCGGCGATGAACAGGCGGCCCGATGCCTCGTCGGCCAGCACCTTGCCGGGGAACGAGAGTGGCCCGGGGTCCTCGCGCTCAAGCTGGAACGGGAGTGGCGTGCGGTTCATCCAGCCCTTGGCGTCAAACTCCTGGATCGCCTCCTGGATCGCCTCCGCGAGCATGTCCGTCGTAGCCTCGCCCTCGTGGATGCCGAAGATGCGCCCCAGCGGGTCCAGGAACAGCAGCGTCGGCCACGCGCGCAAGCCGTACTGGCGCCACACGTTGAACTCGCTGTCGTTCATTACCGGATGCCGGATATCCATGCGCATCACAGCTTTTCGGAGATTGCCTGTCTCCTTCTCCTGCGGAAACTTGGGCGAGTGAACACCCAAGACGACCAGCTCGTTGGGGAACCGCCGCTCTAGTCCACGCAACTGCGGGACCATATGATGGCAGTTAATTCAGCAGTACGTCCAAAAGTCCAGGAGGACGACTTTGCCGCGCAGCGCTTTCAGAGTGAGAGGCGACGAGGTGTTCACCCAGTCAAGCCCCGCGGGCAGCTCCTTGGCCTCAGTCGTCCCCGCGTATGATCGTGTAGCCATCCGGCTCTCCTGTTCCTAGGCGTGGCGCTGCACGCCCACGGGTATCGGCGCCCTGCAGCGCTGGCGCCGATAGTACCATGAATCCTCTGCGCCGCCAATCTGTGCGAGGAGGAGTCCCTTGACGGCAGGGATCGCGTTGACCGCTGCCCGAGTTGCGCAAGTCCAGGCAGCGCTGCTGGCCTGGTTCGCCGTGCACCAGCGCGACATGCCGTGGCGGCGCACTCGCGACCCGTACCTGGTGCTCGTCTCCGAGGTGATGCTGCAGCAGACGCAGGTCTCGAGGGTGCTGCCCAAGTACGAGGAGTTCCGCAAGCGTTTCCCGACCGTCCGCGACCTCGCGGAGGCTCCCGTCGGCGAGGTGATACGTGCGTGGGCGCCGCTCGGGTACAACCTCCGCGCCGTCCGGCTGCACCGCGCCGCACAGGCGATCGTGGAGCGGCACGGCGGCGAGGCGCCAAAGGATCTGGCGGCGCTCAGGGCGCTCCCGGGCATCGGAGAGTATTCGGCTGCCGCCATGGCCTGTTTTGCGTTTGACCAGCCGGTGGTGGTGGTTGACACCAACGTGCGGCGCGTCGTCGGACGAGTGGTGGTTGGCGACGGGGCCGTAGCCGCGCGAACCATCCACGACGCGGCGCAGCGTCTGCTGCCCCGTGACAGCGCGCGCGACTGGCACTTGGCGCTCATGGACCTCGGAGCGACGGTGTGCACTGCCCGTAATCCAGCCTGCCGGGAATGCCCGCTGCGCATGGTGTGCACCGCCACCCCGACGTTCCTCTCCCCGAAGTCACGGCTGGCCGAGTCCCGCGGCGCCTATCGAGTGAACGCAAAACCTTTCATCGGCTCCAGGCGCTACTTCCGTGGCCGCGTCGTTCAAGCCCTTCGCGACGCCGGTCCGGGCGGCGTCCTCAGACTGAGCGCCCTGGGACGCGCGGTGAAGCCGGGCTTCACAGAGAGCGACCTGCCTTGGCTGGCAGGTCTCGTGGAGGAGCTTGTTCGAGACGGGCTGGTGGAGTTGCAGACGGTCCCGTGGACTGGAGACAGCGAAGCCACGGGCGCGTCAATCGTGCGCTTGCCGAGGGCGTAATACTAGTTCTAAGCAGAACTGGTATTCCACCAGAGCGATCCCTGGCTTGGTGGACATCAGCTTACATAACGAAACAGGCCGGCGCGCACAAGCGCTTTGAAGCGGCTCCACGGCTCGCCGACCCGCGCCAGCTCCGATCGGCTCGCCTCGCGGTACGTCTTGCCGAGCGAAGGGAAGGACCAGAGGCTGGCGACCCAGAACCCCCGCTCTATGGCCGCCGCGCCGAGCGAGGTGGCGATGACGCCGTCGCCGCCGCGCAGCTCCCACGCGGCCAAAGGCGTCCCGTTGACCGCCAGCGCAACGGCCTCCACCCACGACGCGCGCCTCGCTTCGCCCTCCAGCCCCGACGTCAGCGCCAGCAACGCGGCGGCGCGTCCTCGGTCGTCCGCGTCAGGCCCTGCGAACCGCTGCGTCCGCAGGCTGTCCCACCTCGCGCCGAGTCCGGGCAGCAGCAGCCCGCCATCGCTGACCAAGGCAAAGCAGCGTGCGTGCCGCGACCAGCCCACAGCCTTGAGCAGGGCGTTTTCCTGGTGCGTGCCGCCATCCTCGGCCACGTCAAGGCGCAGGCCAAGCTCGTCGGGCGTCCGCACCGCCGCAGGCAAGCCCTCGACCAGCTCCCGGAGCCTGGCCTGTTTCGCCGGGTTGGTGGTCGCGATGAGGAGCGTGGCTCTTTCCTGACTTGACAAAGCAGTCCTCCCGGATGGCTGCCTTTCAACGGTGCTTGAGTAACATAATGCACCAAGTACGCCGGACGTGTCTTTGGGGCTCGTGCTAATACCAGTTCTGCTTGAAAGTGGCGCAATCACCTTGTCATTCCGAGGAGTCCTTCCGCAGAAGGACGACCGAGGAATCTCCCCACGTACCGTCGCCCGCCCACATATCTGGAGAGATTCCTCGCTGCGCTCGGAATGACAGCAGGAGGTTGGCACGGCGCGATTACTGCCATCTTCACGTAGAGTTGGTATAAGAGCGCCTAACAAAACTGTGATGTGGCTGGGGAAGACGCGTTTCACCCCCATCCTTTCCCTTCCCCCTCAAGGGGAAGGGAAAGGTTTCTGAAGCTAACGCTCTGCCCTCCAAGGGCTTAAGGGCGTTTCCCCACACCCTCTAAAAGAAAACGCCATGACAAAAGAAGTAGTGCTACTAAGCGTGACGCTCTCGCTCGTCGTAGCGCCACGTGCTAAGCTGGGGTCGCTTGCTGGTACAGTGCCGTGGCAAAGCTCGTTGGAGGTGCGGTGATGACAACCAAGACCAAGGCGGACATCTTAAAGCAGATCCAGGACGCCCGCGCCGCTTTGCGCAAGGTAGTTGAGGCCATTCCCGCCGCAAAGCTTGAGCAACCGGGCACGGAGGGGACTTGGGCGGTCCGAGACGTGCTCGGCCACATCGCCACGTGGGACGAAGAGTCAGTCAGCCGCGTGCGGAAGCTCGTGGTTGGCGCCAAGCCCAACGCCTCGCCGTCCGACTTCAACGAGCGCGAGGTGCAACTCCAGCGCAAGCTCACTACGAAGGCGGTCCAGGACCTCTTCGTGAAGAACCACGAGCAGGCGGTGGCGTATCTTCGCGGCCTGCCTGCCGAGGCGTTGCAGCACCCCGACGTGGAAAAGCAGGTCATGGGCTGCATGGCCCACCACTACCAGGAGCACGCGGAGCACCTTCGCGTTTGGCTGGCGAAATCGTAGCAATGTCTCCGGTCACCGACGCTTGAACTCGCGTTCCAGTTGAGCGGCGCTCAGGTGCACCATGGTCGGCCTGCCGTGGGGGCAGGTGTTCGGGTCGCGGCAGCCGTTCAGCATAGAGAGCAGCTCGGTCATCTCAGCGTTCGTGAGCGTCTGTCCAGCCCTGACCGATCCGTGGCACGCCAGCGTCGCCGCGAGCTTCTCCTCCCAAGTCGGCATCGCCGTTTCCGAGGCGGCGGCGTCAAGCAGGTCCCGTAGCGCCCTCGTCGCGCCCCTCTTGACCAGCAGCGCGGGCATCGCCCGGACGAGCCTGGTCTGCGCCCCAAAGTCGTCAAGCCGCCAGCCGTACCGCGCGAGCAGTTCCCCCAGTTGCTCCACGACGGCAAGTTGCTGCGGGGAAAGCTCCACAGGCTCCGGCCCAAGCAACGCCTGCGTTTCCACGGCGTCGCGCAGAACGGCCTCGCGCAGCCGCTCGTAATGCACCCGCTCGTGCGCAGCGTGCTGGTCAACCAGGTAAATCCCGCCGGGGCCTTCCGCCACGATGTACGTGTTCTGGGTCTGCCCGAGCACGTTGAGCAGCGGGAAGGCCTCGCGCGGCAGCAACGGGGGGCTGGCCGTGGGGTTAGAGACTGGCTGGTCAGACTTTCCGTAGGCTTGTCTGTCCCACCGCGTGGGCGGCCTTAACCCACGCGCCGCCGATTCGCCGCCTGCGCGTGTGGCGCCAGGAACCCCAAGACCGTTTTCGCCCCGTGCTGGGTCGGGGCCGTCCAGGGCTGCGAAAAGCTCGCGATCCTCCGTCGCGACGGGCAATGCGGGCATCGGTGACAGCCCCGCCGACACGCTTGGCGCCGGCGCGCCCGCCGTAAGCGCCGCCCGGACGGCCCGCTGCACCGCGCTGAACGCCGCACTCTCGTCCCGGAAGCGCACCTCCGACTTGGCCGGGTGCACGTTCACATCCACGTCGCCGTAGGGCGCCAGCACATTCAACACGGCGATTGGGTGCCGTCCCTGAGGCAACATCCCCACGTAGGCTTGCTCAACGGCGGCCACCAGGGAACGGCTCTGCACGGGACGCCTGTTCACCAGCATGGTGATGTAGCTCCGGTTGGCGCGGTTCACTTCCGGCGGGCTGGCGAGGCCCTGCACGGCGACAGAGCCGTCCGGCGTTGGCCGCTGCAGCTCGGGCCAGTGGACCGCGAGCATGCTGGTAGCCATCTCCGCGCCGTACACTGCCCTGAACGCCTCCCGCAGGTCGCCGGTCCCCGACGTCGCCAGCATCTCGCGCTCGTCGTGGGTCAGGGAGAACGCCACCTCTGGGAACGCGAGGGCGTACAGCGCCAGCAGCGTCTGCACGCGGGAGGCTTCGGCCTGCGGGGAGCGCATGAACTTGCGTCGCGCGGGCACGGCGGCGAAGAGGCGCCGGACCGTGACCGTCGTCCCCTGCGGCGCACCGCGAGGCTCCCTCAGCAACGAGTCCCCAGCAATGTGCACGCGCGGCTCCACAGAGGTCCCGGACTCTTCGCCCAACGCGCGTGTGAGAATCGCCACCTCCGCGACCGACGCGATGGAGTACAGCGCCTCGCCGCGGAACCCAAGGGTCGCGATGCTCTCCAGCGAGTCCGACGGGTCAAGCTTGCTGGTGGCGTGGCGCTGGAAGAGGAACGCGGTGTCGGCGTGGGGTATCCCGCGACCGTTGTCCGTCACGCGGATGAGGGCGAGGCCCCCGCCGGACAGCTCCACCGAGACCCGCGTGGCGCCGGCGTCCAGCGCGTTCTCCACCAGCTCTTTGACCGCGGACGCGGGGCGTTCCACGACCTCGCCGGCAGCGATGCGGGCCGCAAGTTGGCGGGGCAGGACTCTAATGGGACTCATGGCGCGCTGTGGTCGCTCGGCGGCGGGCGGAACGCCGTGTCGCTGGACGTGCCCGTTCGGCGGTAGTCGCACACGATGCGGTACACCCGCTCCATCTCCCGATCGCGCATGTCCACCGCCCAGAACGGCCTGATGGCCATCCCACCCAGGGCGGTGACGATCTCCGGGTAGTCGTCCACCACAAACTCAGGGCGCACGGGCAGCTCCTGCCGCGTCAGCATGGCGTTCACCGCTTCCACGTAGTTCTGGATCGGCTTCTCGTACACCCCGCTAACGAACGGCGCCAGCCCGTGCGTGCGCACCACGTTCCAGCGTATCCCCATCCCCGACCACACGTAAATGTCCAGGCCGTCCTGCTTGAGCTGCTCGAACACCTCCTTGACGCCGGGACGGAGCGTGCCGTCGTAGGAGATGATGGTGTAGTCCACGTCAAAGAAGATGTTCAAGCCGGTCCCTGCGAGCCACTGCCAACGCCGCGTTTCCTGAGGCCCAAGCGCGCCAGCCACCGGACGACCATGGCGCTGGACAGGATGACGACGATGCCCGTGATCAAGGCGTCAACGAGCACACCAACCAGCCACGGAAAGCCCACGACGAGCAGCGTCGCCGCCAGCACGCCCCAGCTGGACGTCGTAAGCTCAGCCTTGTCCGTGAACAGCAACACCAGGACAAAGCCAGCCATCGCGGCGAAGCTCCACCACCGGAACCACCGCTCTCTCCTGAGCCGGGCAAATCGCTCCGCAGCCTTGAGCAGAAAGCCCAGCAGACCCTTCTCCACGCTTCCCTCGCAGAACACTGTGCCGACGGCCATCATGCGCCAGTCTAGGCGTCGGGGATGCGTGCGTCAACCTCGTCTTGTCGTGGCGGGTTCCTCCTGTTTCTGATCCCGATTACGCGCATGGCGGCGAGAAGAGAAAGACCTTGTTGTGATGGCCGTACGGCGCGCGATACAATGACCATAATCCCACCCTTACTGAGTAGGAACTCCACAAGAGGGTTACGTGTCCCCAACCGTGAAAGCCCAACCAGAGCTAGCCTGGCTGCTCAAAGCGCCCACCTCCGCCGAAGCAACGCCTGCCGTAGCGGCCATCCTGGAGCGGCTCGCTGGCGGCAGCGCGCTCGCTGAGGCTGAGGGCTGCGAGCTGATGCGCGCGCCGCTCACAGACCTCCCCGCCATCTGCAAGGCGGCTTCGGCGCTCCGTGACCAGGGAAAAGGCCACCGCGTCAGCTTCTCGCCCAAGGTGTTCATCCCGCTCACACAGCTCTGCCGCGACATCTGCGGCTACTGCACCTTCCGCCAGGAGCCCGGCAAGGCCGCCCGCCTCTTCATGACGCCGGAGGAGGTGCTGGGGGTCGCCCGCGCAGGCGAGCGCCTCGGCTGTACCGAGGCCCTCTTCACGCTGGGCGAGCGCCCCGAACAGCGCTACCCCGAGGCCAGGGACTGGCTCGCGCACCGCGGCTACCGCACGACGTTGGAATATCTGCATGACGTGAGCGCCCTGGTGCTTGAAGAGACTACCCTCTTGCCGCACCTCAATCCCGGCACCATGAGCAACCGCGAAATGGCCTCGCTCCGCGAGGTGAGCGCGTCCATGGGCATCATGCTGGAGAACATCAGCCCGCTGCTGTACGCGCCGGGCGGCCCGCACGAGTTCGCGCCCAGCAAGCGGCCCGCCGTGCGCCTCAAGACGTTGGAGAACGCGGGCAAGCTCAAAGCGCCCTTCACCACCGGAATCCTCATCGGCATCGGCGAGACGTTGGAAGACCGTGTGGCGTCGCTCTTCGCCATCAAGCGGCTCCACGACCAGCACGGCCAAATCCAGGAGGTCATCGTCCAGAACTTCCGCGCCAAGCCCCAGACCGCCATGTGGGGCCGCGGCGAGCCGGGCAGCGTGGACATGGTGAGGACCCTGGCGGTAACTCGCCTGGCGCTGGGCAAGGACGCCAACATCCAGGCGCCGCCAAACCTCACGCCCCGCGATTTCCCCCTCTACCTGCACGCGGGGCTGAACGACTGGGGCGGCGTTTCGCCCCTGACGCCCGACTTCGTAAACCCGGAGGCGCCGTGGCCGCACCTCACCGACCTCGCTCGCCGCACCCGGGCAGAGGGCTTTGAGCTCGTGCCGCGCCTGCCTGTGTACCCCAGCTACATTGCAGAGCAAGGCTGGCTGGCGGATGCGGTTGCGCCGCGTGTGTTGGCCGTCGCCGGCGAGGACGGCTATGTGAAAGAAGGGATTGAACGGTATGTCCCAGCTACGTAAATCGGAGACTGCAATACAGCGCGATGTCTCAGCCTCACCCTCGTCCTCTCCCATCCGGGGAGAGGGAATCGGTGGGTTGGATCGGCTTCTGAGCGCCGTCTCGCCCGTCGTCGCGCGCGTCCTTGACGACGCCCTGGCTGGCAAGGACGTCACCGCCGCCGCCGGCGAGACCCTGCTCGGCTCCAGCGGCCTGGACATGATGGCCACGCTGCTCGCCGCGGACACGCTGCGACGCCAGCGCGTCGGCGATGTCGTTACGTACGTGGTGAACCGGAACGTCAACTTCACCAACGTCTGCATCAAGGGCTGCGGCTTCTGCGCCTTCAGCCGCGACTTCCGGCAGGAGGAGGGCTACTTCCTGCCGACGGAGGAGATTCTCCGCCGCGTGCGCGAGGCCTGGGACCTGGGCGCCACCGAGGTGTGCGTGCAGGCGGGCCTGCCGCCCAAGATGGAGGGCGACCTGTACATCAAGCTCTGCCGCGCCATCAAGGAGGCGGTTCCGGGCATCCACATCCACGGCTTCTCGCCGGAGGAGGTTCTGTACGGCGCCGTCCGCTCGCAGTGCACCGTCCGCGAATACCTGACGGAACTTCAGGCCGCGGGCGTCGGCAGCTTGCCGGGCACGTCCGCCGAGGTGCTGGACCAGGAGATGCGCGACCGCATCTCGCCGGGGCGCATCACCGTCAAGCAGTGGGTGGAGGTCATCACCACCGCCCACGCGCTCGGCATCCGCACCACGTCAACGGTGATGTTCGGCCACGCGGAGACCAGCCGCCACGTTGCGGAGCACCTGGCGCTGATCCGCAGCATCCAGCAGGACACGGGCGGCTTCACCGAGTTCGTCCCTCTGAGCTTCGTCCACACGGAAGCGCCGATGTTTCTGCAGAAGACCGTGCCGGGCATCCGCCCCGGTCCCACGGGCGTCGAAGTGCTCAAGGTCCACGCCGTTTCGCGTATCATGCTCAACAACTGGATACCGAACCTCCAGTCGTCGTGGGTCAAAGAGGGTCCGCGCATGGCGCAGGTGCTGCTGAACGCGGGCGTCAACGACCTTGGCGGCACCCTGATCAACGAGAGCATCTCCACCAGCGCGGGAGCGGGCTGGGGCCAGCTCGTCCGTCCACAGGAGTTCCGCAAGCTCATCCGCGAGGCCGACCGCGTGCCTGCGGAGCGCTCCACGCTGTACAAGCTGCGCCACGTCTTTGAAGCCGGCGACGACCCAATGGAGCCGCTGGACCAGGTAACTGACAAGCCCGAGGAGCGGTTCGGCACCTACCACAAGCTCGTCAAGTCGGAAAAGTTCCGGTACAGCCACCCGCGGAACGGTGATGCCCCTAAGTCACCTAAGTGAATGGGAAGCCCGAAGGGGCTCAGCCCCTTCGGAGTCGCTTACTCCCCTTCCCTTGCAGGGAAGGGGCTGGGGGTTAGGTCAGGGCGGAGAGGTGGGGAAGAATCATCTCGCTTCGCTCTTACCACATGAAAGCTGTGGATCGTGTCCTGCGACACAATTGGCAGAGCAAGGAGGGGGCAATGGCTGACCCAATCGTGGAAACGACCACCGGCAAAGTACGCGGGACCACTGCCGGCGGCGTCAACATCTTCAAGGGCATCCCCTACGGTGGGCCGACGGGAGGGCGCAACCGCTTCCTGCCGCCTACAGCGCCCAAGCCGTGGGCTGGCGTGCGCGATGCAACCCAGTACGGCCAGGCCTGTCCGCAGCCGGAACGCGCGGACGCGGCCGCCGTGAGAGCGGCGTCGGGGTTCTTCGCCGAGAACGAGCAACAGGGCGAGGACTGCCTGGTGCTCAACGTGTGGACGCCCGGCCTCCGGGACGGTGCGCGCCGCCCGGTGATGGTGTGGATCCACGGCGGCGCGTGGGAGTTCGGCTCCGGCGCGGGGCCCCGGTGCGAGGGCACCGCGCTGGCGAAGCGCGGGGACGTGGTGGCCGTGTCCGTCAACCACCGCCTGAGCATTTTCGGCCACCTTTACCTGGGCGACGCGTTCGGCGAGGAGTACGCCACGTCGGCCAACGCGGGAGTGTTGGACATCGTCGCCTCTCTGGAGTGGGTGCGCGACAACATTGCGGCGTTCGGTGGCGACCCTGGCAACGTGACCATCTTTGGCGAGTCCGGCGGCGGCTCCAAGATCTGGACCCTGTTGGCTATGCCAGCGGCAAAGGGTTTGTTCCACCGCGCAATCCCCATCAGCGGCTACCTCATGTGGCCGCGCGTCACCCGCGAAGAAGCGGCGCGCAATGCAGACGCTGCCCTTGCGGAGCTTGGCGTCAAGAAGGGCGACATCAACAAGCTCGCCTCCGTACCCGCGGAGCGCTTCTATCAAGTGTCAACGGCAGTGACCGCCAAGATGATCGCGAAGGACGCCCCGCTCCTTGCGTTCCCAAATACAACAGTGTTCATTCCGGCCATTGACGGGATCGCCCTGCTTGACCAGCCGACCGCCGCCATCGCGTCCGGTTCCGCCAAGAACGTCTCCATCATGCTCGGGAGCAGCCGCCATGACCACTTCAACGCCACGAGGCTGAACCCGGACTTCGGCTGGATGGACGACGCGGCGCTCCGCCGCGACCTGCGTCCCATGCTCGGGAGCCGCGCCGACGGCGTGGTGGAGACGTACCGCCGGACGCGGCCGGGGTCTGCGGCATCGGCGCTGCTCGCAACAATTTCGTCGGACCTCGAATGGCGCATCCCCGCCATTCGCGTGGCCGAGGCGCAGATCGCCGCAGGCGGGAAGGCGCCGTACATGTACTTCTACCAGTTGGACACCGGCCTCCCCACGCCGCTGGTCTTTGCCAACGTGGAGTCGCCACTGCTCGTCCGAACGGCTTCTCGCGGCGTTGTCGGCCAAGTGAATCCAGCCTTCGTCCACTTCGCCCGCACCGGCGACCCGAACCATTCCACGATGCCAAAGTGGCCGACGTACTCCCTGAGCGAGCGGGCGACCATGGTCATTGACTACGAGTGCAAGACGATGAACGACCCCTGGCGCGAAGAGCGTCTCACGTGGGAAGGCATTCGCTAGTCTTGCCATAGACGGCGTCTCGGAAGAGGCTCTCACAAACTACCTGGTGAGACGGTAGCCGTAGGGGCGGGTTTCAAACCCGCCCCTACCCAGCGACGTGAAACCCACGGCGAACAGTTTCGCACTGCACTGGAGTATGCCACTGTGCCCAACGAAATCCTGGCCTTGGCTGGCGGCGTCGGCGGCGCCAAGCTCGCCTGGGGCCTGGCGCAAGTCCTGCCGCCCGAGCAGTTCCTCGTGGTGGTCAATACGGGCGACGACGATGAGTTCCACGGCCTCCACGTCTCGCCGGACCTGGACACGGTCATGTACACTCTCGCGGGCATCGTCAACCCCGCGACGGGCTGGGGCCTGGCGGACGACACATTCACGGTGCTCCGCTCCCTGGAGAAATACGGCGTGCCGACCTGGTTCAACCTGGGCGACAAAGACCTCGCCACGCACCTGCGCCGCTCCGAGCTGATGAAGCACGGCGCCAGCCTCTCCCAGGCCACCGAGGAGCTTTGCGCCGCGCTGGGCGTCAAGCACCGCGTCGCGCCCATGAGCGATGATCCGGTCCGCACGTCGCTGCTCACCGACCAGGGCGTGCTCAAGTTCCAGGAATACTTCGTCAAGCACCGCTGCGAGCCACGGGTCACGGACATCACCTACGAGGGCGCGGACTGGTCGTCGCCCTCGCCCGCCTTCGCCGATGCGCTGGAGACCGCCCGAGCCATCGTCTTCTGTCCCTCAAATCCCTTCCTGAGCCTCCAGCCGATTCTGGAGTTGCTCGGCGTGCGGAAGAGGATAGCGGCGTTCTCCGGCCCCAAGATCGCCGTCAGCCCCATCGTCGGCGGCGAGGCCATCAAGGGCCCGGCGGCGAAGCTCTTCCGCGAGCTGGGCGAAGAGCCGAGCGCCCTCGCCGTCGCGAAGCGGCTGAAGGGCCTGTGCACGACGTTCGTGCTGGACACTGTGGACCGCGCACTCGCGCCGCAGGTGGAGGCGCTGGGGATGCGCGCCGTCGTGGCGGACACGATCATGACTGGGCCTGAGGACAAGGTTCGGCTGGCGAAGCTGGTCGTGGATCTGGCGACGCGATAACAGAGAACAAGGTGGGGCGAGAGGCATGAGGTGGGGGGGCCGGCGCCCCACTCCTCATCCCCACCGGGCCGCGCCCCCGCTCATCCCCACGCCGCCGCCTACGCGCGGCCCCGGCCCCCCGGAGCAATTGCCACTTCCGTCCTGTGCCTCCTCTCATGTACCCTTGAAGCGGCCAGACGCACTGCGGTCCAGGTGACATAAAAATGCCCCAGGTCCTCGCCGTCATCCCCATGAAGCCGCTCGCCGCCGCCAAGTCGCGGCTGGCCCCGCACGTGAGCGATGTCGAACGCGCGGCCATCGCATGCCACCTGGCGATGCGGGTCGTCGCGGCCGCCGCGCAGTGCCCCGCCATCGCCGAGACGTGGGTAGTCGGCGGAGACGGCGCGGTGCAGGCCCTTGCCCGGCAAGCGGGCGCAAAGTGGTTTGACGACGGAGGCGCGGGACTAAACGCCGCCCTGGACTCGGCCTTCGCGCGGTGGTTCGCCCAGAGCGGCGACGCGGCGCTTTTCCTGCCCGCCGACCTGCCCTTGGTCACCCCGGCCGAGGTGGCCGCGTGCGTGGAGGCCTCCGGGCGGCAGCGCTACCCCGTGCTCGTCCCTGCCGCGCGCGACGGCGGCAGCAACGCTGTCCTCATGCCTCGCAATTCGACGTTCGCGTTCCTGCTGGGCGAGCAGAGCTTCAAGTGCCACTTGGCGGAGGCGACGCGCCTCGGCTACCAGGTCGTGCCGTACTTCAGCCAGGCGCTGGGGCTGGACGTGGACACGATTGACGACCTGCGGCAGTGGCGGTCGCTCAGGCCGGACGCCTTCGTCGGCGAGCAGGGTTGGACCCTGGCGCACGTCCCTCCCGACAAGCTGTTCCGAGAAAGCGAGAGGTCACGACGTGGCCACTGAGCGGCGGGAACACCTCTCCCCTAGCCCCTCCCCTTCAGGGGAGGGGAACTCCCCCCTTCCCTTCAGGGAAGAGCCTGTCCCGAGCGGAGCGAGGGAGGGCGAGGGGGTTAGGTCCGCACCCCTCCGCATCGGCATCCTCCTCCCCACGCGCGGCATCCTGCTCTCCGGCGAGGGCCAGCCCGACACCGCGCTCGTCCTAGCGATGGCGGAGCGTGCCGAGGCCATCGGCTGCGACTCTGTCTGGGTCGGCGACAGCCTCACCGCCAAGCCCCGCCTGGAGCCGCTGTCCACCCTCGCGGCGGTGGCGGCGCGGACGCGGCGAGTGCGCCTCGGCACTGCCGTGCTGCTGGGCGCGCTCCGCCAGCCCGCGCTGCTGGCCCAGACGGCGCACACGCTGGACCAGCTCTCCGGCGGGCGGCTGACGCTGGCGATGGGCGTGGGCGGCACGTTCACGGAGGGGATGCGGCGGGAGTGGGCTGCGGCGGGCGTGCCGCCAAAGCAGCGCACAGCGCGACTAGAGGAGGTCGTGGCGTTGCTGCGGGCGTTTCAGGCGACGGAGTGGGTGGAATTCAAAGGCGACTTCTACCAGTACGAAGGCCCCACGATGCAACCGCGCGCCGTCCAGCAGTCCGGCGTCCCGCTGTTGCTGGCCTGCCACTACCGCACGGGCAACGAGCGGCAGTACCGGCGTGCCGCGACCATCGCCGACGGCGTGATGGGCATCACCGACTCGCCGGAAGAGTTCGCCGAGGTCGTCCGCAAGGTCCGGGCGTACGCCAAGGAGGCGGGCCGCGACCCGGCATCACTGCAAGCCGTCTTCTACATGACCGTGAACGTCGGCGAGGACGAGCCCCAGGCGGCGCAGGAGGCCGACACGTTCCTGATGCGCTACTACGGCGTACGCCACTGGGGCGACGCGTGGGGGCCCTTCGGCGGCGCGGCCCGCATCGCCGACCGCATCGCGGAATACCACGAAGCGGGCGCGCAGACGATCATCCTGCGCTTTGCCTCGTTTGACCAAATGAGACAGCTTGAGCGGCTGGAACGAGACCTGCTGCACCGCTTGCGGCGGTGATGGCCCGTCAGGCGCTCCATAACTAAGACACGCAGGGTCCTTCTGCGGGGCGCGCCCTAGCGCCTGCTCTCCAGATACGTAGCATGGACCTTCCCCGTATCCGAGATGGAGAAGCTGACGTCCGTCGCGGACTTGCGGTACCCGACGATGAACCCGGCGACCTCAAGGTCGATGCAGTTGTTCTTGACCAACTCTTCCTCCAGGCCCGTGGTCTTCACCAGGTCAACCACCGAAATGCGTTGTCCCTCTTTGGAGCGCAGAGCCTGGAGTACCTTGAGCCTGGGATTTACGGCGGTCGTCATGGTTTCTACCTCCTCCATCAATGTCAGTCTGTTCGGGGCAGCAGAGGTGACAGTCTCGGTGCGAAGTATAGCGAAACTAGCGACTTGGGGGAACTCCCTGTGTGGCGTGGTACCATAGATGGAAAACGTAGGACGCCAGCGATGCCTCACCGCTACGACGACCTGAAAGCCCGCTACGACGCCCTGGACTGGAAAGGCCCCGTTGACAGCCCGGAGGTCGCTGATCCGGGCGCGCTCATCTCGTTCGCGTACGACTACCCCGACTCGGACGCCGAGGTGGCGCTGGACACCGACGAGTTCACCGCCGTCTGCCCGTGGACCGGCCTCCCCGACTTCGGCACGCTCACCGTGCGCTACGTGCCGGACCGGCTGCTCCTGGAGCTGAAGTCGGTGAAGTACTACCTGCTGGCGTACCGGAACGTCGGCATCGTCCAGGAGCACGCCGCCAACCGCATCCTCCGCGACCTGGTGGCCTGCTGCAAGCCGCGCCGCATGAAGCTCACGCTGGACTACAAGCCCCGCGGAGGCATCCACACCATGGTTGAAGCCGCCTACGACAACACGAAGGGGTTTTCGGCCGCTGGCACGGCCTAAAGGGACGCGAACCGAGGTTTCCTCTCCCCAAGGGCGGTGGTGAGGATTTCGTCCCGCCCCATCGCAAAGCCAAACACCTGCCCAAACACCCGCTCCACCTCGTCCCGCACGCGCGCCATGTCCACCGGAGCGTCCAGCTCGCGCTCCAGCGACGTGGCCTCCGCCTCCGGCATCCCGCACGGCACGATGTGCTTGAAGAAGCTCAGGTCCGTGGAGACGTTCAGCGCGAAGCCGTGCGTCGTCACCCCCCGGCTCACGCGCACGCCGATGGCGGCCAGCTTCCGCTTGCCGGCCCACACGCCCGTCAGGCCCTCGCGCCGTTCCGTTGGCACGCCTAGCTGGATGGCAGCCTTGATGAGCGCATCCTCCAGCGTGCGCACGTACCGCACCGGCCCGCCGCCCCACGCCCGCAGGTCCACGATGGGGTAGCCCACGAGCTGCCCCGGCCCGTGGTACGTCGCCAGCCCGCCCCGGTCCACGTGGTGCACCGTCACGCCCAGGCGAACAAGCTCTTCCGGCGAGAGCAAGATGTCCGCGTCCTGCCCGCGTCGGCCCAACGTGAAGACGTGGGGGTGCTGTAGCAGAAGGAGCAGGTCGGGAATCGCACCGTCGGCGCGTCGAGCGGCCAGCGCCTTCTGGAGCTCCCAGGCGCGGTCGTAGTCAACGAGGCCCAGGTCATGGACAATACAGATTCGTTGGGTCATCAGCATATGTTCTTTGTGGGTGGTGTGGTCGTAGGGGCGACCCGTCGGGTCGCCCCTACTCACGTACCCTCTCAATAAATGGTTGCGAAACCATGCCGGCGTTTCAGTGCTGGGACGGAAACAGTATAGTATGGGCCTTGGAGCGCCAACGCATACCGCACCGCCGCTATCGCCTAGTGAGGGAAAACAGATGGGTGGTCCACTGGAAGGCGTAAAGGTCATTGAGTTCGGGCAGGAGATCCAAGGGCCTTTTGCCGGCTTGCTCCTCTCCTACATGGGCGCGCAGGTCTACAAGGTTGAGCGCCGGGATGGCGGAGACGCTTCCCGCCGCGCCGCCGCGCGCTGGGTTGACAAACTCAAAGGAGTGAGCCCCTACTTCCTCGCGTTCAACCGAGGCAAACGGAGCATCACCCTTGATCTGAAGACACCGGAGGCCAAGGAGGTGGTGTACCGCCTGGCGCAGAAAGCCGACGTGGTCATCAGCAACTGGCGCGAAGGCGTCCTGGACAGGCTGCAACTGGGCTACGAAGACCTGAAGGCCCGCAACCCGCGCATCATCTACGCGCAGGCGTCCGGCTTCGGCCCTAAAGGGCCAATGGCCAACCGCCCCGCGCGGGACGTGCTGGCGCAAGCCTACAGCGGCCTGATGAGCATGACTGGCCGCGCCGACGATTATCCGTTGCCCGCGGGCAACCTCATGGGCGACGAAAGCGGCGGCTTCAATATAGCCGCCGCCGTGCTCGCCGCGCTGTACAGCCGCGAACGGACCGGCAAGGGGCAGCGCGTGTCTACCTCCATCTACGGCTCGCTTATTGGGTTGCAGACGTGGGAGCTGACCCAATACTCGCTGACCGGACAGGCGGTCAAAGCCGGTCGGCACCACGTGTTCGTCCGTGGCCCGTGGGGGGCCTTCAAGACCGCGGACGGCTACCTCTGCCTGGCGGGCGTCGGAGAGGACCGCTGGGAGCGGTTCTGCCGCATCGTGCCCGGCCTGACGGAAGACACCCGGTTTGCGACCACGGAGGCGCGGACCAAGGACCCCGACGCTCTGGTCGCCTTCCTGGACGCGGTCTTCCCAAGACGCGCCACTCAGGAGTGGATTGACGACCTCCAGAAGGCCGACATCCTGTGCGCGCCGGTGCAGACCTACCACGATGTCCTCCGCGACGAGCAGGCGCGCGCCAACGGCTACATTCAGACCATGGAGCACCCGCTCCTCGGGACTATCACCGTCGTGGGCCCATCGTTTACCATGAGTGACACGCCGCTGACAATCCAGGGCAATCCGCCTGAGCTGGGAGAGCACACGGAGGAGATTCTCCAGGAGCTGGGCTACTCGTGGGCCGACATTGAGCGGCTCACGGAGCGGGGGGTGACATAACGCAGAGCGCCTTGAGTCAGTGTTCCAGTGCAGTTAAGTGGGTTCCTACACAAAAGCGATAGAACGAGGGAGGTCTGTCAATTGTGGCCAAGGTAATGCTGTTTATTGATGGGAGTTGGCTCTACCGGTGCCGCCTCATCCTCAGGCAAGAAGCATCCGACCCTCAGTACGTGATTGACTACCGCAAGCTGCCCCAGATCTTGATGGCGAAGGCCAAGACCGATCTGGGCCTGCCCGACGTCGAGCTGGTGCGCACGCTGTTCTTCGCCAGCATTCCGGTTAACTTTGACGCGCGGGACTCGGACGAGGTGGCGCGCCGCCAAGAGTTCTACGACATGCTGAAGGAAGAGTTCCACTTTGAGACCGAGATCCTGCCCATTGACTTCCGCCGCCGCAGGGTACGCCGCGAGGACCGCGAGGCCAGTGACCCCTTCTACCCGGAGGAGAAGCGCGCCGACGTGGCGCTCGCTTGCGGCATGCTCTACTATGCCATGATCTCCAACGCCTACGACGTGGCGCTGCCCGTGATCGGCGACGATGACTACGTCCCCGCGCTCCAACACGTCCGCAGGCTCGGCAAGCGCGTGGTCATCGCCAGCGTGCGCGGAAGCTGCAGCGATTCGTACACGGACCCTCTGGATGCGCTCCGCGTCCGTGACAGCACTGTGGTCTTCCTTAACGACGTCGTGAACGACCTGCGCCTGGAGTACGTCACGGCGCAGGTCCGCTGCGAGTCCCCCGACCACGTGGGCGATCGCGAGTTCACCACCAGCTACCACCAGCGCCCCGGCGAGCGGGTGTACTGCGACGACTGCCGCGCCCGATTCGCCCAGCAGCGCGCCCAGTCCGAGGCCGAGCTCAGCCAGCCCATGCCCATCGAGCTCCAAGGGATGGTGGAGCGTGGCTTTATGGTTGGCCGGATCGCCAACATCGTCACCGACCGGGGCTTTGGGTTCATACGCTCGGAGGACGGGCGGACCTATTTCTTCCATCTCTCCGCGCTGCACGCACTGGACTTCGCGCAGCTCCAAGAGCGGCAGATTGTGCAGTTTCGCGTGACCGAAGAGCCGGGCCCCTTCAACCGGAACCGAGGAAACACCCACGACGTGCGTCCCATACCCTACGTGCTCGCCCCGGAGAGCACGCCGCTCGGAGCGGAGCAGGAAGCACCACTGTAGGGCGCAGCCCACCGCGGATGCGCGCTTGATGGGCGGACCTGAAGGAATGTGTAGGGGCAATTCATGAATTGCCCCTACACGTTTCCAGAGACTGAGCGCTATGAGCTACAAGGGTGGCCAACGCGATAACCCAAAGCGCCTGCTTCCCAGTTCCGGGTCACCCTGATATATACCAGCTCTGTGAGAAAGTGGCGCCTCCGCAATGATGCCATTCTGAGGGAGCGAAGCGACCGAGAAATCTCTCCACATGTCGCCCCCGCCCCACGAATCGGGGGAGATTCTTCGCCGCGCTCAGAATGGCGGGTGAAGGCCGGGCGTGTTTTATGACCGCCACCTTTATTCAGACTTGGTATTATTCATGAACGTATCCCAAAAATCGTCCCCCATCTTTCCTTCGCCAGCCTCGTTACCAAGGAAAGCGGCAATCCCCCTCCCCATTTAGGGGAGGGGCAGGGGAGAGGTCAGGCGCGCCGACAGGACCACGTATCGCTTTCTCGGCAGGGCGCATTTTGGGATGACTTCGTGATTCTTCGGTGTAATCCGCGAAACCTGTTGCTCGCTGTTCACCGACATGGGGAGGCAGCAGGCAGGCTTGTCTGAGGACCAAGGCGAAGCTCCACGGCGTCTCCCTTGGCTAGCCCAAGCCCGCCGGCAAGCCCCGCATTCATCTCAATCGCGGACTGGGCCTCACCCTTCGGGTAGTAGAGTGTCAACTTGTCCTGCGAAACACCCGGTTGCGGCGCCATCGTCTGGATATCCACCACGCGCCCGCTCTTGTCCAGCCACGCAATGTCCAGCGGGATGAGCGTATTCAGCATCCAGAAGGGCCACGCCCTCACTTCGTCATACACAAAGATCATCCCGTGGTCACGCGGCAAACTCGGCCGGTCCATCAGGCCTCGCATGCGTTTCGGCGGCGTGTCCGCGATCTCCAGCGTCATGCGGCAGCCCTTCATGACTGCGTAGCCGTCTACCACGCGGTCCGCCGGAGCTTGCGACGGCGCGACTGACGCTGCCGGCGCGGCGGGCGGCGCACCGGACGGCTGGGGCTGGGCGGGCGTCGTCGTGGAGATGGAGGCCGGTGGAGCAGCCGCCGGTCCGGAACTAACGCCGCGGCAGGACACAACCAGCGTCGCGCCAAGCGCCAAGGCTATGATCGGATACCATCGCGCAGCCCTGTGGAACGAGATTAGCCTGACGCCCCACGTCGCGCCAAAACTTGACCGCCTATCGCGCGGCAAGGTGTTGAAGCGCCCGGCGGACGCGCTCCTCAAGCGGCTCCCCAGGCGTGACCGGCGTCCGTCGGAGCACGTCCTGCGCCTCCGCCCCCGTGTACCCCAGGGAGGTGAGCGCGGCAGTCGCCTCGTCTTCGCCCTCGTCAGGCACGGCCCCCGGCGCGCTGGCCCGGACGCCGGAGAACTTCTCCCGAAGCTCCAACACCACGCGCTCCGCGATCTTCCGCCCAACGCCCTGGGCGCGCTGCAAGCGCGCCACGTCGCCGGAGGCAATCGCCACGGCCAACGCCTCTGGGCTTGCGCTGTTCAGCAGGGAAAGCGCGAGCCGCGGCCCAACGCCGCTCACCGTCAGCAGGGTCTGGAAAAGGCGCAGCGCCTCAGTCGTCGGAAAGCCGTAGAGAGACAGCTCCTCTTCGCGGACGACCAGGTGGGTGTGAAGCCGCACCGGCCCGCCGATGCCTCCCAGCGTGGGGATCACCGTGTTGGGCACCGCAACCCTCAGGCTAACTCCACCGACCGCGACCACGACCCACGCGTCGCCGACAGCCTCAATGGTCCCGCGAACGCCCGCGATCATGACTCACCCAGCGCCGTCAGCGTCTGCACTCTGATCTGCTGCGCGTGGCATATGGCCACCGCCAGCGCGTCGGCGGCGTCCGATGGCTCCGGACGCGCATCCAGCCCTAGCAGCAGCTTGACCATCTCCTGGACCTGCTCCTTGGAGCCGCGGCCATACTCACTCACCGCGCGCTTGATCTGCGCGGGGGCGTATCGCACCACAGGCACGCGGCGCTGAGCCGCCGCCATCAGCGCCGCGCCCTGGGCCTGCCCAACGGCGATGGCCGAACGAGCGCTCGTCTGGTAGCCGTTGTCGCCGCTGGTGGACCGGGGCAGAAAAGGCTCTTCAAGGGCTACAACGTCCGGGCGCCACTCTTCGAGCACGGCCTGGAGGCCTTGATATACCTCCAGCAGGCGTTGTTCAATGGGCGCGGAGGCGGTGGCTTTGATGACGCCGCAAGAGAGGTACTGAAGGGAGGCGCCGGATACGTCAATGAGGCCGTAGCCCATGCGGTGCGTCCCCGGGTCAACGCCAAGGAACCGCTGACTACCGTTCACAGGCGTCCCGACCTGTCGGGACTGCTTAGGCCGCGTTTGAGTAACGCTCAAGGACCCCTTCGGCAAAGTCGGCGTTGCTCGCAACACGCTGCACGTCGTCCAAGTCTTCCAGCCGGTCAAGCAGGCGGAGCGCCTGCTCGGCGGGCCGGTCTTCCAGTCGCACGGTCGTCTTCGGCACCATCGCTACCTCGGCGGAGGTGGGCTTCACGCCCTGCTTGGTGATGGCCTCCCGCAAGGTCTCCAACTGGGTTGGCTCGCAGCGAAGCTCCACAAACGAGCCTTCCACCGAAAAGTCCTCGGCGCCAAGGTCAATGGACGCCAGCGCGATCTCTTCCGCCCGCTTCGGGTCCACTTCCAGAGTCAAGGTACCCTTCTGCTCAAAACCCCAGCTCACCGAACCGGCCTGGCCCAACTTTCCGTTGTTGCGATCCATGATGTTCCGCACCTCGGACACGGCCCGGTTCTTGTTGTCGGTGAGAACAAAGATGAGGATGGCGATGCCGCCCGGGCCGTAGCCCTCGTACATCATCTCTTCCAGCTGGGACTGGTCGGCGACCCCCGTGGCGCGCTTGATGGCCCGGTCAATGTTGTCCATGGGCATGTTGGCTTCGCGGGCCTTTTCCACGGCCAAACGGAGGCGCGAGTTGGTGGCGGGGTCGCTGCTGCCTTGGCGCGCCGCCATGATGATCTCCCGCGTTATCTTCGTGAAGATCTGGCCGCGCTTGGCGTCAGCCGCGCCCTTCGCGTGCTTGATGGTTTTCCATTTGGAATGACCGGACACGGCGCCGTCTCCTGAAGCTCAGTCGTCTTGTTCTGGGTCATCACCGCTAGGACCGACCCGCTGGCAACCACCGCATGGATCGTTGAACTAGAGGATCTGGAGCGTCGCCCGCGTGCCCTCTTTGACCGCCGCCACACGCAGCATAAGCCGCATCGCCTGCGCGACCCGGCCCTGCTTGCCGATGATCCTGCCCTTGTCTTCCGGCGCGACTTCTAGCTGGATCACCTTCAGGCCGTCTTGCTCAGCCTCGGATACCTTGACGGCGTCGGGGTTGTGCGCCAACGCCCGCGCCATGTACTCAACCAGTTCCTTCATGAGCCTTGGCCTTTTCAATCGTCCCCAGACGGCGCAACATCTGTTCAACTGGCTCTGACGGCTGCGCGCCCTTGCGAAGCCACTCCACAGCCTTGCCCTCGTCTATCCTGATCAGCGGGGGGTCCACAAGCGGGTTGTAGAAGCCCACTTGGTCAAGGTAGGCCCCATCCCTGGGCGCGTGGCCGTCCACCACGACGATCCGGTAGCTGGGCTGTTTGCTCTTGCCCACGCGCCTCAACCTGATGCGAAGCATGAACCCTAAGCTCCTTCGGCATTACGCGGAAGTCATTCGCTGTAATTGTAGACATCTTGCGTAAACCTGTCAACGGCCTCGTGCACGGCTACAGTGCCACGAGTCACACTCATAGTGATCAACTCAATCCATGCTCATCCAGTCGCGACTAAGACCAACCATGCCAAGGGGGACGTTCCATCGCTGAGCGCCTTCCCCCTCTCCGCAGTGCGGAGAGGGGGAAGGGGTGAGGTTTGGGTCCCAACAGGAACACCTTTGCGCCGACTGGTGACGCATCTTTTTGATGACCATTGATGCCCGTAGTCATCCCACCCCATGTCGTTCTCTGACTACAAACACCCTACAAACACCCGCTCGCGGCGTGCTATCATAGCCGCGTGACACAGCTCATCCGCGACGTCTACGACTTCCACACCCACACGTTCCTGACCGACGGTGAGCTTTCTCCCATTGAGCTGATCCGCAGGGCCGTCGTCAACGGCTACAAGGCCATCGCCGTCACAGACCACGCGGGCATCCACGACCAAGAGCGCATCCTTGAGGTGCTCGTCCGCGAGTGCGAGGTGGCGTCGCGCGAGATGGGCATCATCGCCGTTCCGGGGGTGGAGCTCACCCACGTGCCGCCTCACCTGATTGACGATGCGGCGAAGAAAGCCAAGTCGCTCGGCGCGCAGATCGTCATCGTCCACG
Organism: Dehalococcoidia bacterium; assembly: GCA_009693045.1. GTDB lineage: Bacteria > Chloroflexota > Dehalococcoidia > Lucifugimonadales > SHYT01 > SHXZ01. The sequence goes on along the minus strand of SHXZ01000008.1, from coordinate 47,071 downwards.
GCGAGACCATCAAAGAGCCCGTGGCCCCCGGCACCAACCGCGCCGCCCTCGCGTCCGCCTACGTGGACGTGCTCGCCCATCCCGGCATGCTCACTGAAGAAGAGGCGCGACTCGCCAAGCAGCGGGGCATCTACCTGGAGCTTACCTCTCGCCGAGGCCACTCGCTCACCAACGGCCTGGTCGCGCGGACCGCGATGGCGGCGGGCGCCAACCTGGTTGTAGACTCCGACGCCCACTCGCCGGACGACCTGCACACGCCGCGCCTCGCAACTTCCGTCGCCCTGGGCGCGGGTCTGACCACCGACCAGGCCATGAGCGCCCTGCAGGGCAACCCGCTGGCGCTGCTCAAAAAGCTCAAGCGGCTTCCGGGCCCCGCCTGAGCAGCTTCACCCACTGCGTGCAACGCGGTTGACCGTCCCCAAAGTTCGCAGGCGCCGGCGATTTCGCGTTACCTGTGACGCAAACGCCATCGTCCTCCTTGGTCAAGGGAGTGCTGAGCCCAAACGTGGTGGGAGCGACGAGGCGGGATAAGAGTGGCTAGCCCTTCACGATGCGGAACAGTTTGGTCTTGCAGACCGGGCATGTCCCTTCAACCGCGGGGCGGCCATTCTTGAGCTTGACTTCTCGGGGGTTGCTGACCTCGCGGCTAGCCCGACAGCGGAGACAGTACGCCTCTGCCATGGTGTTCCTCAGGGCGAAAGTAACACGACCATACCCTGCCAGGCCACGCGATGTCAAGCCGTTTCCCCTCCCGGTCAGGGTCTTTCAATTCTGCCATGCTGAGCGGAGCGAAGCATCTCCCCTGGTTCCAAAGCCGCCACCTGACGCGCGATGAATCCGGATGTCCGCTGTTTCGTCGCCCCAGGATGCCTTACTTGCTGAGAACTGAAAGACCCTGACCGCCCGTTTGACCGCATTTTCCCCGATCTTGACGCGCATTGCGGGAGGACAAACGGCCCAGAACTTTGCGGGGCCGACGTCAATCATCGTGCCCTCGAAAGGTCTCCTCACTCTTATACCATCTCTGTAAAAAGGTGGCTCAATGGTATCAGTTGGCTTGGTGGGCAAGCTGCCCCTTCCCTTTAGGGAAGGGGCGAGGGGTTAGATCAACATCGGCATGGACGAACGCCGTGCGTTACCGTCCACCAGCGGCGAGCCCTCAAGATGAACGCCACTTTCAATCAGAGTTGGTATTACAGAGCCTGTCTCATCTTCGCCACCTCCGAACTTCGGGAATCAAGCGAGCTCAGTGCGAAATTCAGTCCGGAACGTTAGAAAAACTATTGCTTTTTGTCTAAAACTATTCTTATACTTGTTCATTCCTGCCTCTCCGCCGCCGGCCATTCGCACTCGGTGGCCCAGCCGCAGCGAGGCAATGTAGATAGGAGGCGCCCATGCTTCGCGACCCGTTCGCTCAATACCCCGGACTCCCGGAGACCACCACCACGGTTGAAGCCACCGAGCCTCTGCTGGAGAGCCGCCTCAACTTCCGGCGCCGCACCACCATGCCGGGCGGCCCGACTTCGGCATACACGTCATGGTACCGGGGCGTCACCGCTCCCAATCGCTCCGAGCGCCATCACGACCAGCGCGAGCGCTCCGAGCGGCCTCGCTCCCAGCCAGCCCAGGCCCCGGAGCCACAGCCCTGGACGTGGGACGGCTGGGGACGCCGCTCCGAGCGGCACATGACGGGCCTCGTCCGCAGCATTGAAATGCTCGTTGGCGGCATGGCTGGCGCGCTCATTGGTGCTGCCGCAGCCTCCATCCCCGTCGCCACGTCCCAGGCGGCTTTCTTCGCCACCTACTACCAGCTCACCCTGCCCCTTGGCGCAGCCGTCGGCATGCTTGGAGCGTTGGTCCTGGTCTGGAAGCGCTGGACTCTCGAGCGCGACGAATAAACGCGCTTTCCTGACGAGCAGGGAAGTTGCGGACGTTCTAACGCTCGGCATTGCGGGCGGCGGCCGCGCGAAGTTCCGCTAGACCACAACGTGTCCGTTAGTGCGCGGACACACGTGCGGGCCAGGCCCCACCGGGCCTTGGCAAAGCGGGCACAGCGGCCGCCCCGCCGCGCACACAGCCAGTGCCTGCTCCGCGAAGGCGTTACTCCGGCGCCGGTCCAGCAGAACGCGAAACCCGGCGCCGCCGTCCTGCTCGGCGTCTTCTCCGCCGAACTCCAGCACCACCAGGTCCGCGTCGCGCTCGTACCCCAGCGTGAGCGTTCCAACCTGGAACTCCAGGTTGTGCCCGCCGCCCGGCGTTCCGGCGGAGCGCCTGCGCACCCCGGGGCTCTGCGGCGGGCTTTGCGTGGAAAGCAGCTCCTGAATCCCAAGCGCGAGCTGCATCAGCTGCGGCTTTTCCAGCCACGCGCACGCCTTGCCGCCTTCGGCCTCAATCAGCACGCGGAAACGCCTCTGCCCTGGCGCGCCGACGGCGTCCGCTTTGATCCCGTGCGCGTGGCCGAAGTCAACCTCTCGAGGCGGCATGAAAACCCTCGCTGGCAAAATTGCACCGCCATGATACCACGCTGCCCGGTATTCGCCTCGCCGTACCGCCGTGGCGCAATCTCCTCCCCCGTTGAGGAGGAGGATTAAGGTGGGGGTGAGACATTGCTTCTAATCCAACGTAACGAAGCGTTAGAAACACTACACTAGCGTTCCCTCACGCCGTCTACTATGCTGGTGCGGCGTCAAGCCCGCAGCGTCCCCGTAGGAGGCGAAGATGGCCAACCGCGAGCGCCTGGTGAAGACCTTCTGCGACCTGGCAAGAATTGACAGCCCCACCGGCGAGGAAGAGCAGGTCGCGCGCGAGCTCCAGCGACGCCTTGAGGCGCTCGGCCTCAGCGTCGCCCGCGACAAGCACGGCAACGTCATCGCCTCGGAGCCGGGCGAAGCGCCGCTCATGCTGTCGGCCCACATGGACACCGTGGAGCCGGGCCGCGGCATCAACCCCCTGGTGGACGGCGACCGGATCGCCTCGGACGGCTCAACCATCGTCGGCGGCGACTGCAAGGCAGGCATCACGGCGATTCTGGAGGCGTTGACGTCGCTGAAAGAGCGCGGCGCGCGCAGGCGCCCGGTCCAGGTGGTGCTCACGCGGCAGGAGGAGACCGGCCTCGTCGGCTCGCAGAACCTGGACTTCTCGCTTGTGCGCGCCAAAGAGGCGGTTGTGTTTGACGGCGAGGGCGCGGTCACCAAGGTCACCACCGGCAGCCCAACCTACGTCTACGTGGACTTCACGATCACCGGCCGCGCCGCCCACGCCGGCGTGGAGCCGGAGAAGGGGATTTCCGCCATCCGCATCGCCGCCGAGCTGGTCGCCAGCCTGCCCCAGGGCCGCCTGGACCCCGAAACGACCTTCAACATCGGGACGATCACGGGCGGCAGCGTCCGGAACGCCGTGCCGGAGCACGCCGAGGTCACCGGCGAGTTCCGCAGCCGCAACCCGCAAACGTCGGAGCGCGTCCGCCGCCAGGTCCTGGACGCCGTCTCCGCGATTCGCCAGCGGTACCCCGAGGCGCGCATCCAGGAGGTTCTCAGGCCGGGGTTCCAGGGCTACAACCTGAGGCCGGACGACCCGCTGGTGGCTCGCGTGGTGAGCGTGATGAAGGGGATGGGCAAAGAGGCCACGCTCGCCCCCTCCGGCGGCGGCACCGACGCTAACGTCTTCGCGTTGCACGGCGTTCGGAGCGTGGTCGTCGGCGTCGCGACGACGGGCATGCACACCGTCCGCGAGTCAGTCTCCATCCCCGACCTGATGGACGCCGCGCGGTTTTGCGAGGCGCTGCTAACTGCGTAGCGCACCAGGTTGTAAGACAAAGCACAAAGGTCAATAATCATGATTAATCCAGAGCGAGACAGGCCCGTATTCTTGCACCACGGCAGCGAGTGCTACGATGGACCAAAATAGACGGGAGCCAAAGGTTACCCAAGCGGGGGATAACCCGTCTTCTATCGTTGTCCAACACCAGATAGTGAACTGGCCCATAGTGCTGGTGGCTCTGGCTGCTATTGGCGCTCTTGTCGCTGTGGTGATCGTGGTCTTCACGGTCGGAACCAAAACTGAGCAAGGGTCAAGCGCGCCAGCTCCTGTTGCTTCTCGTAGCACTCCTCCAATAACTAGCCCTCCCTCTGCCCCACCCGCTCCGGTCGCGGCTTCAGCCTCATCTGCCAAGGCCGCAGCCGACGCCAAGGCCGCCGCCGACGCCAAAGCTGCGGTGGACGCCCAGGGGAACGTGTACAGGGTCGACGATCAAGCGTACCAATTGGCTCTTCACGCTGATAAGGTAGAGACTCCATCGCAGCAAGCCACGCAAGACCAAACGTCGTTCCGTAGTATGTTCGGCAGGCCAATGACTGGGGACGAGAAGGACGACATGGCCGCCTTTGCTGCGGGTAAACTAGAGAAAGGCGACATTCTTGAGCCGCGTATCGCAGCCTTTTTGCTCCGCACGGGGCGGATGAAACCTGCGATGTTTGATGGTCATGTGAACAGCGCCATACAAGCTGCGGCGAATTACTGGATTGCGGAGAACGTGACCAATGACGCGACACGCCTGCGGATGTTGAAGCAGAGCGTGGACTATACAGCCCAACTCAAGGCCCTTTTGAGAAATCGGCCCTTTTTCTTCGAGGGGGGGGTAGACAGCGCGGTATCGTTCTTCATGCGTACCCAGCTAACAGAACTCGCATCTGGCTCGGAAGGAGTGGGGGATGCGATTAAGAGCGCTATTGCCGAGATGCGGAGGGTTGATCCCTTGTGGGCGCAGAGCGAAAAGGTGGGGAAGAGTTCTCCCGAAGACCTGGCGAAGATATTCCAGATTGTCAACGCCAAATTGACTCGACTGACGCCTCTTCCATCGGCTGACAACGGGCTAACAGGCTATAATTTCGTCTCTGGCGCTGGGGTTGCTGACATTACCCCTGAAACGATTGCTTTGTGGGCTAAACAGGCGGTGCTTGACTTTTATGGCGATTCTGTGAAGAGCGATGCAGTTAATTTGCGGGCGTTGGACAAGGTGCTGGCACAGAAGTTGCTTATTAACGCGGCGAAGATTCCGAACTTTGACTTGTTGAAGAAATACGCCGATGCGAACAACATTGACCTGAACAAACTCATTGTAGAGGCAAATGGGACGATCGAGGTGGGTAAGGGGTTGGGGATGGCTGAGGCGGTGCAGGTCGCGCTGGGCGCGCTCAAAGCGCAGATACCCGAAGGCGAGCGAAGGGCGATAGACTTTGAGATCGCGGATCGGGTGACTCGTGGGGGCGGAGGGGCCGCGACGTCGGCGTCGGCGGGCGCGACGGCGGCGGGGCAGAAAGTAGCGTTGCAGGCGGTGGCGGCGAACAAGGAAAAGGCGATAAACGCCATTCAAGGGCTTGTGGGTGCTGAACTGCTTGGGAGGCTTGCTGTCGCGCTTGGCACTGACATCGGGACGCTTTTGGAACCATATCTTCAGGCGATTTATACGGATAAGACGATGACGCCGGAACGGGCGATTGAACTGGCTCTTCGCGGTGGAGTTGAGAGGCTCCCGTTCAAGGATCAGTGGTAGACGAGGAGAACAACCGCATCCAGAAGTTCAGCGCCACAGGCCAGTTCCTGGCCAAGTGGGGCAGCGAGGGTCCCAGGGGCTTGGCGGTGGACGCCAGGGGAGACGTGTACGTGGCGGATCAGGGTAACAACCGCATCCAGGTCTTCGCGCCCCGACCCTCACCTCCTCGGTAAGCTCGGGGCAGGCTCTAACCCTCTTCCTTCTCCTTCGCTGCGCTCAGGGTCAAGGACAGGCCCAACGGGAGAGGGTCAAGAGCTTCCTCCTCTCCCATTGCTCATTTCACGACACTTTTTTGGCAAGGATGCCGTACCTGGTGGATACCGTCTCACTGGTTACTCAATTCCCCTCTCCACATAAAGTGGAGAGGGGTTGGTGAGTCGACGACCGGGCGCAGCATGCTGCGCCCCTACCCTCTATGCCACCTTACGCCGCCCTGACAGGCGGCTTCGCCACCACCATCGCCAGCGCGGACACCGCCATCAGCGCCGTAAACACCACCAGGATGGGCGTGTACCCGCCCGTCAGGTCGTACACCAGCGCGCCCGCCAGGGGGCCTACGGCGTTCGCCGCCATCTGGAAGGGCGTCGTGAAGCCACGAATAGACCCCAGCGACCTCCGCCCAAAGTAGTCGGCGTAGATCAGGTTCTGCAGCAGCAGCATCCCGCCAAAGAACGACCCGTGCACCAACGCAAACAGCAGCGCGCTGTTCATGGAATTGACCTGCGTTAGAAGCACGATGCCGCCGGCGACTCCCAGATAGATCAACGCGAGCATGTGCCGGCCAGCAAGCCGCTCCGCCAGGAGACCCGCAATCACCGACGCCGGTATGCCGGTGAACGACCAGATGGCGATCACCAGCGCGCCCTGCGAGGCGCTGAGTCCCCGGTCCGTGAACAGAGGCTGCATGTTGAAGTTGATGCCCGCCCCCGCAAACACGCTGAACGCCGCCGAGACCAAGAGGACGTAGAAAACCGGCGCGCGCAGCGCCTCCCTCAGCGTGAACGATACCTCCGGCTGGGCGGCCCCGTCCACCCGAGGCCCCGCGCTCGCCGTTCGCGCCCCGTCACGCTCCGGCGGCGCGCCGTCGGCCAGCAGCCCCATGTCCTCCGGCTGCCTCCTCAGCCACAGCAGCACCGGCGCCAGCGACAGCCCCCACGCGTACAGCCCCACCGCCACGATGGCCGTCCGCCAGCCGTGCGCCCCGATGAACGCCTGGGCAAAGTACGGCGTCACCCCGTTGCCCACTCGCTGCCCAAGGCTGGCAAGGCCCACCGCCCGCCCGCGTTGCCGCACGAACCACTTAGCCACCGCCACGTTGTTGGTGATGCCGATCACGCCCTGAATGAGCATCCGCGTGGTGATGGCGATGGCGTAGAAGTGCCACAGAGCATTGATGAAGCTGAAGGCGATCAGCAGACCGCCAAGGACTAGGAACCCGCCAAACAGCACCCACCGTCCGCCGAACCGGTCTACCAGCGGCCCGACGGCAGCCGCGAGTATCCCGCCCAGGATCGTACCGATGGTGAGGGCGCCCGCCAGAGCGGAGCGGCTCCAGCCGAACTCCATCGTGATGGGCTTAACGAACACGCTGATGGTGGGGTTGAGCTGAACGGTGGCGGCCAGGCTCGTCAAGAAAATGACGCCGACGATGACCCAGCCGTAGTAGAGACGTGGCTTCCGCCGCATCCCGCGGCTTATTCCAGCCGGTGGTTGCCCAGAGCTCACGGTGTTCTGCCAGTCTGCTCTGCCCGGACTGTCCACGGGCAGCGTGTCGCAAGACGTACGGTCATATGCGCTTAGTGTACGGGAGCGTGCGCATCCGAGGCAAATCGTTTGGCTGTGCGCCACAGGGGGCGAGGCACACCCGCCCCTATCCCCCACCCTGCCTGCCACCCTCCCCTTGCGCATTCCACCCGGCGTGCCCTAGCCTGGAAGCGTAACCACTGTCCCGGTGCGGCAGTGCGTAGAGGTGAGGCATGCCCCGCCCCTACCCCAGCCCGGCCCGCCGCCCCCTACGAATAAATAAACGGGCTCGCGGTGGCTTTCCAGGCCATCACCACCAGGTTACCGAGGCATCATGAACAAATGCGCCCTTCCGCGCAATCAAATCGCGGGCCAGCCGCGGACGATTCGCCCCAAGCCGCAAACAAACGCGAATCGAACGGGTTGTGCAGACGTTCAACAGTGCGCCGGTAAAAAGGCAAGGCACGCCTCGCGCCCACTACCCTTTTTGAGCGTTCTAGGTATAATGACTCCGAACTTTGGGAGCCTTGAACCTTGCTGGTGGGAGGAACCATGCCGAACAGAGCGCCGAGCATCGTACCGGAGTCGTTCGGGGCGTTGAAGGGTGTGCGAGTGCTGTCAACGGGCACGCACATCACCGGGCCTTACGCCGCTCACTTAGCCGCCGACTTTGGCGCCGAGGTCATTCAGGTGGAACCTCCCGGAAAGGGCGATCCCTGGCGGCACGAGGACTACACATGGAACGGCGTGAACGTCAGTTGGGTCCACGACCGCCGTAACGCGTTCTACATCACCCTTGACCTGCGCAAGCCCGAAGGCCGCGACGTCTTCCTGAACAACCTCATTCCCCAGTGCGATATTTGGGTGGAGAACTCCAAGCCGGGGACCTATCCGGCGATGGGAATTACCGACGAGGCCGTCAAGGCCAAGAACCCCAAGATCGTCATCGTGCACGTCTCCCCCTTCGGCCAGGACGGCGACCCGGACTACACGCAGCGCTCGCTTTCCAACCTGGTCATGCAGGCGTTCGGCGGGCTGATGTACACCACGGGCGAGGCCGACCAGACCCCGGTGTCCGCGCCCGCGCACGGTGGGGAGAAGATGGTGGCCCTGTTCGCCCTGTGGAGCATGCTCGCCGCCTACATCCACGCCGAGAGGACCGGCAAGGGCCAGGTGCTTGACATCGCCGAGTACGAGTGCATCAACAAGATCACCTCGGGCACCATGCCCATGTTCTTCGTGGATGGCGCCGTCCGCGAGCGGGCCGGCAACAAGGCCGGCGCGTTCCAGCCGTACGATACCTTCATGGCCAAAGACGGCTGGCTCTTCATCGGCGCAATCTCCGTGCCGATCTTCCGCCGCAGCCTGAGCATCGTTGGGCTGGACCCAAGCGACGAGAAATGGAGCGGCGCCTTTTCCAATCCGAACTCGCCTGAGGGCCAGGAATTTGACGGCGCGCTGCGAAAGTGGGTCGGCGAACGCACCGTCGCGGACGTCGTTCGCATCCTCAACGAAAACACCATTCCCTGCGGCCCGGTGAACGACCCGCAGCAGGCCGCCGAGGACCCCCACTTCAAAGCGCGCAAGATCCACGAGGAGTGGAACGACGACCTCGTGGGCAAGGTGAAGGGCGTGCGCCCCGTGCCGTGGTTCTCCAAGACGCCCGGCAAGGTCTGGAGAGGGTCAGTAGCCGTCGGCCACGACAACGATGCGGTGCTAACGAAAGTGGCGGGCCTGGATCGCGCCAAGATCAACGGCCTCAAATCCAAGGGAGTAATCTAGCCGCACCGGTACGCTAGTGTAGTGCCTCTGACGTTCCGTTAGTTTTGAAGTGGCGCAGGAGAGCAATCTCCTCCCCCGTTGAGGGGGAGGATTAAGGTGGGGATGAGACGTTGCTCCTGATCCAACGTAACGAAGCGTTAGAAACACTACACTAGCGCCTGACTGGTGGCGCTCAAGCAGTACAAGAGCCGTGTCAGGAGGTAGCGTCCAGTGACTCAACAGTCCTCAGCGCCCCCGCCGTTTGGTTCCCTGCAGCAGCTCCGCATCCTATCGTCCGGGGTGTACATCGCCGAGCCGTTCGCCCCCATCCTGGCCGCGGAGCAGGGCGCGTTCGTCGTGAACCTGGAGCGCCCAGGCGAGGGCGATCCCTGGCGGTACACGGGCTACAAGTTCCAGACGCCGGATGGCAAGCCCGTGAGCGCCGACTGGACCGGCGAGCGCCACAACGAGTTCTTCATCAGCCTGGACCTCAGCACGCCGGCCGGTCGGGACATCTTCCTGGACAAGCTCATCCCAAAGTTTGACATCTGGATGGAGAGCTCCAAGCCGGGCACCGTCGGCAAGTGGGGCATCACCGACGAGGCGGTGCTCAAGCGCAATCCAAAGATTGTGATCACCCACGTATCCGGCTACGGGCAGTCGGGCCTCCCCGACTACATGGGCCGGCCCTCGTACGACGCCATCGCCCAGGCCTACGGCGGCCTCATGTCCCTCACCGGCCTGCCGGAGCCGCACCCGCCCATCCGAACGGCGCCGTGGTTCGGCGATTTCATCACCGCGCTCCACGCCATCAGCGCTACCCTGGCGGCGTACATCCACGCCCAGAAGACCGGCGAGGGCCAGGTGCTGGACATCCCGCAGTTTGAGGTCATCCAGCGGCACAGCGGCGCGGTCGCTGCCATCTATCACCGCGAGAAGAAGGTCCTCAAGCGCAGGGGCAACCGGGACGTGACCACCACCACGCAGCCCAACGACACCTACGAGGCCCTGGACGGCTGGGTGGCCATCTCCGCGCTCACGGAGCCGGACTTTGCGAAAGTGTGCGAGGTGTTTGGCGAGGACGCCAAGAAGTGGGAGCGCGCTCACCGCGACCCCGATTCCGCGCCGGGCAGGGAGTTTGACCACCTGCTCCGCACCTGGGTCAGCGACAAGATCGCTCTTGAGGTGGTCGCCCTGCTGAACGCCAAGGGCGTCGCCTGCTCCAAAGTCATGAGCTCCCAGGACATCGCCGAAGACCCGCACTACCAGGCGCGCGGCGTCCACCAGGAATGGTACGACTATTCGCTCCAGCGCACCGTGAAGGGCATTGGCCCGGTACCCAGGTTCTCTGAGACACCGGGGAAGATCTGGCGCGGTCCCGGCCCGGTAGGCTACGACAACGACATGATCTACAACCAGGTCGCCGGGTTCACCCCGCAGCAGATCAAAGACTTGCTCCAGAAAAAGGTGATCTAGTCCAGGCTGTCCCTTAAAGCGCCTAACGAAACCGTATTGTGGCTGGGGAAGACGCGTTTCACCACTATCCTAACCTTCCCGCTCAAGGGGGAATGGGCTTGCTCGCCAACCAATGACGTGCAGGCCAGTGAAGCGCCATGCGTCCACTGCTGTGGGTTTTGTTACAGGCTCTAAGGAAAAGGCGACCAGCTTCAGTCAGACGGACGCTCCTGGTACTGCGTTCAAAGAGCGTTTCGCCCAAGGCGCGCTCCAGGGCCTGGATCCGGTGGCTAACCGTCGGCTAGGTGAGAAAAAGGACATCAGCCGCGCGGCGGAAGCTCCCAAGCTGCGCCACCTGGACAAAGGCTTCGAGTTGTCCAAATTCCATGCATACTCCCTTCCATTGGCGTGGAAAATGGTGGATACTTGCACCTAGAGACTGTCCATGTATGTGCGAAGTGCACCGATGGTTTAAGATCCAAGTTCTCTTGGAGTGGCTACATAAGCTGCAAAACTGCCTCTACGAACGCTCCTGACTATTACAGCCATTCTCTCAAATCTATTGAAAGCCGCGATTGGCATCGTACAATCTGATATGTTACAAAATTGTTGCCTACCGGAAACGGACATCGCGGAAAACCAGGAGGGACCGTCGTGACACAGGCTCAGACAAGGACTGGTGCTGCGACCAACGGGCGGCTGCCTGAGACGATGATGGCGGCCGTCATGGAAGCGTACGGTGGGGCGGAGGCGGTGCTATGGAAGGAGGTCCCGACTCCTAAGCCCGGTCCCAACGACGTGATTGTAGAGGTGAAGGCCGCAGGCTCCAACTACAACGACGTTTGGGCGCGGCGCGGCACGCCGCTCCAGGTGGCGCTGCCCCACATCTTCGGCAGCGACTTTGCCGGCATCGTCCGCGAGATCGGCTCGGCGGTCAAAAAGGTGAAAGTTGGCGACGAGGTGCTGAACCACTGCGGCATCCCCGCAATGGGCAGCCCCGAGGGCCAGGAGCACATCATCTGGGGCTTTGACAGCGGCCCCATGGAAGGCTCCCACGCCCAGTTCGCCAAGATCCACCAGGACAACCTGCTGCCCAAGCCCAAGAACCTCAGCTGGGAAGAGGCCGCATCCCTTCCCCTCGTCCTCGTCACGGTCTGGCGCCAGCTCGTGACGAAGGGTGGCATCCGTCCTGGAGACTTTGTGCTCATCTGGGGCGCCGCGGGCGGCATCGGCTCCATGGCCATACAGGTGTGCAAGGTCTTCCGGGCGCGGCCGATTGCCATCGCGTCCAGCGATGAGAAGCTCGCGATGTGCAAAGAGCTAGGCGCCGAGTTCGTCATCAACCGCAAGACCCAGGACCTTCACGAAGAGGTCCGCAAGATTGTGGGGCGCCGAGGCGTGGACATCGTGTTTGAGCACCCCGGCCAGGCGACGATCAACAGCAGCCTGCGCCTGACCAAATGGGGCGGCAAGGTGGTTATTTCGGGCGCCACGTCCGGGTACGAGGGGACTATTGACCTACGGCACATCTTCTTCCGCCAGGTCCAGCTCATCGGATCCACGCTGGGGACCGTGGACGAATTGCGGCAGGCGATGAAGATGGTTGAAGCAGGGGTCATCAAGCCGACGGTGCACAAGGTCATTCCAATGAGCAAGGCCGCCGAGGCGTACCGCGTGCTTGAGGAAGACGAGGCGATAGGTAAAGTGGTGCTGGTGCCGTAGCGGCGCGGCTTCTTGGTCTTTGCTTCGGTGGTTGGTGTAGAATCTGCCCAGAGGGTTCATCCCCTGGGCAGATTGCTTATCTCACGTTCAAAGCGCACCGTGGCCAATCCGCTGTAATAACGCGCTGTTGAGCAGCGCGTTAGAACGAGAGGAGCGAGCATGTACATCATTGAAGGGGGCCGGCGGTTCGTCATCCCACGGACCGAGTTGACCTATCCCTGTCACCTTTTGCGGATGCACCAGAACGCCGCCGCGGCCCCGACAGACCTGGTAATGGCCGACTTTGAGGACGCCTGTCCCTACGAGTTCAAGGGAGAGCAATCCCGCAAGACGATGGTGGAGGCTCTCAACACCGTAGACTTTGGCCACAAGGTGGTCGTTATCCGGCCCAACAACATCCGCTCGCCGTTCTTCCTTGGGGACCTGGAAGCCATAATGCTGGGGGCCGCTGACCGCTTCCACGGCATCATCCTGCCGAAAGCCAACGAACCTGAAGACATCATGCACCTCTCCAGGCTGCTGGACACCTTGGAGCGGCAGGGCCGCTGGAAGACCCGCGTGCAGATTGAGGCGCTCATTGAGACTCCGCTCGCGGTGATCAACGCGTACAAGATAGCCACAGCGTCTGACCGCATGGTGGGCCTCATCTTCGGCATTGCCGACTTCTCGGCGGCGATGGGCGTGCGGGAAATGGTCAAGGATCAGAACGTGAATTTCCACTACACCAAGCAGGCTGTGGTGGTCGCCGCCAAGGCTGCGGGACTGCACGCGGTTGACAACGCGTTCCTCACTATCATCCGCCGCGACGCGCCGCCCGAGGAAGCGAAGCGCCTCCGAGAAGAGCTGCGCCAAAAGAACCAGGGAGCGGCCAACCTTGGCATGGACGGCACGTGGATCATTCACCCGCAGCAGGCGGAGATCGCCAACGAGTGCTTCACGCCAACGGACGAGGAGATCAAGACCGCCAAGGGCTCGGTGGACTACTACCACCAGCACGGCGGAGGCGCCCTCATGTACCCGGAGACGGGAGAGTTCCTGGACGAGGCGGTCATCAAAGGCATGCTCGTGCACCTGGCCAAGGGCGTGCAGGCAGGCAAGGTCGACGCGGCCTACCTGGCCGATGTCGCCGCCAAGTCTAGGCAGGTCAGCGGCTACGACATCCTCCAGATGATGAAGCGCGTGGCGTAGGACGCCCCAGGAGACAACGAATGCGGTTTTACGAGCACGAGGCGAAAACCCTCCTGGGAAGGCAGGGACTTCCGCTGCCCAAGAGCGGCAACGCCAAGACACCGGAGGAGGCGGAGCAAATCGCCGGCCAGATCGCGGGCACCGTGGTCCTCAAGTCTCAGGTCCTCTCCGGCGGGCGCATGAAGGCGGGCGGCATACGCTTCGCCGGCTCTCCCCAGGAAGCACGGCGGGAAGCCGGGGCGATCCTCGCCCTGGCCATCAACGGCCAGCGTCCGCGCTCGGTGCTGGTGGAGGCAAAGGCGCCTGTGCGCAAGGAGTTCTACGCGGGCGTCATCTACGACGCGCTGGCAAAGCGCCCCGTGCTGATCTTCAGCGACATGGGCGGCATCGACATTGAGCAGGTCGCGGAGCAGCACCCCGAGCACGTCGCCCGCGCCCACTTCTCCGTCCTTGAACCCTTCTCCGACTACCAGGCCAAGAACGTCGTTGCTTCCCTGGGCATCACCGGGAACCAGCTCAGCCGCCTGACCCCCATCCTGACCCGCCTGGTGCGCCTGTTCCTCCAATATAACCTCACCCTGGCGGAGATCAATCCCCTCTGCGAGCTTGAAGACGGCAACTTCCTCTGCCTGGACTGCCACCTGGACATGGAAGAGGAGGCCCGCGACCGCCACACCCGCCTGCTCCAGGAGCTCGGCGTGGGCCGCGAGGAGACCCGCCAGGCGCGTCCTCCCACCCCCTTTGAGATTCGCGGCGCCCAGGTTGACGCCCTGGACAACAAGGGCGTCGCCGGGCATGTCATTGAGTTTGACGGCGACCTGGGCCTCATCATCGGCGCTGGCGGCGGTAGCCTGACGCTGCTGGACGCCGTCCGCAAGCACGGCGGCAGGCCCGCAAACTACTGCGAGATCGGCGGCAACCCCAGCGTCCGAAAGGCGTGCGAGCTCACCAAGCTCATCCTGTCCAAGCCGGGTGTGGAAAAGATCGCCGTGATGATGAACGTGGTGAGCAACACCCGCGTGGACATCATGGCCCGTGGTGTTATCAAGGGGGTGATTGAGGCGGGCTATCAGCCGAAGGACAAGATCACCTTCTTTCGCATCCCAGGCTCCTGGGAAGATGAAGGAGCCAGAATTCTGAGGAAGTACGGCGTGGAGTATGGCGACCGGAGTGTGTCCATGGACGAGGCCGCCCGCCGCGCTGTAGTCAATATGCGGGGGAGATAGCATGTCCGTTCTTATTGATGGCAGCACCACCTTCATCATTCAGGGCATCACGGGGCGAGAAGCCGTGAACATGACCAGGGAGTGCAAGGACTACGGCGCCAAGGTGGTGGGCGGCGTGACCCCAGGACGCAAGGGCCGCGACGTGTACGGCGTGCCGGTCTATGACACCGTGCGACAAATTACTGACCAAATGCGCGTGGACGGCGCCGTGGTCTCCGTTCCTCCCGGCTTCGCCAAGGACGCCGCGTTGGAGGCCATTGACGCGGGCATCAAGCTGGTGGTCATCGTCACCGAGCGCATCCCGCGAGGCGAGGTGGCGGAGATCCTGGAGTTCGCGAAGCTGCGGGGCTCACGGGTCATCGGCCCCAACTGTCTGGGCCTCATCTCGCCGGGGAAGTCCAAGATGGGCGGCATCGGCGGCACCGCCGAGGGGACCCGCAAGGCCTTCGTCGCCGGCTCCATCGGCGTCATGTCCCGCAGCGGCGGCATGACCACCGAGATTTGCAACACGCTGAGCGCGGCCGGCCTGGGCATCAGCACCGCCGTGAGCATCGGCGGTGACCCTATTATCGGCAGCACGTACGCGGAGCTGATGCCCCTCTTTGAGGCCGACTCCCAGACCAAGGCCATCGTCGTCTACTCCGAACCAGGCGGGCCATACGAGGCGCAGCTGGCCGCATACCTGACGCACCGCAAGTCGCGACTGCCGGTGGTGGCGTTCATGGCGGGCCGCTTCATGGACGAGATGCCTGGCATGCGGTTCGGCCACGCGGGGACCATCGTGGAGGGACGCGCAGACACCTCCACCGAGAAGATCCGGCTGATGCAGCAGGCAGGCATCACTGTCGCCGAGTCAATCGAGTCCATACCGAGCTTGATCCAAGAGCGCCTCTCAAGATAGGAGTGCGTCTGACTCGCCATTCTGAGCGGAGCGAGGAATCTCCCCGCCCGTTCCCAATGAAGGACGTAACCGCCGAGGAAACAACGCCTCTCTGACCGTCTCACGAGGAGACATCCCAAGAATAGGAGTGCGTGCCATGCCCATGTTCATCCGCGTGGAGGTAGACCCCTCGGTTGCTCGGCGGGCCGACCTCGCCAAGAAGCTGGTGGAGGTCTGCCCGGTGGACATCTTCGCCCAGAACGCAGACCAGAGCCTCCGCATCGTGGAGGACAATCTGGACGAGTGCGTCCTCTGCGACCTGTGCATCCAGGCCTGCCCCGCAGGGACGGTGAAGATCACGAAGCTGTACGAGCAGGCGTAGTCGCAACTGTCATTCTGAGCGAAGCGAAGAATCCGTGCCCCCTTCCCTCCCTTTCGGGAGAGGGATAAGAGGGAGAGGTCTGACGAGGTGAACGAGCCATGACCACCGCTGCCAATGATGCGTCCGCCGTCATCATCCGCGAGGTCAAGCGCTTCGTGGACAAGGAGGTCATCCCTGTCGCCACGGAGCTGGAGCACAAGAACGAGTACCCCGCGGCTCTCGTGGACCAGCTGGCGGAGATGGGCGTCTTCGCCATGACCATCAGCTCCGAGTACGGCGGGCTGGGGCTGCCCTTCGTCACCTACGCCGCTGTGGTTGAGGAGCTGTCCCGAGGCTGGATGAGCGTCGCGGGCTTCGTCAACACTCACGTGATCGTCTCGTACATCATCGAAAACTTCGGCACTGAGGAGCAAAAGCGGCAGTGGCTTCCCATCATGGTGGAAGGCAAGCAGCGCTTCGCCTTCACGCTCACAGAGCCTGACGCGGGATCAGACGTCGCCGCCATCAAAACCTTCGCTCTCAAGAACGGTGACGAGTACCGCCTCACCGGCAACAAGATGTTCGTCAGCAACGGCCGCCGCGCCGCCTACTACCTCGTGCTCTGCAAGACCGACCGCAACGCCAACCCGCCGCACCGTGGCATAAGCGCGCTCATCGTGGACCAGAAGAGCCCCGGCGTGGTGGTCCAACGCGACATTGAAAAGCTTGGCTACAAGGGCCTGGACACCGTCGCCCTCAGCTTTGACGACGTGCGCGTGCCCGTCACCAACCTGGTAGGCGGCAAAGAGGGCGATGGCTTCCGGCAGGTGATGAGCGGGCTGGAAGTGGGACGCATCAACGTCGCCTCCCGCGCCGTTGGCCTCGCCCGCGCGGCCTTTGAGGACGCCATCGCCTACTCGTTTCAGCGCAAGGCCTTCGGCAAGCCCATCTTTGAGCACCAGGCCGTCCACATGCGCCTCGCCGACATGGCCACCAAGATTGAGGCGGCGCGCCTGCTGGTGAAGCAGGCGGCGGAGAAGAAGGACCACGGTGAACGCAGCGACCTTGAAGCGGGAATGGCGAAACTCTTTGCCAGCGAGATGTGCCAAGAAGTCGTTATTGACGCCATGCGGACGTTTGGTGGCTACGGCTACACGAAGGACATGCGCGCCGAACGCTACTACCGCGACGCCCCCATGCTCATCGTCGGCGAAGGCACCAGCGACATCCAAAAGATCGTCATCGCGCGGGCGCTGGAGCGGCTGTACAAGAAGGAGTAGGCGATTCCCCTTCTCTGGGAGCCTGCCTTAAGCGAACAGGAACGTGCTGGAGTCAGGTCCAAACCACGGTCATACCTCTCAACGTTTCACAGACTGCCTTCTTCTTTCATGCTGAATCCGCCTTCCTCTGTCACCCCGATCCCGCAGGCGAAAGGTCCGGGAGGGCGACTCCACGCTCATAGCCTGTTGTTCCGCAGCAGCAACGTCGTCGTATCGCCTAAGCGTTTTCGTGGGGGGTAATCAAGACTCGTATGTTCACAAGACTCGCCCTGCGCGCCCGCATTGCTACGCTCGTCATTATGGCGCTCATCATCGCCGGCGGCGCCTTCACCCTGAGCAGGCTTCAGGTTGAGCTTCTCCCCGACGTTGACTTTCCCCTGGTGACTGTATCCGCGTTTTACCCGGGCGCGGACATGGCGACGGTGCTCAGGGACGTCTCCCAGCCGCTTGAGAAGACAACCCATGGCCTGGAGGGTTTGCGGACGGTGCGCTCCATCACCTCCCCGAATTTCTCCCTCATCTTGGCCGAGTTTGACTTCGGCACGGACATGAAGCGGGTTGAGCGCGTGGTCGCCGAGAAGGTGCGCGCGTCGGCCCTCCCACCGAGCGTCCAGCCTCCTCGGGTCGCGCGCGTCAACCCGGACGAGTTTCCCGTCCTGGAGCTAAGCGCCATCGGCCAGCGTGACGTCGCCGACCTCCACCGCATCCTTTCCACCCAGGTCATTCCCTTGCTCCAGCAGACGCCCGGCGTTTTCAGTGCGGAGCTGCCCCTCGGCTCCGAGTCCGGCATGGTGGTCTCCCGCACCAACGGCCTGCCAAGCCTGCCCATCACGATCATCAAGCATCCGGACTCCAACACGGTGGAGGTCGTGATTCGCATCATGGAGCGCCTAAGGGAGGCGCAGTCCACCCTGCCCCCGGATGTGCAGTTCATCACCATCGCCAACCAGGCGCCGGACATCCAGAACTCCATTAGCACACTCACCCGCGAGGTGTTTTTAGGCGGCATCCTCGCCGTCCTGGTCATCTTCGCCTTCCTGCTTAACGTGCGTCCGACTATCGTCAGCGGCATCGCCATCCCGGTCAGTCTGCTGGGCGGGCTGATCGTCCTTGGCCTGCAGGGAATGAGCCTCAACATCATCACGCTGGGCGGCCTGGCGATAGCCGTGGGGCGCGTCGTGGACGACAGCATCGTCGTCATGGAGAACATCTACCGCCACCGCCAGCGCGGCGAGGAGGCGCTCCAGGCCGCCCTCGCCGGCACCCGCGAGGTGGCGGGCGCCATCACGAGCTCCACGCTTACCACCATCGCCGTCTTCGCGCCTCTGGGCTTCATGGGCGGCATCATCGGCAGCTTCTTCTTTCCCTTCGCCCTCACCGTCACCTATTGCCTCCTCGCCTCGCTCCTCGTCGCCTTGACTATCGTGCCGGTCCTCGGCAGCTTCCTCATCCAGCGGCGTGGCGATGAACCGGAGCGCGAGACGAGGCTCCAGCGGGTGTACACGCCCTTCTTGCGCTGGGCGCTCGCCCACAAGCTGGCCACCATCGCCATTGCGCTCGTGCTTTTCGTGGGCAGCCTGGGGCTGCTCAGCGTCATCCCCGTGAGCTTCCTGCCAAGCTCCACGCAGGGCGTCCTCACGGCGCAGGTGAACTTTCCTCCCGGCACGGCCAGGGAGGCCATGACGCAACAGGTAGAAGAGATTGAGCGGGTCCTTGCCTCCAAGCGCGAGCAAGGCACGCTGATGACGTACCAGGTGACGGTCGGAAGCGACGGCAATCCCTTCCGGCTGGGCGCGGGCGCGGGCGGCGCGGGGCTTCTCGCCGTCCTCCACGAGGATGCCAACCCGGAACAGGTCACGGAGGCCCTCCGGAGGGAGCTTGCCGGCCCTGGGCGTGAGGTGACCGTCGCTCAGGCGGAGGGCGGCGGACCCCAGGGCAACACCGTGCAGATCACCCTCTTCGCCGAGGACACTGGCGCCCTCGCAAGCGCTGCCGACCAGATCGTTGGGGCCATCAAGGGAGTGGGCGGCCTCATCAACGTCCGCTCCGACGCCGTCACGCCGGGGGATGCCAGCGCCACGCAGATCGTCCGGGTCAACGGCAGGAGCGCCGTCACCGTCACGGGCGCCATCACCGCCGAGAACACCCAGCGCGTCAACCAGGAAGTGAACCGCATCCTGGCGCAGCTCCCGTTGCCATCAGGCGTTGAGATAGAGACCGGCGGTGCCTTCCAGGACATCAACGAAGTCTTCACCCAGATGGGCATAGCCATGGCCACGGGCGTGGGCCTTGTCCTGCTCGTCATGCTGCTGACACTGCGGTCCTTCGTCACACCCTTCATCATCATCTTCAGCCTGCCGCTGGCCTCCATTGGCGCGCTGGGAGCGCTCGCCATTACCCAGCGCGCGCTCGGCCTGCCCGCGCTCATGGGCATCCTCATGCTCATCGGACTGGTCGTCACCAACGCCATCGTCCTCATCGTGTTCGTGGAGCAGCTCCGCGCCCAGGGGCGGACCGTCTCCCAGGCGCTCGTTGAGGGAGGTCGCACGCGGCTGCGGCCCATCCTTATGACCGCCTTCACCACCGTCTTCGCGCTCCTCCCCCTCGCCGTCCTGCCCGGCGACAAATCCGGCATCATCGGCGCCGAGCTTGCCACCGTGGTGATAGGCGGGCTCATCACCTCCACCTTCCTGACGCTGGTGGTCATCCCGGTCGTATATAATCTTGTGCGGCGGGACCGGGGGCGCCCCGTACCCACGAGTGCATCCGCAGATCCTGCGAGTGTTCATTAGGCTCATATACCATACGCCTTGAGCGGGATGACTGGGACGGCCTGGACGCGGCATCGTGTCATTCTGTGAAGCCCGTTCGCTTAGCTCCGAGCCTGCTCCGAGCCTGCTCCGAGCCTGCTCCGAGCCTGCTCCGAGCCTGCTCCGAGCCTGCTCCGAGCCTGCCCCGGGCCTGCCCCGGGCCTGCCCCGGGCCTGCCCCGGGCCTGCCCCGGGCCTGCCCCGGGCCTGCCCCGGGCCTGCCGAGGGCCTGCCGAGGGCCTGCCGAGGTGGTAAACTCCACGACGAAGAATCGGCAACTTCCTCTCCCGCTTGGAGAGGTTAGGTGAGGGAACTATGACAACCTACGACGGCCGCGACCGCTTCGGTCGGTACTTGGAGGACTTCACGGTCGGCGACGTGTACAAGCACTGGCCGGGCCGCACCATCACGGAGGCCGACGACACCTGGTTCACCCTCATCACCATGAACCAGCACCCACTCCACATTGACGCCGCTTACGCCGAGCAGTCCCAGTTCAAGCAGCGCGTCGTCGCCGGGCCACTGGTCTACGCCGTCGTCTTCGGCATGAGCGTGGCGGATGTGTCAGGCAAGGCCATCGCCAACCTGGAAACCGAGTCGCTCCAGCACGTGGGGCCCGTCTTCCACGGCGACACCCTCTACGCCGAGTCCAAAGTCGTTGACTCGCGCGTCTCCGGCAGCCGCCCCGACCGCGGCATCGTGACGGTGGATACGCGTGGCTGGAACCAGCGCGGCGAGACGGTCGTCACCTTCCGTCGCAAGATCTTGGTGCCAAAGCGGCCCGCCAAATAAGCCTTCGTTGTGGACGAAATTGCGGGCTTCGCTCATGGGACCGGGGGAGTTTGCGGGATCGCCATCGGCGTGGTACCTTGGGCCGGAAGTTCATTCCGCATAGGTGAAAGAGGAGACGATGAGCTTGGCGGTTGGCACAGGCAAGCATGGCTTGAAGGTTGGGACGCCCGATCTGAAGTCGGTTGGGTCTCTCGCTTTTGGCCCCGAAGGTGTCCTGTTCGTCGCGGACAATGCGGGGGCGAAGATCTTCGCCATTGACACCCTCGATGGCGGCGCGGCAGGCGCCTCACGGCCCGTTAACGTGGACAAGCTGGACACGCGCCTTGCCGCGTTCCTGGGCTGCTCCCGCGAGGATGTCTTCATCCGCGACATGGCGATGCACCCGTCGTCTGAGAACGTCTACCTCGCCGTGATGCGAGGCAGCGGCGCTGCCGCCGTCCCGGTCCTAGTCAAGCTGGCGACGGACGGGAGCCTTTCCGAAGTCCCGCTTGAGAACGTGCCGTTCTCGCGGACGTCCATTGAGAACCCGCCCGCCGAGGACGACGCCCGCCTTGAGGTCCGCCTCGTCCAGGGCAAGCGTGAGGGCGAGGAGATGCAGATGCGCACGGGCGGCACGATCCGCATCGCCCGCGACAAGCTCCGCACCGTGACGGTGACCGACATGGCCTACGTTGACGGCGTCCTGCTCGTGGCGGGCGCCTCCAACGAGGAGTTCTCGTCCACCCTGCGGCGCATCCCATTCCCGTTCACCGGCAAGGCGCTGACCAACTCGCTGGAGATCTTCCACGTCTCGCACGGCAAGTACGAGACGGCCTCGCCGATCCGCACCTTCGTGCCATACGGCCGCAACTCCAGCATCCTGGCTAGCTACACCTGCACGCCCGTCGTTCAGTTCTCCCTTAAGGACGTCAAGTCCAAGACCCACGTCAAGGGCAAGACCGTTGCCGAGCTGGGCTAGGGCAACACGCCCCTGGACATGGTGTCGTTCAAGCAAAAAGGGCAGGAGTATCTGCTCGTCTCCAACGCACGGCACCCCCTCATGAAGCTGGCCTGCAAGGACTTGGACCGGCAGGACGCGCTTACGCAGCCGAAAGAGCCGGAAGGCGCTCCCCGCCAGACGCTGCCGCAAAAGGGCGTCGGGCGAATGGCCAATCTGAACGACGGCTACGTCCTCATGATGCAGTTGAACGACGCCGGAAACGTCGACCTCCGGTCATACAGCACCGCGACGCTGTGACCCGGTGCCGCCAAATCAGGCTTGACTGGTCTGAGCACGAGGGGCGTGCCTGCCTCCGTGTTCGGGGTTGGACTGCAGACGAGCTGCGCGAGCACACCGGGTTCGCGCAGCTCGTGCCTCATCTAGCCGTCCTGCCGAGCGAGCTAACGAAGGCGGGCCTGGACCTGCGCGCCCTTCAGCCCGTCGCGGGTCGTTTTGTGCTGGACGGCGGCGCGGTCTGCTTCATCCCTCGCTTCCCGTTCCTGGACGGCGCCGGCTACTCCCTGCTTCTCTTTCCGGCGTCTGCGGACGGGCGTGGCGACCCGGAAACCTGGACAATCCAGCGGCCCGCGCGGACAGGCGTGCCGGAGACCACCGTCGTCGCCATCTACCCCACCACAGACGAGTTGCCCGTCAACCAGCTCAAGCTCTACGTCCACTTCTCTCATCCCATGAGCGAGGGATGGGCCGCCCGCGCCGTCCACGTCCTTCGCTTAGACACCCATGAGCGCCTTGCGGACGTGTTCCTCAGGATGGAGCCTGAGCTGTGGGATCCAGACCGCAAACGCCTCACGCTGCTGTTGGACCCGGGCCGCATCAAGCGTGGACTCATCCCGAACCAGGAGGCAGGCTACCCACTGACCGAGGGCGCGCCGGTCGTCGTCACCATTGACGCCAGTTTCCGCGACGCCACAGGCCGTCCATTGCGGGCCGGAGCGGAACAGCGCTACCAGGTCGGCCCTGTTCTGCTGGCCAGGATAGACCCCGTCAAGTGGCGGCTCCAGCAGCCCGCCGCAGGATCCACCGACCCGCTGACGGTGGAGTTTGACCGGCCGCTGGACCACGCGCTCCTCCAGCACTGTCTCTGGATCAACGACGCAGCCGGTGCGCCCCTCGCCGGTCAGGCCTCCGTCGGCCAAGGCGAGCGGTCCTGGCGGTTCCAGCCGCAGTCGCCGTGGAAAGAAGGCCACCACTCGGTGATCGTTGACCCTCGCCTAGAGGACCTCGCAGGCAACTCGCTCATGCGCGTCTTCGACCGAGACCTCACGCGCGCCGAGGATACCCCCGCCGATGCGCGGCACGTTGCCATTGACTTCATGCCTCGCGCCGCTCTACAAAAAAGCCGCTATCTGAGCAGCAAGCGGGCATGGCGCAGCGACCACGTTCCTCCGTCATCCGCAGCGCTCCACTGTGTCGCCATTCTGAGCGGAGCGAGGAATCTTCCTCCGTTCCTTGGCTTGCCGCCTTCCTTAGTGCGAGCCTCAACGTGGCCCTCGCCCTGGTCGCGACACATGGGAACTCCCCCCAAGACCGCAAGAAACAGTACACTTTAAGCAACCAGCCAGATGCTATAGGCTCGTACTCCAGGGGGGTAGGCATGACCGAGAAGCACGGGCTCAACCAAGAAACTCTTCGTACCGCCCAAGACAAGTGGCAAAAAGAGGTCCTTGACCCCTCCGTCAAGCGCTTCAAGGAGCGCGAGGGCATCGTCGGGACAAGCTCCGTGGAGACCAAGACCCTCTACACGCCGCTAGACGCGGAGGGCGACGGCTACCTGGAGAAGCAGGGCTTCCCCGGCCAGTACCCCTTCACCCGCGGCGTGCAGGCCACCATGTTCCGCGGACGGCTCTGGACCATGCGGCAGTACGCGGGCTTCGGCGCCGCCGAGGAGACGAACCAGCGCTTCCAGTACCTGCTGAAAGAGGGCCAGACAGGCCTGAGCATGGCCTTTGACCTGCCCACGCAGCTCGGCTACGACTCGGACAACCCCATGGCGATGGGCGAGGTGGGCAAGGTCGGCGTGGCCATCTCATCCCTGCAGGACATGGAGACCTGTTTTGCGGGCATTCCGCTGGACAAGGTGAGCACCTCCATGACCATCAACGCGCCCGCATCCGTACTCCTGGCGATGTACGTCGTGGCGGCGGAGAAGCAGGGCGTGTCCGCCGACAAGCTCTCCGGCACCTCGCAGAACGACGTGCTGAAGGAGTACGTCGCGCGCGGCACGTACATCTATCCGCCCGGCCCGTCGCTGCGCATCGCCGCCGACCTCATCGCCTACTGCGCCGAGCGCGTCCCTCAGTGGAACCCCATCTCCGTGAGCGGCTACCACATGCGCGACGCGGGCTGCACCGCCGCCGAGGAGATCGCCTTCTCATTCGCCAACGCCATCGCGTACATTGACGTGGTGCTGGCGCTCGGCCTGAAGATTGACGACTTCGCGCCGCGCATCTCCTGGATCTTCAACACCCACAACAACTTCTTGGAAGAGGTCGCCAAGTACCGAGCGCTGCGCCGCGTCTGGGCCAAGCTGCTCAAGGAGCGGTTTGGCGCGCAGCGGCCCCAGTCCATGATGCTCCGCACCCACACGCAGACGGGCGGCTCCACGCTGACGGCGCAGCAGCCGGAGAACAACATCGCCCGCGCCGCCATCCAGGCCCTCGCCGCCGTGCTGGGCGGCGTCCAATCCATGGCCCTCTCATGCTACGACGAGGCGCTGGCAATCCCAACCGAGAAGGCCCAGCGCATCGCGCTGCGCACGCAGCAGGTCATCGCCTACGAGACGGGCGCGGCGGAGACCGTGGACCCGCTGGCCGGCTCGTACTACGTTGAGGCGCTTACCGACGAGCTGGAGCACCAGGCCTGGGCGCTCATGCGGCAGATTGAGGACATGGGCGGCGCCGTGGCGGCGGTCCAGTCCGGCTTCTACCAGCGGCGCATCCAGGAGTCGGCGGTGCGCTACCAGCGTGAAATAGAGAGTGGAAAGCGCGTCATCGTCGGCGTGAACCAGTTCACCGAGGGCGACGAGGGCTCCGCCCTACGTTTCCAGGTTGACCCAGGGGTGGCCAAGCTCCAGGCGCAGAAGCTTGCCAAGCTCCGCGCCACCCGCGACAACGCCGCCGTGGCAGCCGCGCTTGGCAGGTTGAAGGCCGCCGCTGAAGATCCGAAGGCCCCGCTCATGCGGGAGATTCTGACCTCGGTGAAGGCCTACGCCACCACAGGCGAGATCTGCGACACGCTGCGCGAAGTATACGGCGAGTACCAGCCTCCGACGGTGATTTAGAGGCCATTCCCTCCTTCCATTGCGAGAACCTTTTGTCCCATCACAAGATATTCGCCGAGACTATCGCCTGCTCGCGGGCTACATCGCCGACCTCCAACAGGCCCGGCGCAGCCCGGCCTTTAACCACCCCGCATTGTGGGCCGCAAGGGCTACGCGCGCGTAACGACATCCGGGGCAAGGCTAACTGGCACGGGTCCCATCTCCATGGGGTCAAAGAGCCAGCGTCGCATGAGGGGCCAGGATGACGACGGACAGCACGTTTCGCTGCTTTGGCGGCCCGGACGACCCGCTGATGATGCGCTACCACGACGAGGAGTGGGGCGTGCCGGTCCACGACGACCGGCGACTCTTTGAGCTGCTGGTGCTTGAGGGCGCGCAAGCAGGCCTCTCATGGCGGACCGTGCTGCACCGGCGTGACGGATACCGGAAGGCGTTCAGCGACTTTGACATCGCCGCCATCGCCCGGTACGGCGCCAGCGACCGTCAGCGCCTTCTTGCGGACCAAGGGATCATCCGTAACCGGCTCAAGGTGGACACCGCCATCACCAACGCGCAGCAGGCGCTGGCGGTGCAGCGGGAATTCGGGAGCCTGGACCGGTATCTGTGGCAGTTCACGGGGTATAAGGCCCTGCGTAAGCGAGGCCCGGGCGCTATGGCCGACCTGCCAGCGGAAACCGAGGAGTCGCGGGCCATGTCCAAGGACCTGCGGCGGCGAGGATTCCGGTTTGTCGGGCCGACCATTTGCTACGCCTTTATGCAGGCAGTCGGCATGGTCAACGACCACCTGGAAGCATGTTTTCTCGCGCCGCACCGGTGAAGCAAGGTGCCTGAGCGTCCCGAAACGGCGGCGTTGGTTCTGTCGGATGCCTCCTTCTCAGAACAGGTTTTCCCGTTTTCTGATTCCCTGCAACAAAGGAAGGAATGTGTAGGGGCAATTCATGAATTGCCCCTACACATTCTCCACAGACTCGGCACTGTGAGCGAGAAAGTGAGCCAAGGCGATAACTAAAAGACCCTCCTCCTCAGAAATCCTCGGTTTGACACCGCTGGCGCGTCTCGCCCATACTGGTACAGGCTGCAAGTGGCTCATCCGACCGAGAGAAGGTGGCCCTCAGCAGCGCCAATGGGACCGTGGGGATTCTCCACGCTCACCGATTTTTGTGTCCCCCACCGGCAATGGAGAGGTGCTGGAGCGGTCGAACAGGCGCGCCTGGAAAGCGCGTAGGGCCTTCACAGGTTCTCGCGGGTTCAAATCCCGCCCTCTCCGCCATCAGCAAGAAGGCCGCGATTGTTGCCGACGTTATGAGCGATCTTGAGTTTTGCGTTGCCTGATTGCACGTGCCGTCCATAGGCCGGCGCGGTTCCGTGCGCTGGAGCGGGCCTTTGGCACGATGGCCGACACGTGGAAAGCTCCAGTGGGCGCGCTGCGGGCGGCAGGGTTTGACAGCCACCTGGCGGAGCACATCGTCCAGACGCGCGCCAAGATTGACCCGGCGCAGGAGTTGGAGCGCGTGGCCGCCGCGGGCGCTCGCGCGATCACTTGGTACGAGGACGAATATCCCCGCTTGCTCAAAGGGATCTCCGATCCGCCGCCGGTGCTGTTTGTGAATGGCACGCTGCTTCCCGAGGATGAGCGAGCCGTCACCGTCGTCGGTACGCGTCGCACCACCGCCTATGGCCGCGAGGCCTGTGACCATCTCGTGGCGGGCTGGCGAAGGCGGGGTGCACCATCATCAGCGGCCTGGCGCGCGGGATAGACGCGGTAGCGCACCGGGCGGCCCTGGAAAGCAAAGGCCGGACGCTCGCGGTCCTGGGGTCGGGCGTTGACGTCATCCACCCGCCTGAGCACCAGGCGCTCGCCGAGCAGGTGATTACAAACGGAGCGTTGATCAGCGAGCTGCCGTTGGGCAGGCGCCCCGAAGCCAGCAACTTTCCACGGCGCAACCGCATCCTGAGCGGCATGGCGCGGGCTTGCCTGGTGGTGGAGGCACCGGAGGACAGCGGGGCCCTCATCACGGTGAGCCACGCGCTGGAGCAGGGCCGCGACGTATTCGCGGTGCCGGGCAGCGTCTTCTCACCCGCGAGCCGCGGGACCAACAAGCTGATTCAGGACGGGGCCAAACTTATCCTGGACTGTGACGATGTTCTGCAAGAACTCAACCTCTTTGCGTGGACGGGTGCTCCGGCGGTGACGGCAGCGCCGCGCCAGGCGGCCCGCCTTGACGACGACGAGTCGCGGCTGCTGAGGTTTATCGGCCACGAACCGGTGCACATTGACGACGTGGTGCGCCGGACAAATCTTCCCGTAACCACCGTGAGCAGCACCCTTGCGCTCATGGAGCTCAAGGGCATCGTAAAGCAGGTCGGCGGCATGGATTACCTGAGGGCGAGAGAAGAATCAGTCGCCTATCAGTCGGGATAACGTGTATCATTTTTGCTATCCTTAGCTCATGGACTGAGAATCCTCCGAGAATTAATCTCATCTAATAGGTGTATATCGCGGGGAATTCTTCGCGACCAGACTGTCAATGTGGGATGCTGATGAGCACAACCAAGCCAAAACACGCACCAAGAGCTCGTGCAAAGAAGGGGGCCATCAATGGGACGCCCTCTCCCGTTCCGTCGGCGTCGGCGGGCCGGCCTGTCGACGCCGACGGAACGGCCCTCGTGGTCGTGGAGTCGCCGACCAAGGCACGGACCATAGGCCGCATCCTTGGCGACCGCTACCACGTGGTCGCCTCCATGGGCCACGTCCGCGACCTGCCGAAGGGCAAGCTGGGCGTGTTGGTCAAAGACGACTTTGACCCCGAGTACGTCACTCCACCAGACAAGCGGTCCGTTATCAAGGGTATCAAAGACCGGGCCGCCGGCGCGTCCATGGTCTATCTCGCGACCGACCCGGACCGCGAAGGCGAGGCGATCTCCTGGCACATCGCTAGCGCCGCCGGTATCGGGCCCGAGAAGCAGAGGCGCGTCGTCTTCCACGAGATCACCGAGGAAGCCGTCCGCGAGGCCTTCAACCACCCCCGGGACATTGACATGCGGCTGGTGCAGGCCCAGCAGGCAAGACGGATTCTTGACCGGCTTGTGGGATACCAGCTCAGCCCCCTACTCTGGCGCAAGGTCCAGCGCGGCCTGTCGGCGGGGCGCGTCCAGTCGGTCGCTCTCAGGCTTGTTGTGGAACGCGACAGGGCCATTGGGGCATTCGTGCCGGTGGAGTACTGGTCGCTGGAAGCGCTGCTGCGCAAGGCAGCCGACGGCGCTCAGGCGCGTCAGTTCTCGGCGCAGCTCCACTCTATACAGGGCGAAAAAGACCGCATTAGCCTGCCCAACCAGACCGCCACCGACACGGTGCTGAACACGCTTGAGCGTGCATCATACAGCGTCGGCCAGGTCGTCAAGCGCGAGGTCCACCGCCGCCCGGCGCCGCCCTTCATCACCAGCACGCTCCAGCAAGAAGCGAACCGCAAGCTCCGCTGGGCCGCCAGCCGGACGATGGCCATTGCGCAGCAGCTTTACGAGGGCGTGGCGCTGGGGAGCGAGGGCAGCACGGGCCTCATCACCTACATGCGCACCGACTCCACGGACGTGGCGGCGAGCGCGCTCCAGGAGACCCGCAGCTTCATTCGGAGCGCGTACGGCAGCGAGTACCTGCCCGCCGCGCCGCGCGTGTACACCCGCAAGGTGAAGGGCGCGCAGGAGGCCCACGAGGCCATCCGGCCCACCGCGTCCAGCCGCACGCCACAGGCCATGCAGCGTTTCCTCTCCCCTGACCAGCACCGCCTGTACGACCTCGTGTGGAAGCGCATGGTGGCCAGCCAGATGAGCGACGCCGTGCTTGACGCCACCCAGGTGGACGTCACCGCCACGCCCGCGCAAGGCGTCGCCTACATCTTCCGGGCCAACGGCTCTGTTATGAAATTCCCCGGATTCCGCACGCTCTACATGGAGAGCACCGACACGGGCGATGACGAGGACAAGGAGAACAGGCTTCCCGAGCTCACGCGGGGAGACGCGCTCGCCTGCGCGCGGCTGGAGCCGAAGCAACACTTCACGGAGCCGCCCCCGCACTACACCGAGGCGTCGCTCATCAAGGCGCTGGAAGAGGACGGCATCGGCAGGCCGAGCACGTACGCGCCCATCATCGGGACGATCATCGCCCGCAACTACGTCACGCGGGAGCGTGGCTCCCTCCGGTCCACCAAGCTCGGCGCGGTGGTCAATGACCAGCTCGTCGGCTACTTCCCGCAGGTCATGGACCTGGGCTTCACGGCCCACATGGAGGAGGAGCTGGACGACGTTGCCTCAGGCGAGCGGGAGTGGGTGCCGGTCGTCCGCGAGTTCTACGACCCGTTTGAGCTGGCGCTCAAAGAGGCGCAGGCAAACATGCCCCGCGTGAGCGTTGACGAACCGTCGAACGAGGTGTGCGAGCTGTGCGCGCGGCCAATGGTGATCAAATCCGGCCGCTTCGGGCGCTTCCTGTCCTGCTCCAGCTTCCCCGAATGCCGCGCCAGCCGCCCGTTGGTGATCAGGACCGGCGTGGACTGCCCGCAGTGCGGCGGCGACCTGGTGGAACGGAAGGCCCGCAAGGGCGGTCCCAGGGCCACGTTCTACGGGTGCAGCAACTATCCGACATGCAGCTTCACCGTCAACAGCAAGCCGCTGCAGGAGCCTTGCCCTGAGTGCGGCGGCCTCCTGGTGACGGCGGGCCGCCGCGCCTCCCGGTGTACCAAGTGCGCCTATCGCGGGGACGTGGTACAGGAGGCCGTGGACGCAGGGGCGGAGTGATCGATGGCAAAGTCGTCTTTAAAGCGTGAGCCCCCAGAGAAGCACGCGTTGCCCGGCGACCCCGGGGAAGGCCATTGGGCGCGCCCGATTTACGACCAGTTTCGCACCCACCTTGAGGCGCGACGCGGCCTGGCCCTGTACACGGTCCGTAACTACCTCAGCGACCTGGGCACGTTTTGGCGTTTTCTGGATGACAAGCGCATCGCCGACCTCCGCACCGTGGACCGCGAGCTGCTCCGGTCGTATCTCCACTGGCTCCTCACGAACGCGAAAGCGCCTGTGGGGGTGCGACGCGGCGGCAGTGACTACGCCCCTAAGAGCGTTGTGCGCCGTGTAGTGGGGCTGCGCGTGCTGTTCAAGCTCCTCGCCAGGAGCGGGCTGGTTGGCGTCGATCCTACCCTTCGACTCGGAACGCTTAAGCGTGAGAGCCGCCTTCCCAAGTTCCTGGACATCGCCGCCACCGAGTCTCTCATCGGGTCCGTGACCTCGGTCGAACCCGCCGGCCTGCGCGACCGCGCCATCCTTGAGCTTCTGTACGCATCGGGCCTGCGCGTCAGCGAGATCGTCGGGCTGGGGCTCCGGGACGTGGAGTGGCAGGACGACCGCGTCCGCGTTCTGGGGAAGGGGTCAAAGGAGCGCGTCGTGCCCTTTGGACTCCAGGCCCGGCGCGCGTTGGAGGCGTACCTGAAGGACGGCAGGCCGGGATTGGAGCCAGCATCACCGGAAGAAGGGCTGTTCCTCAACACGCGAGGCGGTCGTCTTACGGCAAGGAGCGTCCAGAAGCTGGTCCGGAGCAGCGCGGCGAAGGTGGCCCTGGGCGGCGGCGTGCACCCGCACACGCTGCGTCACACCTTCGCGACACATCTCCTGGACGGTGGCGCCGACCTGCGCGTGGTCCAAGAGCTTCTGGGGCACAGCAGCCCCGCCACCACCGAGATATACACGCACGTCACGCAATCCAAGGCGCGGCAGGCGTATGAAAGCGCACACCCTCTGGCAAAAAAGCGCGTTGCTGAGGCGGACGCGAAGGCGGGGTAAGAGGCGGATTACGTGACGGCGACCTTCTCCCGGCTGGCAGTGGCCTCGTCCCGCGGTTTGCCGTACCGCAGCACGCGGGCCAGGTCGTTCACCGTGGTGTCGCGCTCCGGGTCTTCGGCGATGAAGGCCCTGGTCTTCAGTCGGTAGATGTTCTGTCGTCCTACGCGTTTGCTGGTGATGTACCCTTCTTTTGCCAGGTCACGGATGACGGCGTACGCGGTCCTGTCGGTGACGCCCACGGCCTCGGCGATCTCCCGAGTGGTGCCGCGCGGGTGCTTGGCCAGGAAGGCGAGCACCCGGCCGTGGGTCGTGACAAAAGGGAACTGATTATTTGACATAATGCCAATCCTTGGAAGGATTATCAAGCTTGGGGGGTCTTCATTCTAGCACGGTCAAGCCCTGATAGGTAGCGAGCCAATGTGATTCCACAAGTTTGACAGTCTCATCAATTCCGAACGTCGTACAAAGAAGCTCGAAGAGCGGCTACGACGCCATGCGCTGGCAGAGCCTCACGAGCGTCCGGACGGGCACGCCGGTTGCGCCTTTCACGGTGTGGCCGCGCACCTGGTCCGTGCGCGAGACAGCGGCGGTGTCTAGATGCGCCCACTGCACCCCGTCGGCGAAGAACTCCATGAAGAGCGCCGCGGTGATGGCCCCCGCGCCTCGGCTGCCGGTGTTCTTGATGTCGGCGACCTCGCTGCGGACCTGCTCCTTGTACGCTTCGTCCAGCGGCAACTGCCACATGAACTCGCCCGCCTCGTCGCCCACGGCGATGAGCCGGTCAATGAGCGCCTGGTCGTTGCCGAATATGCCCATGCGCACGCTGCCTAGCGCCTGGCCGATAGCGCCAGTCAGGGTCGCCACGTCCACCACGCGCTTGAGGCCCAGGTGCTTGGCGTAGCAGATGCCGTCCGCCAGCACCAGGCGTCCCTCGGCATCCGTGTTGAGTATCTCAATGCTCTTGCCATTCATGGCGCGCACCACGTCGCCAGGCTTGGTGGCGCTGCCGCCGGGCATGTTCTCCGTGGCGGGCACGATGGCGGTGACGTTGACTTTGCAGCCAAGCCGGGCCACGGCTTTAACGGCGCACAGGACGGACGCGCCGCCCGCCATGTCGCCCTTCATGGACTGCATGCCGTCGGCGGGTTTGAGCGACGTGCCGCCGCTGTCAAACGTGATGCCCTTGCCGACGAGGGCGAGGCTGTTTTCCGGGTTCCCTCGGTCGCCCCAGTACCTAAGCACGATGAACTTGGGCGGCTGCGCGCTCCCCTGGGCGACGCTCAGGAAGCTCCCCATGCCAAGCTCCTCGCACTGGGGCCGGTCCAGGATCGTGACCTCCAGGTTCTGCTCGCGGGCGATCTGGCGCGCCTGCTCCGCGAGGATCGTGGGCGTCATGTGGTTGGCGGGCTCGTTCGCCAGGTCGCGGCAGAGCAAGACGGCGTCGGCGACGGTCTTGCCGGTTGCCACGCCACGCTCCAGCGCAAGGAGCTTGGCGGAATCGCTCTCAACGATGACCATCTCCTGCACGCCCTTGCCGTCGGCCCCCTTGCTCTTGTGCCGGTTGAACTCGTACGCGCCTAGGAGCGCGCCCTCGGCGAGAGCCTGGGCCACCTGCTCGGCGTCCACGCCGCCGATGCCCGCGCCGTGAACAATGGTCGCGGCGCGCTCAACCCCAAGGCGTTTGAGCGTGCGCGCGACGTCGCCGCTCACCTCTCGCACCGCGTTCATGTTGAACGAGTCCTGCTTGCCGAGGCCGACGACCACCACGCGCTTCGGGCGCATCATGCCCAGCGTGTGGATGACCGTCGCCTCGCCGCGCTTGCCCTTGATCTCTCCGTCGGCGATGAGGCCAGAGATGGCTCCCTTGAGTGCCGAGTCCACGGCGCCGGTGGCGCCGCGCGGCTGCGTGACGCCCTCAAAGAGGTTCACAACGATGGCGCCAACGTCCTGCTGCGTGATGTCGCCATGAAGCACCCGGATGTCCATGACACTCCCCTCCTGCGAGGTTGCGGCGCGCTAAGGCACGGCTGACGCTACGCAAGTGTACCCTCTCGGATTGCGGAAGGCTATTCCCGTGGGCCGGAGGCGTTGCCGGGCTGTGTGTATTGTTCCAAGACCCGCGCTATGCTGGCGAGTGCGGGCTGGATGTCGCCGGACGAGTCCACCACAAAATGCTGCCGCTGGATGGGCTCGTCTTCGCGGCGGAGGCGTTCGTAGACCCTCCAGTCCGCGTCCGAGCTCGTCCCGGCGCTGCCGGAGGAGGACCGCGCTCCCAGCCGCTTGCGCACCACGCTCTCCGGCGCGGTGAGGAGCACCAGCACGAGGCTGGCGTCCGCCTCCTCGGCGATGCGGTACAAGACCCGCCGATTTGCCTCCACGAGGTTGGTGGCGTCCAGCAACGTGGGAACGCGATGGTCGAGCAACTCACGCAGCAGGGCGTGGATGGCGGCGAACACGCGTGCGCTCTCCTTCCGCGTGTAATTCGGGCGCGGGAAGAGCGCCTTCCGCATGACGTCCGATTCCACGACGGCCAGCGGAAACAGCGCGGCAAGCTGCGCCGCGAAGTACGACTTCCCCGTGCCCGGCAGCCCGACGAGGACCACGAGCGCGGGACGAGGGACCGCAAGAGGGAGCAGCGGCATCATGTCCCGAAGAAGATGGGGGTCTCGTTCAAGTGGCATGCGCATTCACCGTCTCGTCCTCGTGATGGCGCCATCTCACCGCATCACCTATGATTGGTGCAGTTCTACCACTGGGCTACGCTGGATGGCTGGCGTCGGTATGCGCTCTGTGGCTCTTTTCCGTTCTGCGCTCACCACCGTGTTACACCAGTTTTACACCAGTTTGAGGGCTACCCTGCCACCTACTGGCCGAAAAGGGCAGCGCCTACCTTGTCCATTGCTTCCCGCTGGTGTTCCGGCGTGACGTGGGTATAGATGTTCATCGTCGTGCTGATCTGCGAGTGCCCTAGCGTCTCCATCGCTGTCCTGGGCGATACTCCCAACGCGGCCATGATGGACGCCGCACCGTGGCGCAAATCGTGGTAACGCATCGGTGGTAGGCCAGCAACCCGCAGGAGCTTGTAGAAACGTCTCGTGACGGAGAAGCCGGACAGCGGCCCGCCCGTCTCGGTGGCAAACACCAAGCCGCCCCAAGTCTCGTTGTCCCAAAGTGGGCCCGCTTGCAGCCGTTCCTGTAGCTGCCGGACGCGGTGCTCTTTGAGTGCCACGGCGACGGCGGCGGGCAGGGAGACGGTCCGGCGGGAGTTCCGCGTCTTGGGCCGCATGAGGTGGTACGCGCCGCCGTAGCGTTGGAGCACCCGTTCCACCCTTTTATGCTCTGGACGGGGGGTTCGAGGAGAGTCAATGTGTACGAGGAACACAGGGGGCGAATGCTCGTCGCTGCGTGACCAGCGAGGTGACAATCAAGCCACGCAGGTTCTCCAGAACGGTGCATTTTTGGGCCCCACACAAGGACGCTCAACCTGGATGAGCCGGAAGGCGCCGCCTGTTTCCAGGTTGCCGCTGGCCTAGCGGTAGACTCACGGTACAGCCCAGAGGCTTCCGGTTGAATTCATAAGCCAACTCGAGCCCGATGCCGATCAAAGGCTGCTTTGCTTGGATGTAGGCGCTCGTCCTTAGGTAACCGGAGTGGCTTGCCCTTGAGATCGGCATAGGACGTAGATTCCAGATTTGAGGAAACAACGACTGTCATTGTTCCCGAATCGATCGCGATGTGGCCGAGATCGAACAGCGTGTGGATGTCTGCCCGGAGCAATAACCCATTGGCCGGATGATTGGTCTCCGGACCTTTGTATGACACGATGTGGGCTGCTTCCAACACTTCGACCGCGTCGCATCCTGTAATCGCGCATCGCCCTCGGTAAGCGCTGAGCAGCCCTAGGCGGAACTCAGGTTGCCCGCGCCTCCTCACAATGGAGGCAAGAACGCGTTCACGTCCCTCTACGATGCTGTCAGGCTCAAAAGCGCCTAGGCTTGACGCCAATTGTTCTTGGTGCGACATCAGCGCGTCGGCCCCTGACTGCGAACTGAGGCCATGTATCTCCCCGCTAGGTGAAATTCCCTCGGGGAAGAAGTATCCATCCTCCCACCCAGCCACTAGGGCCAGCCCTAGTACCCGATAGAGAACCTTTGGGGTTTCGCTGACCTGTCGCAACACCCCAACAGGAACGCGGTCTTGCAAGCATTCAACAAGTCCTCGGTTTGTATACTGGGAGTCCCGCTTTGACGGGTCTGAATTCTCCTGGAAATACGAATATGCCCAACTCCCGTCTGGCAAGGTCTCGGGGTTCTTGTCGGGATATGGTCCATTGAGGCTCTGCCTAACGCTGAGGGCATATTTACTCCACTGAGGTTTATAGATGCCTTTCGCCTTGCTCGCAAGCAGAGTTCCATCGACGAGCGGAGTTGGCCAAGCCTGGTCTGTGCCTACATGGGCGTGAAACCAGCGCAGAGCGTTCTGGTGCTGAATAGGGAGTTTTTCGAGAACCTCGGCAAGGTTAGCCATAGCGCCTCCTGGTCAGTCCATTGGGTTCTAAGTTGCACTGGACGTAGGCACAAATCCCTGCCAAAGGACATTCGGAGCAGGCAGCCTTCTTGACGTGGCACACCGCGGCCGCGATGTCTAATAGGCCTAGGTTGAAGTCCCGAGCAGCACGTTTTGGAATGATGTTTGCTGTCTTTCCTAGCAGAGTGACGACGATCCCGCTAAGCGCCAGTCATGAAACCTAACCCCGTGTTGCTGCCGACGGGCTAGGGGCGTCACGCCGCATCAACCGCCATGTTGGCCCGCGGCAGAACACTACGTTCGGCTTAAGAGCACACCTGAGTCGACTACCCCGCCTCCGCCGGGTGGAACGCCACGCCGAGCAGGCCAGGCCCGGTGTGCGCTCCGATGACCGGCGTGAAGGGCGCGATGAATGCTTCTTCGCACCGGACGGCCCCGCGCAGGCGGGCCAGCAGCACGTCGGCCTCCTGTGGCGCGTTGCCGTGGAGCACGATCATCCGGAGGGGCTTTCCGACTGACCGCTCCGCCACAATCGTAACCAGGCGCTCAAGCGCCCTCTTGCGGGTGCGCGGCCGCTCCACGATGGGCACCTTGCCATCGCGGATCTCCAGTATGGGCTTGATCTGGAGGATGCTCGTCGCCCAGAGCGCCGCCCTGGGGATGCGGCCGCCCTTCCAGATGTAGTAGAGCGTGTCCAGCACGCCGATGAACTGCGCCTGGGCGATGACCCGCGCCGCGACCGAGGCAACGTCGCCGAGGGTGGACGCTCGTGCCGCGGCGCGCGCGGCGGCGAGGGCCACCAGCCCTTCCGCGCCACCCGCGGTGCGCGTGTCCACGACCTCTATGGCCACGCTGGGCAGCCTCTCGCGCGCCTGGCTCTCGCCCAGGCGGGCCGCTTCGTAGGTGCTGCTCAGCTCCTTCGCAAGGGTCAGGCAGAGGATGGCGCGGGCGCCGCGGGATGCCGCCGCCTCAAACGCGGCGACGAAGTCGCCTGGGCTCGGGCTGGCCGTCTTGGGCAGTGTGTTGCTGGAGGCGAGGCGGCGGTAGAACTCGTCGGGCTGGATGTCCACGCCGTCCCTGAGCGGCTCGCCGTCGAAGCTCAGCCTCATGGGCACGACGACGATGCGATGTTGCGAAGCAAGGCCGGCGGGAAGGGAGGCGGTGCTGTCCACAACCACAGCCACGGGCGCTTGCGGAACGGCGTTTGCCACGTCTAAAAGGAAGGGCTAAGCGTCACGGCTATGCCGCCGTGCGATTGCCGCGCGCGACCTGGCCTTCAAGGTACGCCGGCAGGGCCAGGCCGGCGACGCTCAGCAGCAGGAGCAGGAACGCGCCGCCGCTCCACAGGCTGCCAAGGTGGGTGAGTCCGGCCAAGAGCGCAATCACCGGCATGGCGAACGCAAGGGTCGTTACCTTGACCACGCGCGAGCCAACGCGGTACACGACGGCGGTCGTCCCGGCCAGCAGCAGGAACACCAGCGCCGTTGCGCCGTCAACGAAGAGAAGCTGTTGCCTGTCGTATGAGAGGACGCCGCCATTGTTGTTCAAGTACACCAGCCACGAGACCAGCACGGGGAAGGGGAAGACCATGAGGCTGGCAAAGAGCCAGTCGCGCCGGACAACCCGCACGAGCAGGCGCCACGCCAGGCGGATGGCGAGCAGGACGTAAACGGAGCCTAGAACGTAGAGCAGCACGGGTATGCCTGGAGTGCCGCGCAAGAAGAGCTCGAGCGTCGCGTACGACACCTCGGAGAAAGCGAACAACCAGACCGCGGCCGGGGCCACCAGGCAGTAGCCAAGCCAGGGATAGACCCAGGACGGCGGGCCCTTGCGCCAGACCAGCACCGTCGTTACGGTTGCGAGCATGAGGAAGACGGCGATAACGCCGATCGCGTTCCACAAGTGGAGGGCGAACAGCACGCCGAAGAGAACGTGGGGCAGCGCCGCGAGGCAGGCCTCTGCCAGCGAGGTGCGGTGATGGGCGGCGTACAACTCGTCGCCCACTTTGGCTGGGCTGCCGAGCTCCTGCGCGGCGAGCCGCCAAGCCGACTCAGGCGACAAGCCGCGCTGCTGCAACTCCTGCGCCTTGTCTTCCAGGTGGGCCTGGAGCTCGCGCAAGACTTCCAGCCGCTCCTTCGGGTCAAGCCGAAGCCGCCTGCCAAGCTCTCCGAGGTACCTTTGGATTGCCGTCGCCATCATGTGCGTTCCAGCTGCGTAGGCTGGGCTTTGACGACCAACTCCACCGCCTGGGCGAACTGTCGCCGCTCAGTCTGCAGCGAGCTGAGCTTGCGGAGACCAGCATCGGTGATGTGGTAATAGCGCCTGAGCTGGCCGTTCGGCGCTGGACGCCACGCTCCGGTGATGAGGCCGTCGGACTCAAGGCGGTGGAGCGCGGGGTAGAGCGTCCCTTCCTTAAAGCGAAAGTAGCCGCTGCTGCGCAGCTCCATCTGTTTCACGAGCTGGTAGCCGTACATCGGCTCGCGGGCCACCAGCGAGAGGAGCAGCGTTTCCGTGCTGCCCTTCAGCAGCTCGCGACGGGACATGTGGACCAATCCTCCTGTGGGATGCCGCAGCCGGCGACCACGGGACCATTATCAAATGGACGCCATGGAGCGTCAAGCCGGCGTTCCATCTATGATGCCTACTCCACCCAGTACGGCACCTGCAAGTCCTTGAGAAACGCCTCCAGCGGCCGCTCCAGCGACTTCCGCATGCCGTCCTTGACCTGCAGCATCAGCGCCGAGTGGGCCACCGACCGGACCTGGACGGTGCTGTTGTCCGCCTGCCAGACGAGGAACACGGCCGGCGGAGCAGTGGTGGCCTGCGAGCCAGCCTGGACGATGGAAAGCACTCCGGTGTCGGTCATGCGGATGAAGTCCTTGGCGGGCTTCGCCAGCTCCGCAGCCGTGCAGATGGGCGGCAGCGGCACGTACAACGAGAGTGCCAGCGTGCCCTGCCGCTGGCGGATGTGCTGGTCGGCGAGCGCCAGGAGGCGGCGCAGCAGGGCACGGTAGGTCCCTGGGCTGGTCACGCGGCCACCCTCCACTACCTGCGCCATCTCGCGGCCCAGCACCGCGGCGTTCGGGTACGCCCCGGTGAACTCACGCTCAATCTCAGGCCGCAGCGACGGGTACTCAACAGCCTGGAGCAGCTCGTTGACGGCGAGCGACACGTCCTCCTCCGGCGTCGGCTCGCCGTGGCCGTGAGCCATCTCCGGCAAGCTCCGATGCGCT
Organism: Dehalococcoidia bacterium; assembly: GCA_009693045.1. GTDB lineage: Bacteria > Chloroflexota > Dehalococcoidia > Lucifugimonadales > SHYT01 > SHXZ01. Next base: position 8,437 of record SHXZ01000008.1, on the reverse strand, counting down.
TGGTGAAACAGACGCGTGTCCAGGCCGCGCACCTCCATGCGCTGCCGCACCATGGGGTGCGTGATGGCCTCAATCATCCCGCCGACCAGGGACACCATGGCGGTCTCAACAGTCGGCTCCGGGTGCCAGATGACGGGAAAGAAGTACCCATCCGTCAGGAGCATCACGTGGAGCAGCTCGTGGATGACGGCCAGCTCCGAGGACTTCCGCGGCAGGAAAAGCTCTTGACCCGCATCCGTCAGCCGGATGTACGCTATGGCGGTGGAGCCAGCCTGCTCCGGCAGCTCGCGCACGAAGAGCGGCGCGCTAATGGCCCTGAGCGCCTCGTCAATGACGCTCCTGCCGACAGGGCCCACGTTGATCTCCAGGCGGTTCAGCGCGCGCGCGACGGCCTGCATAGTCCTCATGCCAACACTCCGTAAGGACCGCGCTTCATGCCACTGGCTCGCATCGCTATCCAGGCCCACCCGGGTTCCAAAGAGCGGCGGATTGATGTCCGCGACGGCGAAGCCGTCCACGTATTCGTGACCGAGCGCGCCGAGGGCGGCAAGGCCAACGAGGCCGTCGTCGCCCTGCTCGCCGATGCGCTGGGCGTCGCCAAAACACGGGTCAGCATCACTCGCGGGCACGGCGCGCGCAGGAAGCTCGTCGCCGTGGACGGGCTGAGCACAGAACAAACCCTCGTCAAGCTCAAGCAGTCCACAGTCCGCTAGGCAGCGCCCTGCAGGACCCGCTGCACCACCACAATGATGAGCAGCGCGATCATGGGCGCAAGGTCAAACATCCCAAACTTGGGCAGAACGCGGCGGAGTGGCGACAGAATGAGGTCGGTCAGCCGGATGACGAACTCGGACACCGGGTTGGGGCCAAGCGGCAGCCAGCTCAGCACGATCCGCACGAAGATCAGGATCTGCAGCACGTACGTTAGGTAGAGGATTGCCTGGACGATATTGCCATTCATGAAGCATCAGCGAGTTTCTTGGACTTCTCAAAGGCGGCGATGACCGCGTTGACCACGGTGGCGGACAGGCGGCCGCGCTCCAGCTCCAGCAGCCCTTCCACGGTGGTGCCGCCCGGAGACGACACCAGGTTCTTCAGCTCGGCGGGGTGCTTGCCCGTCTTGCGCGCCAGCTCCACGCTCCCGGCGACGGTCTGATAGGCCAGTGTCTGCGCCATGTCTCGCGGCAGGCCGATGTGGACGCCCGCGTCCACCAGCGACTCCAGGAACTTGAACACAAACGCCGGGCCGCTCGCGCTCAGCGCCGTGGCCATGTCCAGGTACTTCTCGTCGGCGACGTAGATCTCCTCGCCGAAGGAGCGGATGAACGCCTGCGCGGCGTCTCGCTGCTGCTGGGTGACCTGCGGGGTAGTCGTCCACACGCTCATGCCCGCGCCCACCTGGGCCGGCATGTTGGGCATGACGCGGACGACCGCCTGATGGTTCAGCCCCTGGGTCAGCTTCTGGATCGGCGCGCCGGCGACGATGGAGAGCACGACCTGCGCGCTCCTGACCGAGCCGCGCAGTTCCTGGAGCACCGGCCCCAGGTGCTGCGGCTTGACGCTGAACACGATCATCTCCGCGGCGGCGCAAGCCTGGATGTTGCTGGCACTGGCCGCGACGCCGTACTGCTGGCTGAGCTGGCGGCGACGCTCCTCAACCGGCTCGCCGATGGCGACCTCGCGCTGCGTGGTGACGCCCTTGGCGAGCGCGGCGCTCAGCAGCGCCTCCGCCATGACGCCGCCGCCGACGAATGCTATTTTCATCTCGCCTCCCGTATTATCGCCTTTGTAGCCTAGGTGAGTGTTTCGGTGCTGTCAAGGCAAGCGCGGGCCCCGCCTACGGCAGCCGGTGGCCAAGGGCAAGGTGGGCCGCAATGCGAATGGACTCGGTCATGCTGACGGCGCTGGCCACGCCCTTACCCGCGATGTCAAACGCGGTGCCGTGATCCACCGACGTGCGCACGAACGGCAGGCCAAGGTTCAGGCTCACGCTCTCCTCAAACCCGTGGACCTTGATGGCGACGTGGCCCTGGTCGTGGTACATGGCCAGCACAGCGTCGTACTTGCCCTGGATGGCCTGGTAGTACACGACGTCGGCCCCGACGGGCCCCGTCGCGTCCACGCCCTGGCGGCGCGCCTCGGCCACGGCGGGGGCGATGTGCTCCGCCTCCTCCGTGCCCAGCAGGCCGCCGTCGGACGCGTGCGGATTCAGCGCCGCCACGCCGATGCGGGGCGACGGGAATCCCCAGTCCTGGAAGCACTGGTGCGTGAGCAGGATTTTGCCGAGCACGTTGTCCCTGGTGACGGCGTCGCAGGCGCGACGCAGTGAGCGGTGTGTGGTCAGGTGGACGACGCGCAGGCCCTTCGTCATCAGCATGGTGGCGACATTCTTGGCGCCGCTCTGCTCCTGGAGCAGCTCCATGTGTCCCACGGCCTTGTACCCCGCCAGGCTGGCCGCCTCCTTGTTGATGGGCGCGGTCGCCATCGCCTTCACCGTGCCGTCCAGGCAGAGCCGCCCCGCGTGGAGCACCCACTCCACAGCGGCCTTGGCCGCGGTGGCGGAGAGCTTGCCGACGGTCACGGCGCTCGGCGCCAGGTTTTCCAGGTCCAGCACCTCCACCACGCCGTACTCGCCGGTGGCGGCCTGCGGCTGCGTCAGCGTGCGGACGGCGAGGCTGGCCTTCGCCACGCGGACGGCGTCGCGCATCACGGCGGCGCTGCCGATGACGACGGGGCGGCAGAGGTCGGTGACCTCGCGAAGGACCAGCGCCTTGGCGACCACCTCCGGCCCGATGCCGCATGGGTCGCCGATGGTGATGGCGACGAGGGGCCGGTCGGCCTTGCGGGCGTCCGCTGTGGCGTGTCCGCTGCGGCTTGTCATAACGCATCCTCCTGCTCAGACGCCACGATTATACGCCGTCAGGCGCAAGGCCAAGGGTATCTGGGCCAACCGTGGCAGTGGACCGCAAGCCTGAAAGCTGCGGCATCAATGAGCTACGCCGATGCCGCGCCTGCGGGTGTAGTGTTGGCGCTGCCCGGGCTCACACCAGGGTCTCGTAGAAATTCGCCGAGGCGGGAACAGCAGGATCACATCGGGGTACTGCTTCTTGACGAGCAGGTACTGGCGACGCAAGGGGGTGATGCCGCCACGTTGGGCTGGGTCCCGGAGCTCGGTCATTAGCTTATGGCTCCTGCCGATCGCGACGGCCTGCAATTGAAACAGGTTCGATACTGAGGAAGATACCAACGTTGATTGCAACTAGCACATCTCTTCCACCCTTTGTGAGTCATCAGGTGACAACCCTGACACAGGGTAATACTTCCCTCAAGGCTCATATAGGCTATGTTAGCCTTCTGATTTTGTTCTCGTGCCGCCTGATTAGCGGCCTCTTCGTGTTCCTGAGCAAAGAGGCGGAACGGCTCTTTGTAGGGGTGCGAAACCGTGACTTCACGGTCTTCTACAATTACCTCTGGATACTGAAAGCAATGACCATATAAGGAGGAATCATCATGTCCACTAGGACAAGGATTGACCCTTTGGGGATGGCATGAATAACAAACATGCGCCTGCCGCCTAAGTGCGAATTTCACATTCTTGTGGCCCCTCGGGCACGTAAGTTTTCGCTCGGTCGCTAACTTTATTTTCCCCTCGGATATAGCCTCCTGGAAGCAAGCGTAGAGAACCTCACGTTTAGATATCCGCTGGGTCGAGGCAAGTTCCGCAGGATGATGAAGAACAAGGATTTTCCCGTCGTCTCGCCCTTTTCCGCATGTCTGACACTTATCAGAAAGTCACTTTGCGCGCTCCTGCCTCCAATTTTTTGAATGCCAAGGCTTTGTAGTCATGATCCCTCCCACCCCATCGCCTTCAGCAGGCTACGCTCCGCCGCCGTCAAGTCCACCCTCGCCAGCAGGTCCGGCCGCAGCCGCAGCGTCCTCAGCAACGCCTCCCGCCGACGCCACCGCGCCACCGCCGCGTGGTCGCCCGAAAGCAGCGCCGCCGGCACAGCCATCCCGCGGTACTCCGGCGGCCGCGTGTACTGCGGCTCCTGCAGCAGCCCCGTCGTGAACGAGTCGTCTCCCGCCGAGGCCGGGTCGTGCAGCGTCCCCGGCTGCAAGCGCGCCACCGCGTCCAGCACCACCAGCGCCGCCAGCTCCCCGCCAGTCATCACATAGTCCCCAATGCTGATCACGTCCGTCGCCAGCGCCTGCTCCACCCGCGCGTCCACGCCCTCGTAGTGCCCGCACAGCAGCACCAGCTCCGGCTCCCGCGCCAACTCCTCCGCCACTCGCTGCGTGAACGTTCGCCCGGCAGGCGAAAGGAGCGCCACCCGCAGCCGCGCTGCCGCCTCGGCGCCACGCCGCGAGGCCACCTCCGCCCGTATCACGTCCACCGCCTCAAAGAAGGGCGGCGCCTTCATCAGCATTCCCGGCGCGCCGCCATACACCGCGTCGTCCACCACGCGGTGCCGGTCATGCGTGAACGCCCGCAGTTCGTGCACCTGCACCGAGATTGCCCCCGACTCCTGCGCCCGCTTGAGAATGGAGTGGGAGAGAACGCCTCGCACGAGCTCCGGGAAGATGGTGACGATGTGAAAAATCACGGCGTGCTCATGCCTTCCGTCTGCCCTTGACCAGATCGTACGAGAGGTCAATCATTTTCTTCACCTCTCTGTTGTCAATACTGCCGTCAAGGAGCACGGTGTTCCAGTGGGTCTTGTTCATGTGGTAGCCCGGAAGCACCGCCGAGTATCGCTCCCTCAGCTGCACGGCCAGCATCGGGACGCATTTGAGGTTGATCCTGTCAGGCTTCTTCGGCGGGCTGGTCAACGCGAACATCTTCCCGCCGACTTTGAAGACGGCGGCCTGAGGGCCAAAAGGGTAGTCAACGCCGACGCCGTCCTTGGAGAGGCAATACCGCTCAACGTTGAGCACCGTCTCCTCCCCGCTAACCTGCTTCACCGCGCATGGACGAGGTCGCCGCCGCAGCCTGCTACTCCCCCGCCGGCTACCTGGAGTGCTCCTGAAGGAACGCTCGAATGCTCTGGATGGTCGCCGGCCGCTTCTCGTCCGAGCGGCAGTCAACGTCCAGGCACCTGGCGCGCGGCACCGTCCGGCAGATCTCTCGCGCAATGCTTGTTGGATGGAACGCATCGTTGCCCGGCAGGATGAGCAGCGGCGCCGGGCACGTCGCCAGCCACTCCCTGTCCACCGTGAAGAACGGCGATCCCTCCGGCCAGATCCCGCTTGAGAACGCCTGCACCAGCGCGATGTACTCGTCCGCGTTCATCGCGCCGATGCGGGCGCGAAAGGCGGTGTCCGCGACGATCCGCCGCGCGAACGGCCCTCCCGCGTTGTTCGCCATGAACATCGGGCCACCCAGCGCCGACTGCACCACCGCCGCTGTCCCTTCGCGCCGCGCCATCTCCAGGGTCGGTTGGAACATGGCCGTGAACGTGGCGATGGAGTTCGTCTGGTCCAAGCCCACCGGGTCCTGCCCCACCGCCGCGCTGATCCGCCCCGGCGCGTGGTGCACCAGCTTCAGTACGTGCGCCACCCCGATGCACCCGCCCCACACGTGCGCCCTCTGGACGCCCGCGTGGTCCAGCACCGCCACCTGGTCCGCGGCGGTCAGGTCGTACGAGAACGTCGGCGGCGCGTTCCAGCTCTTTCCCGCGTGCCGCTGGTCCATGCCGATGACCATGAACTCGCCCGCGAACTCCTTGATCGGGTTGATGCGGCTCCGCTCCCAGAAGCCGATCTCGCTGTTCACCCCTCCCGGCGCGATGAGCAGCAGCGGGCGCCCACGGCCAAAGACCTCGTAGTGGATGACCGCGCCATCGGGCCGCGTAACCTCTGGCATGTTCCCCCTCTTGCTCAAGTCATTAGCGGAGGTTGTGGAAGAAGCTCTCTTGCAGGGCCAGTCCCATGCACTTCGTTCATGGCTCAGGACAAGCCCATCCCACATTGTCGCCTGCGCATCCTTCAGCTCGCGGGATGCACGTTCGTCGGCCCGTGTAACGTCTCCAACGCGTGCGGAATGAGCGGCATCACAACCTCCAGGCACTCGCGCACCGCCTTCGGGCTCCCCGGCAGGTTGATGATCAGGCACCGCCCACGAACCCCCGCGGTCCCGCGGCTCAACCACGCCATCGGCGTCTTCTGCGCCGTCACGAAGCGCATCGCCTCCGCCAGCCCCGGCGCTTCCCGCTCCATCACGTCCCGCGTCGCCTCCGGCGTCACGTCCCGCTGCCCCATGCCCGTGCCGCCCGTCGTCAACACCAGGTCCACTTCGGCGGCCCACCGCAGGATCCGGTCCGCGATCACCGTCCGCTCGTCGGGCACAATCTCCGTCCGCGTCACCTTGAAGCCCTGCGCCTCCGCCATCTCTCGGATCGTCTGCCCACTCGTGTCCTGCCGCTGTCCACGGGAACCCGCGTCGCTGCACGTGAGGATGCCTACGGTGACCATACCTGCCCCCCCCTGTCGCTCGCGCCGGTGTAGAATGCTGAGTGCCGTTCCACGGCGCATCATAGCACAGCCGGGTCGGCGGAGGCTCTCAGGAACGAACCGAATAGTTAGGAAAAGACTAGGAAATATTCGGAAAAACCTCTTGAAAACATCTCATCAAGTACCCTATGATTCGCACATGGTGGTGAAAGTAGCGGGGATGTCCGCCGAGGTCGCCGCCGACGCACCTGAACACGACGATAACCGTAGGTTCGCGCGCCATGTCCCCGTCATGGTCGCCGAGGTCCTGGACGCGCTCCAGGTTCGCCCCGGTGGCGTCTACGTTGACGGCACGCTCGGCGACGGAGGCCACCTGGAAGCCGTCCAGGCCCGCTCCCAGCCGGGGGGTCGCGTTCTGGCCTTGGACGCCGATCCTGCAGCCGTGGAGCGGGCACGTGAGCGGTTCGCACCTTACCAAGGCATCGTCATAGCCCACGGCAATTTCCGCGATCTCCTGGAAATTGCGGAACGACATGGGTTCCAAGCCGTGGACGGCATCGTGTTGGATCTGGGCCTCAGCACCCGCCAGCTTGGCGGCGGTCGCGGCTTCAGCTTCTCCGACGACACCCCGTTGGACATGCGGTTTGACCCCAGCCAAACCCTCACCGCCGACGACGTGGTCAACCGGTACCGTGAGGACGCGCTGGTCAGGGTCATCCGTGACTACGCCGAGGAGCCACGGGCGAAAGGCATCGCCCGCGCCATCCTCCGGCAGCGGCCCATCCGGACGGCGCGGGAATTTGCCCAGGCCGTGGCTGGCGTTGCAGCACGCGGCCAACGCATCAACCCAGCCACGCGAGTGTTTCAGGCCATCAGGATTGAGGTCAACCAGGAGCTCGCTTCCCTGGAGCAGGCGCTCCCCCAAGCGATACAGATGCTGGGCCCAGGAGGAAGACTCGCCGTGCTCTCATACCACTCCCTGGAGGACGCCGTGGTGAAACGGGCCATCCGGCAAGCGGCTCACACCGCAGCGGCGAAGGTCGCCGTCGTCGGCCCCAAGCTCCGGCGTCCCTCACCAGAGGAGGTCCGGTTCAACCCTAGGAGTCGCAGCGCCCGCTTGCGGGTCGCTGAGCGGATTGCGGGGAGGTAAGGCGGCCTTACCCGCTCAATACACAGGAGCACAGGCGGTGGGTAGCTTCGCAATCGCCAAGCGCAAGCGCTCCCCTCACCCACCGCCTCGCTCCCCAACCCTCGATCCTACCCAACCTCTTCAAACTACGAGCCAATGCTTAGCCATTGGTTGTGAAGCATAAAGCAGTTCCCATCTCTCTTGCGTTCGTGTTGATCGGATGGATGGCGACCCTACCCAACCTCACCCCGAGCCCCTTTCCATTCCCGCGACCTCTCCAACGCGGGATCCGTGAGGCTCCCGTTATCGGCTACCACGACCTTTGCTCCCTCTTTCGCCTTGACGAACGCAATACCTCGGCCCGCGCCTGTGACAATGGCGACCTGGCGTAAGGTTTACCAGGCATAAAGATGCTCCTTAAACAAGGTGCCTGACGGCGCCACGCAATGAACCTCTGGCCCTTCGTGTCATTGAGGGCCAGCCGCTCATTGCATTCAACTCAGGACCAGGCCGCGCAGCGACGCCTGTTCTACAAGCAACCAGGGTCGGCGGCAGCCGCTAGCAGGGGAGTCGCTCCGGAATCGTCACGCCCGTGACCCGCTCCACGTCGTACGGGCCCCTTCAGGTCCAGCTCCTTGCCTACCTCCCGGGTTGCCTGTAGCACCTCTTGGCCAAACAGGTGCAGGTTCCGCATCTGGTCGTCATGGCTCATGGCCCCGTCGCCGTCCCAGAAGAAGATGCCTCCGGGGCGCAGCGTCTCCAGCACCGTCCGGATCTTCGGCAGCACCGTCTTCGGCGTCCCGTGGATGATGCGGAGCTGCTTCACCTGGTCTTCAAACGAAATGCGCTGAACAGCGC
>SHXZ01000007.1 GCA_009693045.1 Dehalococcoidia bacterium | reverse complement strand
CCGCCCTCATCGTCTGGCGGGCCTGGAACGCCCCTCACCAGCAAGCTGCGCTCGGCATCGTGCTCCTCAGCGCCGTCATCTACGGCTTCACCCCTCTTCCTCCTCACTGTGGAGGGCGGCAGCGTCCCACTCGTCTTCCCCGGCGCCGCCATGCTCGCCGCCGCCCTCGTGTGGCGCTGGCATCTGCGACGGCCTATGGGCCCTACCCAAACCATGTTCCTCGCCGCCCACGTCCTCGCCCTTGTGCTCCTCGTGATCTGGGGCCTCTGGCACACTGGGTTCCCCCAGTTCACCGAGCTGGGCTCAGACACCTCGCGCCTACCGGAACCTTGGAAAACCCGCAGGTGCGCGCTTTACAACACGTGATGCTTGTCGCACAATCTTCCAAAACGCTCGGCCGAACAGGAGGAGCACCATGCAAGACAAGCCCAAGACCCGCCTCGTCAAGCGCACCGTCGTCCTGGACCCCGCCGTGGACTCCTACGTCCGCAAGATCTGGGCCATGCTCATTGACTCCGGCGCCGACGCCAACTACTCCACCGCCCTCAACTTTCTCACCCTCGCCATCATCCACGAGGCCCGCCGCTCTCCGGGCGCGCTCCCGCGCGACACCCGCCGCCTCCTGTGGGACTATGTCGGCAACCCCTCCGTCTCCGACACCATCAAAGGCGACGACTCCCGCGACGCCGTCATCAAGTTCTGGGGCAAGCAGGGGTAACACGAAAACCGCTCGCGGTGAGCCTGTCGTATCGCAACGTCTTGGTGTCATTCTGAGGGAGCGGAGCGACCGAAGAATCCGTAGCCCCTGCTTTCCATGGCAACTCAAGCCGTGTTCCAAAAGCGGGGTGCGGCCCGCCCAACCCTGCTACACTGGCGCCATTGGAGGCATTGCACATTGGGGATCACCTACGTTCAAGGCACCGTCCGCGGACCCACCGGGAAAGAAGCCGTCGTGGACTTCCTGGTGGATAGCGGCGCCACGTACTCCCTCTTGCCAGGGCCGGTCTGGAGAAAGTTGGAGCTAGAGCCGAAGCGCCGGATGTCCTTCCGCATGGCGGACGGCACCCAACTCGTGCGTCAGGTCTCCGAGTGCCTGTTCATCCTGGCAGGAGAGGCGGGCCACGCACCTGTCGTGCTGGGCGAGCCTGGTGACGGCCAGGCCCTGCTCGGCGTCGTAACCCTGGAAAACCTCGCCCTCGTCTTCAACCCCTTCAGCCGCACGCTCCAGCCGATGCGGATGCTGCTGGTGTGACGAATAGGTTCACCGGAGGTGCAAGGTGTGAACAAGCAAGCTGAGGCACTGGTCAAGAGATGGCGCGCAAAGAGGCCAGGATTATTAAAAGAGCTTGAAAGGTATCGAAAATATGGACTTGAAGCGAGCAGAAAGGAATTGTTCGCCCAGCTCGCATACTGCATTTGCACCCCTGTGACGAACTACGAACGCTGTGACGCTGCTTTACGGGAACTAAAGGCGCGCAACCTATTTTTCAAGCCGCCTGCCAAGTTACTACCAGAGGTTATCGCCGTCATACTTCAGAAAAATCGAGTTCGCTTCCACAACGTCAAAGGCCAACGGATGGCCCAAGCAAGACGTAGGTTTTATGACCCGGGCCGCGAGACGGATATGCGAACCCTTGTGAACAATCTTCTGTCGATGGAACCAAGACTAGCTCGTCATACTCTTCGGCATCTCCGAGTCAATGGGCTAGGAATGAAGGAATGTTCGCATTTCCTTCGAGATTTAGGACATGGTGACACCCTGACTATTCTTGACAGGCCCATCATGGAACGCCTTCTTGAGTTTGGTGTCATTAAGGAACCACCTCGCTACCTATATTCAAGCGCAACTCAATATAGAGTGGTCGAAAGCGCGATGGACAAATGGTGTCACGAACTCGGCATACCTCTCGCCGAAATGGATTCGCTGCTTTGATCGGAAGCAGTGGGAGGTTATGTGTTTGAACCACCCGTGTCCCCCACAGGAAGATCAGTGAAGAATTACGCCCTAACGGCTGTTAGCACCAGAGAAGGCAAGTTCTTCGTCAGCGACTGCCCTGAGCCTGGCGTCACTTCCCAGGGAACGACGCTTAACGAGGCCATTGAGAACCTCAAAGAGGCAGTGCACCTCTACCTTAAAGATGAGCCTGAGGACCGCCCAACTAACGGTGCTCTCCCGCCCCTCATAACGACCATTGAAGTCGCCGTCTAGTGGCCCGGATGCCGGTTGTCTCCGGCAGACAAGCCCTCAGGGCGCTGCAACGTGGAGGATTCGCCAGGAAGACGCTCGGGAGTATCATGAAACAAGCGGGCCTAGACCTTGCTGAGTTTCGGACTTTGCTAGAGAGCTAGCGCTGTGCCCACATTCCCCCTCTCCATCGTATGGGGAGGGGTTAGGGGTGAGGTCCCCCACTCATGCCAAACTTCCGCATCGTCTCCGACTTCAAGCCCACCGGCGACCAGCCTGACGCCATCGCCAAGCTGACCGACGGCGTGGAGCGCGGCCTCAAGGCCCAGACGCTGCTTGGCGTCACCGGCTCCGGCAAGACCTTCACGATGGCAAACGTTGTCGAGCGCGTCCAGCGCCCCACCCTCGTCATTGTCCACAACAAGACCCTCGCCGCCCAGCTCGCCTCCGAGTTCCGCGAGTTCTTCCCCGACAACGCCGTGGAGTACTTCGTCTCCTACTACGACTACTACCAGCCCGAGGCCTATGTCCCGCAGACCGACACCTACATTGAGAAAGAGACCGAGATCAACGAGGAGATTGACCGGCTCCGCCACGCCGCGACGCGCTCCCTCCTCACCCGCCGCGACGTCCTCATCGTCGCCTCCGTCTCCTGCATCTACGGCCTCGGCGACCCCGGCGACTATCAGCAGATGGTCGCCACCGTGACGAAGGGCGAGCGCCGCAGCCTCCAGCGCTTGCTGCGCACCCTCGTGGACCTGCAGTACGAGCGCAACGACACCGACCTCGCCCGTGGCCGCTTCCGCGTCCGCGGCGACACCGTGGACATCTTCCCCGCCCACGAGGAGCTCGCCGTCCGCGTCTCCTTCTGGGGCGACGAGGTAGAGCGCATCCTGGAGATGGACCCCCTCACCGGCGAGGTCCTCGCCGACCTGCCCCAGCTTGAGATCTTCCCCGCCAAGCACTGGGTCACCAGCCAGGAGAAGCTCCAGAACGCCATCGTCACCATTGAGGACGAGCTCCAGGAGCACCTCCCCCGCCTCCGCGCCGAGGGCAAGATACTGGAGGCCGCCCGCCTGGAGCAGCGCACCCGCTACGACCTGGAGATGATGCGCGAGACCGGCTACTGCCCCGGCGTGGAGAACTACTCCCGCCACCTCTCCGGCCGCGCGCCCGGCAGCCGCCCGTACACGCTCATTGACTACTTCCCCGAGGACTTCCTCCTCTTCGTTGACGAGTCCCACATGACCCTCCCACAGGTGCGCGCCATGTATCACGGCGATGCCGCCCGCAAGCGGACCCTGGTTGACTTCGGCTTCCGCCTGCCCTCGGCCATGGACCACCGCCCGCTCAACTTCCAGGAGTTCGAGAGCCTCGTGAACCAGACCGTCTTCGTCTCCGCCACGCCCGCCCAGTACGAGCACCAGCACAGCCAGCAGGTCGTGGAGCAGGTCATCCGCCCCACCGGCCTCCTGGACCCAACCATTGAGGTCAAGCCCACCAAAGGCCAGGTGGACGACCTGCTCCTCCAGATCCGCGAGCGCGCCAAGAACGGCGAGCGCGTCCTGGTCACCACCCTCACCAAGCGCATGGCCGAGGAGCTGGCCGACTATCTGCTGGAGATGGACGTCAAGGTCCACTACCTCCACTCGGACATTGAGACCTTTGAGCGCACCGAGATCCTCCGCGACCTCCGCCTCGGCGTGTACGACGTCGTGGTCGGCATCAACCTGCTACGCGAGGGCCTGGACCTGCCGGAGGTCAGCCTCGTCGCCGTCCTGGACGCCGACAAAGAGGGCTTCCTGCGCTCCAACTCCTCCCTCATCCAGACCATCGGGCGCGCCGCCCGCCACGAGCGCGGCCACGTCATCATGTACGCCGACACCGTCACCGACTCCATGAAGTTCGCCATTGACGAGACGTACCGCCGCCGCCGCATCCAGGACGCGCACAACAAGGAGCACGGCATCGTCCCGCAGAGCATCCGCAAGGAGATCAGGGACATCACCGACCGCGTGCGCCAGCTCGCCGAGTCCCAGGCCCCCTATCGCACCGGCCGTGACGCCGCGCCCACGGCCCGCTCCCTGCCCAAGGACGAGCTGGTCCGCCTCATCAAGGAGCTGGAGAAGCAGATGAAAGGGGCGGCGCAGCTCCTGGAGTTTGAGAAGGCCGCCATGCTCCGCGACCAGATCATTGACCTGCGCCGCACCATTCTGGAAGACCAGTCCGCCGTCCCCGTCCGCCTGGAGACCGCCCTCGCCGAGCCCGCCACCACCCGCGCACGCTCCAGGCCGCCCGGGCCATCGGACCCCGTCGCACCCGTCCCGCCCGCCGCGCCAGCCGCACCCTACCGGAACGGCGGTCGCGGACGACGCAGGTGGCGGTGAGACCACATGTCCCTCCCCTTTGTAAGGGGAGGCTAGGAGAGGTAGAGACCTACCGCAGCAGACTCAGCGGCGGTTGGTGCAACTTAACGAGCGCGTTCTCCATCCGTTCGTCCTGAGCCTGTCGAAGGACGAGTGGTCGAGGTAGAGTCCTCTTGAAGAAAGGTCACCATCCCCACCCTCTCCCATCGCTCTGTCCCCCTCTTCTACCAGGCCGCTGGCCTCGGCAACCCGCCCCTCGTCTTCATCCACGGCGTAGGCTGCGACCACACGTTCTTCGGTCCGCAGTACGCGTACTTCCGCCGCCACCGCGTCGTCGCCATGACACTGAGCAGATACACCCGTTATAGCCTCAGCGCCTCCTCCGGCGTCATCGCCCGCACGACCTGACCGGCTCGTTCGCGTTGCTCCGCGTCCCAGGTCACTAGCGACATGCCCAGGCGGCGAGCCAGCGCCACGTATACCGCGTCTGCCCCGCGCAGGCGCAGTTCAGCCGCGAGCCTCGTGCTGAGGGCCGCGATCTCTGTATCCAATATCACTATCTGGAGAGTCGGTAGGCTTGTCAGTTGATCTGCCGCCTCAACACCCATCTCAGTTGCGCCAGACCGCCTTGCTATAGCTCCCGCAACCTCGGGAAGCACCAAAGCTGGCGCAAAGGCGTTAGCCCCACTCTCTATGATGGCGCCCAGCCAGCGAAGACTCACCTCATGGGCTGAGTCAGTTGGGAAGAAGCCGCTCACCCATACGCTGGCATCCACCACGTACACCTAGAGATCCCTCCTCTGCTCTCTTACGGCATCAACCGCTGACGTACCCGGAGGGAGCCGCCGCCCGATCTCCTGTGCCAGTTTTTCCATCTCGGCTAACACCGCCTTGCTTTCTCTCCGAAGCTGTTCACGGTCCCTCACCGGCACCAACTGCGCCACCGCCTTCCCCCGATACGTGATCGTGATCGACTCCCGCTTCTCACGCACCTCACGGAGCAACTCGCTGGCGTGCTCTTTGAGCTCTCGTACGCCAACCTCTCTCATGTGACCTCCTAGGTGGACACGTTTGTATCCACATCATATCCCGTGGCTAGATAGTTCTTCAAGCTCCAGGCACCCCAGGACTCGGCCAAACACGCCCCCCAATCCCCTTGCACTCCCCCAACTCCAGCCCTACAATCGTACAAACGTTCCACAGCCTCCGCAAAGGAAACCCGCAATGACCACAACCTCCGAGCGGTCCGCCACAGAAGCAGCCCCCTCCCTCCTCCCCACCCTCCAGCGCTACTTCGGCTTCACCTCCTTCCGCCCGCTGCAAGAGGAGATCATCCGAGACACCCTCGCCGGGCGGGACGTCCTAGCCATCCTGCCCACCGGCGCCGGAAAATCGCTGTGCTACCAGCTCCCCGCGCTCGTGCGCCCCGGCCTCACCCTCGTCGTCTCGCCCCTCATCGCCCTCATGAAGGACCAGGTGGACGCGCTGCAAGCCATCGACGTGCCGGCCACGTTCCTCAACTCGTCGCTAGCCCCGGAGGAGTCGCGGGCGCGGCTGCGCGGCCTGCACAACGGCCAGTACCGCCTCCTCTACGTCGCGCCGGAGCGGCTCATGCTCCCAGGCTTCCTCTCCGACCTCCACACCTGGCGCCCCAACCTCCTCGCCATTGACGAGGCCCACTGCATCAGCGAGTGGGGCCACGACTTCCGTCCCGAGTACCGCCAGCTCGCCGACGTCCGCGCGCTGTTCCCGGCGGTGCCGGTGATGGCGCTCACCGCCACGGCGACCTCGCGGGTCCGCGAGGACATCGCCGGCCTTCTGCGGCTGCGCGACCCGCGCTCCTACCTCGCCAGCTTCAACCGCCTCAACCTCACCTACCGCGTCCTCGCAAAGTCACGCCCCTTCAGCCAGGTCATGGACTTCCTCCAGGCGCGCCCCAGAGACAGCGGCATCGTCTACTGCCTGAGCCGCAACACCACGGAGAGCCTCGCCGAGCGCCTTAACGCCAATGGCGTCACGGCCAGGCCCTATCACGCCGGGCTGCCCCCGGAGACGCGCTCGCGCCACCAGGAGATGTTCCTCCGCGACGAGATCCGCATCATCTGCGCCACCATCGCCTTCGGCATGGGCGTCAACAAGCCCAACGTCCGCTTCGTCCTTCACTACGACCTGCCCAAGAGCGTTGAGGCGTACTACCAGGAGACCGGGCGCGCCGGCCGCGACGGCCTTCCCGGCGAGTGCCTGCTGCTCTTCAACCCCGGCGACGCCGTCAAGCACGGCCAGTTCATTGACGAGAAGCCTGACCCTCAGCAGGCCCAGGCCGCCCGCGAACAGTTGCAGCGCATCGTACAGTACGCCGAAAGCGCGGCCTGCCGCCGCAGCGAGCTGCTCCGCTATTTCGGCGAGGAGTTCCTCCAGCAGGACTGTGGCGCGTGCGACAACTGCCTCTCGCCTCGCGGCACCTTTGACGGCACCGTCGCCGCACAAAAGCTCATGTCCTGCGTCCACCGCATCCACGACAAGAGCGGATTCAGCGTCGGCCTGGGCCACGTCACGGAGGTCCTCACCGGCGCGGACACCGAGCGCATCCGCCGCTGGGGCCACAACCAGCTCTCCACGTA
Source organism: Dehalococcoidia bacterium (assembly GCA_009693045.1). GTDB lineage: Bacteria > Chloroflexota > Dehalococcoidia > Lucifugimonadales > SHYT01 > SHXZ01. The sequence goes on along the minus strand of SHXZ01000007.1, from coordinate 101,392 downwards.
CGGCGTGGGCAAAGAGCACAGCCGCCAGGAGTGGACGGCCATCGGCCACGAGCTCGTCCGCCTCGGCTACCTCCGCCAGACGGCCGAGAAGTTCAGCGTCCTAGAGCTTACGCCGGAGGGCCGCGCGGTCCTGTTCCAGCGCACTCCGGTCACCCTCGCCAAGCCCGCCGTCGCGCCGGAGGCCCCGAGCGCCGCCGCGTCCGCCTACGACGACGCCCTGTTTGAGCGCCTGCGCCAGCTCCGCAAGCGGCTGGCGGACGAACGCGACGTGCCCGCCTATATCGTGTTCTCGGACGTCGCGCTCCGGCAGATGGCCCGTGAATACCCGTCCAGCGAGCGCGAGTTCTCTCGCGTCAGCGGCGTGGGCGAGCGGAAACTGCGGGAGTTCAGCGCGGTGTTCCTCGCGGAGATCGCCTCGTACCTCCGTGACAACCCGCGCCGCGCGTTCGCCGTCGAGCCTCCCCAACCGCCTCCCGGCGCGCGCGACCTCGGCGATTCCCCGCGAGAGACGCTGCGCCGCTTCCGCGCGGGCCAGTCCGTGAACCAGATCTCCCAGGAGCGCGGGTTCGTGACGAGCACGATCTACGGCCACCTCACAGAGGCGGTCATCGCCGGCGAAACCGTGGAGCTCGGCCAGCTTCTCACAGAGGAGCAGCAAGCCCTTATCGCGACGGCCTTCCAGCAGACCGGCTGGGGAAACATCACCGGCGCCAAGGAGCTGCTCGGTGACGGGTTCGACTACGGTCAGCTGCGCGTGTTTCGCGCCGCCCACGGACAAGACTACCGGCAGTCCCGCGCCTGATGGAAGACCGCCGGCTCAGACGCGCTTCCATCAGCTTGAGGTCCCAGCCCAGGTCAACACCGTGCTGGCGCGGTTCCTGACATTCGCCATCGAGGTAAAGTGAGTCCAAAGCCGTTGCTTGGCTCTCGGCAGATCCGACGTTGTCAGCCGCGAGTGTAATGCGGTACGATACCTCCCCCAAAGTCTAGCATGGTGATGAAAAACTCTTAGCCAAAGTTACTGTTGATACGGGCATGATGGAAAGCACCATGAAAGGCCAACCGGACGACGATCGGTGATTTTGAATAGGCCACCTTGCTATGATATACGTGAGCGCCAACGGAACTATAAAGCACCGGTCCAGCGGGTACCCACTTTATCAGCACCCTGCTAGCGAAGCAGGGAGGAGACATGGACGCACTCCAGTTAATCAAAGAGAACGTCGGTGAGGCCAGGATGGAGCTTGGCGCACCATGGCCGACGTGAACGACCAGATGGCTGGCTGGGATCCCAAGAGCAAGGCCCACAACATCGGCTCACTCTACGCGCATATCGTCCAGGGCGAAGATATGGCCATCAACGGCATGTTGCAGGGGAAACCCACCCTCTGGCAGCAGGACCGCTGGGACAAAAAGCTCAACATCGCCTTCAACGGAATGCAGCAGCCTGAGCCCCGCATCATGAACGTAAACCTGGCTGCCATGAAGCCGTACGTCGAGGCCGTCACCAAGGCCACCGACGCCTACCTGGCAGGCCTCAAGCCCGCTGACCTTGATTACAAGCTGACCATTGGCGGACCCATTGGCGAGCAGACCCTGGCCTGGTGTCTCCAGGTGATGTTGGCGGGCAATATCCGCGCACATACCGGCGAAATCTCCGCCCTCAAGGGGCGTCTAGGGCCACAAGGGCTACCCGTTCTAGCCTGGGCATCCCTAGCCAAGGAATCTGGCAGAGCAGAGGGGGCGGCTTAGCAGCCGCCCCCTCTGAGTCGTCCCTCGCCTTTGGCGTCGCCACGCCCGCAGCGCCTCCGCCGGCGTCATCGTGCAGATGGTCGGCGCGACCCGCCCTCGCTGCTCTCTGTCCCACGTCACCAGCGGCATGCCCAGGCGGCGGGCCAATGCAACGTACACCGCGTCCGCGCCGCGCAGGCGGAGCGTAGACGCGACATTCGCGGCCTCTTGCCCCAAGTCTCTCTCCACCGCCACCAACTCGGATGCCAGGATGGTCAAAAATCTGGGCCGCTATGCTCGCGGCGCGTTCACCCAGCCCCCTGCGCCTCGCTATGGCCCCGTCTATCTCGGCAGGAAGGGTGGCTGGGACCACCACCTCTTCCAGGCGGTCAGCAAGTTAGTTAAGCCACCGGAAACTCGCCTCATGATAGGCGTCCTCAGGGACAAACCGGCTCACCAGCACGCTGGCGTCCACCACGTACATCGGCTTACAGCTCCCGCCGTTGCTCGCGCACGGCCTCTACCGCCGAGACGCCTTTGGGCCATTTCCGCCCTATCTCCTCGGCCAACTTGTCCATTTCCGCCCATGCTGCACGCGCTTCTCCACGAAGCTTCTCAGGGTCCGTCACCGGCACCAACTGGGCCACAGCCTTCCCCCTGTACGTGATCATGATGGTCTCTTTGCTTTCGCGCACCTCACGGAGCAACTCGCTGGCGTGATCCTTGAGCTCTCGTATGCCAACTTCTCTCATGTAGCCTCATATGTAGTCACCAATGTGACCGTATTCTACCCGATTCACCAGCCGCTTGTAAGCTTCGACGTCTCAAATCCCTTCCCCTATCAGGGAGAAGGCGAGGATGGAGGTGCCTCTTCACTCTTTACCCGCCGCTGCAGCTCGTACAGCCGGTTCAGCGCCTCCAGCGGCGTCATCCCGTCCAGATCCAGCTCCGCCAGCGCCTTCACCACCGGATGCTCCTTGGCGTCCGGCAGCAGCGGCAACTGCGCCGTACCCTGCACAGCTTGCTTACTTCGCTTGCCCTCTCTGTTTCCCAATCTGCCTAATCTGCGCAAATCTGCGGATTGTCCGTCCTCCAACTCTTGCAGCACGTCCCGCGCCCGGTTCACCACCGCCCTCGGCAGCCCCGCCAGCTGCGCCACGTGCACCCCGTAGCTCCGGTCCGCGCCGCCAGGCTGCACCTGGTGCAGGAACACCACCTTCCCGTCCTCCTCCAGCGCCGAAACGTGGAAGTTCCGCACGCGAGGCAGCGCGCTCGCCAACTCCGTCAGCTCGTGGTAGTGCGTCGCGAACAGCGTCCTGCACCCCAGCCGGGGGCTGCTATGCAGGTACTCCGCCACCGCCCGCGCAATCGCCAGCCCGTCGTAGGTGCTCGTCCCCCGCCCGATCTCGTCCAGCACCACCAGCGAGCGCGGCGTCGCGTTGTTCAGGATCTGCGCCGTCTCCACCATCTCCACCATGAACGTGGAGAGGCCCGTCGTCAGGTCGTCCTGCAAGCCCACCCGCGTGAAGATGCGGTCCACCAGCCCCACCTCCGACGCCTCCGCCGGCACGAAGCTCCCCACCTGCGCCATGAGCACGATGAGCGCCGCCTGCCGCAGGAACGTGGACTTGCCGCCCATGTTCGGCCCCGTCAGCAGGATGAGCGAGCAGTCGGCTCCCAGCTCCAGGTCGTTCGGCACGAACGTCCCCTGCGGCAGCACCCGCTCCACCACCGGATGCCTGCCCCCCTTGATCCGGATGGCAGGCCCATCGCTCAGCGCCGGGCGGCAGTACCCGCGCCGCGACGCCACCTCCGCGAAGCACGCCAACACGTCCGCCTGCGCCACCGCCCGCGCCGTCGCCAGCAGCCGGGGCGCGCTCGCCGCCACCTGGCTGCACACCTGCCGGAACAGCGCCGACTCCAGCTCCGCCATCCGCTCCTGCGCCCCCAGCACCGTCGCTTCGTGCTCCTTCAGCTCCGGCGTGATGAACCGCTCCCCGTTCACCAGCGTCTGCCGCCGGATGAAGTCGGGCGGCACCCTCGCCAGGTGCGGCTTCGTCACCTCCAGGTAGTAGCCGAACACCCGGTTGTACCCCACCTTGAGCGACGCGATGCCCGTCCGTTCCCGCTCCCGCTGCTCCAGCCCCGCGAGGTACCCCGTGGCGTTCCGCGACGCCGCCCGCAGCTCGTCCAGGTCCGGCGAAAACCCCTCCCTGATGACCCCTCCCTCGCCCAGCGGCGACGCCGGCTCGTCCGCGATGGCGCGCGCCAGCAGCGACGCCACGTCCTCGCACGGCCTTATTTCGTCCCGCAGCCACGCCAAGTCTCCATCACGGCCCATTCCTGCTCCCTGTGGGTGAGGGCCCGTATTCCCCTCTCCCTTAATGGGAGAGGGCGAGGGTGAAACGGCACTACTCAAACCAGCCCCTTCTTGCTCGGACGGCGGAAACAACCCAGTCCCCTCCCCTTCCCCCGCAGGGAAGGGGACCGAGGGGTTAGGTCCCAACGCCTCACGCAGCCCCGGCGCCGCCTCCAGGCTCCGCCGCAGCGCCACCAGCTCCCGAGGCTGCGCCACCCCCGCCTGCACCCGCCCAACCAGCCGCTCCACGTCGCCGATGCGCCCCAGCACCGTCCGCGCCCGCTCACGCGCCAGCCCGCGGTCAACGAACCATTGCACCGCTTCCTGGCGACGCAGCAGCTCCGGCAGGTCCCGCAGCGGTTGGCCCAGCCACGCCCGCAGCAGCCGCGCCCCCATCGCCGTCTCCGTCTCGTCCAGCTCCGATAGCAACGACCGCCCCGTCCCCGAGCGTCCGCCCTGGAACAAGTCCAGGTTCCGCCGAGTCTGCGGGTCCAGCGGCACGATGCGCTCCGTCGTGTACGTCGCCAGCCCGGAAAGCTGCGCCAGCGCCGCCTTCTGCGTCCGGCCCAGGTACGCCACCAGCGCGCCCGCCGCGCGGGCCGCCAGCGCCATCCCCTCCAGCCCAAACCCCGCCAGCGTCGCCACGCCAAAGTGCTCCTGCAGCCGCTCCCGCGCCAACTCCGGGTCAACGTCCGCCGCATCCAGCTCCGTGACAGCTGGGCCAGCACCGTCACCTGACGCCCCCATACCCCTCCGTAGGGGCGCAGCATGCTGCGCCCCTACATTCGGCATCATCCACGGAACGAACTGCCAGACCGTGGATGGTTGCCCATCGCCCTTCGGCACCAACATCTCCGCCGGCGCCAGCCGCTCCAGCTCCAGCGCCACCCGCTCCACGGGCAGCTCCGTCGCGGCGAACTCCCCCGTGGAGATGTCCGCGTACGCCAGCCCGGCCAGCCGCTCGCCCTGAGCCTGTCGAAGGGCCCCATCACCCCACACTACCGCCGCCAGGTAGTTGTTCGCCTTCTGCTCCAGCAGCGCCGGCTCCAGCACCGTCCCCGGCGTCACCACGCGCACCACGTCCCGCTCCACCAGCCCCTTGCCCTGCGACGGCTCCGTGAGCTGCTCGCAGATGGCGACCTTGTGGCCCTTGCGCACCAGCCGCGCCAGGTACGAGTCCAGCGCGTGGTGCGGGATGCCCGCCATCGGCACCCGCTGCCCTTTCCCCATCTCTCGGCCCGTCAGCGTGATCTCCAGCTCCCGCGCCATCACCTCCGCATCCTGGTCAAACGTCTCGTAGAAGTCGCCGAGGCGGAACAGCACGATGGCGTCCGGGTACTGCTTCTTCACGCGCAGGTACTGCCGTCGCAGGGGAGTAACGCCGCCACGTTGGACCGGGTCACGAAGCTCAGCCATGACGTTTGATTGTCCTACCTTGATTTGATGGGGCTTGATCACCGGCCTGTGATTGTTGATTGTCGCATCCGGCCGTGATGCGACGCGCGGAGTGGGGGTTAATCACTTCGATGGGCGGGCCCCTCACTTTTTTCACCATCGAGCATGAACAAACCGTCCCCTGCACAAGCCCAGACCAGTCCTGGAAAGGAGACGCGAAAGCTCACTCGGGCGCAGGTGATGGCTCTATGGTGACGCGGCGGGGCAGAGGATGCAAGGGAGAGGCAGCAGAGATTGCGGGCTCGCCGGCAAAGGACAAGTCCCCGCGGCTGCCAAGCGTTCGTCGTACGCAGCGTAAAGAGCGCCGTTCCCAGTTTACGTCACCACGCTCGACGACGCCCATTCTCGCAATGACCGCGCAGCCTCTACAACGGCGCGGAGCTTGCTGACCGCCACCTCAGCCCAGTTGACCGGACGATTCGCGAACGTCGCAAACCCGCAGTCCGGATTCAGCCACAGCTTCTCGCCTGGGTACAGCCGCAGCGCCCGCACGGCAGCGCCCCTGATCTGCTCCGGCGGCTCCACGCTCTCGGTGCGCGGGTTTACCACGCCCAGCCCGATCTCTTTCCCCTCAAACCTGAGCAGGTCACCCGCGCATTCGGTCGCGTACTCCAGCACGAGCTGGTCAACATTGATGCGGTTGAGGTAGGCAGCAGCGGGTGGTAGTTCCCGTCAGCAGCGTCTCTTCCTTGGTGCTCCAGTTGCCGCGACAGACGTGCAGCCCCGTGCGCACGACGCTCACACCCTCCAGCACCCGGTTGATGAGCGACACGGCGAACTCCAGCTCCTCCGAAAGAAACTATGCTCTGCTGCACTGGCCTTCTTCCACAACGCCGGAGAGGGTTTGCTGTCGGTGGAGAACCGAGAGGCGTGGGGAGCGTACGAGCAGTCGTCCAGCGCGGAGCGTGCGTGTTACTCTCTCTCTCGAACCCGGCTGTTGCACAGGAACTTCGCCAGGTTGAAGACTATCGCGCCCGCCAGTGGATTGTTCTCGCTACCAACTTCCCCGAGCTTGACGTGGCCCTTGTGAACAACTCCCTGTCTTCGTGGCCCGACCTGCGGGTCAAGCAGATATACACGCCTAAGACGCAAGAAGGCCGCGCTCGTCTTGCCTTCTTGCAGCAGCCTTGACCAGATGCGAAAGCACCCTGCGCAACCTGTCGGAGCTGGCGGCGTTGGAGCAGCGCCGCGACAAGACCCGCGCCCTCAAGCCTGGTATGATGCAGGAACTCCTGACAGGAAAGACGAGACTGGTATGAGGCGACGATGAAGAACTACTACCGCGTCATGTTGGGCAGGCAAAGCATCTATGCGGAGGAATGCTTCGCGGGGAACTTCATCGGGGCCGACTTCGCCATCATTCAGGACCTCACTGACAAGCTGCCGGAGGAGTGGCGAGCGTTCAACAAGGAGTTCATCCCCATCTTTCTGGCTGGGCACCCCGACAAAACGAAGATCGGCGCTGGGCTGGCGTGCGGGGCTTTGTGGACGGTGTCAAGGGGCATCAAGAACGGGGATTTCGTGCTCTGTCCCGATGGGTCCGGGCGCTATCGGCTGGGAGAAGTCAGCGGTGGTTACGCCTACCAACCGGGCGGAGTTCTTCCGCACAGACGCCCCGTTCATTGGCTGAGCCAAACCATCGACCGTGCCGACATGAGTGTGGCCCTAAGGAACTCCACCGGGTCGAGAATCACCGTCATCAGCATCACCGGATACCGCGACGAGATCGAGAGGTTAGTCGGTGATGTGCCCGGGCCCACGCTCGTGGCCACCGATCCGGCCGTGGAGGACCCGACCGCTTTTGCCATGGAAAAGCACCTGGAAGACTTTCTGGTCCAGAACTGGGCGCAGACCGATCTGGGCAGGGAATACGACATCTACGAAGAAGAGGGGGAGCGCGTTGGACAGCAATACCCAACCGATACCGGCCCCCTCGACATCCTCGCCATCAGCAAGGACAAGAAGAGACTGTTGGTAGTGGAGCTCAAGAAAGGCCGGGCAAGCGATGTCGTCGTGGGTCAGACGCTGCGCTACATGGGCTATGTGCAGGAGGAACTGGCTACGGAGGGGCAGAGCGTCAAGGGCGTGATCATCGCAATGGAGGACGACCAAAAAATCCAAAGAGCGCTGGCGGTGGTGCCGAGCATCGTCTTCTACCGCTACCAGATCAGCTTCAAATTAATAAAGGCGTGACATGAGCACCGTCGGTCAAATCGAGAAGACGACCCAGCAGCGGGTGGGCCTGGCAGCGACCGGCACCGGCTTGATGGGAACCACGACGGCGTAGCCTGCGAATCGCTGCCAAGAGCACCGGTTCAGGGCCAGACGCCCCCCGCTCCGGCTCTCGCGCCTGCGCCTGCTCCCGTACCGACGCCCCCTACGCCCGCACCTGTACGTTCCCAGCCAGCAAAAGCCGGTTGAATGCTTCGGCAAGGAAGCCGCAGAGCGCAACAAAGAGCTTGTGGAAGGGCGACGGGTGAAACTGCTGCGCGATGGTGAGGACAAGGACAGGTTTTGGCGGCTGCTGCGCTACGTTTTCGCGGACGGAACGCTCGTAAACGCCGAGCTTGTCTGGGAAGGTTACGCCTACGCACGCTCCTACGATACAGAGCCGTCCCTGTACCAGGTGATGATCCAATTGGAAAGGTCTGCCCGCGAAGCCAAGCGCGGATTGTGGGCTGCTTGTGTGCCCAGGGAGTGACCTAGCTCCGAGGAGGCATCTAAACGCAAGGGGAGGTGGCAGAGTGTCAAGGCTGCTAATAGGAATCGGGGGCGTTCTCTCCGTTCTCGTGAGCCTCGCTTGTTCCGGCGCAGCTACTCCGGCAAGTACCCCATCTACGCCTTCTGCCACAGTGGTTTCCCCACAGCCTATTGCGTCGCCGCAACCACCTGAGCCTGCCAAAGCCGCACCGCTCCCAGCTTCTAAGCCCGCGTCACCATCCCCACAGCGCCAAACGGCCCGCGTGGTGGAAGTCGTGGACGGGGATACTGTCAAGGTGGAGATCAGCGGCCAACGGTACACCGTCCGCTATATCGGGGTTGATACGCCGGAGACGGTACACCCGACGAAGGGCGTGCAACCCTTCGGGCCGGAAGCGAGCGCGGCAAACAAGAAGCTGGTGGCCGGCAAGACGGTAGAGCTTGAGAAGGACGTGTCAGAGATTGACCGTTATGGACGCTTGCTCCGCTACGTCTATGTTGATGGGGTCATGGTCAACGCCTGGCTCGTCCAGAACGGCTTCGCACAGTCAGCCACATACCCGCCCGACGTACGGCACCAAGAGCTTTTCGTGCGGCTCCAGCGAGAGGCACGGGAGGCCGGACGGGGCCTGTGGGGAGTACCGCTGTCGGCATCCAGCCCGCGCGCACCCCCTACGCCACCGGCACCCACGCCTACGCCCGCAGCCACGCCAGCAACGTCCGATCAGCCAAGGGGGGCGGCTACCCTACCTATCGGCAAGCGCACCGAGCAGCCGCTCCGCTACGACCCACGCGGACCGGACCGCGACTGCGGTGACTTCTCCACGTGGGCGGAGGCGCAGGACTTCTACGATGCTGCCGGTGGGCCAGCGAGTGACCCGCACCGTCTTGATGGGAACCACGACGGCGTAGCCTGCGAATCGCTGCCAAGGAACAGGTAGTAGCGAAAGGTGGTCGACTAACTCCGGTGGTCCAGGCTTCATAAAGTCAGGTCCAAACTAACAAGCGGCAAAGAGGAGCTTGGCAATGCGCAATGTCGGCTCGGTTCTGCAGGCCGAGGCCATCGCCGACCTGCTAGCGCGGTACGCGTAAGGCCAAGGGCTGTGGAGAACGGGAGTGCTAAGAGGCCCTCAAAACGGCGCTCCCAAAGGAAATCGTTTTGGAGAACCACGCCACCGGCCTCTCAGCCAAGCCCAACCCGCGCCTCCCGTTCTGGAGCGCGTCGAGCTAACCGATCAAACGGCGTACTGGCTCAATCACTTCCGGCCCATTGTTCCGCACGGAGTTGACCAGCGGCGAGACCTCGTACATCTGCATCGCCTCCGCCTGATAGGGCTTGAGTAACGAGAGCGCCGCCTCCGGCTCCACGTGAGGGTCAAGCCACAGGCTCTCGGCCTCTTTGGGAAGAATGACCGGCATCCGGTCGTGGATGGGCGCTATCAGGTCGTTGGGCGTCGTAGTGATGATCGTGCATGAATCAATCGGCTCCCCTTGCTGGCCAGGCTTCGGCTGCCAGCGTTCCCACAAACCCGCGAACGCGAACGGCTCTTTTGAAGCTAAGGTGATCCGCACCGGCCTCCTGTCCGTGAGCTTCCGCCACTCGTAGAACCCGTCCGCCAGAACCAGGCAACGCCGCCGCCTGAGCGCGTTCTTGAACATCCCCGAGCTGGCGACGTTCTCCGCCTTTGCGTTGATGGGTGCAATCTTGGGATTGGGCGCCTGGGACCATGCGGGCACCAGGCCCCAGCGCATCATGCTTGCAAACCGGCCCCAGGCTCTTTCGGCGACAACAAGGACGTTGTTGGTAGGTGCGATGTTGTGGCCTGGCTGGTAGTCCAGGTTCCCGCCTGGCGGCACTTCAAACGAGAAGCGTACCAGGAGAGATGACAGGTCCATCACTAGCGTGTACCGTCCGCACATAGCACTTCCCCCTGCCGCTTCGCTTTGGCCGCATCCTACCACACCACCATTCAGGCACGGCAGCTTGACACAAGAACACACGTTCTATTATATTGGAAGGCCCCGGCACTCCGGGGGGGGGGGGAGGATGCTATGGCTGCCATTGCTTGTGTTCATGTTTCACACTTCCCGTACGTTGTGGAAGCCGCCCGCGATCCGGCTCTCCGAGGGCGACGTGTCCTTATCACCAGGCGGGAGGGGACACGCCCGGTGGTGCTGGATTGCTCACTGTCCGCCGAGGTCTCGACGGGAACGCCCCTGCAAACGGCCCACGCTCGGTACAAGGACGCCGTGCTGTTGGAGGCTGACCAACCTTTGTATGAAGAGGCGTGGAACGCCGTCCTGGACAGCCTGGAGCAGCGCAGCCCGGTTGTGGAAAGCGCGGGGCATGGCCGCGCCTACGTGGACCTTACCGGCCTGGACGACCTCTACGGTAGCAGCGCGCGGACTGCCAGGGCGGTCGTGGACGCGGTGCCCGCTCAATACGGAGCGAGGGTGGGCGTGGCCCTCGGCAAGTTCCCCGCCAATGTCGCCGCCCAGCAAGCCAAACCGGGAGAGGTGCGGCGGACGCCGGACGACGTACGGGGCTACCTCGCTCCAGTGTCTATAGACCTGCTCCCCGTGCCCTGGGAGATGCGAGACCGCCTGCACCAGTTCGGGCTGTACCGCCTGGGCGACATTGCGGCGCGTCCCTTTGGCCCCTTCCAGGCGCAGTTTGGGCGGGACGGCGCGCTGGCGTGGCGGCTGTCACGGGGCATGGATGACCGTCCCGTCGTCCCGCGCACCCACGACATGACCATCACCGAGCGGTGGGACTTTGAGGAACCGACCACGGCCACGGGGACGATGCTCCTGGCCACCGACGTGCTCCTGGAACGGGCGTACCGTCGCCCTGAGCTGCGCGGCCGGGCGGCCCGCGCCATTGACATCAACGGCGACGTTCTGGGCACTGGCATGTGGCATCGCCGGATGACCGCGCGAGGCCCCTACGGGACGAAGGACGTTGCCAGGGACGCCGTGAAGTCCGCTCTGTCAACCCTGGCCTTGCCGGGGCCGCTGACGGGCCTTGCGTTCACCCTGACGGGGTTGGTGGCCGCGCCGGGGAAGCAGCTCAGTATGCTCACCGACGTGCGGGCGAGAGACCAACTGAGAGAGGCGGTGGAACAGCTCAGCGCCCACCTCGGCTACACAGCGCCCATCTATCGGTTCCAGGAGTTAGAGCCGTGGTCACGGATTCCAGAGCGGCGAGCAGTGATGGTGCCGTTCGCCCCGTAGACGCCCCTGCCCCTGTGAAGGTCCGCGAAGGGAGCAACGGCAAGCCGCAAGCGGTGCGCATCGGGAGGCGCTGGCACAAGGCCGTGTCCATCACGAACCGATGGCACTTGGGGCCGGACGAGTGGTGGACAGAGCACCAGCTTGACCGACTCTATTTCACCCTGCGACTGGAGGAGGGCCGCCCATTCACCGTATTTCAGGACTTGTTGACCTCGCAGTGGTACAGCCAGCGGGCGTGAGCGATGACGACCGGCTACGTTGAACTCCATTGCCACTCGGCCTACTCGTTCCAGGAAGGGGCGAGCTGGCCCCATGAGCTGTTGCTGCGGGCGAAAGAACTGGGCTATCCGGCACTGGCCCTCACCGACCACGACAATCTCGCCATTGCGCTGGACTTCGCCCACTCCGCCAAGAGCATGGGGATTCGGCCCATCACTGGCGCGGAGGTGACGCTCCAAGGCGGCCACCACCTCACGCTCCTGGCCGAGACCGCCAAGGGCTACGCTAACCTCTGCAAGCTCCTGTCCTACGCCCACGTCAAGGGCGACCGGCGAGCGCCCGCGATTGACCCTGACTGGTTCGGCGAGCACGGCGAGGGACTGATCGTGCTCACGGGCTGCGCCCACGGTCTAGTGCCTTCGCTCGCGGCTCAAGGTAGGATGCGGCAGGCCGCCGCCACGCTCCGGCAATACCTGGACTGGTTCGGCAGCGGCAGCGTTTTCGTGGAACTGAGCCAGAACCTTGCGGAGCAGGATAGGAGCCGCAACCGCAGGCTACACGGACTCGCCCGCGAGCTGGGCGTTCCTATCGTCGCCACCAACAACGTCCACTACCACGTCCCTGAACGTCACCGCCTCCATGATGCGCTGGTGGCCGTCAAGAGCCTCAAAAGCCTGTCTGAGAGCCACCGCGAGCGCAGGGCGAACAACGAGTTCTACCTGAAATCTGCGGAGCAAATGACGCCGCTGTTCACGGGCGCGGAGGACGCGCTGGCGAACACCCTCCGCATCGCCGAGCGATGCACATTTGACCTCACAGCCGACATGGGCTACCAGTTTCCCTCGTATCCAGTCCCAGACGGGTACACGGAGCTTTCGTGCCTCCGGCGCGTGTGCGACGAGGCGGCGGTACGCAAGTACGGCCGCATCACGCGACAGGTGCAAGAGCGGCTTGACGAGGAGTTCCGGCGGATGGGCAAGCATGGTCTTGCGGGGTTCTTCCTGCTTTACTACGAGATCATCCAGCTCGCCCGGCAGGTGATGATTGACCTGGGCCACGGTGACGCCGAGACGCCGCTGGAGGCCAACCCGCCTGGACGGGGCCGGGGCAGCAGCGTGGCGATGCTTACCGGGTACTTGACGGGCATCAGCCACATTGACCCGCTGACCTACGATCTCGGCCTTGATCGCTTTCTCCCTGAAGATATGGGAGCCGTGCCCGATATTGACCTGGACTTTCCCCGCGACATTCGGGAAGAACTAATCAAGCGCGTCCACCATCGTTTCGGCTGGGAGCACGCCGCGCTCGTGGGAGCCATCACCACCTACCAGGCGCACGGCGTCGTGCGCGCCTTGGGCAAGGCTCTAGCCCTACCCCCCGACCTGGTGGACCGGCTCGCCAAGCGGATTGACCAGGGAGACGCCCGCCACCTCCGGCAGGAGATGGAGGGGCTGCCGGAGTTCAAGCACCTTGTTGACGCCCCCGACTGGCGCGCGATGCTGGAGCTGGCCCCTCAGATGGCCGACCTTCCGAGAGGCATTCAGCAGCACAGCGGCGGGATGGTGATCTCCACGCGGGTGCTCACGGAGATGGTGCCGGTCATGCCAGGGGCCATAGAGGGGCGCTACGTCATGCAGTGGGACAAGGACGCCGTGGACCAGGCGGGGATGCTCAAGATTGATTTTTTGGCGCTGGGGACGCTCAGCCAGATGCAGGAAGCCGTCCACCTCATTGAACAGCGAAGCGGGAAGGCCCTGGACCTCTCCCGCATCAACTTTGAGGATGAGTCGGTGTACGACATGCTCGCCGATTCGGACACCATCGGCGTTTTCCAGGTGGAGTCCGCCGCGCAGATGCAAACGCTTCCAAGGCTGAGACCACGAAACCTCATGGATATGGCCTATGAAGTGGCGTGTGTCCGGCCAGGCGTGGGGGCCATTGACGGCGTGACGCACTTCATACACCGCCGCAACGAGACGGAGCTAGTAACGTACGACCATCCCCTGGAAAAGCCCGCGCTGGAGCGGACGCTGGGGGTGATTCTGTACCAGGACCAGGTAATGGAGGTCGCCATACACGTCGCGGGATTCACGGCCCGCGAGGGCGACCAGATGCGCCGCGCCTTCGCCAAGAAGAACAACGAGGGGCTTATCCGACACTGGTGGGAGCGGTTCCGCGACCAAGCTGCTGCCCGTGGGGTGACCGAAGAAACTGCTCGGAAGATTTTTGGCAAATTCAATGGCGGCTACCAGTTCCCCGAAGCCCACGCAGTCGCCTTCGGCGTGACCGCCTTCCAGATGGCGTGGCTGAAAAAATACCACCCGCTAGAGTTCTTCGTGGGTCTGCTGAACGCCCAGCCGATGGGTTTCTGGGGAGAGGACGTGATTCGGGGCGACGGCGGGAGGCGCGGAATCGGGCTGCTCCATCCTCACGTGAACCGCAGCGAGGCGAAAGCCATCATTGAGGGCGACGCTATTCGGCTGGGGCTGCTCAGCGTGAAGAACATTGGCGAAGAGACAGCGAAGATCATCCTTGGGGAACGGCAACACGGTGGCCCTTACGCCTCTCTCGCGGGTTTGATGGCTCGTACGAAGCTGCGACGAGAGGAGCTAGACAGCCTCGCGGCGGCCGGCGCTCTAGACTGCTTTGGCGGGGACCGGCGGGCGGTGCTGTGGGAGATCGGCTTGCGTTACCGCCCGCTCGGTGGCCAAGGCGCTCTTTCTCTACCTTCCGAGCAAGATACGGCGACGCTTCCTCAACAGACGCGGTGGGAGCGTATGTCAGACGAGTACCGCATGATGGGCGTCACTCCCGACGGGCACCTTATGGAAGAGCTGAGGGAGGAGTTGGGGCCACGGTTCACGACGAGTTCACAGCTCAGCGCCTTGGACGAAGGGGCCTTCGTCCTGGTGGCCGGGATGGTGGTACGGCTCCAACACCCCGCCGCGAACGCCTTCTTCGTTACGCTGGACGACGGGGAGGGCCTCATCCCGCTGATTCTGTGGCCCGCCGTCTATGAGCAATACCGTGGCAAGCTACGCGAAACCTTCGTGCTAGTGGCCGGAAGGGTGTCCAGGAAAGAGGGCACGGTCAACATCATCGTGGAGCACGTTGGTACGCTGGCCGATTTCAGGGCGAAGCAGCGCACGCGAACCGAAGGGCCCGGGACGGAGCGGTTCCAGCAGGCGAGGCCATATTTCCGGTAAGGCTCTAGGCTGCGAAGAGAGTCATCTCCGCTGTGTTCACGATTCAAATTGACCCTGCCTATACTCCCTATCCAGCCGTCACAAAACGTCCCCTTTTTCGCATGGAGTAGAGCCTCATGGTGGCTGCTCCATTACAGCACCTCGCGTAGCAACAACGGCCTAGACAGCCTATACTCTGCTCCAAAAGGGGGGACGACCGAGTCCTAGACGGAAGAGGCCTGACATGGACGCTCCAGAAGCACTTCATTGTGGCTACCGCGCTTGTGGCTACAAGACCCACGCGCCCGAATAGGTGCCACGACCGTAACGCTCTGGGCGGATCCGGCCTTGAAGCGCAATGCCAAGTGATGTTCACTACCCCGCTCGGACTCCGCTTGCCGGGGATGCATGAACCGGGAGCTTGGCGATAGCGCACAGGGACCGACCGAAGCACACTATCTCGACGCGGGCATCGTCCCCGAAGGCGAGCCCGTGCTTGGCGAGAGCCACGACTCTACTCATGGGGCGGGCCTTGAAAACTCGGAGGAGTGCTAGCAACCACCTCGCTGAGGAGCGCAGACATGCCGGAATACGACTACAAGTGTGAGAACTGCAAGACGGTAACGAGCGTGTTCACGCGATCGGTGAAAGACGAGTTGCATCCTGTCTGCTCCGTGTGTAAGAGCACAAACATGACGAGGCAAATATCCTCGGTAGCGTTTAGGGTGAAGGGACGAAGCGCGGGCGCGATGCCGCTGCAGGAGAGCATGCAAGCACAGTTTGAACAGATGGGCGTGCCCTTGTCGAATACGATGAAAGAGCGCATTGACCGCCAGAACCGCGGCGAGTCTTCTGTGCCCATGGCCCCGCCAGCGAAACTCGCACCGTGACGACTCCGTGCACCGACTTCGGCGGTTAGTGCGCCTCCCTAGCTTCACCCAACCAACAATCGTTCGTTTGTTTGGACTGCAATTGAACGCAACGTTGCCCGGCTTGTTGAGGTTCCGAAAGCGCCCCCGAGCAAGGTCGAGCCGCTTTCACCAGCCCAGCTGAGAGACTTCCTCGCTTCTATCGACGGGCACCGGCTCAGTGCGCTGTACATGTTGGCAGCCACGACCGGACTGCGGGAAGGCGAATGCTTGGGGTTGACCTGGGACTCGGTGAACCTCGAACGAGGCGTCTTGAAGGTGACGGCATCCATGCAACGCATCGATGGGACGCTTCAACTCGTTCCGCCCAAGACGGACCGCAGCCGGCGCACCATCGTGTTACCAGCACTTGCGCAGGAAGCCCTCAAGTCCCACCGCACGCATCAACGAGAGGAGCGATTGAGAGCAGGCCCTCTATGGCAAGACCAGGGCCTAGTGTTTACGACAGAGTTCGGAACCCCGATCGATGGCTCCAATCTGGTACGGCAATTCAAGGGAATGCTTCGCCGCGCCGGTCTCCCAGAGAAGCGCTTCCACGACTTGCGGCACAGCGTGGCAACGGCCTTGTTCAGCCAGGGCGTTCACCTTCGGAAAGTCGCGGACCTGCTCGGGCATAGCACCATCGCTGTCACATCCGAGATTTACACGCATAGTGTGGAAGCAGGGCTCCAAGAGGTTGCGGACAAAATGGATGCAGCCCTGAGCATCTAACGCCCGTTGCTGTCAATTGAAAGCCACCGGCTCATCACCGGTGGCTTTTTGTGGTGGTGAACTGGCTGGGGGACGTGGATTCGAACCACGACTAACAGATCCAGAGTCTGCCGTCCTACCGTTAGACGATCCCCCAGCGGTGGAAAACTTATTTTATCATCCTGTGCCCTTCGCCACAACGCCCACGCGCCGCTCCATGACCCGCCGTAGCTTCGCGACGCCGCCTTGACGAAAAACGACCAGGCTGCTACGCTGGGGCACTTGTGAAGTGGTTCCCCATCCCTTCGGCCTATCCCCCTGGAAGGAGCAACATGACCACACCCGCCATCGGCGAACTCAACCCACCGGCCCGGCTACTGCTCGGCCCTGGGCCGGCCAACATCTCCCCCCGCGTGCTCCGCGCCATGACCGCCCCCCTCCTGGGTTACCTGGACCCCGACTTCCTCAAGATCATGGACGATGTTGCCGTCATGCTGCGCCACGTCTTCGGCACCAAGGAGGGCTTCACGCTTCCCATCTCCGGCACCGGTTCCGCCGGCATGGAAGCCGGACTGGCCAACCTCCTGGAACCCGGTGACGTGGCGGTCGTCCTTGACGCCGGGTTCTTCGGCGAGCGGCTCATTGAGATGGCTGGTCGCCTCGGCGCTCAAGTTGTGCGCGTCCCTGTGGAATGGGGCAAGCAGGTCGACATTGACCAGGTCCGGAAGGCCATCCAAAGCCACCCGCGCATCAAGCTCATCGCCGCCGTCCACGCGGAGACCTCCACCGGTGTCCTCTACCCGCTTCAGGAGCTGAGCAAGCTGGCCCAGGAGCGCGGCGCGCTCCTCATGGTGGACACCGTGACGTCGCTGGGCGCCAACGCCGTCAACATGGACAGCGTGGGCATTGACTACGCGTTCAGCGCGACGCAAAAGTGCATCGGCGCGCCGCCGGGCCTCTCGCCCTGCGCGCTGAGCGCTAAGGCGCTGGAGGTCATCAACACGCGCAAGACCAAGCCGTACACCTGGTACCTGGACATCGGCCTGCTGCGAAAGTACTGGGAGGGCGGCCAGCGCGTCTATCACCACACCGCGCCCATGAGCATGGTCTACGCCCTACGCGAGGCGTTGCGCATGGCGATAGAAGAGGGCCTTGAGAACCGCTTTGCGCGGCACACTCGCAACGGGCGGGCGCTGCGCGCTGGGCTGCACGCGCTGGGCCTGGAGCCGCTGGTGCCCGAGCCGAACTGCCTCTACCAGCTGACGACCGTGGCGGTCCCGCAGGGCATAGAGGACACGCCGTTCCGCACCGCGCTGCTCAGGCAATACAACATTGAGATTGGCGGCGGCCTTGGCCAGTTCCGCGGCAAGGTCTGGCGCATCGGCCTCATGGGCGAGTCCAGCACGTCCGCCAACGTCCTGTTGTTGCTTAGCGCCCTGGAAGACCTGTTGCCCAAGCACGGCTTTGAGGTTGCTGTTGGTGCCGGCGTCGCCGCCGCGAGCAAGGTGCTGGCCTCTGCAAGCTAACGTCCTTTAAGAGCCCCGGTTGCCCTCGCTGAGAGCCTGTGAACAAATGCCAACATTCGCGTCGCCGTCAGATGGTCAAGTCCCTCCCCGATGCGGGGAGGGACTTAGGGAGAGGTGGGTGGTGAGGCGGTGGGCGTCCCCCAGGTTGGCTTATGGACACCGGAGGTCGACGGGAGGCAAAAGCTCTGAAGACGATTCTTCACAAGCTCTGACTAGCCGCGCTTCCCCCGTGCCTTCCACCGGTCCAGCGCCCTCCGCCACCACGGTCGCGTGATCTGCGCGGCGTGCTCCATCCCCTTCGGCAACAAGAACAGGTGATAGGCCCCGCGAGGCGGTATCACCTCCATGCGCGCCCAGCCGCGGGCATGCATCTCCCGCATCAGCGACAGGACGCGCCCCCTCTTCTGCGTAGCATACACCGTCAGCTCCATTTCGGGCGGCGCTAGCATGTCGGCCTCAAACGCCACGTCACGCTCCTCAAGCCCCTTCTCGCGGACCTGGGGACGCGCCGAGTCGCCGTAGGCCAACACGAGCGCCAGCAGCATGTCAACGAGCACCTGCTCCACGTCAGAGGGCTGCTGCGCCTCCTGCCTGCGTGCCACGACGCTACCCTCGCCCGCCCACTGCCTGCCGTGGCCGCACCGAAAGGAGCCGCTGAAACACCTCGTTGCTCAACAAGCGCCCGCGCGGCGTCAACACGCAGCACGGCCCGTCCAGTGACTCCGTTATGTCCACCAGGCCCGCTTCCCGCATCTCGGCGAACACGCCCGGAAACGCATCGTCCGCAGCCTGTCCAAAACGGTCCTCAAACGCGCCGAGATCAAGCCCCTCGTCCAGCCTCAAAGCGAGCATGGCCGTCTCCGCCATCTCCAGGCGCCGGTCAATGGCCTCAACCTCTGCAACAGTAGGAATACTCTTGAGAAGTGGCTCCGAAAGGATGGACTCCCGCGTCTGGCGCCGCGTTTCCCAGGCCGCAACGTTCCGCAGGTGCTCGTGGGGTGAAAGGCCCGTGGCGAAGCGATAGCCGCCGAGGTGCGAGTGCGCCCCCGGCCCGACGCCCAGGTAAGGCCCGTTGCGCCAGTAGACCAGGTTATGGCGGCATTCCTGGCCAGGCAGCGTCCAGTTAGAGATCTCGTAGTGGCGGTACCCAGTCTGGCCCAGCACGTCCTCCGCCAGGTTGTACATGTCGGCGGCCAGGTCCTCGTCCGGCTCGGGCAGGCTGCCGCGACGCACCCAGCGGTGCAGCGCCGTGCCCTCCTCCAGCGTCAGGCAGTACGCCGAGAGGTGCTCTGGCCGCAGCGCCAGGACGCCCTGCAACGTGGCGCGCCACTGGTCAAGCGTCTGCAACGAGAGGCCGTACATCAGGTCAAGGTTGATGCTCGTGAAGCCCGCAGCCCGAGCTGCCTTCATAGCCTCGCCCGCCCGCTCCACCGTGTGGCGGCGGCCCAGCACCTTCAGCAGGCCCCGGTCCAACGTCTGCACGCCCATGCTAACCCGGTTGACGCCGCACGCCAGGAACCCCGCCATGCGCTCGCGCGTCACGTCCTCCGGGTTCGCCTCCGTGGTGACCTCCGCGCCGGGCGACAGCCGGAACGAGCCGCGTATCGTGTCCATCACCAGCGCAAGCTGTTCGGGCGACAGCAGCGACGGAGTCCCGCCGCCGAAAAAGACCGTCTCCACCTCCGGCCCGCCGAGCAATCGTCCCCACTGAGCAATCTCACCGCAGAGGGCGCGCACGAAGCCTGGGATGAGGTCGTTGATCCCCGCGTACGTGTTGAAATCACAGTACGAGCACTTGGTCTGGCAGAACGGGATGTGGAGGTAGAGCGCAATTCCGCCAGCACCCGCCTCCATCGTGTCGCTCCCCACCATACGCCCCCTACACGTTGAACAGAAAGTTGATCACGTCGCCGTCCTGCACCACGTACGTCTTGCCCTCCAGGCGCAGCAGCCCGCGCTTGCGCGCCTCGACGAGGCTCCCGCACTCCAAGAGCTGCTTCTCGTGGATGACCTCGGCGCGAATGAACCCGCGCTCTATGTCGGAATGGACCTTGCCCGCCGCCCTCACCGCGACGGTGTTCCGCTCAATGGGCCACGCGCGCACCTCGTCCGGGCCCACCGTCAGGAACGTCACCATGTCCAGCAGCTCGTACGCCGCCTGGATCATCACGTCGCGGCTGTTCTGCGGCACCCCAAGCTCTTTCCGAAACTCGGCGCGCTCCGCCTCGCTCATCGCCAGTAGCTCCTCTTCCAGCTTCGCGCACACCGCCACCGCGCGCTGCCCGGGGCGATTGGCAAGCTCGTCCGGGACACGCAGACCGCCCTCGCCCAGAGCACGCTCGTCCACGTTCACCACAACCAGAAGCGGCTTGGCAGTCAGGAACTGGAACTCCCGCAGCACCTTGCGCTCCGCGTCATCAATCTCCTGCCTCAGGATGGGAACGTCCTGCTCAAGCGCCGCCTTCAC
The DNA here is from genome assembly GCA_009693045.1 of Dehalococcoidia bacterium. Lineage (GTDB taxonomy): Bacteria > Chloroflexota > Dehalococcoidia > Lucifugimonadales > SHYT01 > SHXZ01. The sequence continues at coordinate 80,897 of SHXZ01000007.1, read as the reverse complement.
CCGCTCAAAGAGCTGCTTTTCCTGGAGCAACTGCGCGCGCTCCGACGGCTTCGCGCCTTTGAGCCCGCTCTCCAGCCGCTGCACCCGCCGCTCCAGGATCGCCAGGTCCGCGAACGCCAGCTCCGTGTCCATTTCCGCCGCGGCCCGCTGCGGAGTCATCTGCCCGCCCTCGCCCGTCGTCTCCCCGAGACCACGCACCACGTGGACCAGAGCATCTGCACGTTGGAGCATGCTGAACAGTTCGCCCGTGATCCCCGCTCCCTTCCCCAACCCCTCACCCCACGCCGGGAAGTCAACGAGCCGAAGTTCCGCCTGAACAACGCTCTGCGGCCGGAAGAGCTTGACCTGCTGGTCAACGCGGGGGTCCGGCACCTTAACGACACCCACCTGGGCCTTCCCCCATCGCGCGCCAGTTCCGACCTTCGGATCCACCGCCTCCGTCACCGCGCGGGACAGCGTGCTCTTGCCAGCCCCTGGGAATCCAATCAACGCCAGTTCCAAGGCTACCTCACCGCGTAAAGAATGCCATCTATGGAAGGGATGTACATCGTGCCGCCCGCCACAACGATCTGCCCCGACACGCCCCCGCCAATGACAAGCTGCCTTCGCTGCTCGCCCATCTTGGCGTCAAACACGTAAAGCGCGCCGTCCCTGGTTGCAATGTACAGGTCGGTCCCCACCAAAAGCGGGGACGCCCACGCGCTGCCCTTGATCGCCTTGCTCCAGCGAATCTCCCCAGTGTCCGCGTTAAGCGCCAGAACAAGACCTTCCCGGCTTGCCAGGTACACGGTGTCCGCGGTGACCGCCGCAGGTGCGGAAAACGCGTTGCGCCGGAACTGTACACCCCAGAGGTGTCCCTTCTGCACGGGTGTTGGCCCCGGCAACATCTTCCACCGGACCATGTACTGACGCCAGCGCATCCAGCCCCGCTCAAACGGGTACTCCACCGGCCGCCATTCCCACGCCAGCACCTTGCCGTTGTCCGTCCCCATAAAGAGCCTCCCCTCGTGCACAGCCGGCGACGACTGCACCGAAGCGTTCAGGCTGTACGAGAGGCGGTGCCGACCGGAGATGGCGTCCAGCACGTGGAGCACGCCCAGCGAAGACGTCGCGATGACCGCGTCCCCAATGACGACGGGCGAGCCGAGCAGGAAGCCGCCGTACTCCCAGGTCCAGCGCTTCTTTCCGGTCTGCGCGTCAATCGCGTACAAAGAGCCGTCGCCCGACGTCACGTAGACCGTCCCATTGGCGACAACCGGGGAAGTGATAACGGGGTTGCCCGTCTGAATCTCCCACCGTTGCTGGCCGCTGTCCGCGTCCAGCGCCGCCACCCGGCCGTCCCGGAGGCCGAAGAAGACCAGGCCGCCGGCCACCGCGGGCGAGGAGTCCACGGGCCCGGTCGTCGGCGTCTGCCACAGGACACGACCAGTCGTGGCGTCCAGCGCCACCACGCGGCGGTCTCCCGTGGTCTGGTACACCCGGCCGTTTACCACCGCCGGGGCGCTCTGGAGCGGCTCGCCAACGGCTTGAAACTGCCACGCCACCTCACCCTTGAAGTCAAGCGGCCCCGCGACCACGCCGCTGTGTAGGGGGTCCCGACGGAACATCGCCCAGTCAGAACCGGTCGGCACAGACGCGATCTGCGACGTCGGCGCGGCCAGGAAGTGCGTTGGACCGGTGATCTCCCACACGACCTTGAACAGGAGCAACGCCAGCAGGACAGACACCACAATGCCACTGAGCAGGCGACGCTGGAGCGCCGTTCGGAACGCCAAACGCCGCAGGTACCGCACTTCGTCCAGCGTGGCGCCGCGGCGCTGTCCTATCCGCGTCCAACAGGAGCGGCAATACGCAGCGTCCTCGCGGTTCTCCACGCCGCACGAGGGGCACAACTTTGTCCCGACTGCCGCCTTGGCCTGTTCCACCGCCGCGGTCGTTGGTGCAGCGCCCGTTGGACGGAATGACTGCTCAGTCGTCTCGTCTTCGGGACGCTCGGGGAGAAGCAGCCCCCGGTCCAGCGGCGCCAGCGCCTCCCGTAACAACCCCACAAAAACGGATGGCGACGTCGGGCGCGCCTCGGGGCGGCGCGAGAGCGCGCGGAGCAACACATCGTCAACTTTGGGAGGCAGCGCGTGGTTCACCGACGACGGCGCCGGCGGGTCCATGGTCATCTGCTTCGCCAGCATCGCAGAAGCGCCGAGTGCAAAGATCGGCAGGCTCCCAGTGAGCAGCTGGTATCCCAGCACGGCCAGGGAATACACGTCTGTGGAGGGGCCGGCTGATAACCCTTGCGTCCTCTCCGGCGCCGAATAGCACGGGTGGGGCGTGTTCAGCGTGCTGCGCACCAGGGGGTGGACGGCGTCCCCAAGCAGCCCCATCCCAAAGTCGCCGATGCTCGCGTGGCCCTCCGCGTCCACAAAAATGTTGGCCGGCTTCAAGTTGCCATGCCGGACTCCATGAGCGTGGGCGTAGTCCAGCGCCGCCGCCACGTCCCCAAGGAGCGTCAGGGTGTCTGCCAGCGTGAATGGTCGGGTCTGGCGCGCCAGGGACGGGTGCTCCGCGCGCTCGTACACCAGCCACCACCGTTCCGCGTCTCGCCCCACTTCAAGCAACGAGATGACGTTCGGATGCCGCAACGTCTTTACCCGCTCCATCTCGTCAAGAAAAGGCTGAACCGTGCTCAGGTTGCCTCGGAAATAGCTGCTGACGATTTTGATGACCACCTGGGTGCCGTTCGCGCCGTCCCGCGCGACATACGTCGTCGCGAGGCCCGTGGCGCCCAGCATCTCAACCAGCTCAAAACGCCCGGCCGTTTGGCCCGCGGTCCGCAAGGTCACAGACCCACGCCCTCTCTGCTGTCTCTCAGACAGGCCATCCATTACCAAGACTGGTATGATAGTATAAACTAACCCAACGCGTAGCCACGCGAGTGCGGCCAGCACGTCAAACGCGCACCGTGGCCTATGTCAGGCTGTCGTCAATTGTAGCAGAGCCAGCACTCGCGCCGGCAACAAAGGTCGCACATGATCTACCTCTTCATCGGCCCGGATGCGTTCTCGCAGCGCAAGGCGGTGGACGAGCTAAAGTCCGCCGTGGGCACACCTGACAGCCGTGACGCCAACGTGTCGCTCTTCCAGGGCGCCACCCTCTCGCCCGCCGAGCTGGTCAGCTCAGCGCAGGCCATGCCCTTTCTCGCCGAAAAACGCCTCATCATCGTGGACGGCCTGCTCCGCTTGTACAACGAGCGCGCTCGCGGCCCGAACGCCCGCAAGCCGCCGCGCGAAGCATCCGAGTGGGAGGCCGTCGTTGACGCCCTCCGCGGCCTGCCTCCCACCACCGACGTGGTGTTCCAGGACGCCGAGGTCACGCCGCGCAACCCCGTTCTCGCCGCCTTCAGCCCTATCGCCGACGTCCAGCGGTTTGACCCGCTGCCTCCCGACCGTCTGCGACGGTGGCTGGACGAGCAGTCCCGGCAGCGCGGCATCGTCTTCTCTCCCGCCGCCCAGACCCTGCTGGTGGACCTCGTGGGGCCTGACCTGTGGACCCTGCACAACGAGCTGGAAAAGCTCGCCCTCTACGCCCACGGCCGCACCGTGAGCGAAGACGACGTGACCAATCTGGTCGCCGCCACGCGCGAGGTGCGCATCTTTGGCGCGGTGGACGCCGTGGTGGAGCGCAACGCCTCCCTGGCGCTGCGCCGGCTCCAGGCGCTCCTCACCCGTGGCGAGGCCGAGCCGATCCAAGTGCGCGCCATGCTCGCCCGCCAGGCCAGGCTCATGCTCCTGGCCCAGGAGCTCGTCCGCGCGGGCGTCCCCCAGCAAGAGATTGCCGGTCGCCTCGGCCTGAACAGGTACCCGCTCCAGAAAACACTTGATCAGGCCAGGCGCTACTCGTGGTCGCAGCTCGTCTGGCTCCACGACAAGCTGCTTAAAGCCGACATCGCCACCAAGACCGGCGCGCTGGACGAGGAGACGGCGCTTGAGGTGTTGGTAGCCGAGCTCTCCTCACCTCCGCGGCAGGCCCCACCTCCCTCGCCGACGTGGAGGTAGCAAAGGGTTACTACTTTGACTTGTCAGCGACCAGCCGTGGAGCACGCACGGCACGGTGGTCACGCTGCCGCGTTCAAGCCGAGCGAGGGGGGCCACTGCCTGCCCAATGTGAGCCGAAGCCCTGAGCGGAGCGAATGGGGAAGCCGAAGTGTCTCCGAGAGAGCGACGTTACCACTCTCCACTTCACGTGGAGAGTGGTCAGGAGTGAGGCGCCTCCCTCAGTGCCATCCGCTCCTTGCGTCCAACAGAACGCCCGTCCTATCCTATCTCTATGACCACCACCATCGCTCCCAACCCGCGCCGCGCCTTTCCACCCAATCTTCAGAATCTGCGCCATCTGCAGACCGTTCTCCACATGCAACTCAGATTTGTTCCTTCACATTCTGCAAACGAAAACCCCGCTGAAAAATCAATGCTTTCCCTTCCGCACGGCCACCAAGCCATCGCAAGGTACGCCAAAACACCCATATCAATCGCCGCCTTCTCCTCCTCACCAACCCTTGCAATCCGCGAAATTTGCGGACCGTCCCTCCCACTGCCTTGTGCAATACTGGCTCCTGTGAGAAAGAGTGAGGTCCACCGCTGCAGGAAGAGAGCCAGGCGGCTTAGCCAATGAAAGCCATCATCGTCCACGGCGGGGCCGGCGCGTGGCCCCTCAGCGAGCACCGCGCAGCCCTTGACGGCGTTGCAAAAGCCGCGCGCGCCGCCTATCAGATCCTTGAGCAAGACGGCACCGCGCTGGACGCCTGCCAGGCCGCCGTCATGGCTCTTGAAGACAACCCGCTGTTCAACGCGGGCGCCGGGTCGGTGCTCACCCTTGACGGCGCGTGCGAAATGGACGCGGCCATCATGCGCGGCAGCACGTTCGGGGCGGGCGCCGTCGCCGCCCTGCGAGGTGTGAAGAACCCAATCGCGGTGGCCCGAAAGGTCATGGAGGAGACGGACCACGTCCTCCTCGCCGGCGAGGGCGCGGAGCGGTTTGCCCGGACGATGGGGTTCCCGGACCACGACCCCGTCACTCCCGAGCGGCGGCGTCAGTGGGAACATCTCCGCGCCGAGATCGCCTCCGGCAAGCCTCGCCGTTCGGGTCTGAACGAGCGCATGCTCACCAGCCAGCCCAAGGCGCCGCCCGGCACCGTCGGCTGCGTCGCCCTGGACCCCTCCGGCGAGATCGTGGCGGGGACCTCCACGGGCGGCGTGTTCATGAAGCTCCCCGGCAGGGTGGGCGACACACCGCTTCTCGGGGCAGGCACGTACGCGTCGCCAGACGCCGGCGCCTCCGCCACCGGCCTCGGCGAGGGCGTCATGAAGACGCTCCTAGCGTTCCGCACCGTAGAGGCGGTCGGCGCAGGCGTTTCGCCTCAAGAGGCCGCCCAACGCGCCATAGACCTGCTGACCCGCACCCTCGGCACGGAGGCGGGCATCATCGTGCTCGCCAAGGATGGCCGATGGGGCATCGCCAAGAACGCGTCCACCATGCCGGTCGCAGTGATGACCGAAGGGATTGAGCCGCAGGTAACCATCTGAGATCGGTGAGGATGCGCCGTCTCGTAGGGGCACACTGCGTGCGCCCTCACATTGGCCGCACACTACCTTCGCTCATTGACAGACAGACTCCCGAGGAGAGCCTACCCTCGTCCCAATGCGTGGGGACGAAGCGTGGGCGGGGCGGAGGGGTATGCCCCCTCAATCCGCCCTCGCCTCCACCGGGTTGTAGCATGCCACGTAGTGCCCTTCTTCCAGCGGCGCGAATCTCGGCGTGGGCTGCGTGCGGCAGGCCACCGTCGCCTTGAAGCACCGCGCCAGGAACGGACACTCGTCCTTCAGATCGCGCAGGTCAGGCGGCATGCCGGGTATCGGCAGCAGCCGGTCCTCGCGGTCCAGGCGCGGGATGGCCTTGAGCATGCCATACGAGTATGGATGCGCAGGCCTCCGATAAAACTGCCGCACGGACGCCTCTTCCACAATGCGGCCCGCGTACATCACCAGAATCCTGTCCGCCATCTGCGCCAGCACGCCCAGGTCGTGCGTGATCAACACGATGGCCATGCCGCGTTCGTCCCTCAGCTTGCGCAGCCGCTGGAGCATGTCGGCCTGGAGCGTCACGTCCAAGTTGGACGTCAGCTCGTCCGCGAGGAGCACCGAAGGCCGCAGCGAGGTCGCGATCGCCAGCATCACACGCTGGGCCATGCCCCCGCTGAGCTGAAACACGTACGAGTCCATCATCCGCTCGGCATCCGGCAGCCCCACGTCCCTGAGCAAGCCGATACCCGCCTGCCTCGCGTCCTTCTTGGACATGCCCGTGTGCGCGCGGAACATCTCCTGGATCTGCGCCCCGATCGTAAGCCGAGGGTTGAGCGCCGTCACCGGGTCCTGGAACGCAATCGCAATCTCTTTCCCGCGGGTTTCCCGCATGACGCCCTCGCCTACGGTAAGGAGGTCACGGCCACGGTAGAAAATACTTCCGGAAATCACCTTGCCCGGGTACGGCAGCAGGCCCATGATGGACAGCGCCGTGACGGTCTTCCCCGCGCCGCTCTCGCCGAGGAGGCCCAGCACCTCCCCTTCGTGCAACGCGAGGTTCACCCCGTTCAGAGCCTTGACCACGCCCTCCCTGGCGAAGAAGTGAGCGTGGAGGTCGCGTACTTCCAACAGCGGCGGCATCAGCGTGTCCCCGTCGCAGGCTGGGCCGGCTTCACGGGCGTGGCGCTCCTGAGGGCCACCGGCTCGCAGCGGCCGGCCTTGAGCTCGGCAATCAGGTCGTTGACGTTGCAGATGGGTCGCGAAAACCGGGTGGCGCATACGCCCACATCGGTGGACTTGTGGCAGTCGCTCGTGGCGACAGCGGGCTTGCCGAGGCGCCGCGCCAGATCGCGGGAAAAGCCGTTCTCCTCTGGAGTGCCTCGCCCGTTCAGAACCTCAATCGCCTCAACCATCTGCCACAGCGGCTGCATTGCCACGGTATCAACTCGTTCCTGATAGACCTTTGGGTCCCCGTGGTCCTTGGGGCTGAAGACACGCCGGTAGGGATGCGCCGCGATCAGCGCCGCCCCCAGCGCGTCCGCCTCCCTGCGCACAAACGAAGCGCGGTGCATCCCAAACAGGTACCGCTCCAGGCCAAACGCCAGCAGGTGGCCCTCTTCCGTGGTGATCTCGCAGCCGGGTAGAATAATCAACTCGTACTCGCGAGACCAGCGCTCCAACGTTGCCGGGTCCCAGAACGCATCGTGATCGGTCACGCACACGCCGTCCAGCCCCGCCGCCTTGGCGTGCCGAAACAGCTCTTCTGGTTTGAGGAAACTGTCGTCGGAGTTGGGAAACGTGTGCGTGTGAAGGTCAATCAGCATCTACTGCCCCACGTATCAAACGCCAGAAGACGTTTTCTGGCAACTCGTAGCAAGTCTCCTACCCAGCGAGAGCGAAGTCAAGGCGGTGCGTCGCGGACGGCTTTACAGGCTTTTTCCCCCTCTGGTATCATGCCCTTAGTTTGCGCAAGGACACTCCACCGTGGCTATTCTGCCCATCCGCAAGCTTCCCGACCCCGTGCTCCGTCAACGCGCCAAGCGCGTCACCAGCTTTGACGCCGTCTTGCGCCGCCTCGTGGACGACATGATTGACACCATGCACTACGCCCACGGCGTCGGCATCGCCGGCAACCAGGTGGGCGCGCTGCTCAGGGTCTGCATCATTGAGATTCCGGAGGAGCAGGGCCGCGTCCGCGTCCTCATCAACCCGGAGGTCTTATCCCGCTCAGGCGAGCGCGAGCTGGAGGAGGGATGCCTGAGCTATCCCGGCTATCGCGGCGACACCATTCGTTCCGAGCGCGTCGTTGTCAGGGCGATGGACCTCAGCGGCAAGACGTTCACCATCAAGGCGCAGGACGACCTGCTGGCCCACGCCCTGGAGCACGAGACCGACCACCTGAACGGCAGGATCTTCCTGGACCACCTCACCAGCAAGGACGCCATCTGGACGGTGGACGAGCCGGAGCCCGCCCACGCCCAGGCGCCCGGCCAATAGCCGGCCGTTCCGTGCAGACTACCAGCACCCCCCAATCACCCATCCCGCTTGACCGGCTCCGCCAGTTCTTCGCCGAACGGGGCGCAACGGCGTACCTCGTCGGCGGCTTTGTGCGCGACCTCCTCGCCGAACGCCCCACGCTGGACGTTGACCTGGCCGTGGACGGTGACGCCCTCGCGCTCGCCAGTGCGCTGGCCGACGCCCTGGTCGGCAGCTTCGTCGTCCTTGACGAGGCGCGCGGCGTTGGGCGCGTGGTCCTTCCGCCGCAAAGCGATGCCCCCTCACACCATCGCCACGATCACGCGTTCATAGACATCGCCCGGCTACGCGGCGGAGGGATTGACCAGGACCTCGCTCTGCGCGACTTCACCGTCAACGCCCTGGCCGTTGACCTCGCCCAGGCCGTCGGCGACCCACACGCGTGGCCCATCCGGGACCCGTTCCGAGGCCGCGCCGACCTTGAAGCGCGGCTCCTACGCGCCGTAAGCGCCACGGCCTTCCAGGACGACCCCATCCGGCCCTTGCGCGCCGTGCGCTTCGTCGCCCAGCTGGACCTCCGCCTGGAGCCATCCACCGAGCGCCTGCTCCGCCAGGACGGCCACCTGGTCACGCGAGTCTCGCCAGAGCGTTGCCGCGAGGAGTTCCTCAAGACCCTCGCACTGCCGCGCGCCGCTCAGAACCTCCGGCTCATGGACACCGCCGGCATCCTCACCGCCCTGTTCCCTGAGCTGGAAAGCGGCAGAGGCGTCGAGCAGCCACGCGAGCACTACTGGGATGTCTTTACCCACCACCTGGAGGCCACGGCCAGGATGGAGGAGATCCTCAGCGCGGACCAGCGCGCCGAGCTGCCCGCCCTGCGCTCGGTCCCCTGGCAACCGTGGCTCAACGAGCACTTCCGCCAAGAGCTCGGCGACGGCCAGACGCGCGCGACGTTCCTCAAGCTCACCGCCCTGCTCCACGACGTCGGCAAGCCCCAGACGAAGACCATCACCCCTGACCTGCGCATCCGCTTCCTGGGGCACGCCGAGCAAGGCGCGGAGTTGGCCGCCGCCGCGCTCCGCCGCCTCCGCTGCAGCGAGCACGTGGTCCGTTACGTTCAGACCATCATCGCCAACCACCTGCGCCCTAATCAGATGGCGCAACCCGGACAATGGCCCACCAAGCGCGCCATATACCGCTTCTACCGCGACGTTGGTGACGCGGGGGTGGACACGGTGTACCATTGTTTGGCGGATTACTTGGCCGCTCGCGGGCCCTGGCTCAGGCAGGAAGAGTGGGAACAGCAGTGCGCCCTCATGGCGCACATCCTGCCCCCCGAAGCCCAGACAACAACGCCCGCTGCGCCGAAACTGGTGGACGGGAACGACCTCCAGGAGCTCTTCGGCCTGGCGCCGGGACCTGGGTTTCGCGCCCTCCTGGAAGCCGTGCGGGAGGCCCAGGCGGTCGGTGAGATCACGAGCCGCGAAGAGGCCCTGGCGCTGCTGCAAACGCTCGTCGCAGAGCGCGAAGGCGCCGCCGGAAAAGCCTCGTAAGGGAATGCTGCGTATTCTGTAGTAAGGCAAGTGGGAGTAAAACAGCATGCTGCGAAGCTCGCTCCGTCGTCTGATCATCATCGCGGTCCTTCTGGCCGTCGCCATCGTCGTGCTGGCCATCCCCAGCTGGGACGTCGGGCCAGGCCCCCTCAAGCGGGGCAGCGAAGACCTCCTGGGGCTGCGCCTTGGCCTTGACCTGCGCGGCGGCGTCCACCTGGTGTACGAGGCACAGGGCGAGAACGTCACCAAAGATCAGATGGACGGCGTCGCCTCCATCATTGAGCGGCGCATCAACGCCTTCGGCGTCGCCGAGCCCAACATCCAGGTCCTTGGCAACAACCGCATCCTGGTGCAGCTCCCCGGCGTTGAGAACATCAACGAGGCGAAAAAGCTCATTGGGGATACCGCCCGTCTGGACTTCAAGGAGCGCGTTTGTCAAGACCCGGCGTGCTCCACGTTTCAGGACCAAGACGTCGGCCTGACCGGCGACCGCCTCAGCAGGGCGTTCCCCGGGCGCGACGGCACGACTGGTCGGCCCGTCGTACACATTGAATTTGACTCCAAGGGCGCGGATACCTTCGCGGAGGTCACGTCGCGTATCTCCTCCAAATCGCCAAACGTGGACCGTATCGCCATCTTCCTTGACGACCGGGAGCTCCTCGCGCCCGTGGCCCGTGAAGCCATCACGGGCGGGCGGGCGGTCATCTCCGGCGCCGCCGACTTCACGACCGAGCGCGTGCGGACGATCGCCATCCAGCTTGAGTCCGGCCGCCTTCCCGTCCCTGTTCAGGTCATCCAAGAGCAGGGCGTTGACGCCACCCTCGGGGCGGACTCGCTGAAAAGGAGCTTGGTGGCAGCCTACGTGGGCCTTGGCCTGGTCGTCCTGTTCATGGTCCTCTACTACCGGCTCCCGGGCGTCCTTGCCAGCCTTGCGCTGCTCGTTTATGTCGCCCTGGTGCTCGCCGTCTTCAAGCTCATACCCATCACCCTTTCCATCGCTGGCGTCGCGGGCCTTGTCCTGTCCATCGGCATGGCCGTGGACGCCAACGTCCTCATCTTTGAGCGGATGAAGGAGGAGCTGCGCAGCGGCAGAAGCCTGGTCGCCTCCGTGGACTCGGGCTACGCCCGCGCCTGGACGTCCATCCGCGATAGCAACATCTCAACCTTCATCACCTGCTTCGTCCTCTACCTGTTCGGAAGCAGGCTCGGCGCCAGCGCGGTCACCGGCTTTGCCGTAACGCTCTTTATCGGCGTTGCCCTCAGTATGTTCAGCGCCATCTTCGTCAGCCGCACGTTCCTACGCGGCATGGCAGCCGGGCCTCTGGGACGCAAGCTCGGCCTCTTTCGAATTGGGCCGGAGCCAGCTCGCGCCCCCGCGACCGGACTTACCGCGGGAAGGAGCTAACCGTGGACTTTGTACGGTACCGCATGTGGTTTCTTGGCTTCTCGCTCCTCGTCATTGTGGCGGGCATCGTTGCCATGACCATTCCGCCTGCCTTCCGCGTCGGCATTGACTTCGCCGGGGGTTCCGCTGTCTCCGTTGAGCTCGCCAAGCCCGCTAACCAGGCCGAACTGCGCCAGCTCTTCACCGACGCGGGCCACAACGAGGCCGTCATTCAGAAGGTCGGCGAGACGGGCTTCCTCGTTCGCACCAATACGCTTGCGGAGACCCAGAAGGACGACAAAGGCGTCATCATCAAGCCGAGCGGGCGGGAAACTATTGAGAACGCGCTGATGCAGAAGTACGGCTCCGGGCTTGACGCCTGGACGCTCACCTTTGCCAAGCCCGTGGATGAGGCCGCGCTCAAGGCGGAGCTGGCAGCCGCTGGCAGGGCCGATGCCACCGTTACGAAAGTAAGCGACCTGCAGGTCACCATCGTCACCACGCCCTTCAAGCCCGCGCCTCCCGCCTCTGCGCCTGCCGAGATGAAGCCGGCGGAGCAGGCGGCCGCCGAGGCCAAGCCCGCCTCCGAGACCACCCAGCAGGCCCAGCCGCCATCCCCGCCCCTCGGCGAGCGCGAGCAACTGGAGAAGGCGCTTTCAGACAAGTTCGGTGCGATCAAGTCATCCACAGTTCAGCCCGACCACCCGTGGAAGACCCTCGACATCAGCTCGGTCTCCCCGTCCGTGGCCCGCGAGACCGTCCGCAACGCCATCATCGCCGTGGTGGTGGCGTCGTTCGCAATCCTGCTGTTTGTCTGGTGGGCCTTCCGCAAGGTACAGGCATCCTTTGCAATGGGCGCCGCCGCCGTCATCGCTCTCGTTCACGACGTCCTCGTCACCCTCGGTCTTTTCTCCATCCTGGGCAAGTTCATCAACGTAGAGGTCAATGCCATCTTCATCGGCGGCATGCTGACCGTCGTGGGCTACAGCGTCCACGACACCATCGTGGTCTTTGACCGCATCCGAGAAAACAGCATCCGCTTCCCCTCGCGCAGCCTTGCGACCATCATCAACGACAGCATCGCTCAGACAATAAGCCGCTCCCTCAATACCTCCCTGACAACCCTCATCGCCATCATGGCCCTGTTGCTGCTCGGCGGTCCCACCATCGCCAGCTTCCTGCTCGCGCTGATGATCGGCATCGTGACTGGCACCTACAGCTCCATCTTCATCGCGGCGCAGTTGCTGGTTGTCTGGCGCCAGCGAGAGTGGCTCGGCCCGTTCAGCCGCAGGAAGGCGGAGGTAGGTGCAGCCCCAGCCACCCGATAGGTCGCCGGCGCTTCTCTGAAAGCGTGAGAGGGCGGCCTCATGAGGCCGCCCTCTCACTCCAGATCCCGTTCCGTCTCAGGCGTTAGCCCAGTTCAGACGCCCAAAGGCCCAACACAGAACATCCCGACTCCGACCCCAGCCCATTACGCTACCCAGGCGTCAGCGTCACACGCCCGAAGCTCTGCTTGCCGACCATCGCTTCGTAGGCCTTAGACCAATCCTCCAGCCGGTGCGTCTGGCTCACCACGGGCCGCACGCGCCCGGTCTGCACCAGCTTCACGACCGTAGCCACCTGGCGCCGCGACACTCCCGACACACCGATCAGGCTCGCGTCCCGGAAAAGCAGCTCCGCCGGATTGAGCGCCACGGTGCCGCCGCGCACGTCACCCAAAATGACCATGCGCCCGAACTGCCCCAGCGAACGCCAGCACGGCTCAAAGGCCATTGCCCCCAGAACGTTGAGAACGACGTCCGCGCCCTCGTCGCCGGTGTACGCCTGCACCAGGTTCGCAAAGTCCAGGTCCGGCGCCAGCAGCACCTCATCCGCCCCCAGGCCGCGCAGCCTCTCCTCCTTCTCCGGCGAGGACGTGACCGCCAGCACCCTCGCTCCCACCACGCGCGCAATCTGGACCGCGTGCACACCCACGCCTCCACCGGCGCCCGTGATGACCACAGTCTCGCCGGCCGCAAGCCCTCCTCGGTCCACCAGCGCATTCACCACCACGCCCATCGGACAGGCCATGACGCACGCGCCCGCAAGATCCTGCTCAGGCGGCAGCTTCACCAGGCTCGTCTCGCTTATTGCAACCAGCTCCGCGAAGCCGCCGTCGACCCCATGGCCGATCCCCACACCTGCGGCGCATCGGTGCTCCTGGCCCCGCGAGCAGCGCGCGCAGACCCCGCACGCGTCTGTCAGAATGGACACCACTTTGTCGCCCGGAGAGACCGTGGACACCAGCGCGCCAGCCTCCACCACCTCGCCCGCGATCTCGTGGCCCAGGATGACCTGCGGCTTCACGCCGCGGCGCAGCACCCCGCGCATCACCAGCACGTCGTGGTAGCAGACACCGCACGCCACCACCTTTACCAACGCCTGGCGCGGCCCCGGGACGGGCACCGGAACGTCCCGCACGGCCATCTTCGGCTGCTCGCCCGGCTGTTCAAGCACCAGCGCCTTCACGCTCGCCTCCTGCATCTTTTCGGCCAGTATACGAGCCTCCCTGTGCTCGCTCAAGCCAGAAAACTTTCGGTCATTGCGGTCGTCAGCACTGAATACCCTGCTACCGTCTCGCTTATTTCCCCTCATCAGCGATGGAGAGGGGTTGGGGAGAGGGCCTGACCCCCTTCCCATTCAGGGAAGGGGGTCAGGGGGTCAGGTCGGTGGGGTTTGGTGGGGCGTCCCTCCGGTTCTTAGCACCAGGGCAACAGATGTCTCGCTCATTTCCCCTCTTCATGCGATGGTGAGGGGTTGGGGTGAGGGCCTTCCCCCTTCCCATTCAGGGAAGGGGGTCAAGGGGTTAGGTCGGCGGGGTTTGGCGGGGCGTCCCTCCGGTTCTTAGCACCAGGGCAACAGAGCCAGCCGCGACACGCCGTTGACAGGCCGCCAGCATCCAACTACGATGCCCGCGAGGGATTGGTCAGGTCCTCTACGAACACGGCGGGATGATCTGAGAGTTTGACTAGGAAAACGGGCCGGTTGTGGCCCGCCCGCACCTCAGACCAGCCGGCGTTTCTAACCCACATCAGATTCCACTGGCCGGATGTCTCCCGATGGTCAGCGCTGCCCTAAGGAGGAGCCTGCCGTGAAAATCGGCGCCCACGTCTCCTCCGCCGGGGGAGTTGATAAGGCCGTTGACCGCGCGGTAGAGATTGGCTGCGAAGCACTCCAGATGTTCTGCTCTCCTCCGCAGAGCTGGGCGGTCAAGCCGGTGCCCAAGCCGACCGCCGCCGCGTTCCGCGAAAAGCTCCGCCAGTCCGGCGTCGGACCTGCCTTTCTCCACGCCATCTACATGATCAACCTCGGCAGCCCCAACCCGGAAAACCTCAAAAAGTCCATGGACGCCCTGGTGAGCTACATGGAGGCCGCCGCCGAAATCGGCGCGCAGGGGGTCATCTTCCACTGCGGCAGCCACAAGGGCACTGGCGTCGATGGCGGCATCCGGCAGCTCGTCGCCGCCTTGCGCCAGGTGCTGGAGCGCTCCCCCGACGGCCCGTGGCTAATGATGGAGAACAGCGCGGGCATGGGCGACCACCTGTGCAGCAAGTTTGAAGACATCGGACTCGTCATCAAAGAGCTGAACAGTCCGCGGATGCGCGTGTGCCTGGACATACAGCATACCTTCGCCGCCGGCTACGACGTCGCCCACGCACCCGGCCTCCACAAGGCCATGCAGGAGTTTGACCTCGCCATCGGCCTGGACCGCCTCGGCGCCGTCCACGCCAACGACTCCAAGACGCCCCTCGGCTCCGCCGTGGACCGCCACGAGAACATCGGCGACGGCCAAATCGGCGCCTCGGGCTTTGAAGTCATCCTCGCGCACCCCGCCTTCCGCAACGTGCCCTTTCTCCTGGAGGTGCCGGGCATTGAAGGCAAAGGCCCCGACAAAGAGAACGTGGACCGACTCAAGGCCCTCCGCCAAAAGGCGGGGGGCAACCGCTAGCGCCCCCTGGCCGCCGATTCATGCGCCTAACCCGCCGCGCCTTCCGCCGTCTCGTCCAGCAGGCCATCGCCGAGCTGCACCCCGAAGTCCTGCAAGTCCTGGACAACGTCGCCATCGTTGTGGAGGACACCCCTACGCCTGAGCAACTTGGCCGCGTTGACCTTGACGAACAAGTGACCCTCTTAGGGCTTTACGAAGGCATTCCGCTAACGGAACGCGCCGGGTACAACATGGTCCTGCCAGACAAGATCACCCTCTTCCGACGCCCCCTGGAAGCCGCTACCAGCTCCTCCGGGGAGCTGAAAGAGGAGATCAAGACGACCATCGTCCACGAGATCGCCCACCACGTCGGCTGGAGCGACGCCGACCTGGAGCAGCTGGGATACGCCTAGCGCCCGCCGTTGACAGCCCGGTCGCACGGGCGTACTCTTTCGCCAACGTCGGAATTACTCGGAGTCCGAAGCACTTTGGCGCATTTGAGGCGTGCCCGCTCCTAAGGAGGCGTCGGCGTGGAGAAAGTGTCGGCGGTCTTCCAGTCCCGCGCCCAGCGCTATCTTGCCGCGCTCCAGTACCGCGACTACCGTACCATGTGGTTCGCGACGCTCTGGGCCGGTGCTGCGGCGTGGGCCTTGATCGTGGCCCGAGGCTGGCTCGTCTACGAACAGTCCGGCTCCTCGCTCTGGGTCGGCGTGGCAACCTTCGCCGCCATGGCGCCGCGCCTGGTGGTGCCGCCGCTGACGGGCTTCCTGGCCGACATGATGGACCGACGCACGCTCCTGGCCTGGACCTACAGCATCAATCTCGTCCATAACCTCGTCCTAGGCGTCCTCGTGCTGACCGGCCGCGCTGAGTTGTGGCACATCGTGGCCCTGGCGCTCGTCAACGGCGCCGCGCGCGCCGCCCAGATGACGGCGTCTCAGGCCCTTATGCCCAACCTCGTGCCACGCAAGCACCTCCTCAACGCCATCGCGCTCAACTCCGCCACCCAGCAGGGCGACCGGCTTGTCGGCCCGGCCCTCATTGCCCCGCTGCTCGCCTTCTTCGGAGCCGGCCCAGCCCTGCTTCTGTGCTCCTTTTTCTACGGCTTGGGCTTCGTGCAGGTGCTGCGAGTCAAGACGCAGTCAAGTGGGAGCGTCCGCGAGGAGCGCGGGCTGTTCACCAGCCTGACCCGTGGCATGGTTGTGGCGTACGGCTCGCCCGTCATTATATCCCTGATCCTCCTCGTGGCCGCCCACTGCGCCTTCACCATGGCCTTTGAAGCCATCGTTCCGGCGCTCTCCAGGGTGAAGCTCGACGCTCAGGGCGGAGCGCAGTTCAGCTACCTGATGATGGCGGTCGGCGCCGGCGCCCTGGTCTCCAACATCTGGCTCGCAGGCATCCTGAGCGAACAGACGCGCGGACGGCTCTACTTCGTCCTGGGCGTGGGAAGCGGCGTGTCCATCCTGCTGATGGGCTTGGCGCCAAGCATGCTCACCGCGATGCTCGCGGCGGCGGCGATGGGCTTCACCCAGGGCGGCTTCATGTCCATCAACCAGACGATGGTGCAGGCCATCGTGCCGGACAACTTGCGTGGACGCATCTCCGGCGTGCAGCAGTGGCACACCGGCGGCATGATGGCCATCTTCAACCTGGGCAACGGCTTTCTGGTGGACTCCTGGGGGCCGGCCCTGCTGCTCGGCGCATCAGGAGCCGTGTTCATCGGAGTCATGTTCCTGAGCGTGCTCCGCAGGCCGCTCCAGCAGATCTACACCCGCGGCATCCCCGAGCTGGCGCAGACGACGGCGTAAAAGACAGGCGCGACCCAGCCATTCGTTCAACGCAGGCGTCCGTTACGGCTCAAAAATGTATGGGCACTTCATGAATTGCCCATACAGTGGTCTCGTGCAACACCGGAACTGACGTGAACGATGGTTGGGGCAGCCCCTCGCAGCACCGTGGTGTCTGTGGGGTGTCCCTTGTTACCCGTTGCTCCCGTGGAGCGGCGGACGCATCGGTTTCATCTTGCGGACGGCGACGATTCGCTCCTGGGCAACCCGGTCCGCAGCCTTCGCGGTTGATATGCCCTCTCGCTTCGCCGTTTGGATCACCTTGTCCACGGCGTCGTAGATCCGCTCAACGTGGGCGCGCGCCGCCTCCTCTGAATAGGGCCGGCCGATCTCGTACGACAGGTTGATGACTCCACCCGAGTTGATCACGTAGTCGGGCGCGTACAGGATGCCGCGACGGTGCAGCTCCGCGCCGTCCTCCTCGGTCAAAAGCTGGTTGTTGGCGCTCCCCGCCACGACCCTGCACTTGAGCCGCGGGATGGTCCCGCTGTTCAGCGTGCCGCCCAGCGCGCAGGGCGAAAACACCTGACACGGCACGTCGTAGATGGCGTCCGGGTCTTCCAGCACCTCGCAGCCCATCGCGGCGGCGCGCTTGAGGGCGTCCTTGCTCACGTCGGTCGCGACGATGCGAGCGCCGGCTTGCTTCCGGTGCGATCCCAGGTAGCTGGCAACCTTGCCGAAGCCCTGAATCGCCACCGTCATTCCCCGTAGCGAGTCAGTCGTGAACGCTTCTTTCACGCAAGCGCGCATTCCCCGGTAGATGCCCAGACCCGTCGCCTCGGAAGGGTCGCCACTCCGCCCATCGCCCTCGACAGACCCGTAACGTGGGAAGTCATTTGCCGGATGACGATCATGTCGTCCGGCAAGGAGCCAACGTCTTCGGTCGTTATGTAAAGCCATCCCAACGAGTCCATAAACCGCCCGAACGCGCGCAACATCGCCTCCGTCTTCTGTGTGCGCGGGTCGGCCCAGATGAGCGCCTTGCCGCCGCCGAGGTGCAGGCCCGCCGCCGCGCTCTTGTACGTCATGCCGCGCGACAGCCTCAGCACGTCAGTGATGGCCTCCTCTTCCGTCTTGTTGAGTCAGATGCGGCACCCGCCGAGCGATAGGCCAAGCGTCGTGTCGTGGATCGCGATGAACGCTTTCAGGCCGCTCCCGCGGTCCACGCAGGCGAGGAGCTCTTCGTAGTCCAGCTCTGTCATGGTCTCCGTAATCTTGAGCGTCATAGCGTCTCCTGGACCGCCATTTCGGTCGGCTTGCCAGCCAGTTCGCAACACCAAAACACTGACTCGCGCCCTGGAAGTCCCGGCAGGTCTCACGCCATTCGGAGGCCTCCATAACCCGCGCCGAGAGCGGCGACCGACCTTTGCAGCGCTTTTTGCGGCACTTATCGGGGAAGCCGCTGGTAAAGCACCTGCTGATTGCCCTCAGGGTCCGCGAAGACGATGTAGTTGTAACCCGGCCCTGACTTGACCGGCGTGACAAAATTCACGCCCTTTTTCTTGAGGCCCTCAACGGCTTGCTCCAGCGACTTGGTCTGAAAGTTCACCTGCACCGGATTTTGCCCCGCGCCCTTCGGAAAGGTGGACGCCACACCACCCGCTTCAATGGCGAAGCGGACTGGACCCGTGTCAAACATGGCGTATTGGTGCTCTTCATCGAGCACGCGTGGCGAGAGGCCGATGGTGTCGCGGTAGTACGCCACCATATTCTTCCAGTCCTTGACCTTCAGCGCCACGATGCCAATGTTGCCGACCATGCGCTGCTCCTAGCCGAGGTTCTGACGCGCCTCTTCGCAGGCCAGGACGGGTCTTTCCGGCTGCAAGCACAACGGGGGGGGGTCCGACAGACTTAGCGTTGCACCCGCTGATAGACGATCTGCTCGTTGCCCTCGGGGTCCTCAATCACCACGTAGTCGTAATTCGGCCCCTGCTTGATGTCCGTCAGCACCTTCACGCCGTTCTTCTTCAGTTCTGACAGCGCGCCCTTGATGTCCTCAACCTTGAAGTTGGTCATCAGCGCGCCCTTGCCGGGCTGCTTGGCAAAGGCGGGCTTGGCCGGACCTTCAATGGCAAATCGCACCGTGCCCGTGTCAAACATGGCATATTGCACGTCCTCGGCCACCATGCGGGGCTTCAGGCCTACCTTGTCTCGGTAGTACGCCAGCATCTGGCTCCAATTATTCACTCGCAGGGTGACGATGCCGACTTCCGTGTTCATGCGTGCTCCTTTCCAGCGATCAGTTTGGTGGCCGCCACGTGGGCTGGACTAAACCGCAAGACGGCGATTGCAAGCCGTCGCTCAGTATAGGCAAAGCAACGGTTAGGAGCAAAGAGCGGGTACTCCGTTGGGCGCGGAACTACATCTTCAATTCCAGAGCGAAGTGCAACGCTCGCTCAACTTCTTCCATCTTCGCATCGTCGAGCATCGTAAGGTACTGTTGCAGATCCGCTCTCGGGACCGTCTCCAAGGAGTCCAGATTTGCTGCACACCAGCGAGGAATCCCATCGCCAGGCCGCAGAAGCACCTCTGACGGAATGTCGCGTACGCGGGTGCTGATCGGCGCCACCATCACCAGTTCACGAGTCAGATATGCCTCGTCTCGCGAAACGAGCAGTACAAGACGGACACCCGCATCCGGCCCCATGTGAGCCCACCAGACCTCACCGCGCTTCATCCCACTCCTCGTACCGCACAGCCTGGCGGGCCGACGCGCGGGCTCCTGCAATCTCCGGCCCGGTGTCAGGCATGCGTCGATACCCTTCAACGTATCGGCGCACTTCTTCTTTCTCCTGTTGTTGCGCGATCAGGGCTTGCAGGGCACGGGCAACAAACGCGCTCCGACTCTCCCCTGTCATTGTGCGAGCATCCTCGACAGACTTGAGGAGAAAATGGGGCAGGCTGACTGCAATCTTCCCTACACGTTTCATGGCCTCATGGCTTTCATACCAGTTTCTTACTTTGGTAGGAACTCATCAAGCGTACCACAGTCCCTAGATACACCCAACTCTATGACTGCTACGCTCGCTGCGGCGGCCTCATCGCACGGATCTGGTCCAGGTGCTTGGCTATTCGAGCCGATGCTACCGCTTCGTTCGGAGCGCGTCAACGTGCGCGACGTTGGTAGGCGCGCCCCGCGCGCCCGGCGCGGCGAACCCTCTCCTCCTCCACGCCCCACCCGCCGCGCCGCCGTCCATCGCCCACTCACCCATCTCCCCACCTCCTCTCCGACATGCTATCGTTATGTGAAACACCCGTTCGGAGGCCCCGAGTGCTCATCATGTCAGCCGCGCCACATCCTTTTGTCCCCCCTCTCCATCGTGAAATGGAGAGGGGTTGGGGGTGAGGCGTGTTCGTCATCGGCACCGCGGGCCACGTGGACCACGGCAAGTCCACCCTCGTCAAGGCCCTCACCGGCATTGACCCGGACCGGCTCCAGGAGGAGAAGGACCGGGAGATGACCATTGACCTCGGCTTCGCATGGCTCACCCTCCCCAGCGGCCGTGAGGTCAGCGTCGTGGACGTGCCCGGCCACGAGCGGTTCATCAAGAACATGCTCGCCGGCGTCCACGGCCTAGACCTCGCCATGCTCGTCGTCGCCGCCGACGAGTCCGTCATGCCCCAGACGCGCGAGCACCTCGCCATCCTGGACCTGCTGCGCGTGCAGCGCGGCCTCGTCGTCCTCTCGAAGAAAGACCTAGTTGACGCCGACTGGCTGGAGTTGGTGCGCGCCGAGGTGGAGCAGACGCTCAGCGGCACGACCCTCGCCGGCGCGCCCGTCGTCGCCGTCTCGTCAGTCACCGGCGACGGCATCGCCGAGCTCAAGACGCTCCTGGACAAGCTGCTGGACGACGCCACGCCTCGCCGCGACGTGGGCCGCCCGCGCCTGCCGGTTGACCGCGCCTTCGTGATGACCGGCTTCGGCCCCGTCGTCACGGGCACGCTGATAGACGGCGCGTTCAGCCTGGGCCAGGAGGTGGAGCTGGCGCCCTCCGGCCTGCGAGCGCGCATCCGCGGCCTCCAGAGCCATCAGAAGCGGCTGGGCCGCGCGGAGCCTGGGCGCCGCACCGCTGTCAACCTGAGCGGCGTGGAGCACGCCGAGGTTCAGCGCGGCGACGTGCTCACGACGCCCGGCTGGCTCCATGCCACCGACCTGCTGGACGTCTCGCTCCGCGTGGCGCCCTCCTCGCCGCTGAGCGTCAAGCACAACATGGGCGTCACGTTCCACACCGGAACCAGCGAAACCCAGGCCCGCGTCCGCCTCCTGGACGCCCAGGAGTTGAAGCCCGGCTCCGAGGGCTGGGCCCAGGTCCACCTGGAGCACGCCTTGCCCGTCGTCAAGGGCGACTTCTTTGTCATCCGCGCCTCCGACCAGACGCTGGGAGGTGGCACCGTCGCCGACCCAGCGCCGTCGCGCCACCGCCGCTTCCAGGAGGATGCCCTCGCGCGGCTGGAGGCCGTTGGCAGCGGTTCGCCACGCGCGCTGCTTCTCAACGCGCTGGATGGCCGCGGCCTGGTGCAGTTCCAGGCTCTGGTCAAAACGGCGGATCTCTCCGAGGCGCAGGCCGCAACGGAGCTGAAGGCGATGGCCACCGAAGACCCTCCGCTCGTCCTGAGCTTGTCGAAGGACGAGCGGGCGATGACGATAACCAAAGGCGCCTATCTCATCGCGCAGGGCGATTGGGCCCGCCTCAAGGGAAGCGCTCAGACCGAAGCGCGAGCATTCCACGCGCAGTACCCGCTGCGTCGCGGCCTGCCCAAGGAAGACCTCCGAAGCCGGCTTAACGTGCCCTCCGCTGTATTCGGCGAGGTGGTCGCCAGGATGACCGGGCAGGGCACGCTCGCCGAGGACGGCGCTGCCGTGCGCCTGCCCGATCACCAGCCGCGCCTCAGCCCCGAGCAGCAGCGCCTCGCCGACGCATACGTGCAGGCGCTGGAAGCGGCACCCTTCTCCCCGCCCACCGACCGCTACCCTGACGCCGAGGTTCTGGCGTTCATGGCCGACGAGGGCCGTGTCGTGCGCTTCACCCAGGAGGTAGTCTTCGGCGCGCAGGCCTACGCCCAGGCCCGAGACCGCGTGCTGGCGCGGCTGCGGCAGAACGGCAAGATTGCCGTGTCAGAGGTGCGAGACGTACTTGGTACCTCCCGCAAGTATGCCCTCGCGCTCATGGAATACCTGGACCAGCAGCACGTCACCCGCCGCATGGGTGACGAACGCGTGCTCGTGGGGCGGTGATGTATTACCATTCTGAGGGAGCGGAGCGACCGAGGAATCTCCCCTGGTTTCTCGCAAACATTGTTGCTTAGCGCGAGTGAGCACCTAACGTTGAGGGACCAATGCCCCAATACTACGTCTATATCATGACCAACGTGTCCCGCACCCTCTATATCGGGGTGACCACGAACCTTGAACGACGTATTTTGGAGCACAAGCAGAAGCTCGTTGAGGGCTTCACTAAGCAGTACAACATCACCATGCTTGCCTACTACGAGGTCGCGGAATCCTATGAAGGAGCCATCGGCAGGGAGAAGCAATTGAAGCGGTGGCTCCAGGCGAGGAAGATAGCGCTGGCGGAATCAATGAACCCTTCTTGGCTGGACTTGAGTGCCGAATGGTTTGGTGGCAGACGACCGCCTGTTGTGGCCGCGACTCCAAGCGAGAGAGATTCCTCGGTCGCCCGCCAGCGTTGACATGGCGGAGGCTTTGAAGGGAACCTAACCTGCAGCCATAGGGCGGGCTCCCTCAGAATGGTGAGAAAACGAAGTGCGGGAAGCGCTGGCCCACACGGAAGAGTTGGATCAGCAGCCACCTCACCTGCCGCATGGGCGACGAGCGGGTGCTGGCGGGAAGGTAGGTAAAGAAAAGATGACTCACCCTGATCCTCTTAGCTTGGAACACCTTTTGGCGTTCGTTAACCGAGTTGCTAGCCGCGCAAAGAGAATCCCGAAGAGTGATGAAGAACGACTTGAGCAGCTTGAAGACGAGTTTCGCGGTTATCTTAACGCGGCTATTTTCCTGCGGCCTCAAGACGCCTTTCTTCTCAATTTTGGTCTCAGCAAATTCGACGGCTATGAAGAAGAATATAAAGACTGGCTCGTTGACTTGGTAGAAAAATTTAAGCTGAGGCTGAAACAACTCGCAGAAGGAACCAAAACCATCAGCGACCAACCATCTCGACAGACTAGCTCGTCCATTAACATCTTTGTCCCAAATCAAAACAAACCGAATCGAAACCCGATGCCACCTAGAGAGCAAGTTTTTCCTGCTGGAACACCTCTTGACGCCTACAAAGCGTTCCGGGACATCATTCAATCAGCTCGAACATCCATTTTGCTTGTTGATAACTTTGTCGATAGTGACATTGTTGAGCTCCTTATATCAGCCAAAAGGAACTGTCGTTATTCGAGTCTTGACTCGTCAAATCCAGGGGGACTTCAGAGCGCAAGCCAAGCGCCTCCAGCAACAGAGGTCTCGCGACCCTCAAGCCGGCAGTCTTGAAGTGCGCGTCAACGAAGAGATACATGACCGATACCTTGTATTGGATGCTTCAACAGTCTTACACGTTGGAGCCTCAATTAAGGATGCTGGACAAAAAAATGTCCAGTTTTATTGAGCATCAAGACCCGGTCATGAAGCATGCCGTCAGTAGTGCCCTCGAAGGGTATTGGAACAAGGGGCGAAAAGTTGAGCTTTAATAATGTCCCTTGACCTCTCCCAGACAATCACCCAAGTCCGCGCCCTTGTCGCGCACATGCGCGGCGAACGGGAGGGCCGCGCGAAGCGCCTCGCCGACGCCCTCCGCGCCCTGGAGCGCGCCGACGCGGTCGCCATGCGCCGCCGCGCCAGCGAGGCCGAGGGCTGCGTCTCCTTCCTCGCCGCCGACCCGCTCGGCCCTCCCGGAGAGCGACACGCCACGCCGCCTGCGCCCGCGTCGTACAGCGCCCTCTCCGTGGACGGCTCCCACATTGACGTGGACCGCCACCTGCCCGTCCGCTGCGCCCTCATCAACCTCGGCGGGTGCGTCCTCACCTACGGCGCCAAGCCGGACGCGCGGTTCTTCAGCCGCCCGCGGCTCTACTCGGCGGACGACGGCCTTTCACTGCCCGACCCGGAATCGCCTGGCGACGGGACGTCGCTCCAGGGCGCGCTCCTGGGCCTCAAACGCTCGGTAGACGAGGTGGTGGAGCTGGCCGCGCGCGCCCAGGACTTGCCGCCTGATCTGCCCGCGGTGGCGTTGATAGACGGCACGCTCATCCTGTGGGAACTGGGCGGCCAGGCCCCGCCGGGTGGCCGCTACCCGTCCTACGTGCGGGAACATTTGCTGAAAGACCCTAAGCATGGCCTGCTGCCGGCGTTTGACCGGCTCCGCGCGGTGGCGCAGCGCCGTCGCATGGCCCTCGCGTCGTACATTAGCCTGCCCGGCGCCACCGAGGTGGTGAACGCCTTGCGGCTGGCGCTTTGCGCGTACCCGCCGGGCGACCGCCGTGCCTTTTGTCAGCATGGTAGGTCAGACCCGTGCCCGTGCAGCGGCCTCCACGACTTCGTTGACCGCGACCTGTTCGGGCGGCTGCTGTCGCCTGACGAGCGGTCCAGCCTCTTCCGCACACGCTCGTCCGTCGTTCGGGAGTACGGCGAGCACGCGGTCTGCTTCTTCTACCTGAACGTGGGCCGGGAGATCGCGCGGGTTGAGGTGCCTCAATGGGTCGCCGACGACGCGGAGCTGGTCGGCCTCGTGCACGCCGTCGCGCTGGACCAGTGCCGCCGAGGCAACGGCTACCCGCCCGTCATCCAGGAGGCCCACGAGCAGGCCGTCATATCCGCCGCGGACCGCCAGGAGTTTCGCTGTCTCTTAGAGGAAACGCTGGAAGGCGAGCGCCTGCCGACGTACACTTCACAGAAGCAGGAGTCCAAGCGTGGCCGGTGGGTGTAGGGTGAGAGGAGGCTGGCGTCCCCCAAAGAGGGAGATCACGAAGAGCGGCCGCCTCCTCTCACTGTCTATCCGCGCAACGCCGCACTCACGGATTGGCAACTGGATCGTAGTTTGTGGAGCCTAAAGGGAC
Source organism: Dehalococcoidia bacterium (assembly GCA_009693045.1). Lineage (GTDB taxonomy): Bacteria > Chloroflexota > Dehalococcoidia > Lucifugimonadales > SHYT01 > SHXZ01. The sequence continues at coordinate 56,037 of SHXZ01000007.1, read as the reverse complement.
GACGTGCCATCTGAACCCGCCACCGCCAAGCTCGCCGAGGTCATCGCCGCCACGTCCACCGCCTTCACGGCGCAGTGCTACCGCCTGTACGATGCGCCGCCGCTGGGCGCGCTGGTTCGGGCAGGCGAGACGTCGTGCGTGTACGCCGTCGTGGGCAACGTCGCCACGGGGCCGCTGGACCCCGGACGCCGTGTCCTGCCGCGTGGCGAGGCCGAGGAGAGCGAGGACGAGGTGTACGACTCCAACCCGCAGCTTGAGCACCTGCTGGCAACGACACTTGAGGCGGTGATCGTTGGTTACGAGGAAGCGGGTTCCCCCTTCCCCTTCAGGGAAGGGGGCGAGGGGGGTAGGTCTGTGGCGCAGCCACGCCACGGCCTGCCGCCGCTGCCGCCGCGCGTCCACGCCTTTGTCTCCGTCTGCTCGCACGAAGAGACCGCGCGGTTTGCGCAACGCTTTGACTTCCTCCGTCTCCTGCTACGCGCTCCGCTCAGCGCCGCCGACGAGGTGGTGGCGGCCTGCCTCCGGCAGGCGGGCGCGGCGCGCCGCGCCCGCGCCGCCTCCGGCGGCGCCGCCACCACCGACCGAGCGTACCTCCTGCAAGCGGGCCGCTTCCTGGCCGCCGAGCTTGGCGGCGACACCCACCGCCTCACCACCCTGCTCAAGGCGCTGAACGTATGACCACCAACGTTCCTTCCTCCAACGGCTCCGACCAGAGCAGCCTCCTCGGCGCCGTCGTTGGCGGCTCCCTCTCCAAAGGCGTGGAGATCAAGCTCTCACAGCACGCTTCCGTGGAGGACGTGCGCGTCGGCAGCTTCGTCACCATCGTCGGAGAAAAACAGCGCTTCCTCGGCCTCGTCTCCGACGTCGCCCTCGCCTCCGCCGACCGCGACCTCGCCGCCAGCGCCCCCGACGCCGACGACCCATTCGTCGCCCAGGTCCTCGCGGGCACCGCCGCGTACGGACTCGTCACAGTGATGCCGCAGCTCCTCCTGCCCGCCGTCGCGGGCGAGGGCGCCGCCGACCTCCTCCCCGCCAAGAGCATCCCAGCCCACTTCGCCCCCGCCTTCCGCTCCTCCGGCGCCGACATCGCCCAGGTCTTCGGCCGCGAGGACGAACGCCACTTCTCCATCGGCACGCCCCTGGATCTGGAGGAGAAGGTCTGCCTGGACCTCCGCCGCCTCGTGGAGCGCAGCAGCGCCGTCTTCGGCAAGAGCGGCACCGGCAAGAGCTTCCTCACCCGCCTGCTCCTCGTGGGCGTCATCCAGAAGACCGACGCCTCCGTCCTCGTCTTTGACATGCACAGCGAGTACGGCTGGTCGGGCCGCGCCACCGAGGGCGGAAGGCATGAGGTCAAGGGACTCAAGCAGCTCTTCCCGGCCCGCGTCGCCGTGTTCACGCTGGACGAGGAGAGCGCCCGCCGCCGCAACATCTCCCCCGACGGCGTCGTCCGCATCGGCTACGACCAGGTGGAGCCGGAGGACATCGCCCTCCTGCGCGAGACGCTGAACCTCACCGACCTCGCCGCCCAGGCCGCGTTCCGCCTGCCCAGCTACGTCGGCGAGGACGGGGTGCGCTGGGGCGACGACTGGCTGGAGCGCTTCCTCGCCCTCACGCCCGGCGACCTTGACCACGTCGTCACCGCACTCGGCGAGCACCAGCACACGCTAGGCGCGCTCTACCGCCGCCTCCAAATACTCAAACGCTTCCCCTTCATCGGCCGCTTTCCGGACGACCGATCCCTCCAGGCCATCCTGGAGCACCTGGAGCGCGGCCACCACGTCGTGCTGGAGTTCGGCGGCTTTGGGCGCTCCCTGGAAGCGTACATCCTCGTCGCCAACGTGCTTACCCGCCGCATCCACGACCGGTACGTCCGCCGTGTGGAGCAGGCCCTCGGCGACCCAGCCAAGGAGCCGCGCCCGCTCGTCATCGTCATTGAGGAGGCGCACAAGTTCCTCAACCCGCAGGTCGCCTCGCAGACCATCTTCGGCGCCATCGCCCGCGAGCTGCGCAAGTACAACGTCACGCTGCTGGTCATTGACCAGCGCCCCAGCGCCATTGACCAGGAGGTCATGAGCCAGATCGGCACTAAGGTCGTGTGCCTGCTGGACAACGACAAGGACGTTGACGCCGCCCTCGCCGGCGTCTCCGGCTCTCGCGCCCTCCGCGAGGTGCTCTCGCGTCTGGAGTCCAAGCAGCAGGCGCTGCTGTTCGGCCACGCGCTGCCCATGCCCATCGCCGTCCGCGTCCGCGACTACGGTACGGAGCAGTCCTACCGCGAGCTGCTGCAGCCCCGTGCGGCGGGGCGCGGGGGCAAGGGCGAGGAGCTATTCGGGTAGCGGCCCGTCCGAAAAGCTCGCCATAACCAAGTTGACAATCCGCCTGCTCCCCATGCGTCCGGCCCCAAGCGGCGCAAGACCATAGTTCACGTACTGGACCTGCTGGGCTGCGTTGCCACCGGGCCGACCACGGGGGCGGCGCTGGAATCAGCAACCCGACTAACTTGCGCTCTGCCGCCACCTGTGGTACAACCGCCGCCGGTGGCGCGCTCGGTGAGCGGTTGCGTGTCCAGGAGCGAACGCCCCGTGGGAGGTCCGCATGCCAGTCGCAGCAAGCATCATGTCGTGGCTCCACATCGTAGCGGCGGTGCTGACCGTCGGCGGTGCGGTCTTCGGCCTCTTCTTCCTCCGCCCGGCGGCGCTTAAGTCGCTGGAGCCTCCCGTGGTGCAGAGGCTCATGGGGGCCATTGAGCTGCGGTTCCGGTGGGTCATCTGGATCGCCATCGCCATCTGGGTGATCACCGGGCTGTGGCTGGCAACATCCTTCCGGGGCATCACCACCGGCGAGGAGCTGGTGGGCAACACCTACGGCCGAACGCTGCTCGTCAAGTCCATCCTCGCCATTGTGCTGTTCCTCGGCGCCCTCTCCATCACCCTGCCGTTCAAACAGCTCCGCTGGTTCCAGGCCCGCCGGACCAGGGTGCAGCACTTCAACATCGCCGTGGCGGTCATCATCATCCTGCTGGCCGCATTCATGGTCCGGCGGGGCGGGTTGTTTTAATACGGTCCAGTCGGAGCGCACGTGAACGCCATTCTGAGGGAGTCCCGACCGCAGTCGGGACGACCGAGGAATCTCCTGAGGATTGTGCTCATCGTGACGTGGCTGCCTAGGTAGCACCCCCGCCACAAGGCGAGGCGCAGGGAGATTCCTCGCTGCGCTCAGAATGGCCTCCATTCGGGGTTTTCACGAACGAGCTGGTATGAGTAGGAAAGACCCCATGCCCCACTACCCCCTCTACCTTGAGTCCGGCCCCAAGCGCCGCAAGACCATGGTCCACGTGCTGGACCTGCTGGGCTGCGTCGCCACCGGGCCGACCACCGATGCCGCCCTGGAGGCCACGCCCGACACCATCCGCGCGCACCTCCGCTTCCTCCGGCGGTACAACGAGCCTGCGGACCCGGACGCGCCCTTCACCACCGCCGTCGCGGAGCACATTACCCAGGGTGAGTGGCTCGGCAACGGCTCGCCGTACCTGGTGTTCGCCCCGGACCTCAAACCCGTCACAGACGCGGAGATTGAGACCCTCCTGCGCCGCTTCCACGGCCTCACCGAGGAGCTGGCCTCCTGGGCCGCCGCGCAGACGCCGAAGCAACTCGACGCGCCGCCGGAGGACGGCGGGCGCACCGCGAGGGCCATCCTCCTGCACGTGCTCGCTCCCGTCGGCGGTGTGCTGTCCGCGGCCCTGGGCGGCGCGACCGGCTTCTCCAGGGTCGCGGGTGCGGCGGAGCGCGGCGAAATGCCCGTCGTGGACGCCCTGCGCCTGCTGGACGCCATGGCCGCCGAGCGCGTCCGCGCCACCACGCCGGAGGAGCGCACCTTCGTGCGCCAGCGCCCCCCCCCGCAGCACCCCAAGGAGGTCAGGACGCTCCGCAAGGCGCTCCGCCGCACGCTGGAGCACTACTGGGAGCACCTGGCCGAGCTGTCCAGGCGGCCGGGCGGCCCGCCGCTGTAGGCCCCGCACCAAAACATGCTACGCAACCTGTCAACACCTTGTTCCGAGTCCACATCTCCCATCTCCACACCTGCCCCTCAGCCAAGCGAAAGGTCATTAGAGAAGGATTGGGGGTGAGGTTATCACCACAACCCTTTCGTGCTATCCTCTCAACAATAAAGTGCCCGCGCTTCTCAACGCTAACCATCAGGGAAGAAGGCCAAAATGCCCTACGAAGCCATGCTCGCCGAGACAACCCGCATCCGAGGCTACAACAACGACGAGATTGAGGCCTATGTCGCCCGGCCGCTCGGCCCCGGCCCCTACGGTGGCGTCGTCGTCATCCACCACGGCCCCGGCTGGGACGAATGGACGCGCGAGGTGGTGCGCAAATTCACCCAGCACGGCTACGTCGCCGTCTCCCCACACCTGTACCACCGCTTCGGCCCCGGCAGCCCGGAGGACGCGGCCGCCAAGGCCCGCGCCGACGGCAACATCTCCGACGACCAGGCCATGGGCGACGTGGAAGGCGCCATGCGCTTTCTCCACACCCTGCCGTACGCCAACGGCCGCGTCGGCGTCATCGGCTTCTGCTCCGGCGGCCGCCAGACGTATCTAGCCGCCTGCCGCGTCAAAGGCTTTGACGCCGCCGTGGACTGCTGGGGCGGCCAGGTCGTCGCCACGCCCGAGCAGCTCACCCCCAAGCGGCCCGTCGCGCCCGTTGACCTCACCGCCAGCCTGTCCTGCCCGCTCCTCGGCATCTTCGGCGAGGAGGACCGCAGCCCCACCGTCGCCGACGTCGCGAAGCACGAAGAAGCCCTGAAGCACCACAACAAGACCTATGAGTTCCACATGTACAAAGGCGCGGGCCACGGCTTTTTTTCCACCGACCGCGTCAGCTACCGCGTGGAGCAGGCCAACGACGGCTGGCAGAAAGTCTTCGCCTTCTACGAGAAGCACCTCAAAACGCCGACACGCGAACGCGTCGCCGTCTAGCTGGGCCGTTGTGAAAATGCCGCAAACAAACGCGACAGCCTACCCCTTCCTTTTAGGGAAGGGGCTAGGGGTTAGGTGGGCGGGGAGAGGAAGGGCAACGTTCGCCCTGCCCACTAGAGCCTGCCCTGAGCCTGCCGAAGGGGGGTGAGGTTGAAACGCTCCGCTCCCTGGCGCCAGGCCACCGAGCGCGTCCTCGCCCTCCGCGACGAGGCCGCTGGTTTCCTCGAGCGCGCAGCACAGCGCTTCGCCGCCGCGTCACGAGACCACTTCCCCCTCGTCGCGCGCCTCTGGCTCGCCGCCGAAGACGCTGATCCGCTCATGCACTGCCTGCTGGAAGGCATGAACCGCGAGCTGCTGCGCGGCAAGGGAGAGATTGACGTCTCGCGCGGCGGCTACGTCCTCGAGCCAGCCGCGACCGGCAAGCCCGCCGAGATGGGCGCTCCGTCGCTCCCGGACATTGACTGGCAGGCCATCGGCTTCCCGCAGTCACCGTTCCTCAGGGCGCAGCCGCCCGCCGTCAACGCCCTCCAAGCCGCGCCGCCGACGGCCGAGGAGGAGCTGGTCTACAACTGCACCTGGTCGCTGCGGTGGGACAGCAGCCGCGCCGTCACGCTGGACCTGGGTATCACCGCGGACGAGGGGCGGCTGTCCCTGCGCGTCCTCGGCGAACGCTCCCACAACCAGCAGCATCTCTGCTACCCTGTCCCCGAAGAGTCCGTCCAGGCCGCCCTCGCCGCCGCCTACGTCGCCGAGCGGCTCGCGGACGAGGCGCCGAAGACCCGGGTGCGCAAGACGCCCGCCAAACCTGCGCCACTCCCCAGCAAGGCCAAGAAGCGCGCCGCCAAGGCCAAACTCAGCCGCTAGTCAATCACCGGAGGAACGCATGGCCCGTATTACCGTCTACGGCAAGGTCACCTGCGAGGACACCATCCGCTCCCGCAAGCTCCTTGACGCCAAGCGCATCGCCTACGACTGGGTGGACGTGGAGCTAAGCGCCGAGGGCCGCCGCATCGCCGCGGAGAAGAACAACGGCAAGCTCAACACGCCCACCATCGTCTTTGACGACGGCGCCGTCCTCGTGGAGCCTTCCGACGAGCAGCTCGCCAAGAAGGTGGGCATCAAGCTCCCGTAAAAGGGTGTGGAAACCTCTCCCTCCGCCCCTTCCCGTGTCGGGGACAGCCGGAGTAGCTTCCCCCTTCCCTTTAGGGAAGCGGGCGAGGGTGTTAGGTTGGAAGGGCCGGGCAGAGGTCAGCCTGCTATAATGCCTGGAAACGGCCGCACGCCCAGCGGCGCGCACCGCTGGCCCGTGCCCGCACCCAGACGCATCAAGGAGGCGCCCTTTGACGACCAGACGTGTGGTGGTCACCGGCATCGGCATGGTCACCCCGCTCGGCCTGGACACGCCGTCCACCTGGCACGCGCTGCTCGCGGGCAAGTCCGGCATCGCGCCCATCACCGCGTTTGACCCGTCCGGCTTTGAAACCCGCATCGCCGGCGAGGTCAAAGGCTTTGACCCAACAACCGTCATGGACCGCAAGGAAGCGCGCCGTACCGACCGCTTCACCCAGTTCGCCATCGCCGCCAGCCGTCAGGCCCTGGGCCAGGCCAGCCTCAAGATCACCCAGGCCAACGCCGAGCGCGTCGCCGTCGTCATCGGCAGCGGCGTCGGCGGCATCGTCACCCTCTCCCAGCAGTACGACGTGCTCCGAGAGAAAGGCCCCACGCGCGTCAGCCCCTTCCTCATGCCCATGATGCTCGCGGACATGGCGCCCGGCCAGGTCTCCATCGCCCTCGGCGCCAAGGGGCCCAACTTCGGCGTCGTCTCCGCCTGCGCCAGCGGCGCCGACTCCGTCGGCCAGGCCTACGAGATGCTCCGTCGCGGCGAGGCCGACGCCGCCCTCTGCGGCGGCGCCGAGGCCCCCATCTGCCCCATCGGCGTCGCCGGCTTCAACGCCTGCATGGCCCTCTCCAAACGCAACGAGGAGCCGGAGCGCGCCAGCCGCCCCTTTGACGCCCAGCGCGACGGCTTCGTCATGGCCGAGGGCGCGGGCGTCCTGCTCATAGAGGGGCTTGACCACGCCCTCGCCCGTGGCGCGGTTCCGCTGGCCGAGCTCGTCGGCTACGGCGCCACCTCCGACGCCCACCACATCACCAGCCCCGCCCCCTTCGGCGAGGGCGGCGCGCGTGCCATGAGCCTCGCCCTCAAGCAGTCCGGCCTCGCGCCCGCCGACATTGATTACATCAACGCCCACGGCACCTCCACGCTTCTCAACGACAAGGCCGAGACCGAGGCCATCAAAGCCGTCTTCGGCGACGAGGCCCACAAGATCCGCATCAGCTCCACCAAGTCCATGACCGGACATTTGCTGGGTGCCGCGGGCTCTGTTGAGGCGGGCATCGCCGTGCTCGCCATCAAAGAGGGCGCTATCCCGCCCACCATCAACCTGGAAAACCCTGACCCCGACTGCGACCTGGACTACACGCCCTGGACTCCTCGGCGAGGATCTGTTCGAGCGGCGCTCAGCAACTCCCTCGGCTTCGGTGGCCACAACGCCACGCTTATCTTTCGGCGCTACCTGGCGTAATCACCCAGATTCGTCCTCTAGAACGACTGATGCGAACCGCCAAAGCAGTAGCGCCGCAGGCACGAAATGTAGAGGAAATTCATGAGCATATCCCAAGAATCGTCCTACATCTTTCCTTCGCCAGCCTCGTTACCAAGGAAAGAGGCATTCCCCCTCCCCATTCAGGGGAGGGGCAGGGGAGAGGTCAGGCGCACCGACGAGACCACATATCGCTTTCTTGGTAGGGCGCATTTTGGGATGCCTTGATGAATTGCCACTACAGGCATCGACGGCTAGGACGTTCGGGTGTCCCCTGTGCATTGGGATCTGGTTGGGATTGGCGAGTGTAATGGCAGTTTTCTAAGCAGCATCGGTTCAATCAATGCGGAGTGCATCGTGACTCAACAGACCGTTCTTCCAGGCGGCGCCAAACGCTGGCTCGTCCTCCCTCCCGCGCCGCCCGATGTCGTGCACGCCATGGGCGTGCCGCCACTGTGGGCCTCGCTGCTGTTCCATCGCGGCATCGGCACGCCGGCCCACGCCAAGAGCTTCCTTGGCACCACAGGCGCCACAACCCTAACCGACCCCTTCACGCTTTCCGGCATGGACACCGCCGTCGCCCGCATCCAGCGCGCCGTCCGCGGAGGCGAGCGCATCGCGGTCTACGGCGACTTTGACGCGGACGGCGTCACCGCCACCGCGCTCCTCTTCACGGCCCTAGGGTTGCTCGGCGCGTCGCCCGTGCCCTACCTGCCGCACCGGACGCGCGAAGGCCACGGCCTCAACCTCACCGCCGTCCAGGAGCTGCGCCGCCAGGGCGTCTCGCTCATCGTCACCGTGGACACCGGTGTCACCGCCGTCGCCGAGGTGCAAGCCGCCCGCGACCTCGGCATCGACACCATCGTCACCGACCACCACGTCGCCCTCGGCCCCACGCCGCCCGCCGTCGCCGTCGTCACCTCCCCCATCGGCGACGAGGCTTCGCCCCTGCGCCACCTCGCCGGTGCCGGACTCGCGTTCAAACTCGCTCAGGCCCTCTACGCCGGCGCAGGCGAAACCGTGCCGGACCGTCTGCTGGAGCTTGCCGCCATCGGCACCGTGGCCGACTTGACGCCGCTCATCGGCGAAAACCGCGTGCTCGTGACGCAGGGTATTCAGGCGCTCCGCCGCAGCCAGAGCCCAGGCATCCGCGCCCTCTGCGAGGTCGCCCGCCTGCGCCCCGACGCCCTGGGCGCGGAGGCGCTCAGCTTCGGCATCGTTCCCCGCATCAACGCCGCGGGGCGGCTCGGCTCGCCGAACACCAGCTTCAACCTCCTCACCACCCAATCGCCCGACGAAGCGCTGGACCTGGCAAGCGAGCTTGAGCGCCTCAACCGCGAGCGCCGGTCCCTTACTGAGGAGCTGTTCAGCTCGGCCCTGCCCGAGGCGGAGCGTCAAGCGCGCGACCACCACCTGCTCTTCGTCGCGGGAGAGCAGTTCGTCCCCGGCGTCAACGGCCTCGTCGCAAGCCGCCTGGTTGACCGTTTCCAGCGTCCGTCGGTCGTCGCCTCACTCGCCGACGGCCTCGCTTCGGCCAGCGCCCGGAGCGTTCCCGGATTCCACGTCGCTAATGCCCTCGAACGCATTGGCGGGAGTCTGGTGCGGTTCGGCGGCCACGCGGCGGCGGCGGGCTTCGTGGCGCGTCAGGCCAGCCTCCCCGCCGTGGCCGACGGGCTTCGCGCCGATGCCGACCGTCAGCTCGCGGACGCCGACATGACGCCATCGCTCACCGTAGACGCCGAGGTCTCCCCCCGCGACCTCCTCGGCCAAACCTTCCAGTTTCTTGAACGCCTCTCCCCCTTCGGCGCGGGCAACACGGAACCCGCCTTCCTCACTCGCGGCGTCGAAGTCGCCGACGTACGCCGCATGGGCGCTGGCGGCCAGCATGCCTCGCTCAAGCTCCGCCACGGAAACGCCCTGTGGAACGCCATCTGGTTCGCCTCTCGCAACGGTCAGCAGACCGGGCCTGACTTCACCGTCGGCTCAACGCTGGACATCGTGTACTCCATCAGCCGGGACAGCCGCGGCCCCCACGATTCCACGCGGCTCCTTCTCCTAGACGCCCGCCCGTCACCTTAGGCCCCATTCCGCCACAAAGTCTCGGCTCGTAGCAGGCGAAATCAGCGCTTCCATGGTGGGAAAATAGCCGGCAATTTCACGCCAATGAGATGCAGATGACCCACAATGCCGCGAATTACCTACGTGACATGAAGACAGTTCTCGTACCGTTCGCATAAGTGCCCGCCCCGGTCATTCCAAGGGGCGACGCACCCGCCTCTGTCATTCCGAGGGAGTGAAGCGACCGAGGAATCCCCCTTGCCCTCTTCCCCTGTCGCCTGGCCGCCATGGGATCACACGCACCGAGAGGCCCGCACCCGTGTCCAGCGCCAACCCACTCTGTCATCGACGCGAGAATAATGACAGTGACCTCAAGGCAAATGTCTGCAATTCAATCCGCCAGCAAAACAACAGCGGACGGCGGTCTTTTTTACCCGCCGTCCGCTGTTGTTTTGCTCTATGCCCGGAAAACCGCCAAAGCCCAGCCCTTTCAGCCAGCCTCTTGAATCCCCACCCTAAGGGTCTGGCTTGCTCAGGTCCACAGGCTTCACGCTCAAACGTCCGTTATGCCGCTCCAGCATCCCTGCGTGAACATCGTAGCCGTGGGAAAATACGAGGATCCACTGCTCCTCTTCCGCCTGCTTCAGAATCTGCCGTTTCTTCTCCAGCGTCTCCTCAGGAAACTGGTCACCCGCCGTGATGTAAGGCAGCGAAATGTGGTACGGCGTAGGCACAAGGTCTCCCACAAACGCCACCGTCCGCGAGGCGCCGTTCACCACCACCATCTGATGCCCGCGGCAGTGACCCCCCGTCTCCTTGATCCAGACGCCATTCACAATCTCTTTATCGCCGTTTATCAGGTCAAGCTGCTCCCGTTCCTGAAGGGGCAGGTAGTCCAGAGATTCGTACGCGGCGCGGCTGCGCTCGTTCGTGTGCGTAGCGTCGTTCCAGCAGCTTTCCTGCACCAAGTACCGCGCTTTGGGGAACGTCGGCACAGCCTCCCGCTTCCGGTTGTACTTCGTCGCCCCGCCCGCGTGGTCAAAGTGCAAGTGGCTAAACGTCACGTACTGCACATCAGTAGTCTTCAAACCCAGCGTGCGCAACCCGCTCACGAGCTTGCCGGTGTTCAGCGCGTAGTTTTCCTTCCGTCGCTCGTCACACTTCTTCCCCACCCCCGCTTCAACCAACACGTTCCCTTGCGGCGACTGGATGACCAGGCAGTTGAGCCCCAGGCGCACGCGGTTCCGCCCATCCGCCTTCACCTGCTTCTGCCAGAGCGCCTTGGGCACCTGCCCAAAAAGAATCCCCCCGTCCAAACGCCACGTCCCATCGCTCACGACGTTAACGCGCAACCTTCCAAGTTTCACAGACTACCCCTCTCGCACTGTCAAACGGCGTATGCCGCAGCCATAGTGCCGCCTGAGGGATGGTATCCCTCAACAGCCACCGATGCAAGTCCCTTTGTAAGCTCCGTGTAACAAACTTCCTTGCACCCGTCTAACGCCCTCATTCACCCTCATATAGCCTGGTGTTCTGTCAGGCGGACGGACACCCGCTCTTGCCCAACTCCGTGACGCACGCCTGGATCAAACTTGTACACCGGACAGGATTCAAGGGCATCCGACTACACGATGCCCGTCACACGCACGCAACGCGGCTGCTCCGCATGGGCGAGCATCCCAAAGGTGGTCCAGGAACGCCTCGGACACAGCAGCGCCGCAATCACATTGGACGTGTACTCCCACGTGGTTCCGTCCATGCAGCGCCGGGCCGCTGATAGGTTTGACAAGCCCATCGTTGCAGCGCCCGCTCCCGCTCCCGAATCGGTAGGGCGCAACTAGCTTCAAACTCAGCGGATTAGCAAAGGATTAGCAAAACGCCCCTGGTGAGTTTTTCACCAGAGGCGTTGCTTTACTCGAGATGGCTTCGTTACAGCCTATCTTATGGTCCGCCCGGAGGGATTCGAACCCCCGACCCTTGGGTCCGAAGCCCAATGCTCTATCCGCTGAGCTACGGGCGGGTAAACGTGCCTGCCGCCAGCGCAGCAGCCCCTCCAGTATGCGTGGCCGCTTCAACGCCCGTCAAGACAGCGGCGCCACCAGTTCTCTTGCATTGCCATTGATAGCACCGAATGCCATGCCGCCCTCCCGTTCATTCCCCCTCTCCATATGGATGGAGAGGGGTTAGGGGTAAGGTTGGTCGGGCGTGGAGGTGCCGTCGCTCCATCCCTCAACACCAACGCAAAGGATCTGACCTTCTTCGCACTTGAACAACCACCACACTCTGCGGTACACTAAACGTCGGTCCTTGACGGCCTCCGCTGAGGCGCAAAGGGCCGATTCCTTGCGCGGCGAGTCTTAATGTTGCCCCCCTGGCTACGCGCCAGACGAAAACGAAACGAGGAAACGCCATGGCCGATGCCCACCACCTCTCCAACTTCACCCCCAACGCCGCCGTCGGCGAGTTCCGAGAGGGCGACACCGTCCGCGTTGCCTTCAAGATACAGGAAGGCGAACGCACCCGCACCCAGACCTTCCAGGGCGTCGTCATCCGCAAGGGCGGCGCAGGCCCCGCCGCCGCCTTCACCGTGCGCCGCATCGCCTTTGAAATCGGCATTGAGCGCACCTTCCCCATCCACTCGCCCCTCATTGACTCCGTGAGCGTCACGCGTTACGGGCGCGCGCGCCGCGCCAAACTCTACTACCTTCGCGGCCTCTCCGGACGCGCCGCCAGGGTCAAGGAGCGCCGCGTCGCCGGCCTCTCCGCGCCCGGAGCCCCACCGGCTGCGCCTCACGCCGAGACTCCAGCCGGGGAGCATCCCACCCAGCCCGAGGCCACCCCAGTTGCGTCCTAGCCCTCTCCGGCGAGGAGCCACGCCCGGCTAGCACCTCCTGCCCACACCAGCCTACGGCGCCTCACAAGCGGGCAACGGTGCTTTTGTGCATGGGCCGCGCTCTCGTTTGTCTTGGGAAAAGTCGCAACCGACATGTCAATCCGAAGAGGCCCATTCGCTGCGCTCCGAGTAAACTCCGCGACTTCGGAATCTCTCTGCGCTCCCCACGCGAGGAATGGCGCAGCGGACTCCTCGCCGCACTCTCATCAACACCGTCAACCACCCCACAGCATTTCGCCACTTGTTGCTACAATCGTCCCGTGAAAACGCGCGTGCAGCTGACCGAGCATGTCAAGCATCGCCTGGAACCGTGGTACGACCGCGCGCTTCTAGACAGTGCCCGCGTCTACCGCGGTTCGTTGGTCGGCGCCGTATTCGGCCGCTTCGGCCAGGCCGCCGTCACCGTCAACGGCGCCGTCCACCTCACGCCCAAGGCCGGCGGCCTGGACTCCGTCCCAGGTGCCGCGCTCCTCGCCCACGAGCTGTTCCACGTCGTCCAGCAACGCGAAATCGGCTGGTGGCGCTACCTCGCCCGCTACCTGTGGCGCTGGCGGCCCAAGCACATCAGCCGAGGCTGGGAACACCCCATGGAAGCCGCCGCCTACGCCCGAGGCGCCGAGGTGCGTCAAACGCTGCCGTGAGAAATGACGGTGGGAGGCCCTCTTTGCAAAGCGGATTTCCCACACCCTTCCCAGAAAATCTCTGCTTGGCAAAAGTTCTTTGGGGAGGGGCTGGGAACCCCTTTCTGCAGAAAGGGGTTCCCAGCGTTGCCCCTCACACCAACCCCGCCCCGTATCTTGCTCTTCCCACACATTCACGTTAAGCTGTCCAGGGTTTCTCCCCAGCCAATACGTGCGTGGAGCGTCGCATGGCTACAAACATCAAGCGCATCACCGTCATCGGCGCAGGCCAGATGGGCGCCGGCGCCACCGCCGTCTTCGCCCAGGAGGTCCCTGTCTACCTCCTCAACCGCGCGCCCAAGGAACGCGCCGAGCGCGGCCTGGAAGCTGCGGTCAACGCCGCGCGCAGCAGTTCGCTCCGCCGGAACGTCACCACCGGCACCTACGAGGACGACATGGAGCGCTTCGTCCACGACTCCGACCTCATTTACGAGACGCTGGGCGAGGACATGGAGTTAAAGCGCCGTTACTTCCAAATGGTGGACAAGTACCGGAAGCCCGGCTCCATCGTCGCCACCGGCTCATCCGGCCTCTCCGTCGCCACCATGGCCAAGGGCATGAGCGATGACTTCCGCAAGAACTTCCTCTGCCTCCACCTGTACAACCCGCCGACCCGCCTCGTCGCCATGGAGATCGTCCCCGGGCCTGAGACCCGGCCCGAGCTCGTGAAAGACATGGCCCGGGTTATGGAAAAGACCTTCCGGCGCGTCGTCCTCTCCGCCAACGACGTGCCGGCCTTCGCCGGCAACCGCATCGGCTTCAAGGTCCTCAATGAGGTCGCCACCATGGTGCCCCAGTACGGCGTGGCCATGCTGGACTACCTCCTCGGCCCCTACACCGGGCGTCTCCTCGCGCCGCTCGCAACCATTGACCTGGTCGGCTGGGATACCCACAAAGCCATCGTGGACAACGTCTATCAGAACACCCGCGACGAGGCCCACGAGTCCTTCAAGATGCCCGCCTACATGGACCAGCTCATCGCCGCCGGCCACCAGGGCGACAAAACCCCCGACAAGGGCGGCTTCTACAAGCGTCAAGGCGCCAAGACCCTCGTGCTGGACGCCAAGACCCGCCAGTACGTGGATCCTCCCGTCATCAGCGTGCCGATCATTGAGAACGTCAAACAGCTCATCCGGTACGGCAGTTATACCGAGGCCATGCACACGCTCCTGAACGCCAACGAGCCGGAGGCCGCCATCGTCCGCCGCGGCATCCTCGGCTACATCAGCTACGCCGGCATGCGCAACGGCGAAGTTGCCGACATGAAGGGTATCAACCGCGTCATGGGATGGGGCTTCAACTGGACGCCTGCCGACGCCTTCGCGGACTTCATCGGCGTGGATGAGACAAAGCGTCTTCTCCGCAAGGAGGGCCTGCCCGTCCCCAAGCACCTTGAGGCGCACAAAGGTGGTAAACTGTATAACGAAGTGGACGACATGGCGCGTTATCTCGGTGGGAGGTAAGACCAATGGTCCGAATCCTTGGTGGTTTTCAGACTGACTTCGCCCGAAACTGGACCCGGGAAGGCAAGCACATCGTCGCTCCCATGAAAGAGGCAGGGCAGGGTGCCCTCGCGGCCACGAGGCTGGACGCGGCGGACATTGACACCATCCACGTTGGCAACTTCGCGGCGGAGCTCTACTCCATGCAAGGCCACTTGGGCGCCATGGCGCTGGAGATTGACCCAAAGTTCCGAGGCAAGCCCACCGGTCGCCACGAGGCCGCCTGCGCCTCCGGCGGCATCTCCATCCTCGCCGCCACTGCCGAGATTGAGGCTGGCCGCTACAAGACCGCCCTCGTCTTGGGCATTGAGCAGATGAAGACCGTCAACGCCGCGCAGGGCGGCGACTACCTGGGTACCGCCTCCTGGTACGAGCGCGAGGCTAAGGGCAAGGACTTCCCATTCCCCCGCCTCTTCGGCCAGCTTGGCGCCGAGTACGTTCGCCGCTTTGACATCCCCATGGAAGACTACATGGACTATCAGGCCTACCTCGCCGCGCTCATGTACAAGAACGCGCGCCACAATCCCAACGCGCAGACCCGCGAGTGGGCCATGGACCAGGCCCAGGCCCGAGGCGAAGACAAGTTCAACATGCGCATCTCCCCGGAGATCAAGCTCAGCGACTGCTCCCAGGTCACCGACGGCGCCGTCGGCGTCGTCCTCGCCTCCGACGAGTACGCCGCCGAGTACGCGCGCCGCCACGGCATCTCGCTCGACTCCATACCGTCCATCCTGGGCTGGGGCCACACCACGGCCCCCATCCAGCTCTCCGACAAGCTCGCCGAGAGCCGTGACCAGGAATACGTTCTGCCCCACGCGCGCCGCGCCATCACCAGCGCCTACGCCCGCGCGGGCATCCAGGGCCCCGGCCAGCTTGACGCCTACGAGTTCCACGACTGCTTCACCACCACCGCTTACTCCTCCATTGACCTGGTGGGCCTCACCAAGCCCGGCGAGAACCAGAAGGCCATTGAAGGCGGCTGGCTGGAGATGAACGGACGCCTGCCGCTCAACCCCAGCGGCGGCCTCATCGGCACAGGCCACCCCGTCGGCGCCACCGGCGTCCGCCAGCTGCTGGACGCCGCCAAGCTCACCACCGGCCAGGCCGGCGACTACCAGGTTACCCGCAAGAACAACAAGGTTCTCACCGTCAACATCGGCGGCAGCGGCACCACCACCGTCTCCTTCGTCGTCGGCAAGAAGTAACCCGCCCTCAGCAGGATGTAGCAAGAGAGGCCGCCCTTCCACGGAAAAGCGGCCTCTCTTCGTTCATGACGAGAAGGGCTCCCGCATTTTTCCTCCTTCGTAAGGAAGGGCTAGGGGAGGTCGAAAAGTCCCTCCCGCGAGAGGTCTCTACGCCTCCTAACCTCCCCGGTGCGTGAGGTGCATGTTCCCCCCTTCCCATTCAGGGAAGAGGGCCAGGGGGGTTAGGTCGGCAGGGAAGGGGGTGGTAGCTTCCTCCGGGCCTGCTCCAAAGTAATTTGCATCACCCGTTTATCCAAAGGGAGGATCAGCACGGCGTCCGGACGCCCCTACAGTCCGCCTCACCCACGTCCCTCCAAAATCCCCACACGTTCCCATGTCTTCGCTCCTAAAAAGACCACCCGGTAGCTGTCATTCCGACCGCCCCCCTGTCATTCCGAGCGCCGCGCGAGGAATCTCCCCCACGCGTCCCCAACTCTCAACGGGGCCTCCGCGCAGGCCTCGCACCCCAAACGCGTAGGGGCGAAGCATGCCTCGCCCCCACAGTGCGCCCCTCCCACGTCCCTCCAAAACCTCACACGTTCCCATACCTTCGCTCCCCGCCATCCACCTCCCCCGAGCTCCCGCTTGCACCCATGGCCGCCGTCGGAACCGCACTATTAACTCGCAGGCGCGTCCCAACGGTGTCGAGACGCCCCTCCATCAATCCATTCATTCCGCCAACCCACGCCCCCTACCCCTTCGCCCGCTCCTTCACGTACGACGACAGGTGCTGCCTCAGTAGCACCCGCCCCCGGTGCAGCCGCGCCTTAAACGCCGAAACCGTCGTGCTCAGCGCCTCCGCCGCCTCCTCGTTGTCAAGGCCCTGCACGTCCCGCAGCACCACCGCCGCTCGGAGATCAGGCGGCAGTCGGGAGACCCCCTCCTCCAGCTTCCCCCGCAGCTCGCTGTTCATCGCCGCGCGCTCCGGGTCCTCCGACCAGTCCTGCACCTCCCGGTCATCGTCTCCCATCACCGTGAGGTACCGCGAGTTCTTCTCCTTCCGCAGCCGCATCAAGCACGCATTCACCGTGATCCGGTACAGCCAGGTCGTCAGCTTCGAATCGCCGCGGAACCTGCCCCAGTTCTTGAACGCCGAGACCAGCGCCTCTTGGGCCGCGTCCTCCGCGTCCTGCGCGTTCCCCAGCATGCGGTACGCCACGTTGTACATGAAGCCCAGGTGAGGCTCCACCGCACGCTCAAAGTCCTGCCCCGTCATGGCGCCCCTGTCGCTCTTATGCACCGAATCCAAGCCCCTCGCATCAGATAGTATAGACGAAGGCGGAGACAGGGGCTTGACCCAAAGGCGGGTGGCTACTACAGTACCCGTGGCAAGCCAACCGGCACCCGCTGAGAGAGATGGCGATGAAGTTCTTGCGGTTCGGTCCAGGAGACGAGCACGTCCTGAAATGTCAGGAGGCGCGCAAGAACCTGTCCGAGCTTCTTGAAGAGACGCCCCTCCTCACCCCCGACCTCCTCCACCACATCCAGCGGCACCTGGAAGCATGTCCCCCCTGCGGCGCGTTCATGGACACCCTCAAGGCCACCGTCCGCACCCTCCAGTCCATGCCATCCCAGCAGGTCCCCGAATCCCTCCGCCGCGCGCTCCGCTCCCCACCAAACGACGGCCGCTAGTGTCCTGGTTTAGAAGTTCATTGAAGAACTCGCGGTGGCCCTAGCGCCGCCTCGGTGGTTCGACAGGCTCACCACGAACGAGGACAAGCGTCGTCAGTTCGCCCTGGCTTGGCGAAGGGCAAGGTCCCTACATACAGCGGTCCCCTGACTCAGGACGCTACTCCACCGCCGCCACGTACTTAGACGGGCACTTCACGATCACGTTCTCCGTGTGGAACACACCATCCTGATGATACGTCCCCTGCAGCACAATGTCCGAATGCTCGTTGAAGAACAGGTCCGGCACCACGCCCTGGTACTCCGCGGGCAGCGTCTTCTGGCCGTCCGTCACCGAAAAGCGCGCTAGCGTGCTCCCCGGCTCCCGGCTGAAGCTCGCCGCCACCAGCCTCCCGCTCACCCGCACCGGCTTCCCGGTCAGCGACGCCTGTTGCGCCCCAAGCTCGCCCACCGTGTAGTAGTACACCGTCGAGCCCTGGAACGCCGTGTACGAAAAGTACACCAGCGCCCCCACCAGCAGCGCCCCCCCGATGAACAGCCGCCCCCGGAACCGCGCAATGCCCCCCTCAGATTCCAGAGCCGCTTGCCGCCGCTCCACCGGCGTGACCTCGCTCATACCCTGCTCCTACGCCTTCCTCGTGACGTGCATCTTTTCTCACAAACACGTCTGGTCCAGTATATCGAACTCCCCCCACCCGCCACAACGAGCCGGACGTCGGCCCAAGTGCCTCCGACCACACGTGCCCTGTCCGTCCCGCGCCTACCGGCACACGGAGGGGCAAGGCATGCCTCACTCCTCCGTTTCGCACCCTGCCACCCGCTGCTCCCGCCCGGCGCACCAAAAACAGAAAGGGGCGGCCCTGCGCCGCTCCTCAGTGAGCAACATTGGCGCTATAACACCCACCATTGGTCAAGGCGGCGACGCCGCAACCATGCCATTCTGAGGGAGCCAAGCGACCGAGGAATCTCCCCACGTATCGTCACCCGCCCACGGGTCGGTGGTGATTCTTCGCAGCGCTCAGAGTGGCGTGGAGAGCGGTGGAGGTGAGGCGTAGATCAATGGCGGCACGTTCTCGCAGAAATGGCAGAGCCCCGCCTAACCCACGCCGTTGACGCCATTCGCCACCGGCGCAGCGGTCGCCGCAACCGGCACCGACTCCAAAAACCGCTTCAGCACCTTCCCTCGCTCGTCAGACGCCGTCCTCGTCTTTACCTCAAACACCCCGTGCACGACCAACCGCTCCGACTTCTGATAAATCCCCACGTCCAGCGGCGTGTGGCCCACCTCCTCAATCGCCTTCCGCATCGTCCTGATCGCGTCCTCCACCGTCACCCCACCCAGCTTCACCTCCGCGATCACCTCGTCCACCATCGTGTCCCGATACAAAATAATCGCCCCGCTCACCAGCATCGTGTTCGGAATCTTCACAAACCGGCCCGTCTGGATGCTCGGCAGGTGCTCCCCGTCCCCCACCTCAATCAGCGTCGTCCGTACCGGGCCAACGCTCACCACGTCGCCCTTGACCACCTGCGGCGAGATCAGCAGCTTCACCCTCGTCCCCGGCCGGATGTCCCCGGCTCGCCGGATGATGAACCCGGAAACCAGGTTCTCCAGGTACGTCTTGAACAAGAACGTGAGGCCGATGGCGCTAAAGAGGACGGTTAGAGGCGCGACAAGAAAGGCGGCGGTCATAGCAAGATTCTCCTGACGAGCCGTTCCGGCGTGCGCCGGCGGCGTTGAGACTATTCTAATACATTGCCCAACCAAAACATATGAAATCTCTGGGACTCCTCCTTGCCCGTTACTCGAGGGTCGGTGCCGCAGACTTCAGGCTGCGGTAAAGAACAAGGTGCTATTGGGTACTGTGCTTCTAACCCCGTTTGCCCTTCGACTCCAACCGCCGGATTCGTGCCCTCTTGGGGTGATCCGACAACCTCACCGATACTAAGGCATACCTTTCCTGTCTAAAGAACCAGTGCCAAAATTTTCTTGGGGGGGTGCGGGGAACCCTCTTGTAAAAGAGGGTTCCCCATATCAAAAGATATCGGGCCACCCCTACACCGGCACCCCCCACAACCCCTTCCAGCGCTCCAGGACTTGGTCCACAGGCAGCGCCTTCTCCATCGTCTTCGCCATGTGCAGCTCAAGGCGGTTGTCGCGCTGCGGCTCCTCCAGGGGCGCAAACGGATAGAACCGCGCGCTGGGAAAGCTGAAAATCCAGAAGGCCGCCTGTTGCCCGTGCTTGAACGGGAACATCGCCACCACCAGGCGGTCCCGCCACCCCTTCCTCCCCGCCGCCTCCGCCACTTTGCCCGCCGCCGACACCAGCCCCGCAAAGTCGGGGCTCTTCATCACGACCCACAGGTACCCGTACGAGTCCTGCGCCGTCCTGAACGACGCCCCCGCCCCCTCGCCCCCCCACACCAGCGCGTCCGTCACCCACAACTCCACGTCCGCCAGCGTCAGCGCCCCGTCCTTCTTGCGTCGGTTCATAGAGCCAGGGCGCAGGCATACGCCCGCCGTCCCCTGGTGGTGGAGATCCAACTGCTCCGTGAGCGCGGGCAACGCCGTCGCCAGCGTGCCCAGCCGGTCAGCGATCCCAGATGCAGCCCCGTTCCCGCCTCCGCGGAAAGGCCACACCTAGAACCCCTCCAGCTCGCGCTCCAGCTTGCGAAGCCGCTCCACCCGCTTGTGAACGGGCGGGTGAGACGAGAACAGCCCGGCCAGCGAATCGCCCTTCAGAGCCGAGACGATGAAGAACGCGTTCGCGCCCTCCACCTTCCGCAGGTCCTCCGTCGGGATCCGCGCGATGGCCCCGCTGATCTTCTCCAGCGCCGACGCCAGCCGCGACGGCGCGCCCGTCAGAATCGCGCCGCCCCGGTCCGCCGCGTACTCCCGGTACCGCGACAGCGCCAGGATGAGCAGGTTCGCAATGAAGTACACCGCCACCGAGGCGACATAGGCGATCATGATCGCGCCGCCGCCGCCGCCCTCGCGGTCGCGGCTCCGGCCCATCCCGCCGAACAGCCCCATCCAGAACAGCATCTGCATCAGCATCGCCGCCACCGTGGCAAAGAAACTCGCCAGCGTGATCACCAGCACGTCCCGGTTCACCACGTGCGTCAGCTCGTGCCCCAGCACCCCCTCCAGCTCCTCGTCCGTCAGCCGCCGCCGTATGCCCGTCGTCACACAGATGACGGCGTTCCGCGGCCCTCGGCCCGTCGCGAACGCGTTCGGCACCTCAGAGTTGGCGACAGCCACCTTCGGCTTCCGCATACCCGCCTGCTCCACCAGCCGGTCCACCATCGCGTGCAGCTTCGGCTCCTGCTCCGGCGTCACCACCTTCGCGCCCATGGACCACAGCACCAGCCGATCCGAGAAGAAGAACTGCACGAACAGCATGATCCCCGCGACGATCCCCACCCCGATCCACGGCACCCCCAGCCCGCTCAGGATCGCCACGAACGCCAGGTAGACCACCGCGAGCATGGCCATGACAAACCACATGCGCCAGGTCAAGCCCCAGTCTCTCCTGGACACCCTGCTTCGCATCACCATACGCAGTGCACCTCACTCGGAGCCTGCTCACAGACCCCCGCACATCTATTATACCAATATCCGCAGCCCGTAAGCCCTCCGACCAGTTCACCCGCTAACACTGCCCTTCGCCTGTCACCATGACTCTGCCCCGTTCGCGCCGCCAGGCAGTCGTCCGCGGATGCAGGGCCGGGGCGTCTGGGGATATGCCCACATGGTACAGGCTTTTATCAAAGGAGCCTTCGCCCGACGAGTCCGATTGCACCAATAAAGGGTGAGCTGCCAGAGAAAGGAGATGGAGAAGTGATACATACAAAAGGCCCGTACAAGGTACACAAGTGTAACTTCTGCCGCATCTGCTTTGGTTTGCGATGTTGTGGCGAAGACAAGCGCACAAAGCCTGTGAAAGTAAGGGTGCGCCATTCTAGGAGTCGGAAGGTGCCGGCCATTCAGGGTCTTGAAATGGAAGCGAATCTTCGTCCCATTCGTAAGGTCGCGTTGGATGGTCTAAAGATGCAGCTGCGAGGGTTCGTGCCAGGCGGTCAGCGCGCTCAGTCTCGCGTTTCAAGGCAGTTAACACAACGTCACGCTCAACCTGTATCTTACGGAGCTGGTCTTCAAGCCACGCAACTTTTGCGTGCATCTGTGCGGGGGGAATGGGACGGCTAGCAGGTTCCAGCCAAGGCTGCTAGGCGAAAACGCGTCGGAAAGAACATAGAGGGGTAAAACCTACCCGCCCGCGCTCAGCGTCACCACCACCACCCCGCCCACCATCACCACGATCCCGACCGCCAGCAGCCAGCTCAGCCGCTCCAGGTGCCGGATGAACACCTGCCCCAGCACCACCGACACCAGCGGGTTGAGCGCCACCACCGGCGACACCTTCACTACCGCACCGCGCTCCAGCGCCAGGAACATGCACAGCACGCCCACCGCCGACGCCACCCCCGCCAGCACCGCCATCCCGTACGCCGACGCCGGCGCCTCTTGCCGCCGCGTCAGGCCAAGGGGCGCACCCACGAGCAGCGTCGCCACCGTCCCCGCAGCCAGGGCAACCGTCATCGCCGTCAGCGGCGGCACGTCGCCCACCACCTGCCGTCCCAGGAACTGGATGCTCCCGTAGCACGCCGAAGCGAGCAGCGCCGCGCCCATGCCCAGCAACACCCGCCGTCGAGCGGTCGCGCTCGCCACCCCAAGCGCCGCGCCAGGCCCGGCCCCGCTCCCTGACGCTCGTGGCGTCGCAGCCGATGCGCCCGCGCGCGCCACCAGCAGCGACCCCGCCACCACCGCCCCTATCCCAACGCCAAGCGCTGCGCCAACGTGCTCGTCAGTCAGACTGACCGCCAGGATAGAAGCGAACACCGGCACCGTCCCAAAGAACGGCGTCGCGCGGCTCACCCCCGCCAGCTGCACGCCCGTGTAGTTGAGCTGCCTGCCGACGGCGAATTGCAGCGCCCCCACAAACGCCAGCCACCCGAACGTCCGCAGGCCCAGGCCCGACAGCACCGACCACTGCAAGCCCAGCGTGATGGGCGCAAACAGCGCCAACCCGGCCAGCAACGAGACCACCGCCACCTTGGACGCGTTCAGGTGCCGCGTGCTTATGCGCACAAAGACCGACGCGGCCCCAAACACGACCGCGGCCAGTACAGAGAGGACAATAACCATGCGTCGCTATCGCCCCAGCGTCGGGACGACGGAGCGCAGCATGGAAAAGAACACCGGCAACCCGTCCGTGCCGCCCAGGATCCCCTCCACCGCCCGCTCCGGGTGCGGCATCATCCCCAGCACGTTCCCCTGACGATTCACTACGCCGGCGATGTTGTTCAGCGACCCGTTCGGGTTGTCCTCAGGCGTCACGCGCCCCTGTGCGTCGCAGTACCGGAACGCTACCTGCCGGTTCAGCTCCAGCTCCGCCAGCACCTCCGGTGGCGCCCAATACCGCCCCTCACCGTGCGAGATCGGGATGCGCAGCACCTGCCCAGGCGCGGCCGCGTTCGTGAACGGCGTCTGCGCGTTATCAACGCGGAGATTTACCCACTGGCACCGGAACTCCAGGCACTCGTTCCGCAACAGCGCGCCGGGGAGCAGCCCCGCCTCACAAAGGATCTGGAACCCGTTGCAGATGCCGATGACCGGGCGACCGTTAGCCGCGAACTCCCGGATCGCCTCCGTCACCGGAGAGAGCCGCGCGATGGCCCCCGTCCGCAGGTAGTCGCCGTACGAGAACCCGCCCGGCACGATCACGCAGTCAACCCGCGAGAGATCCCGGTCCTTGTGCCACAGCATCTCCACGTCCTGCTCCAGCACGTCCCGCAGCGCGTGCGCGCAATCTTGGTCGCTCCACGTCCCAGGGTACACCACAACGCCAAACCGCATCGCTTACCTCACCGTATTTCTACGACTCGCAGCGAGAGTCCAGCACCCAACATGCCACGTAATCTTTCTCGTCAGTAGGACCCCATCTCTTCTCAGAAATGAAGCTCGCACCGGTGCAACCCTTCCCCCCATCAACGGGAAACGTTCCATTCCTATCCCTTCCCCTTGATGGGGGAAGGTCGGAGCCTGTCCTAAGTGAAGCGAAGGAATGGGGGTGAAACCTCTCTCGCCCGAAGCGGTCGTAAACGCAACTGCGCTCTTCCATGTCGGACACAAAAATACCCTCCCCCCTTAGGAGAGGGTCGCGCTTACCCCTTCGCCAACGCGTCCAGCAGCTCCGTCACCACCGTATTCACCAGCCCGCCGTCCGCCTTCCCGCGCACCTGCGGCATCAGCCGGCCCATCACCTTGCCTTTGTCGCCCGGCCCGCGCGCCCCCACTTCCTGCGCCACCGCACGCGCTATGTCAGCAATCGCGTCCCGGCCCATCTGCTGCGGAAGATAGGCAGTGATGATCGCCAACTCCGCCTCTTCGCGCTGCACCAGGTCCGCGCGGTTGCCCTTCCGGAACTCGGTGATACTGTCGCGGCGCTGCTTCGCCTGCTTCTGGAGGACGGCGTTCAGATCCTCCTCCGTCAGCGGCGTGGCCTTCCCGATCTCTTCATACCGAATGGCGGTTCGAACAAGCCGCAACGTCTCGCGGCGAACAACATCTTGTTGCCGCATGGCCTCTTTCAGATCCGCGTCCAGCTTGTCCAGCAGCGCCATCCTAAGCTCCGCGCCTAAGCGTTCTTTCGGCTCTTGCGGCGCTTTGCGGCTTCCTTCTTCTTCCGCCGCACGCTCGGAGGCTCAAAATGCTCGTGGCGGCGAGCCCGCGAGAGGATCCCTTCCTGCTGCACCTTGCGGTTGAACCGCTTCAGCAGGCTCTCAAAGGTCTCGCCCTCCATCAAACTGACTTCCGACACTGTTCTCACCCCTAACAGCATAAGGACGCCGACATCTCCGGCGGCATCCTGGATAGTGTATTCTGCCTGAAATCGCGCTGTCAAGCCGCAGAGCACCCTTCCCCCCGGCGATGCAACGCTCACATGTTCTGGACTGCTCTCACCGGCCACGAGGCGCTAAATCCACGGCCAACACCCGCGTCTTGTCACGCAGAAGTCCAAATAATCCTTCTCCCCCTGTCCACGCTTCAATCCCCACTGCCGTTGCAACGAAAACAATGGTCACGCCGCCCGTCGCGCGGCTTCACGGCGCGACAGGCGGCGTGAGAATCCGCTCGCCCTGAGCCTGTCGAAGGGCGTGGTTCCAATGCGAAGGTCCTATCGCACTCCTCGACCACGGTGCCCCTTGATTCCGGCGAAGAGTAAGGCGACGTCCAGGAATCTGTCCTGCTCCCGCCACACGCGCCTTCCTCAGAGCGCCTAACAACCCCGTTCGCCCTGAGCCGCGAAGCGCCCTCGAGCGAAGCAAAGGGCCTGTCGAAGGGCGTGGTAGCTTTGAAAGGAGGGCTTCGATAGACGCACACGGCGGGGAACCAGCGCCTCTTCATCCCTGTAATTGGTGTAATCTGCGGATCGTTCCCCGTCTGCTATCATAGACCTGCGACGTGGAGGTTCGTATGCGCCTCGGCTGGCTGGAAATCCTCATCATCGTCTTCGTCATCCTCCTCATCTTCGGCGCCGGACGCCTCCCCGTCGTCGCCTCCTCCCTCCGCAAGACCGTCCACGCCTTCAAGCACGGCTTTCGCGGCGAACCCAATGAGCAGCCCCCGCCTAGTTGAGGATTGTCCACCATCCCTGCGAAGGATGGTACTAAGTTATTAGGGCCTGCCCTCAAGCGAAGGGCGGACCATCAGCCCCTACCCCTCGGCGGCCTGCGCCGGCTGCGACGCCTTCTTCTCCCGCGCCCGCGCCAGCCACGCCACGCCAATCCCCACCTCGTACAGCACGATCAGCGGCATCGCCACCAGCATCTGGTTCAGCGGGTCAAACGTCGGCGTAATGATCGCCCCCAGCAGAAACGCCACCACCACCATGTATCGCTGTGCGCGGGCGAACCCCCGATGCGACACGATCCCCAGCTTCGCCAGCAGGAACATCAGCAACGGCGTCTCAAACACGATGCCGATCCAGAACAGCAGCGTCACCACCAAGCTCACGTAGCTGCTAATGCGGACCATCGGCGTCGCCACTTCCTGCCCGAAGGTCAGCAGGAACCGCAGCGACGGCGGCAGCAGCACAAAGTACGCGAACGCCACGCCTCCCGCGAACAGCAGCGAGGCCACCGGTACGAACATCAGCGCCAGGCGCCGCTCAGGGGGGTTCAGCGCGGGCGCCACAAACAGCATGATCTGGTACGCCAGCACCGGAAAGGCCACCACCAGCCCGCACAGCACCGCGATCCGCACCACCACGCCAAGCAGCTCGGTGACCTCCGTGAAGACGGGCTTGCCTGTGACCGACAGGTACTCCCTGGCGGGCCGGATGAGCGCGGCGATGATCTCTTCGTAGAAGACACCCCCCAGCACGGCCCCGGCCACGATCGCGATCACCGACCACAGAAGCCGCCCCCGAAACTCCTCAAGATGGCTGGTCAGCGGGCGTGGCTGGTCAGGCATCGTCCGGCTTCTTGGGCGACAGCGGCGGCGATGCCTTCCCCTCAGGCTCAGACCCACCGGGCCGCCAGGGCGCGGGCCCCTCGTCCGGCGAGTCCGGTCGCTTCGCCAGCGCCCTCGGATCGCTCTTCTCCGGCGCCTCTGCCGAGCGCGCCAGGTCGTCCAGCGTCTTCGGCAGCCCTTCCGTCACCTTCCGCGCCTCCTTCACGAAGCCGCCCAGCTTGCGCGCCGTGCTCCCCATCCGCGCGGGCCCCAGCAACAGAAAAGCGAGCGCAAAGACGATCAGCAGCTCCATCGGGCCGATACCAAAGATGTTCACGTCACACAGACTCCCCAACTGCGCCAGGCGCCCACAGATGGCACACCCTGCACGCCCCGTCGCCCGTCTGCAACGCGCCCGTCGGCGACGCCACCCCAAACTCGCCGAGCAGCGGCCCAAGGCGGCACACCGGCAGGCCCATCACGTTGAAGTAACAACCCTCAACCCGCTCGGCGGGATGGAACACCCTGTCCTGCACCGCGTACCCGCCCGCCTTGTCCAGCGGCCCGCCCGTCGCCACGTACGCCTCAAGCTCCGCGTCCGTATACTCCCGCATCCACACCTGGCTCCGCTCAACGTGGACCCTGTGCCGTCCGCTCCGAGCGTCCACCAGCGCCACGCCCGTCAGCACCTCGTGCCGCCTCCCGCGAAGCTCAACCAGCATCGCCCGCGCCTCGTCCGCGGATCCCGGCTTGCCGAGCCGCCTCCCGTCAACCACCACCGTGGTGTCCGCGCCGAGGACGACCACATCGCCGCCCTGGGACACGGCCACGTCCATCGCCTTCGCCAGCGCCAGCGCCCCAACGTACGCCTCCGCCCCGTCCGCGTCGTCCATCTCGTCCTCGTCCACCGCCGACGGCGCCACCGTGAACCGCACGCCGAACGCCTGCAGCAGCTCCCGCCTCCTCGGTGACGCCGACGCAAGGGTCAGCGCCTTCGTAGCCCCGTTCGTGCCCTCCGCCGCGCGCTTCAGCACGGCCAGGCACTCCACGTGGTGCGTCTGCGGGAACATGTCCACCGGGTACAACGCCGCCAGCCGAAACGGGCCCGCCAGCAGCGCCTTCAGGTCCCGCCCCAGCGTCTCCGGCTCGCACGAGACGTACAGCACCGTCTCCGGCGCCAGCCGGTTGACCGCCGCCAGCGCGTCCGGATGGCACCCCGCCCTCGGAGGGTCCAGCACCAGCACGTCGGGCCGCTCGGTTAGCTGCGCCAGCACGACCTCCGTCTTTCCCAGGACGAACCGCACGTTGTCGAGCCCCGCCGCGTTCTCCTGCGCGTCCTTCACCGCCGACGATGACTCCTCAATCCCGATCACGCGCCCCACCTGTTCCGCCAGCAGCACGCTAAACGTGCCCACCCCCGCGTACGCGTCCACCAGTAGGGGTGAGGCATGCCTCACCCCTACCTCAGTATGCCTCGCCCCTACCCCCGTCGCCTGAACAAGAGCCCGCAACAGCGTGACCACGCGCTCAAGCTGCCGCGTGTTCACCTGGAAGAACGACGGCGACGCCACCCTGAACCGGCGTCCCAGCACCGCCTCGTTGTACGAGCCCTGCCCCGTCGCGATGGCGACCGCGGGATTCCGCATCCGCGGCTGCACCAGCACCTCGCCCGTACTCACGCCGTACCGCACCGCCATCTGGCTCGTCTCCGCGCTGTTGCCCTGCAACGCGCCCAGCGCACCGTTGATCGCGGGGTGCATCAGCAAGCACTCGTCAATCTTCACGAAGCTCCGCGTCGCCCGGTTGACGTACCCAACGCTCCCGCCCGGCCCGATCGTGAACCGCGCGTGGTTCCGATAGCCAAGGCCCTGCGGAGACGGCAGCGTCGGCCAAAGCGGCAGGCTGCCCAAACCACCGGGAAGCTCGTGAACCGCAAGCGCGCGCGCCAGCAGCTCTTGCTTCAGCGCGAGCTGTCGGTCGTACCGGACGTGCTGCCACTGGCAACCCGTGCACGGCCAAAAATACTGACAGGGAGCATCTACCCGGTCCCGCGACGGCGCCAGCACCTCCACCACCCGCGCCTCCACCCGCTCGCGGAAGCACCGCACGACCTCCGCCACCACCTGCTCGCCCGGAATCCCGCCAAACACGTGGACCGGAAAGCCATCCACCTCCGCCGTGCACTCCCCCAGCGCATCCATCGCCCCGAGACTCAGCGTCAAGCGCTGTCCGCGTTCCAGGGGCCAAACGACTCCAGTGCCGCGCTGCTGCGTCGTCATACGTTTACTATAGCACCCGCCAGTTCCGCCGCCCGTTCGTCCTGAGGGTTCTCTTCCGTTGATGTGGATACACGTTCCTGGTGCAGCAGTCGTCCACCCCTAACCGCTCTCCATCACATGGAGAGCGGTTAGGGGTGAGGTCGGCGGGGTTCGGCGGGGCGTCCCACCGTCCCTCAACACCAACGCAAGAGGACCAATGCTGCAAAAGCCTTGCCGACTCCCTACACTCCTACCCACTAGACTGCGCCCAACGCCTCCCCCAAGGAGGCCGCCGTGGTCCAGCAGCGCCCCCCAGCAAGCCCATCTCCGTGCCCACCGCCCGAGACCAAGCCCTACTGAGCGCCTGCAAGCGCCACGAGCTCATGCTCCCACGCTGCAAGGACTGCGGCCGCTTCCACTTCTACTCCCGCGCCGTCTGCCCCAACTGCTGGTCATCCAGCCTGGAATGGGTCAAGGCCAACGGACGCGGCAACCTTTATAGTTATGTCATCAACCACCGGCCGGCCCCATGCTTTGAAAGCCAGGCCCCCTACGTCATCGCCATCGTCGAGCTGGACGGCGGCGTCCGCATGATGAGCAACCTGATCGGCGTCGACCCCGACCCGGCAAAGCTCCCCGTTGACATGCCCCTTGAAGCCACCTTTGAAGACGCCTCCCCGGAAATCTCCCTGCCCAGGTTCCGCCCTGCGCAGCGGTAGTGTCGTGCCTCTGACATTCCGTTAGTTTTGGAAGTGGTGCTGGGAAGCAATCTCCTCCCCCTGGAGGGGGAGGATTAAGGATACAGTTGCTACAGCCACTGCTGGCGACCATGCTCAATCGGCAGAGCTTCGGCACCAACGACAACGGAGCGATCGCAGCTGGCAAGGCGGCATTCTCCGGCACGAACGTTGCCACGATGCTGAGTGCAAAGAGCGCGTTGGAGGCATATAACCTATCGGGTGATGCTCAGGCGCTACCCACTGGGGTTGATCAGGGAAAGGCGGTGCCGAAAGCAGCTCAGAACAGCGCAAACAAGGTATTCTGGGATGTCTTGCCGTGACGCCTACAACAACAGCGACGAATAGGTAGAAACTGACCAGCTGGTCGGACCAATGAGGGCGGTCTCGTATGGGGCCGCCCTCTTCATCTTCCATAGCGCGCCGGTCACTTTGATGCGGTATTCAGTCCCTGTGAAAAACGTCCGGTATCCTCGGTTTGTCCGCCTCCAACGTTGATCCATTTGGCAGGCGACATTGCCTAACATGCCTAGCTTGAATAACCATGAGCGGGAGTCATGACTCCTCCGTGGACTTGCGTTGAGAAACACCGTCATCCGAGTCCTTCCGGCCCTGCGGGCGCCGGCCCCTCAGTCAAGGCATCAGCAGAGCAGGGCAATCCCCTATGGCCCTGCGCCCCATTCGTCTTGACAATCGCCGAATAAGCGCCTTAGATAAGTCTCAGACAGTCACCCCTCAGGAGTCAGTTCGTCCCATGCCCGATTATGACCTGGTGATTGTCGGCGCCGGGCCCGGCGGCTATGTCGCCGCCATCCGCGCCGCCCAGCTTGGCCTCAGCACCGCCGTCGTTGAGCGCGACCAGGTTGGCGGCGTCTGCCTCAACTGGGGTTGCATCCCCTCCAAGGCCCTCCTCCGCAACGCCGAGGTCGTCTCGCTCTTCAAGCACGCCGCCGACTACGGCGTCTCCTACGACAACCTCCGCGTTGACTTCGGCAAGGCCATTGACCGCAGTCGCAACATCGCCCAACGTCTCACCCGAGGCGTGGAATCCCTCCTGAAAAAGAACAAGGTCACGCTCGTCAAAGGCACGGCGCTACTCAAAGGCAACGGCCGGGTTGAGGTGAAGGGCGGCGGCACCCTCGGCGCAAAGTCCATCATCATCGCCACCGGTGCCCGCTTCCGCGGCCTGCCATCGCTCGCCGTGGACGGCAAGTCCATCATCACCAGCCGCGAGGCCCTGGAACTCAAGCAGCTCCCCTCGTCCGTCGTCATCGTCGGCGGCGGCGCAACCGGCTGCGAGTTCGCGTACCTCTACGCCGCCTACGGCGTCAAGGTCACCGTCGTCGAGCTGCTCCCGCGCCTGCTCCCCACCGCCGACGCCGAGGTCAGCCAGGCCCTTGAGCAGTCCTTCACCCAGCAGGGCATCACCGTCATGACCGGCGCCAAGGTCACCAAGTCCACGGCAGGCCAGCCGGTCAAGCTGTCACTTGAGGGGCCGAAGGGCGCGCAGGACCTCACCAGCGACCTCGTCCTCGTGTGCGTGGGCATCCAGGGCAACACCGACGGAATCGGACTGGAGAGCGCGGGCGTGGCCGCGGAGCGCGGGTTCATCGCAGTGGATGACGCCATGCGCACGTCCGCCAAGGAAATCTACGCCATCGGCGACGTCACCGGCAAGCTCGCCCTCGCCCACGTCGCCTCGGCGCAGGGTGTGGCAGTGGCCGATCGCCTCGCCGGCAAAGAAGTCCCGGCCCTGAACTACTCCCTCATGCCGCGCGCCGTCTACTGCCAGCCCCAAGTCGCCAGCTGGGGCCTCACCGAGGAGGAAGCCAAGCAGACCGGGCGTCCCTACAAGGTCGGAAAGTTCCCCATGCTCGCCAGCGGCAAGGCCCTCGCCCTGGGCGACCGGCAGGGCTTCGCCAAAGTGCTCGTGGACGCGCAGTACGGCGAGATCATCGGCGCCCACCTCATCGGCGCCGAGGTCACGGAGCTCCTCGCCGAGCTCTCCATGGCCAAGATGCTGGAAGGCACTGCCCGCGAGGTCGGCTGGCTCACCCACGCGCATCCCACCCTCTCCGAGACCGTCAAGGAGGCCGCGCTGGCCGCGTTCGGCGAGGCCATCCACATCTAAGACCAATTCGCCGTGAAGGAGCTGCAAACTCCAAAGCAGAGATGTCCCCTTCCCTTTAGGGAAGGGGCTAGGGGTTAAGGGTTAGGTCGGTGGGGCAGGAAGGGTGTGGTTTGCTGAGGCCTCTAACCCCTTAGCGTAGGCGCTTAGGGGTTAGAGCCTGCCCTTGAGCGGAGCGAAGGGCCTGTGGAGCGAAAGGGCCTGGCACGCGGATGACGTGATGCTTCAGTACAATGTATGGGATTGTCAAAGCGAACTGCTACGAGCCCCTCGCACGCTTCCGCCGACATCGTGGCCGCTAAGGAGACCTGAAGCAGTCCAAAAATTCCTTCTCCCCTGGTGGGAGAAGGTTAGGATGAGGGGGAGAGCGCTGATCTACCAGCTTCCAGTCATCCGAACCCGAGGCTTGTCCGCTGCACAGCCGATTTCTGGGATAGATTCATGCATCGCGTTTCACGAAGTAACACCTTCATAGGTCGGCAAGCAAGTCCCTTCCCCCCTTGAAGGGGAAGGTTAGGATGGGGGTGAAACGTGTCATTCTCAGCCTCATGCCAGTTTTGTTAAGCACTCTAAGGAGAACCTGACATGCCCAGGCACCAAACACGGAGCGCCAAGAGCGCACAGAACGGCAAGGCCCCCTCCCGCCTGCTCCGCGCGTCCGAGGCCGCCGCAATCATTGCTAACGGACAGCCCTCCCACAAGCAGCTCCTAGACTTCTACCGCCAGATGCTCCTCATCCGGCGCTTTGAAGAGCGGAGCGCCGAGCAGTACACCAAGGGCAAGATTCGCGGCTTCCTGCACCTCTACATCGGCGAGGAGGCCATCGCCGTCGGCGCCATGGCCGCCCTCCAGCCTGACGACTACATCGTCACCCACTACCGCGACCACGGCCACGCCCTCGCCCGAGGCGTCGACCCCAACGCCATCATGGCCGAGCTCTACGGCAAGGCCACCGGCACCAGCCGAGGCAAGGGCGGCTCCATGCACATCTTCGACGTCGCCAAGAGCTTCATGGGCGGCTGGGCCATCGTCGGCGGTCAGCTCCCCATCGCCACCGGCCTCGCCCTCGCCGCCAAGTACCTCAAGCAGCCTCGCATTGCCGTCGTCTTCTTCGGCGACGGCGCCCTGAACGAGGGCGAGTTCCACGAGTCCCTCAACCTCGCCGCGCTCTGGAAGCTCCCCGTCCTCTTCTACCTGGAGAACAACCTCTACGGCATGGGCAGCCACATTGACCAGACCTACGCGGGCGGGCGCGACGTCTTCCCCACCGCCGCGCACTACCGCATCCAGGCCAAGAACATTGACGGCATGAACGTCCAAGAGGTCTATCGCCAGGTGCGCGAGGCCGCCGGCATCGTTCGCAGCGGTCGCGGCCCCTTCCTCCTTGAAGCCCTCACCTACCGCTTCCGCGGCCACTCCATGGCCGACCCCGTCAACTACCGCTCCCAGGACGAGCTCAAAGAGTGGGAGAAGAAGGACCCCATCCCGGCCCTCAAAGCCCAGTTGCTTGAAGCGAAGACGCCCAAGGCCGATCTGAAGCGCATTGAGGACGACGTGGAAGCAATCGTGCAGCAGGCTGTCGACTTCGCCGAGCAAAGCCCCGACCCAGACCCCGCAGACCTCTACCGCGACGTAGAAGCAACCGGAGACCGATAAGAGCGTCTAATACCTACTCCGAGACAAGGTGGCGGCATACGTACAGTCACCGCGTCCTATCACGCTACTGCGTGCGGCGAGAACCAGCACCCCTCTCCATTTTATGGAGTGGGGCAGGGGGTGAGGTTAGAGGCTTCACCGCCGCCATTCATCAAAATTGGTATAACAAAACCAGCGCTGCAGGTGCGTGGCGTCTAAAAGCCCACACCTTCATCATTGACCGAACAGGCCCCTTCCCCCTTGAGGGGGAAGGTTAGGATAGAGGTGAAACGCGTCTTCCCCAGCTACATTACAGTTTTGTTAGGCGCTCTAAGGTCTGCGCTCCGCAACCCTTGTCTCGCACCTGATCGGCCTTACCCCGACAATCCCCACGGCTTTGTGGCCACGTTGTTGGGCTTCGGCCACAAGGGGAGGTCACTGCCTGCCCTGAGCAGAGTCGAAGGATCCCAAAGGGAGGGGCTCCGCCCCTCTCTCAAAATGGTTTCCCCCTTCCATTCAGGGAAGGGGGCCAGGGGGTTAAGTTGGCGGTGGGCGGGGGACGTTCCGCCTGACCCACAGTTTCTCAAGCAAGAACATGTTCAGGCGGTTACCACCCAGCGCAAAGATTCAGGGCAACATCCCCCAGTCGGAGAGAAGCGATGCCTGAGATGACCTTCCGCGACGCGATCACCCAGGGCCTTCAGGAGGCCCTGGACGCCGACCCCAAGGTGTTCATGATGGGCGAGGACATCGGCGCCTACGGCGGGGCGTACGCCGTCACGCGGGGGTTCCTCCAGAAGTACGGCCCGGACCGCATCCGCGACACGCCCATCTCCGAGTCCGTCATCGTCGGCGCGGGCGTGGGCGCGGCCATGGGCGGCCTCCGGCCCATCGTGGAGCTCATGACCATCAACTTCAGCCTCCTCGCCATGGACCAGATCGTCAACCACGCCGTCAAGGTCCGCACCATGTCCGCGGGCGCATCCCACGTCCCGCTCCTCATCCGCACCGTCACCGGCGGCGGCGCGGGCCTCGCCGCGACCCACTCCCAGAGCCTTGAGGGCTGGTACGCCTCCGTGCCCGGCCTCTACGTCGTCAACCCGTCAACACCCGCCGACGCGCTCGGCCTACTCCGCACCTGCCTCAAACAGCAAGACCCCGTCCTCTTCTGCGAGCACGCGCTGCTCTACGGGCTGCGCGGCGCGGTGCCCGACGAGCCGTACGCCATCCCGCTCGGCAAGGCCCGCATCGCCCGGCCCGGCAAGGACGTCACCCTCGTCGGCTACAGCCGCATGGCCCACGTCGCCATGCAGGCCGCGGACGAGCTCGCCAAGCGCGGCGTGGACGCCGAGGTGATTGACCTTCGCTGCCTCAGGCCCCTGGACGTCGCCACCGTCGCCGAGTCGGTCACCAAGACCCACCGCTGCATCGTCGTTGAGGAGGCTTGGAAGACCGGCGCGTTCGGCGCCTACCTGGCGTACCGCATCCAGCAGGAGGCGTTTGACTCCCTGGACGGGCCAGTCGTCCACGTCGGCGGCGAAGACGTGCCGATGCCCTACGCCCGCAACCTAGAGCTGCTCGCCATCCCAAACGCCGAGCGCGTGATCCAGGCGCTGAAGGAAAACTTTGGCCTCTAAGAAACCAGTCCCAAGAATTGGCCGAGTGCTTTCCCTCGGTCCGTTTTCTTACCAGGGAAACGGCCCTCGCCCCTCCCCATTCAGAGCTTGCCCTGAGCGAAGCGAACGGGGGAGAGGTTGGGGAGAGGTCAGGCGTGCCGAGGCGACCACGAATCGCCTTCATACCGCCACGCATCTTGGGATGACCTCATCAAGCCGCGTAGGGGCGGGTCTCGACCCGCCCGCCCACAACCCAATAGCGACGCCTTCTTCATCGCCGAGGGCGTCGCTGGCTACATACAGGAAGGAATCCTGACTCACCGAGTCTAGGAGGAACCATGGCAACCGAAGTCGTCATGCCGCAGATGGGCTACGACATGAAAGAGGGCAAGGTCCTCAAGTGGCTCGTCAACGAAGGCCAGCAGGTCAACCGAGGCGACCCCCTCGCCGAAATTGAGACCGACAAAGCCACCATTGAGATGGAGGCGTTCGCCGGCGGCCTCCTTCGCAAGATCGTCGTCCCCGAAGGCGAGACCGTCCCCGTCGGCACGCTTCTCGGCTACATCGGCGCCGCCAACGAGGCCCTTCCCGACGCTTCCACCCGTCCCACAAAACCCTCCACGGCAGCAAGCGCTCGGTCTGCACCATCTCCAGCCCCCGCCGGTCGCCAGGCCACGGACGCCCCGCCTCCCGCGTCCGATCCTCAGCCCTCCGGCGAGCTCCGAGCCTCTCCCATCGCCCGGCGCATCGCTCAGGAACGCGGCGTGGACATCTCCCAGCTGCAAGGCTCAGGCCCCCGTGGCCGCGTCACCGAGCGCGACGTCCAGGCCTACCTGGAGCGCCCGCCCGCCCGCGACGGCGCTCTCGCCCGGCCCCCGGCGCCCGCCCCCACAGCCGCTCCACGGCCCGCCGATGGCCTCACCGAGCTTTCGCGCATGCGCCAGGCCATCGCCAGGCTCACCACCCGCTCCAAGCGCGAGGTCCCCCACTACTACGTGACCGTTGAGATTGACATGGGCGAGGCCATGGAGCTGCGGCGCAAGCTCAACCAGCGGCTCGACCCCCAGGGCGTGCGCATCAGCGTCAACGACCTTCTGGTCAAGGGCTGCGCGCTCGCCCTCGTCAAGCACCCCGAGTTCAACACCTCCTACGTCCAGGACAAGGTCTTACAGCACGCGGACATCAACGTCGGCATCGCCATCGCCGTGCAAAGCGGCGGCCTCGTCGTGCCCGCCGTTCTGGACTGCGGCAACAAGTCCCTCGTGGACATCGCCCGCGCCACCAAAGACCTCATTGAGCGCACCCAGGCCCAGCGCCTCCGCGAACACGAGTACACCGGCGCCACCTTCGGCATCAGCAACCTCGGCGCCCTAGACGTCGACAGCTTCGCCGCCATCATCCACCCGCCCCAGTGCGCCGTCCTGGCCGTCGGCGCGGTCCGCAAGCAACCCATCGTCAAGAACGACCAGGTCGTCGTCGGCCAGACCATGAAGGCAACGCTCTCCGCGGATCACCGCCTCACCGACGGGCTTCAGGCCGCCCAGTTCCTCGTTGAGCTCAAGTCCCTCCTGGAGCAGCCCGTCGGACTGCTCCTCTAGTCCACCTTCTTTGGCAGGAAACACAGAATCGCCCCTCCCCCTTCAGGAGAGGGGTCGGGGGGAGAGGTCGGGCCTGCCGGCGGGACCAGATATCGCTTTCTTGGCTGGGCACTTTGGGGGATGACTTGAGGAAAACACTCCCCAATCCCTTCCCCCGTCGCGGGGGAAGGTTAGGATGGGGGCATTCCGCACCAAGCACGTTTGACACCCCCCACCCCCGTCTGCTACCGTCAGCGAGCATCCGCAGCCACGTTCCGCAACAGGAGGAGTCCACCATGAAGTTCCGCGCCGCCGTCTTTTATGAGAAGGGCAAGCCCCTTGCCGTTGAAGAAGTGGAATCGCCCCCCATCGGCCCTGACGAGGTGCTCGTCAAACAGTTCTCCTCCGGCATCTGCCACTCCCAGCTCCACCAGATCCTCAACCCCACCAACCCCATGCCCATGATCATGGGCCACGAGTCCACCGGCGTCGTCGTCGCCAAGGGCCGCAACGTCACCCACGTCAAGGAGGGCGACCACGTCATGGTCACCTGGATCCCCCGCGACGGCGATGAGAACTGGCCCAAGATCCGCCCGCAGGGCGTGTACGTCAACTGGCGCGGCCAGCAGGCCAAAAGCACCAACGTCTACACCTGGGCCGAGGCGACTCAGGCGCATCACCAATACGTCGTCAAGATGCCCAATGAGTTCCCCACCGACGTCACCGCCATCATCGGCTGCGCGGTAATGACCGGCGCAGGCGCCGTTATGAACACCGCCAAAGTCAAGCGCGGCGACTCCGTCGCCGTCATCGGCGTCGGCGGCGTTGGCCTCAGCTCCGTCGCCGCCGCGGCAGCCCTGGGCGCCAACCCCGTCATCGCCGTTGACCTGGACGAGGCCAAGCTGGAGTTCGCGCGCAAGTTCGGCGCCACCCACGGCGTCAACGCCTCCTCCGGCGACCCCGTGGAAGCCATAAGGAAGCTCACTAGCGGCGGCGTGGACTTCGCCTTTGACACCATCGGCGCGCCCAAGACCCAGGTCCAGATCGCCCAGGCAACCAGGCCGGGCATCGGCGGCGTGCGCGAGGGCGGCACCGCCGTCCTCGTCGGCATCCCCCAGACCGAAGTCACCGTGGACCTCTGGCGCACCCTCGTCGCCCAGGCCCGCATCTACCGCAGCTCCCTGGGCGGCTCCTCCCGGCCCGACCGCGACTTCCCAATCTTCCTGGACTGGTACAAGCGCGGCCAGCTCAAGCTCAACGACCTCGTCACCAAGAAGTACACCCTGGACCAAATCAACGAAGGCGTCCACGACCTGGAGCGTGGCCGCATCTTCGGCCGCAGCATCATGGAGTTCGCCAAGCCGTAGGAGACGCCAATCCGCAGATTGCGCAGATGACACAGATGTACGTCAAATATCCATCTGCGGAAATCTGCGTAATCTGCGGATAAAGAGGGGTACCCATGCCCAAAGACCTGACTGTTGAAATCTTCTGCATCGGCACCGAGCTGCTCAACGGCTTGGTGCAGGACAGCAACTCCTACTGGATGACTAAGGAGGTCGCGCTCCTCGGCTGCACCATCCGCCGCATCACCGTCGTCGCCGACGACCCCCCGGACATGAAGCACGCCCTCACCGGCGCCGTGGACCGCGGCACCGACGTCGTCCTCACCAGCGGCGGCCTCGGCCCCACCCCCGACGACCTCACCGTCGCCGTCGTCTCCGACCTCCTGAGCGTCAAGCCCGTCGTCAACGAGGCCATCGTCCAGGACCTCATGGCCCGCCGCAACATCACCGACCGCAATCAGGTCCGCCCCGCCCTGCTCGCCATGTCCAAGACGCCCGAGGGCGCCAGGGCCTACCCCAACCCCGTCGGTATCGCCCCGTGCGTCCACGTGAAGATCAAGAAGACCCACCTCTTCCTCATGCCCGGCCCGCCGCGCGAGGTCCAGGGCGTCTTTGAGGCGCACGTCAAGCCGTTCATCCAGAAGCTCTCGCCATTCAAGGTCGCCTCGCACCGCGTCGTCATCAACATGCTTGAGGCCGAGGTCGGCCCGCTGCTCCAGCAGCTCATCCTGGCGCACCCGGGCAGCTACCTGAAGGGCGCGCTCACCCAGGCCCAGCGCGTCGGCGACACCCAGCACCTGCCCGTGGACGTGGTCTGCAAAGGCGAGACCGCCGAGAAAGCGCAAGAGAGCCTGGCGCAGACCCTCCAGCACTTTGAGCAGCTTCTCTACCAGCAGGGCAAGGAGTTCATCCTAAGGTAAGGAAACCTAGCCCTAGCGTCATTCTGAGCCGCAACGAAGAATCCGTTACCCGACAGGTGGATTTTCTAGAGGCAGCATGGTAACCACGAGCAGAGTGACAAGAAGGGGACAGGTTACCATCCCGAAAGCGGTGAGAGTGCGCCTCGGACTGCAACCTTGGGACGCGGTTGAGTTCGTGGAAGACACTGCTGGTGTTCGCATCAGAAAGCTCGTTTCGGAGTCTCCGTTCAACAAATACCGTGGCTATCTGAAAGAGTTTGCCGGTCAAGACCCCGACCACCTCGTAGTGGCTTCGCGCGAGCAATGATCTCCTGCCAGCACGGCCTCGCCGACTTCCTCATCGGGGCCAACGCCACGGTCCACGCCGATCGGCTGCTGACCAGAGACCGCGGATACTACGCGAGCTACTTCCCCGACTTGGTGTTTGGGTAAGCGAGGTACTGAGTTAGTCGCTCTCAAGCTTGTGATTCAGGAGGGTGGATAAACCTCTCTGTGCCAAGGTCAAAGTTCGCACCCACTTTGTACCTTGCTAACGGATCGTCTTTGAAAAGCGCTAAGTATTTCTGGCCACGCTGAGACGCCGACTGCCACGCTTTAGAAATGTCCTCTCGCATTTTCTCAAATAGTTTGGCCCTTTCCGGGCCTTCGGCTTCATCAAGCGCTCGCAGCATTCCCTGACCGCTACGTATATCCTCTACAGCCAAAACCAGCTCATATAGCGCAGCAAGCCACAGCATTTTGCGCTGGTTTGCTTGCTGCATCACAGCCTCCATTTCCTCGGCAAACTCAGCTAAATGCATTGCTAAAGCGCGCTCCGTGCTCCATTGCCACTGACCCGTCATACCATAGGCTCGGAGCCGTTTAAGGGCGCGGTCATCTCCAGAGAATGTGAAGGAAAAGTTCTTTTCGTACCAGGCCACGCACGCCCTTCCTGCAGCAGCCCTTTCGTAGCAGACACAAAGGTCTTCAACCAGAGCCTGGCTGAACTCCTCCGGTGTTCGGCTATCAATGCTCTTCTTGACCCAATCGTCACCAGGACTCATCAAAGCCCTCTTTTTTTGACCTGTCTCCATCCTAAGGAGAACGAATTGGCTTGTGGGAGTTTTGCCTAGCGATTCCGAAAGCCGCCCAACCGAACGCATGGGGTTCTTACGTTTTCCGTTGCCCCATCCCGCCCACCCTGTTACCATAGTCCCTAGCCATGTCCACTCCCACCACCCGCTCTGACCGCATCGCCCGCCTCAAGGCGCTCCTCCAAGAGCGCCTCATCGTGCTGGACGGCGCAATGGGCACAACCATCCAAGCGCGCAACCTCGCCGCCGCCGACTTCGGCGGACCACAGTATGAGGGCTGCAACGAGTTCCTGGTCATCACCCGCCCCGACGTCATCGCCGACATCCACCGCACGTTCCTGGACGCGGGCGCGGACATCATAGAGACCGACACCTTTGGCGGCACGCCCCTCGTGCTCGGCGAGTACGGCCTGGCGGACCGCGCCCACGAAATCAACCGCGTCGCCGCCCAGCTCGCCCGCCGCGCCGCCGACGAGGCCGCCACGCCGGAGCGCCCCCGCTTCGTCGCCGGCTCCATCGGCCCCACCACCAAGACCCTCTCCGTCACCGGCGGCGTCACCTTTGACGCGCTCGCCGACTCCTTCCAGGTCCAAGCAGAGGGCCTGCTGGAGGGCGGCGTTGACCTGCTCCTCGTGGAGACCAGCCAGGACGCCCTGAACTGCAAGGCCGCGCTGGTCGGCATAGACCGCGCCATGGAACGCACCGGCATCACCGTGCCCATCGCGCTCCAGGCCACCATTGAGGCGATGGGCACGACCCTCGGCGGCCAGGACATTGAGGCCTTCTACACCACCTTCGCCCACCGCGACCTGCTCTGGGTCGGCCTCAACTGCGCCACCGGCCCCGACTTCATGACCGACCACATCCGCACCCTCGCGGCCATGTCCCGCTTCCCCGTCGCCTGCATCCCCAACGCCGGCCTGCCCGACGAGAACGGCCGCTACAGCGAAACGCCGGAGAAGATGCGCGACGTGCTCGCCCGCTTTGAGCAGCAGGGCTGGCTCAATGTGGTCGGCGGCTGCTGCGGCACTGTGCCCGACCACATCCGCCTGCTCGCCGAGGAGTCACGCAAGCACCGTCCGCGTCCCCTCGCGGCGCAGCAGGAGACCCGCGTCTCCGGCCTCGACGCGCTCGTCGTGGAGCCGGACAACCGCCCCGTCATCGTCGGCGAACGGACCAACGTGCTCGGCAGCCGCAAGTTCAAGCGCCTCATCGCGGAGGGCAAGCTGGACGAGGCCGCCGAGGTGGGCCGCGAGCAGGTCAAGTGGGGCGCGCAGGTGCTGGACGTCTGCCTCCAGGACCCGGACCGGAACGAGTCCGCGGACGTGCGCGCCTTCCTGAACATCCTGACCAAAAAGGTCAAGGCGCCCATCATGCTGGACACCACCGATTCCAAGGTGCTGGCCGAGGCGCTCAAGCTCACCCCCGGAAAGTGCATCATCAACTCCATCAACCTGGAGGACGGCGAGGCGCGCTTCCAGGCCGTCGTGCCGCTCGCTAGGCAGTACGGCGCCGCGCTCATCGTCGGCTGCATTGACGACGACAAGCAGCAGGCCCAGGCCGTCACCCGCGAGCGCAAGCTCGCCGTAGCCACGCGCTCGTACAAGCTCCTCACCGAGCAGTACGGCGTCCCGCCCGAGGACATCATCTTTGACCCGCTCGTCTTCCCCGTCGGCACCGGCGACCAGAACTACGTCGGCGCGGGCGTGGAGACCATAGAAGGCGTGCGCCTCATCAAGCGGGCCTTACCGCGCGCCAAGACCATCCTGGGCATCTCCAACGTCTCCTTCGGCCTGCCCACGACGGGCCGCGAGGTGCTGAACGCCGTGTTCCTCTACCACTGCGTCCAGGCCGGCCTGGACATGGCCATCGTCAACTCCGAGCGGCTGGAGCGGTTCGCCTCGATCCCCGAGAATGAGCGGAAACTGGCCGATGACCTCATCTTCGGTCGCGGCGATGATGCCATCGCTGCCTTCGCCGCGCACTTTCGCGGCCGCGTCGCCAAGGCCAACGTCCGCGAGCGCGACAGCATGACGCTGGATGAGCGCCTCGCCAACTACATCCTGGAGGGCTCGCGCGTCGGCCTCGTGGAAGACCTGGACGAGGCGCTCAAGACGCGCAGGCCGCTGGCAATCATCAACGGCCCGCTCATGGCCGGCATGGACGAGGTCGGCCGCCTCTTCAACGCTAACCAGATGATCGTCGCCGAGGTGCTCCAGTCCGCCGAGGCGATGAAGGCCGCCGTCTCTCACCTGGAGCCCCACATGGAGAAAGCTGAGTCCGCCACGCGCGGCAAGGTCATCCTCGCCACCGTCAAGGGCGACGTCCACGACATCGGCAAGAACCTGGTGGACATCATCCTCTCCAACAACGGCTACCGCGTCATCAACCTGGGCATCAAGGTGCCGCCGCAAGACCTCATCGCGGCGTACCGCCAGCACAAGCCGGACTTCATCGGCCTCTCGGGGCTGCTGGTCAAGTCGGCGCAGATGATGGTGGAGACCGCGCAGGAGTTTCGGCAGGCCGGCGTAAGCGTGCCGCTGCTGGTTGGCGGCGCGGCGTTGACCAACAAGTTCACCCGGCTGCGCATCGCGCCGGAGTACGGCGGTCTGACGGCCTACGCACGCGATGCCATGGACGGCCTGGCGCTCGCCAACCGCCTTCGGGATCCGGCGCAGCGCGACAAGCTGGCTGATGAGCTTGCCGACGTGACCCGCTCCATGCAGGCCGCGAGCGCTGCCACCGAGGAGCCTTCCCAGGCGCCGACAGAGCACCGCTCCTCCTCAGTGCGCGCCGACGTGCCGATTCCCACGCCGCCCGACCTAGACCCTCACGTCCTGCACCGCTACGACCTGCGCGAGGTGTTCTCCTACGTCAACCCCGTGATGCTCTACACGCGGCACCTCGGCTTCCGCGGGCGGTTTGAGGACGCGCTCGCCGCCGGCGACCCCAAAGCCATGGAATTGCGCGACGCCGTCCAGCGCGTTGAGAATAACATGGCCCCGCACCCCGACATCCACGCCGACGCCGTCTACCGCTTCTTCCGCGCCGCGTCTGACGGCAGATGGCTGCTCATTCTGTCGCCGGACGGAAAGCGCGAGATGGAGCGGTTCTACTTCGGGCGGCAAGCACAGGGCGACGGCCTCTGCCTCAGCGACTACGTGTCGCCCACCGGCTCAGGCAAGGCCGACTACGTGGCGATGTTCGTGACCACGGTCGGCCCAGGCGTCCGCGCCCTCGCCGACAAGCTCCGCGAGCAGGGCGAGTTCCTCCGCTCGCACATCCTCCAGGTGCTCGCCCTTGAAGGCGCCGAGGCGCTGGCCGAGCGGCTGCACCAGAAGCTCCGCGCCGCCTGGGGCTTCCCCGACCGGCCGGACATCCCCAAGCCCGAGCTGTTCCAGGGCCGCTACCAGGGCAAGCGCTACTCCTTCGGCTACCCCGCCTGCCCGCGTCTGGAGGATCAGGCAAAGCTGTTCCCGCTGCTGGACGTTGAGCACCACATCGGCGTCAAGCTCACCGAAGGCTTCATGATGGACCCCGAAAGCTCTGTCAGCGCCCTCGTCATGCACCACCCGGACGCCAAGTACTTCAACCTCAGCGCGTCGGACATTGACCGCCTAGAACGGGAAGTGGCAGCGACGGAGCCAGCAACTCCCCTTCCCTCTTAGGGAAGGCGCCGGGGGTTAGGTCGCTATGCCAATCTACGCCGTTTCGCAGCTCGCCCGCTACCTGAAGGACTCGCTGGATAGCGACGCCTTCCTCGCCGACCTCTGGGTCCAGGGCGAGGTCTCCAACGCCTCCCACTCCGCCGCCGGGCACTGGTACTTCACCCTCAAGGACGACCGCGCCCAGCTCCGAGGCGTCATGTTCCGCAACGGCGGCGGCGGGCGCTTCATCCAGAACGGCGCCAAGGTCAACGCGCACGGCCGCGTGAGCTTTTACGAAGCCCGTGGCGAGCTTCAGCTGTACGTTGACCTCGTCCAGCCCGAGGGCGTGGGCGAGCTGGCCCTCAAGCTCGAGCTGTTGCGCCAAAAGCTGGAGCGCGAGGGGCTGTTTGACCCGTCCCGCAAGCGGTCCCTACCACGTTTCCCGCAGCGCGTCGGCGTGGCGACATCGCCATCCAGCGCCGCATGGCAGGATATCCAGAACGTCATCCGCCGCAGGTTCCCGCTCGTGGAGCTGGTGCTCGCGCCCTGCCAGGTGCAGGGAGACGCCGCGGCAGCCACCATCGTGGAGGCGCTGGAAACGCTGGCCGCCGAGCCGGGACTGGATACGGTGATCGTGGCCAGAGGAGGCGGCTCGCTGGAAGAGCTGTGGCCCTTCAACGAAGAGTCCGTCGCCCGCGCCGTCTTCGCTTGCCCCGTGCCCATCATCAGCGGCGTGGGGCACGAGACCGACACCACCATCTGCGACCAGGTCGCCGATGTCCGAGCGCCCACGCCCTCAGCCGCAGCCGAGCTGGCGGTGCCGGACGCGCGCGAGCTCCGGACCCAGGTCGCCGCCCACGGGCAGGCCCTGGACGACGTCGTGGCAGCGTTGATGGAGCGCCGCCAGCGCGACGCCCAGGCGCTCGCCGCGCGGCTGCTGCACCGCGCGCCCGACATCACGGCACACCGTCTCCGCGTTGACGACCTCCTCAAATCCGCGAGGCAACAGTTGGACCAGACCGTGCTGCTCCTCAGGGAGCGGCTCAACGGGCTCTCGTTCAGCCTCGGGGCCCTGGACCCCAAGGCCGTTCTGCATCGCGGCTATGCCGTGGTGCAGCGGCGGGACACCGGCGCGGTCGTCACTGGCCAGGCCCAGGTCGCGCCCGGAGACCGGCTTCACGTCAGCGTCGCCGACGGCGCCTTCGCCGCGCAGGTAGAGTAAACCACCTCAGATTCCTCCTCGCGACCTTCTCGGTTCTGTCATTCCGAGCGCCCCCCTGTCATGCTGAGCGCCCCCCTGTCATTCTTCGCTGCGGCTCAGAATCCGTGCCCGCGCGTCCCTTCCGCCGCACAGCAAGGCTCAGCCGAAGAAGGTGCCAGCCCCGCGGTGTACTTCGCGCCCTCGTCACTTCCTCCACCTCAATTGTGGCTACATTCCCCCTCTCCATCGTATGGAGAGGGGTCAGGGGTGAGGTTTCCCCTGCTCTCTGCCATCCGCCCCTTGCACGATACAGAACGCCTATCCTACGTCTATGACCACCGCCATCGCCACCCACTCGCGCCGCGCCTTCGTCACTTCCTCCCTCTCCATGTAAATGGAGAGGGATTGAGGGTGAGGTCGGGGGTGAGGCTAAAATCGGATTCGTTCCTTCACATTTTTCAAACGAAAACAGCAGTAAAAATTGACGAACATGAA
The DNA here is from genome assembly GCA_009693045.1 of Dehalococcoidia bacterium. Classification (GTDB taxonomy): domain Bacteria; phylum Chloroflexota; class Dehalococcoidia; order Lucifugimonadales; family SHYT01; genus SHXZ01. The sequence goes on along the minus strand of SHXZ01000007.1, from coordinate 11,296 downwards.
AGATACGGTGACACACCGGCGTGAACGGGAAATGGCTTGAAACAAAAACAATGGGGTGTACCCTGGCTCCCGGAGAGGTGGGTGGTGAGGCGGCGGGCGTCCCCCAGGTTGATTTATGGACACCAGGGGTCGACGGAAGGGCCAAAGGCTCGGAAGACCATTTCCTTACAGGCCTTGAGCATCCTGCTAAACTCTTGCCTAGCGGACAACAGGAGCGTCAGCAATGCCTCAGCAGCTCACCATCTCGGCAAAAGACCTCGGCGCATTCGCCTACGCAGACCCCTGCCCGCGCTGCCTCTGGGTCCAGCTCCACGTCAAGAAACTCCCGTACCAGACCTTCCCCGGCATCTTCAGCAGCATTGATCGGTACAACAAGCTGGTCGTAAGCCGCTTCTTCCTGCGCGAGGGCAAACCGCCCGCGTGGCTAGCGTCCGTGGGCGACATCGCCGAGACCGTGGATCCGCCAACCTACCACAAGTTCTCCGTCGTCCACCAGGAGACGGGCGTCACGCTGCGCGGCGAGGCGGACGGCATCTTTCGCCTGCGCGACGGCTCCTACGCCATCGTGGACTACAAGACCGCGCGGTACACGCCCGGCCAGGAGAGGATGCTGCCCCAGTACCACGCCCAGCTCAACGGCTACGCCTTCATTGGAAACCGCCTGGGGCTTGGGCCCGTCTCCAAGCTCGCGCTCGTGTATATGGAGCCGGTCACGACAGGAGAGCCGGTCCAGCAGGCCGAGGTTGTGGATGAAGCGGGCTTCCGGCTCAACCTCTCCGCCACCGTCGTGCCCGTGCCGCTCCAGCCGGACACGCTCATCCCGCCGCTGCTGGAGCGCGCCCGCCAGCTCTTCGCGACGCCCAGGTGTCCTCCAGGCAAGGACGGCTGCCCCAATTGCGCGGCTCTCGCGGGTCTTGTCGCGTCGCTCGGCTAGCCCTCGTCGCGAGCGCGGCCCGGCAGAAAAGCCGGCGCCTCTGCAACCGGCCACTGCCTTGCCCTGAGCCGACGTCTCCCCTCTCCAAATCATTGGAGAGGGGCTGGGGGTGAGACCGTTCCGCACGCGGCCACCGCGTACTATCGACGCGGATGGTATAATGCGCTCGCACGAAAAAGCCAGCGAGGCGGCAGTGCCGGACGAATCGGAACGCCCCAAGTCCAGGCGGCAACGCCCGTCCTTTGAAGCGGCGTTCACGCGCCTGGAGGAGACGGTGCAGAAGCTGGAGTCCGGCGGCCTGACGCTGGATGAGGCCACGCGCCTCTACGAGGAGGGAATGCGGCTGGCGCGCCAGTGCAACGAGCTGCTCAGCGCCACCGAGATGAAGGTCACGCGGCTCCAGACCTCCTACGGACAGCAGATGCAAATGGTCAACGATGACGCCGATTCGGACGACGGCGACGATGCTGACGATGCCAAAAACTAGCACAGCCCTATTTCGCTCTGAGCGAGCCGCGAGTCCGCAAGGTGAAGCCGTTCCCCTTCCCTGTAGGGAAGGGGCCAGGGGTTAGGTCGCGAATGCTGAGCCTCGGCTGGTTCTCCACCGGGCGCGGCCCCGGCTCTCGCGGCCTGCTGAGCTACGCCATGGACGCCATCCACCGCGGCGAATTAGACGCGCGCATCGCCTACGTCTTCTGCAACCGCGAGCCGGGCGAACACACGGGTAGCGACCAGTTCATGGCCCTCGCCCGCGGGTACGGCCTCCCCCTCGTCACGTTCTCCACCAACCGCTTCCGCCGGGAGCGCGGCGCGCGCGTGTCGCAACTCCGCACCGAGCGCGACCGCGAAATCCTGGATCGCCTCGCCCCCTACCGCGTGGACCTGTGCGTCCTCGCAGGCTACATGCTCATCGTCAGCGGCGAGATGTGCTCGCGCCTGCCCATGATCAACCTCCACCCCGCGCTGCCCGGCGGCCCGACCGGCGCGTGGCAAGAGGTCATCTGGAAACTCATTGAGCAGCGTGCAGCGGAGACGGGCGCGATGGTCCACCTAGTGACTGAGTCGCTGGACCAAGGCCCCGCCATCACCTACTCGTCATTCCCCATCACCGGCCCGGCCTACGATCCCCTCTGGGCCTCGGTAAATGGGCAGAGCGTGGACGCCCTCAAGGCCACCGAGGGCGAGGAGCTGCCGCTCTTCAAGGCCATTCGCGCCGAGGGCGTCCGCCGCGAGCGGCCGCTGCTGCTGGAGACGTTAGTCTCTTTGGCGCAGAGGCGGATCAACGTGGAAGGACAGCGGGTGGTTGACGGCCAGGGCGCGCCGCTGCCTCCACTGTGCCTCAACGCCCAGGTGGAGCGGTGCCTTTCCCAGCGCATTGGGTCGCAATAGGCGTTCGGCGAAAGCCTTTGGGATGAGAGCCAGTGGAACCACCGGCGGCTTCCTTCAGAGGCTCTTGAACGGTGAAAGGCCCTGTTCCGCACAGGACCTTTCTTGCTGCATTCTGGCGGGGGGAAACGAGCCTACGCCGACTGCCGGTCCTGCTTCGGCTCCACCACGGTGCCCGCGACGTTCAGCAGAATTGGCCGCTTGCGGTTCGCGATGATGTCCCCGTCCACGATGCACCGCCGCACGTCCTTCAGCGACGGCAGCTCGTACATCACTTCCATCAGCACGTTTTCCACCACGCCGCGCAGGCCGCGGGCGCCCGTCTTATTCTTAAGCGCCTCGCGCGCAGCCGCTTCCAGCCCGTCCTTCGTGAACGTCAGCTCCACGTTATCCATGCTGAACAGCGACTGGTACTGCTTGACCACCGCGTTCTTGGGCTCGGTCAATATCTTGACCAGGTCGCCCATCTCCAACGGCTCCAGCGGCACGATCACCGGGAGGCGTCCGACGAACTCCGGTATGAACCCATAGGCCATGAGGTCGTCAGGCGTGGTGAACCGAAGGAGGCTGGCCCTCGCCCCGTCACCGCCAGGCGCCGCCGCTTTGCGGACGAACCCCATGGAGTGCTTGTCCTTGAACGCCCGCTTCTCCACCACCTGCTCCAGGCCCTCAAACGTCCCGCCGCAGATGAAGAGGATGTTGTCGGTGTGGATCTGGAGGAACTCCTGGTGAGGATGCTTCCGCCCGCCGGACGGCGGCACGTTGGCGATGGTGCCTTCCAGAATCTTGAGCAGCCCCTGCTGGACGCCCTCGCCGGAGACATCCCTGGTAATTGACGGATTGGAGCTCTTGCGGGCGATCTTGTCCACCTCGTCAATGTAGGCCATCCCGCGCTCGGCCTTCGGAATGTCCCAGTCCGCGGCCTGGATCAGGCGCAGGAGGATGTGCTCAACGTCCTCGCCGACGTACCCGGCTTCCGTGAGCGAGGTGGCATCGGAGATGGCGAAGGGCACGTCCAAGATGCGTGCGAGGGTCTGCGCCAGCAGCGTCTTGCCGCTTCCCGTAGGCCCGATGAGCAGAATGTTGCTCTTCTGAAGCTCCACCTGCTCCGCCCCCGCCTTGAGCTTGGCGTGGGCATTGATCCGCTTGTAGTGGTTGTACACCGCAACGCTCAGGGCACGCTTGGCCCGCTCCTGCCCCACAACGTACTCGTCCAGCTTGCTGTAGATCGCGTCGGGAGTGAGCGTGGCAGACCCAGCCTGAGGCGTTTTTTGCGCGGGCGCAACCCGGTCCTCCGAGATGATCTGCTCGCACAGCACCACGCACTCATCACAGATGAACACGCTGCCGGGGCCGGCCACCAAACGCTTGACCTGGGTCTGCACCTTCCCGCAGAAAGAGCACCGGTAGTCGACCATGCTCACGTTCTTCGGCGCCATAGACTCCCCTCACCGTATTGCTCGCCGCTCGGGCCGCCCAGTCGTATGCGTGGAGTTGCCGGGTTGCGCGGGCTAACCCTTGGCTGCTGCGACCTGCTTGGTGAGCACCTCGTCCACCAGGCCGTAGTCCTTCGCACCCTCCGCGCTAAGGTAGAAGTCGCGGTCCGTGTCGCGGACGACGCGGTCGTAGGGCTGGCCGGTCTGGGTGGAGATGATCTGCCGGATCTTGTCCTGCATGCGGATGATCTCGCGGGCGGCGATCTCAATGTCCGACGCCTGGCCCTGGGCGCCGCCCATAGCCTGGTGCATGTGGATGGTGGCGCTGGGCAGCGCAAACCGCTTCCCCTTCGCGCCCGAGCACAGCAGCACCGTCGCCATGCTCGCCGCCATCCCAACGCAGATGGTGGAAACGTTGGAACGGATCAAGTTCATCGTGTCGTAGATCGCCAGGCCGGAGCTGATGACGCCGCCCGGCGAGTTGACGTACAAGCTGATGTCCCGGTCCGGGTCCTCCCGCTCCAAGAACAGAAGCTGGGCGATGATGAGGTTGGCGATGTGGTCCTGGATGGGGCTGCCCAGGAAGACGATGCGCTCCTTGAGAAGGAGGGAGTAGATGTCAAATGCGCGCTCGCCGCGGGGGCCGCTTTCAATGACCATCGGAATGATGTTGGAGGGCTTGGTGGCCGCGAGCTGCTGGACCTGGGCTTCCTGAAACTTGAACCACGGCTCTTTGCTAAGGGCCTTGCTGAAGTCCGGCATGGATCGTTCTCCTTAGGCTACGCTAGGTCTTCTCAACTACGCGTTCGTCTCCGTTGATGGCTGCGCGGCCAGCTCGACGGCCGTGGTCGCCGTGGCCTCTGCTGGCGCGAGGGGCTCGTCACCTGTACCGCGTGCTATCGCCACGAGCCGCTCAAGGGCCTTGCGCGAGCGCTGCATCCGGCCAAGCGCCTCCCGGTTCTGGTCGTCCTCACGCAAGCGCTGCCGCCCGCCGCTCTGCTCTTGCACCTGGCGCATCAGGCCGGCAAGCGACTCCGAAACCGCGGCGTCGTCCACCTGGATGCTCTCCACGTCCGCAATCTTGCGGAGCAGCAGCGATGTCAACAGCACCTTGCGTGACTCGGTTTCAAGCTCCTCACGGTACTGGTCCAGCGTCTTGCCGCCGCGAGCCAGCACCTCCTCAATCTTGAGCCCCTGCCGGGCGAGTGCTTCGGCGCGCTCCTGCAAGGCGTGCTCGGCCTGGTGCTTGACCGTGAGCGGCGGGACAACCACCTTCGCCTGGTCAAGCGCGGCCTGCACGACCTTCTCCTCGTACTCGCGCTTCGTCCGCTCCTGTTCCAACGCGCCGATATTCTTGCGGAGCTGGTCTTTCAACGCCTCCAGGCTCTCAAAGCCCTGGCCCACGCCCTTGGCGAACTCGTCGTTCAACTCCGGCAAACGCTGCGCCTTGACCTCCCCGACCTTCACCGTGACGTGGCACGGCTGGCCCGCGACCTTCGGCTCCGCGTAGTCTCTGGGGAGCAACAGGTCAAACTCCCTTGACTGCTGCGGCGCGATGCCCACGAGTTCTTTCCCGAACCCCGGTAGCGGCACGTCCGAATCCTCGTTCACGATGAAGGGCATGCCCTCTTGCTTGAAGAACTGCTCCCCATCCACCGCGCCGGCTAAGTCCAGCACCACCAAGTCGTTGAACTCCACGGGGCGGTCAACCGGCTCCCACGGCGCCTGCTCGCGGCGCAGGCTTTCCAGCGCGCGGTCCAGTTGAGCCTCGTCGGCTTTGACCGGCTCTTCCAGCACGCGCAGAGATCGGTAGTCGCCAAGCTCCAGCACCGGTGTGAGAGGAACGGTTGCCTTGAGCACGAGCGGCTCGCGTTGCGCCACCTCTATCGTCGGCGGCGCGGACCACTCCAGCTTCTCCTGGGTTATCGCCTGCTGCGTGACCTCTGGGACAAGCGACTCAATGGCCTCGTCCAACAGCCCTTCCTTGCCCACAATCCGCTCCACCATCCAGCGCGGGGCTTTCCCAGGGCGAAAGCCGGGGACCTTGAGGCGCTGGGCCAGGCGGCGGGATGCCTGCTCAAGGTGCCGCTCCAACTCGGGCGGCTCCACCTCAATATTGAGGAGCGTCTGCTGCTGTTCTTGCGGTTCTTGCGTGACCTTCACGTATCCACCCTTAGCAACGATTATAGCGCAGACTCACGGTTTTCGAGGGCGCGCTTTGCACCCTTAAGGACAATCCCCCACATCGTTTCAGCCCACCGCTGCTCAAGCAGAACTTTGTGGCTCCTTGGCTGACTGCGGCGTGGCCTCCACAACCCTGAGGTGCACCTCTCGAAGCTGCTCGGGCCTTACAGTCGACGGCGCGCCGAACAGCAGGTCTGTCGCGTTCTGAGTCTTGGGGAACGCGATGACCTCGCGCAGCGACTCCTCGTCCGCCAGCAGCATCACGGTGCGGTCTATCCCCGGCGCGATGCCCCCGTGCGGCGGCGCGCCGTACGAGAACGCCTCCAGCAAGTGCCCGAACCGCTCCTGCGCGTCCTCTCTGCTGTAGCCGAGCACCCGGAACACCCGCTCCTGCAGCTCTGGCTGGTGGATGCGGATGCTCCCGCTGGCGATCTCGTTGCCGTTGCACACCAGGTCGTAGGCCTGCGAGCGCATGGAGGCCGGGTCGCTCTCCAAGCGTTCCATGTCCTCCGGGTGCGGCGCGGTGAACGGGTGGTGCGCCGCGTTCCAGCGCTTCTCCTGCGCGTTCCACTCAAACAGCGGAAAGTCCGTCACGAAGCCCCACGCCATCATGCTGGGGTCAGCCAATCCCATGCGATGCCCCACCTCCAGCCGCAGCGCCCCCAGCGACGCGTTCACGACCTCGCGCGGCCCGGCCACCAAAAGCAGCAGGTCGCCGGGCTTGGCCTCAAGCCGCCGGGCCATGGCCTTGACCTGCGGCAACGCAAAAAAGCGCGCGGCGACGGAGTGCACGTCCTCCATCGTCAGGGCATCCAGGCTCTGCGCTCCGCCGCGAAGCGCAATCGTCACGAGTCCCCGCGCGCCCCTGTCACGCGCTAGCTGCGCCAGGTCGTCAAGCTGCTTTCGGGAGTAGTCCGCGGAGCCCGGCGCCAGCACGCCCTTCACCACACCACCCTGCGCCAGCGCTTGGCGGAGCACCTGGAACTGCGTCTCCGCCATCTCCGCGCTCAGGTCGGTCAGCGGCAGGCCAAAGCGCATGTCCGGCTTGTCGGAGCCGTACCGGTCCATAGCCTCGCGGTAGGTGATGCGTGGGAACGGCTTCACCACGCGCTTGGCGGGGCAGAGCTCCTCAATCATACCGGTGTACATCGCCTCTATGAGGTCAAGAATGTCCTTCTGCTCCACAAAGCTCATCTCAAGGTCAAGCTGCGTGAACTCCGGCTGGCGGTCCGCGCGGAGGTCCTCGTCGCGGAAGCAGCGCGCGATCTGGTAATACCGCTCCACGCCGGCAACCATGAGGAGCTGCTTGAGTTGCTGCGGCGACTGCGGCAGCGCGTAGAACTGCCCTGGGTTCACCCGGCTGGGCACCAGGTAGTCGCGCGCGCCTTCCGGCGTGCTCCTGGTCAGAATGGGCGTCTCCACGTCCAGAAAGCCCCGCGCATCCAGGAAGCGCCGTATGTACTGGACGACCTCGTGCCGCAGCGTCAGGTTCCGCAGCATCCGCGAGCGCCGCAGGTACAGGTAGCGGTACCGGAGCCGGAGCGACTCCTCAACCTCGGCCTCGTCGGCGATGGCAAACGGCGGCGTCTTGCTGGCGTTCAGGACCTCAACCTGCTGGGCGTACACCTCAACGCCGCCGGTGGGAAGCCTAGGGTTCTCGGTGCCCGCCGGGCGCACGCCCACCGTGCCGTTGATAGCCACCACCCACTCGTTACGGAGTTGGTCGGCGACGCGGTACGCGTCCGGCGCGGTCTGGGGGTTGATCACCACCTGCACCAAGCCGGAGCGGTCGCGCAAATCCACGAAGATCAGCCCGCCGTGGTCGCGGCGGCGGTTGACCCATCCGGCCAGGCGAACCGTCCGCGCGGCGTGCTCCTTCCGAAGCTCACCGCAGTTCGTATCACGCAGCAAGGCCCCTCCACAAGAACGCCGGTGGGTTGAAGGCGCTGAAGCGCCGTCAGCCCTACCGGCAAGAACGTATCGCTGTCCATTATACGGGACACAACCGCGCCGCGCATCCCCGCGCGCCGTTGTGACCCGCTGAGCGAATGTGCTATACTCCCCACAATTGCGACGCGAGCGCGAAATCACGAGGGCGGAGGAAAAGCAAGCCGTATGGTGGAACAAACAACAGCAGAGCGGGTTCGGCCACCCGAAGCCCGCGAGCAACTCAGCATGAAGACCCTGCTTGAAGCGGGCGTGCATTTCGGCCACCAAACGTGGCGCTGGAACCCGCGCATGAAGCCGTTCATCTTCACCCAGAGGAACGGCATCCACATCATAGACCTCCAGCAGACCCTCGTGCTCTTGGAGAAGATTTGCCGCGTCGTCACCGAGCACGTCGCGAACGGCGGCAGGGTCCTCTTCGTGGGGACTAAGAAGCAGGCCCAAGAGGCGATTGAGGCCGAGTCCAAACGCTGCGGCATGTCGTTCATCAACCAGCGGTGGCTCGGCGGCACCCTCACCAACTGGCAGACCCTCCGCACCCGAGTCCAGCGGTTGATCCAGCTTGAGGAGCAAGAGGCCTCCGGCTTCTTCAACTACCTCCCCAAGCGCGAGGCCCTGCACCTCCAGGACGAGAAGCGCCGCCTCACCAAATACCTTGGCGGCGTCAAGGACCTCAAACAGCTCCCCACCATGCTCTTCGTTGTGGACGTCACCAAGGAACACATCGGGGTCAAGGAGGCGCGCAAGATGGGCATTCCCATCGTCGCCCTGGTCGACACCGACTGCGACCCCAACCTCATTGACTACACCATCCCCGGCAACGACGACGCCATCCGCTCCATCCGTCTGGTCACGGGGCGCGTCGCCGACGCCATCCTCGCGGGCACGGACAAGCGCCAGCAACTGCAGATGGCCGACAAGGACGCCGAAGCCGCCGCCGAATCCAACGGGACTGGCGCCGCCGCAAGCTCTCCGAACGGGAACGGCCAAGTCGAGGGAAGGGTTTCGCCTTCTTAACAGGCGCACCCAGGGCGGCCCGGGCGCGGCACCAACGTCGCACCGGGCCTTTTTGTGCACATCGTCGCCACCACAATACGTCGCGGGCCGGCAACCCCCGCGACGCCAGGAGGGTCACCAGTGCCCCAGATCACCATCAAGGAAATCCAGGCCCTGCGCGACGCCACCGGCGTGGGAATCATGGACTGCAAGAAAGCGCTTGAGCAGGCCAACGGCGACTTTGAGAAGGCCCACGGCATCCTCCAGGCGCAGGGCATCGCCTTCGCCACCAGCAAAGCGACTCGCTCCGCCAAGGACGGCCTCGTCATCTCCTACATCCACAGCGGCGGGCGCATCGGCGCTCTCGTGGAGGTCAACTGCGAGACCGACTTCGTTGCCCGCACCGACGGCTTCCAGCAGCTCGGCCACGACCTCGCCATGCAGGTCGCCGCGATGAACCCCCGCTACATCTCCGCCGAGGAAGTCCCCGCGGGCGAGCAGCTCAACCCCGAGGAGGTCTGCCTGCTCCAGCAGCCGTTCATCAAGGACTCCACGCGCACCGTCCAGGACCTCATCACCGAAGCGATTGCCCGCACCGGTGAAAACATCAAGGTGCGGCGCATCGCCCGGTTCGCCCTGGGGGAGTAACTCAGTGGTTGCGGCCTATCGCCGGGCATTGCTCAAGGTCAGCGGCGAAGCCCTCAAAGGCCGCCGCGACTATGGCATTGACCCCGAAACGCTTGGCCACGTGGCGGACGAAGTCAAAGGCGCCCTGGCGGTCGGCGTGGAGCTGGCGGTTCTCACCGGCGGCGGTAACATCTGGCGGGGCCAGGAGGCGGCGGACGTCATGCACATGGACCGGGCCGCAGCCGACTACGCCGGCATGCTCGCCACCATCATCAACGCCCTGGCGCTCCAGGACGCGCTGGAACAGAGGGGCGTCACCACCAGGACCCAAAGCGCCATCCAGGCCCAGGCCGTGGCGGAACCGTTCATCCGAAGGCGCGCTCTCCGGCACTTGGAGAAGGGCAGGGTGGTCATCTTCGCGGCAGGCACGGGCAATCCATTCTTTACCACCGACACCGCCGCCGCCCTACGTTCGGTGGAGATCGGCGCGGACGTGTTGCTCATGGCCAAGAACCACGTGGACGGCGTCTACGACGCCGACCCCCACAAACACAACACCGCCCGCAAGTTCGTCCGCCTCTCGTACCTTGAGGCGCTCAACCGCCGGTTGGAGGTGATGGACAGCACGGCGCTTACCCTATGCATGGAGAACCACCTACCGATTATCGTCTTTGACCTCTTCGCGCCCGGCGCGCTGCAATCCGTCCTCCGGGGCGAACCGATTGGCACCCTCGTGGCTGACGTCAAGGAAAGCCTCCTGCTGGAGCGATAAGGAGGTCCACATGGTCACCGTCAACGCAGTCCTCTCCGACGCCGATGGCCGCATGAAAAAGGCCATTGAGGCCCTCAGCCGCGAGCTGGTGACCATCCGCACGGGAAGGTCAAACCCCGCGCTGGTGGAGCACCTGCTGGTTGAGTACTACGGCACGCCAACCCCGCTCAACCAGATCGCGTCCATCACCGCGCCCGACGCGCGGATGCTCATCATTCAGCCGTGGGACAAGGGCGTCATCGGTATGATTGAAAAAGCGATTCTCCGCTCCGAGTTGGGGCTAACCCCCAACAACGATGGCGCCGTCGTCCGCCTCACACTGCCGCCTTTGACGGAGGAGCGCCGCCACGAACTGGCCCGCATGGTCTCCAAGCGCACCGAGGACGCACGGATCGCGGTCAGGAGCATCAGGCGCGACGCCATAGACAAGTTCCGCACCAGCGAGCGCGAGAAGGAGATGTCCCAGGACGAGAGCCGCCGCGCCCAGGAGCAGGTCCAGAAGCTGACGGAGGCGCTTGTCGCTCAGGTTGACGCCATCGGCAAGGCCAAAGAGCGGGAAGTCCTCGGCGCCGCATGAAGCGCACAACTCCCGTCACCCACGTCAACGGCGCTCACGAAGTTCCCCCTGGGCTCAAGGACCTGCCACGGCACGTCGCCATCATCATGGACGGCAACGGCCGGTGGGCTGTCCAGCGTCATCTCCCACGCCACGCGGGGCACCGCGCCGGAACGAGGAACATCCGCAAAATTGTAGAGGAGTTCGCCCTCCGCGGCATCCCCTACCTCACGTTGTACGCCTTCTCAACCGAGAACTGGTCGCGCCCCAGCAGGGAGGTCGAGGCCCTCCTCTCCATCCTGGAACAGGTCATCGACGAGCAGGCCCAGGCCCTCCACCACGAAGGCGTGCGGCTGCTGCACCTGGGCCGGCTTGACCGCCTCTCCCCCTCGCTCCAGAAGGCCATCAAGCGCGCCCTGGACCTCACCAAGGACAACACCCGCCTGACCCTCAGCGTC